>NZ_JBVHDI010000012.1:95564-253665 GCF_055563465.1 Amycolatopsis sp. NPDC000009
CTCACCCCCACCCCCCCCCCGGGCCTCTCTTTCACCCCCCCCCCCCCAGTCGGCCGGGCCCCCCCCCCCCCCCCCCCGGCGGGGGCGGGGGGCCCCCCCCCCCCCCCCCCCCCCCCCGAGCCTCGGTCCCCCATTCACCCCCGGGGTGACCCATGAGGGGCAGCCGTCGTCGGCCACACCCACTCGCTGTACTCGTCTGTCAGACGACCACTGGGCGGAACCGGTTTACCCGGCCCGCCGATGTCACCCGATCGGCCTAAGAACTTCTTCCCTGGAGTACCGGGAGTACGTCGCTCGCGACCTCTTCGAGGGTCGACTCACGGCCGACGTAGTAGTCCCCGGACCTCGGCCAGTGGGTGACGATGTCGGTGAAGCCCAGCTCCCCGGCCCGCCCGGCGGCGTCGGCGAACGCGCCCGCGCTGGAGAGCGAGAAGACCGGCGCCGAGTCGAGGCTCAGGAACCGCTGCACGCCCGCCTTGTCCCTGCCCACGACGTCGAGCCGCTCGTCGAAGGTCTTCACGAGCTCCGCGACGCCCTTCCACCACTCGTCCTGGGTGTCCGCTTTGCCACCCGTCGTGGCCCAGCCCGCGCCGAACCGCGCGGCGAGCGTCATCGTGCGCGGACCGTTCGCGGCCACCAGGAACGGCAAGCGCGGCCGCTGCACGCAGCCGGGCTGGTTCCGCGCGCCCTTGGCCCGGTAGTACTCGCCGTCGAAGTCGAAGCCGTCTGTCATCAGCAGCCCGTCGAGCGCTTCGACGAACTCGGCGAAACGATCCGTGCGCTGTTTGACCGACAGCTCGGGGCCGTCGAGGACGACGGCGTCGTAGCTGGTGTTCGTGACGCCGGCGCCCACGCCGAGGATGAAGCGGCCGTCGGAGATGTCGTCGAGGGTGGTCAGCTCGCGGGTGAACGGCACGGGATGCCGCGCGACCGGTGAGGCGACGAAGGTGCCCAGTCTGATCCGCGACGTCACCATCGCGGCCGCCGTCAACGTTGGCATCGCACTGAACCACGGGCCGTCGACGAGGGTCCGCCAGCCGAGGTGGTCGTACGTCCAAGCGTGGTCGAAGCCGTATTCCTCGGCGGCCCGCCATTTCGGCTCGGCCGCCCACCAACGATCTTCCGGAAGGATCACGATGCCTACGCGCACACCCGGGAAGGTACTGGTCCAGACCGACACTTCGCCCGATGGGCGGATCATCGGGGATGATGTGCCGGTGGAAAAGCCCCTCTTGATCGCCTCCGACGTCGACGGAACCCTGCTCGGCCCGCTGGAGGTCCTGTCCGAACGCACGATCGACGTCGTCCGGCGCGTCGCCGAAGCCGGAGTGCCGTTCGTGCTGGCCAGCGGCCGCCCGCCGCGCTGGATCGCCCCGATCGCGAACCCGCTGGGCCTGACCGGGTACGCGGTGTGCGCGAACGGCGCGGTGTTGTACGAGATCGGGACGGACCGGATCGTGGCGGTCCACGGCCTGCTCGAACCTCAGCTGCTGCACGACACGGTGAGTGCTCTTGATCACGCTCTGCCCGGCTGCCGGTTCGCCGCGGAGCGGGTCGGCGAGTCCGCGCTCGACCCGGAGATGCGCAACTTCGTGATCGAGCCGGACTACCACAACCCGTGGGGCAACCACGAGGGCACGGAGGCACCGCGGGCCGAGGTGCTCGGCCATCCGGCGATCAAACTGCTGATCAGCAGGCGCGGGATGAACTCCGACGAGATGGCGCGGGCGGCACGCGAGGTGCTCGACGGCTCGGTCGACATCACCTACTCGACCAACACCGGCCTGATCGAGATCGCCGCGCACGGCATCACGAAGGCGACCGGCCTGGCCGAGGTCGCCGAGCGGCTGGACGTCCCGGCCGAGCGGGTGATCGCGTTCGGGGACATGCCGAACGACGTCGAGATGCTCGGCTGGGCCGGGCACGGCGTCGCGATGGCCAACGGGCACCGCTACGCCCTCGACGCCGCCGACGAGGTGACCGCGCCGAACTCCGAGGACGGCGTCGCGCAGGTGCTCGAACGCTGGTTCTAGCGGTCCGTGGCGTATCCCTCGACGAAGTAGTCGAGGCCGGGGTCCGGCGGGCCACATCGCAGCACCCGCTCGATGTCCGGCCAGACAGCGGGCGTGACCTCGTAGCCGAGGGCCATCCAGTGATCGTCGCCCACGTCGAAGAGGGGACGGATCTCGATCATCTGCTCACGAGTGATCGAGAACTCGGTCTCCAGGAACTCGGTCCGCTTCGAAAAACCGGTCAATCGCCAAGCCGTGTTGCGACCGTCGGCGTACCTGTCCATAGACGCGGGTTAGCGGCCTTCGCGGTCGAGCTTCGCGGCTTCTTCAGGCGTCGGAGCGGTGCCGCCGAGGTGTGCCGGCAGCCACCAGCGCTCGTCGTCGGACGACGGCTTCTCCGGGTAGCCGGCCTGGACGCGGTCCACGAGCGCCGACATCCGCACGCGAAGGTCCTTCGAGAGGACTTCGGCGTCCTCGTCCGCCTTCGGGTGCATCGGCTCGCCGACGAGGATCGAGATCGGGACGTGGCGTTTGGTGAGGTCCTTCGGGCGGCCCTTGGTCCACAGCCGCTGCGTGCCCCACAGCGCCATCGGCACGACCGGGACACCCGCCTCGGCGGCCATCCGGACCGCGCCGGATTTGATGTCCTTCACGGTGAACGACCGGCTGATCGTCGCCTCGGGGAACACACCGACGACCTCGCCGGCCTTCAGGCGCTCGACGGCTTCGCGGTACGACGCGAGACCGGCGCCGCGATCGACGGAGATGTGGTGCATACCGCGCATGAGCGGTCCGGCGATGCGGTTGCTGAAGATCTCCTTCTTCGCCATGAACCTGACCAGGCGTTTCGCGGGCTGCGCGCCGAGCCCGCAGAAGATGAAGTCGAGGTAGCTCACGTGGTTGCAGGCGATGACCGCCCCGCCCGTCGACGGGATGTGCTCGGTCCCCTCCACCCGGATGCGGTTGTCCAGCACCCGGAACATCAACTTCGCCGCCATGATGACGGGCGGGTAAACGAGCTCAGCCATTCGTTCAGGTTACGCTACCGTAGGGTAACCAACCTACGGTCGCGTAGGTCACATCACTCCGAGCGCGCGAAGGTCACCAACGCGAGTGCGACGCCGAGCACCGTGCAGTACAGCGCGATCACCTGGTGCTTGACGTTTTCCAAGCCGTCGCCCAGCGCGGCAAGCACGAACTGCCCGGCGGCGACGGCGAGCAGGAAGCCCAGCACCACCCCCAGCGCGGCGCGCCGGGTCTTCCAGCCACGCCAGGCGATCAGCGCCCATATCGGCAGCAGGGCGAAGAAACCCAGCGGTGCCAGCAGTTTCGTCGCGGTCGAAACGATCGGGACGCGGTATTCCTGGGTTTCCGGGGCGAAGCCCGCCGACCGGTCGAAGCTGCCGAGGTAGGGCGGCCTCGCGGTCAGCAGATCGCCCGCCGCGCGGTCCAGGATCTCGACGGTGCGCCAAGGGTGCGTCGCGAGGTACTCGACGACGTTGCGTCTGCTGATCTGTTCGCGGTACTTCGGGTACTCGGGGTCCTGCGTCGCGGGGTTCGGATGCCACCAGCCGTTGCCCGCGTACTGGCCGAACGAGGCGGGCAGCCCCAGCGCGGCGAGGTCGGCCCCGGTGTCGTGCCGACCGTCCACAATGGTCAGGAAGATCGTGTTGAACATGTTGATCTCACGTGAATCGTCGCCCGGCCGCGCGGCGAGCGAGCCATCGGGCAGCTTCGCCGGTTCGACGGTCTGCTGCGCGTAGGCCGTGCCGCCGGCGAGCGCGCCGATGACGAACACCACGGGAAGCCAGCGCTTCAGACCGCGGACGCCCGCAGGACGGACGAGCAGCGCGGCGAGCGCGAGCAACGGCAGGATCATCAGCGTCTGGACCTTCGCGTTGACCGCGATCAGGCCGCCGAAGAGCAGCACGGCAAGGCCCGCGTAGCGCCACCAGCCGGGCCGCGCGGCGAGCAGCAAGCCCCCGACGGCGAGCAGGAGACCGAGGAAGGCGGCACCTTCGCCGAGCACCGAGGCGAAGTAGCCGAAGAACGCGGAGTCCGCGACGACCAGCAGCAGCCCCGCGGCCGCGAAACCGCGGACGCGGCGCGAGTACGGCAGCCCGACGACGATCAGCGCGACCGCCGCGGCGGCGAGAACGCTGGTGAGCACGCCGAGGACGACCAGGCTGAGCGTCGATTCGAGGCCGAGCAGCCCGCCGATCGACCGCGCGATCCGCGCGAACCAGCTCTGGGTCAGGAGATAGGTGGCGTCGCATTCGCCGGCCGGGACGGTGTAGGCGAGGTGGACGAATCCCTCCGGCTTGCCCTTCCACGGGATGCCCGCGCCGCACAGCACGCGGAAGCCGTCACCGTTGTCGGACATCGCGACCGGCCGCGGCACGAGGAAACGAACCAGGAGCACGGTGAGCGCGGCGGCGAACACACCGAGGCCCATCAGGCGCGAGGACGTCTCAGGCGCGGCCGGTCTGCTGGGGGAAACGACACTCACGAAGGGCACGGTACGTGGCGGAAATCGGGCGAGCGGTCGAGGGCCGACGTGACCGCGCGCTCGACGTCCGCTCGCGGGAACACCGTGATCCACGATGAGGTTCCTACACGCGCGAAGGTCGAGACGCGGTACCTGGACGCGTACGCCGGGTCGATGACGCAGGTCTGCTTCGCCGAGTAGCCGCTGTCGGTGACGACGGCGATCGTCGGATGCCGCCGGAAGACGACGGCCTCGCCCGTTTCCTCGGTCTGGCCACGGACGCCGACGATCTGCAGTCGCGTCCCGGCGTGATACGACAGCACGCCGGGCGCGGAGGTGCTCACGACCGAACCGGGCGGGAGGTAGGCGTCGAGCCAGCGACCGATCTCCTCCATCTGCGCGCCGTGATCGTGCCAGGCACGCACGCGGGCCAGCATCTCCGGGCTGAACACCGACACCAGCACCGCGAGCCCGGACAACGCCACCGCGGCGGCGGGCATCAGCCGCTGGACCGGCGGACGCGGCCGGGGGCTCGGCTTCGCGTTCGCGACGAGCAGGCCGTAGACCGAGACGGCCGCCACCGACAGCAGCGGCGGGATCGGCGCGAGCAGTCGCCAGGCGGGCCCGGCGTCGCCACCGAAGAACACGACGAAACCGGTGAGCGCGACGGCGGTGGCCAGCATCAGCCAGGTCAGCGACCTGGCTTCGGCCTCGTGCGGCGTCCGGCCGGTGCGGCGCAGCAGCAGGGCCACCGCCGAGATCAGGCCGAGCAGCAGGAATCCCTGGTGGACCAGCGAGAAACCCGACAGATACCGCCACCCGGCGTCGATCCGGGCGGGCAGCTCGAGGTCGAAGGGGATGACGACCGAAGCCGGCAGGACATGGTCGTAGTAGGTCACCCGCCAGGCCGTCCACGGCGCCGCGAAGACGAGCCCGCCGAGCAGCCATCCCACCGGTGACCACCAGGTGTAGCGGCCGCGCAGGGCCGCGATGACCAGCCAGATCCCGACCAGTACCGCGAACAGGAACCCCGCCGGGCGCGTCATCGTCGCGAAGGCGACGAGCACCCCCGCGACCACCGGCCGCCTGGCCGCGAGCGAGGCGAAGACACCGAACACGAGCAGCACGAACAACGGCGTCTCGGTACCGGATCCGCCGTACGCCGCGAGCCCTCCGGCGCCCGCGACCAGCACCGCGGCGGCCACGCCGTAGGCCGGGCGCGCCTCACCGGCCGCCCGCGCGACCACCCGGTTCACCGTCACATGGGCGAGCAGGACCGCGCCGAGCGTGGCGAGCACGCCGAGCACGATCGCCGACGTCTCGATGTCGGCACCGAAAGCGGCCTTCGGCAACGCGATCACGATCATCCAGAGGAAATTCGCGTAGCCCTCGATCCGCTCGCCGGGGTTGAACACCGGGCCGTTGCCGTCGGCGATGTTCTGGGCGTAGCGGAAGGTGACGTACGCGTCCTCCGCGATGGTCGAAAACATCAGCTGGTGCACCAGCGAGAAAACGAGGGTCGAGATCAGCGCGCAGGCGCGCCATGCCTTGTCCGCGCCGATCTTCGGCCAGGCCGCCAGGACGAAGATCGCGACCAGGAACCAGGCGACGACAAGCGCGATCACCACCTGATCCCCACTCTCCCGGGCTGTGCGAAAACCTACGGTCAAGTATCGATCACCACGCCGGTGCGTTTCTTTCGGCGCAGTCAATTGACACGAATGGGCCAGCAAGTGTGCACAAAGTAGGCAACCTTCCCCCCTTTCGCCGCGCAGGATGTGACTCCTTCGGGTAACGGCCCCCGGCGGTTAATCTGGCTGCCCATTCCGTTCCGCACCTCGGGGGTTCTGTGCGGATTCCCCCCATCCGAGGTAGCCCGTGCCCACCCAAACCTCCCTGTCGGCAGACGTCGTCACGCTGTACGTCGCGCTGCTCGTCATCGGCCTCCCCGGTCTGCTCACCGGGCTCGCCGCCGGCCTTCGCGGCTGGGTGCTCGCGGGGATGACGCCGTTGCTGAGTTACGCCATCGGTGGCCTGGCCGGGCCGTGGGCGGCGGCGCTCGGGCTCCCGTTCGACCCGGTGACGTACGCGGTGGCGACGGCCTTGTTCGCCGGAGTCGCGTTCGGTCTGCGGCGGCTCACGCTGCGCCGGTGGCCGCCCGCGCCGGAGGAGCCACTGTGGGGACGCTCCGGGCACCTCGCCGTCGGGGCGTGCCTGCTGCTCGCGGCCGCCGTCGGGATGTACGCGGTGGTGCGCGGGATGGGCAGGCTGGACGCCATCCCGCAGGGGTTCGACGCCGTCTATCACGCCAACGGTGTCCGGCAGATCGCCGAAACCGGGAACGGCGGCCTGTTCGGCACCGGCGAGGTCAACTGGTACGGCGACGCGGCGCCGGTGTTCTACCCCAACGCGTACCACCTGCTCGCTTCGGTCGTGTACCTGCTCAGCCCGGCGACCATCCCGCTGACGCTGGACGTGAACACCGCGCTGCTGCCCGCGCTGCTGGCGTTGTCGCTGGTCACGATGGTGCGCGTGTTCCGGGGGCGCGCGGTGTTCGCGGGCGCGGTCGCCCTCGTCTCCATCGCGCCGGTGATGGGCCTGTACGAATCGATGAGCAGGGGACCTTTGCTCCCGTTCCTCCTCGGTCTCGCGCTGACCCCGCTGGCCGCCGTCGCGGTGAAGCGGTACCTCGACCGGCCCGCGCCCGACACCGGCTTCGTGCTGCTGGCCGCCGCTGTCGGGCTGCTGTGCGTGCATTCGTCCGCGTTGTTCGGCGCGATCCTGTTCGCCGGGCCGCTCCTGCTGCAACGCTGGATCGCGCCGGGCGAACGGTGGCGGCGGTTCGGCCGGGACCTGCGCGCGCTGGCGATCGTCGGCGTCCTCGCGGTCTTCGTGGCGTGGCTGCAGCTGTTCGGCGCGATCGGGCTCGCGAACGGCGAGGTGCCCTACCGCAGCTGGCCGGTCGAATGGCGGGCGACGACGGCGCTCGGCGCGCTGCTGGGCTTCCAGCACCACGAGCCGTATCCGCAGGTCTGGCTGTCGGCCGCGTTGCTGCTGGGCTTCATCTTCTTCTCGCGGTTGGGCGGGCTGCGCTGGATCGGCGTCACGGCGCTGGTCACCGGGCTCGCCTACATCGCGGTGACGTCGTCCGAGCAGCCGCTCGTCCTGGCGCTGTCACGGCCGTGGTGGAACGACCCGTACCGGTTCATGTCGATGGCGGCGATCCCGCTGGCGATCATCGCGGCGCACGGTCTCGCCGAGACGCAGGCGTGGCTCCGGGACAGCGTGGCGCACCGGAAGGTGCCCGCGTTCGCCGTCGCGGTGGTGGTGTTCGGCGCGTTGGCCTACCTGAGCGACGGTTTCTACGCACGGTCCAATGCGGAGAAGGTCGCACCCGGCTACGCGAACACGCCCGGCGTGAATCCGCACAAGCTGCCGGTGAGCCCGGACGAGGTCGTCGCGATGGAGAAGCTCGCCGAGTTCGTGAAACCCGGCGAGCGCGTGCTGAACGACCGGCTGGACGGGACGGTGTGGACCTACGCGCTCTCCGGCGTCCGCACGACGTCCGGGCATTTCGACGAGACGCTGTCACCGTCCGACGCGCGGCTGCTGGAGTGGCACTTCCGCGAGTACCCGTCGAACGCCCAGGTGCGGGCGGCGGTGGCGCGGCTGAACGTGCGGTGGGTGATCCTCGGGCAGTACGGCTACCCGACCGGTGCCCCGCGCCAGGCCGGGCTCCGCGATCTGGAGGGGCTGAACTTCGTGACCGAGGTGTACCGCAACCCCGACGCCGTGATCTACCGGCTGACCCCCCGCAATTAGTCGACTAATTGCGGGTTACCGACTCGCGTCGGTCTCAGACGTAACGGCCGCAATTAGTCGACTAATTGCGGGGGCTGATCACGAGGCGGGCCGAGAGGGCGGCGCCACCGGCGGTGATCAGGTCCGCGACGGTGAACATCACCCGGGAGGCGATCGCGAACGCCGTCGCCTGGACGACGGTGAGTCCCGACGCGGTCAGCACGGCGACCTGCGCGACCTCGCGGACGCCGACGCCGCTGGGCAGGATGAACGCGAACGTCCCGACGGTCATCGCGACGGCCATCGCGCCGACGCACAGCACGAACCCGCTGAACCCTGGTGTGCCGACGGAGTTCGCCAGCAGCCACAGGTGCACGCCCTGGAGCGCCCACGCGGCGGTCGACGAGCCGAAGACCTTCCCGACGACCGACCAGCTCAGCCGGTGGTCCAGCGGCGGGCGCCGCAGGATCCGCAGCACCAGCGACGTGCCCCAGGTGAGCACGCGCGGGTGCAGCATGGCCAGGCCGACCGGGATCAGCACGAACAGCCACAGTGCCCGCGGGCTGTTGCTGAAGACGGCGGGGGCCGCGAGCAGCGAGACGACCAGCGCGGACACCACGCCGACGCCGAGCTGGATCAGCGAGCCGGTGAAGATCCGGGCCCTCGCGAGCCCGGCCTTGCGCCCCAGCTCCATCTGCAGCAGGTACGCCCACACCGAACCCGGCACGTATTTGCCGAGCGAACCGACAAGGCAGATCTGCGCGCCGCGGGCGTAGCCGATCGGCTTGCCGAGGTCGTCGACCATGGCCTGCCAACCGTAGGTCGACACCATGATCGCGGCGATGAGCGCGAGCAGGCTCAACGTGGAGGATTCCCACGCGACCTCGGACAAGGTCCGCCAGAATTCACCCCAATTGGTGACCAGCGTCTTCGCCGCGAAACCGACGACCAGCAGGATGGCGACCCAGCGGACGACGTCGAGGATCTTCGCCTTGGTGGATTTCGGTTGTTTTACAGCAACCGAAGACTCCTCTTCGGGCGTTTCGACGGTCGTCACTGAACCTCCTCTGCTGCTACCTCGTCACCGCAGGTCAGGCCTGTACGGTCACCAAGCGGCTGAACTCGGTCAGCAGATCGTAGCCGTCCCAAATCGCGGAGAACGTCAGGGCCGAGCCGAACGGAACGACCCGGTCGACGCCGCGGCCCGCCAATTCCGTCACGAATTCCGTCAATTCTTCTTTGCTGAAGCCGAATTGACCGACGGTTTGATCTTTGCGGAGCACGATCGGGACGAGGTCGGAAAGCGTGTCGACGCGCGCGTTCGCGAAAGTGCCCGCGCCGAGCCATTCGCGCGGGAGGATCGCGGGGTCGGTCAGTTCGAGGGTCGCGATGCCGTTGCCCTGGAACTCGATGCCGTCGACGAGCCCATCGACGGCCGCGCCGTACGCAGAGACCCGCTTCTGCACGGCCATGGCGGGCTCCGTGACGTGCTGTTTCGTCGCCAGCACCTCGGCGAGCAGCCGCCGGAACTCCTGGCCTGCTTCGCGGGCGCCGTCTTCGTCACCGACCCAGAACACCGCGCGCGGCGACGAGCAGGCGGCCTGGTCGAACCAGTACGAGTCGTTGTAGAAGCCCTCGGCCGCGCCCCGGCGTTCGGCTTCGGAAGCGTTCTGCCAGCCGCGCACCGACGCGACCGCGAACGACGACCGGTCCGGGAAGGTCAGGTCACGCGCGTGCGGCGCGAGCGGGTACTTGCGCAGCGCCGCCACCGAGGCGTCACCACCCCAGATCACCCGCAGGTCCGCGGCGACCGAAAGCGCACTGCTGATCGCGTCGCTGCGGTCGTAGGTGACCATGCGCTGGGTCGCGGTGATCGCGGCCGCGGTGTCTGCGTCCACTTCGGACAGTGCGGCGTTCAGCGCCTCCAGCACCGTTTCGGCAGCGCCCGCCGAACGCGAGGACACGCGGACGACGTTGTGGTTACCGGCCAGCGCCGAAAGCGCCCACGAGTACACGAAGATCGTGTCGACATTGGCCGGCGGCACGTGGAAGACCAGGCCGCGCGGGAAGCGCAGCGCGTCACCGGAAGTTTCCAAAGTGGATAGTGCTTTGGCGATCTCTCCCTTGCGCAGGAAGAAACCGAGGGACGCCAGCTCCGGGAAGCGACGGGCGGTCGCGGGGGCGAGCAGCTTGCGCGCGAACTTCGTCAGGAACTCGACGACACGCGGGTCGCCCACGCGCAGCCGTCCGCCGACGGGCTCGGCACGCAGCTCTTCGACGAGCTTGTCGACCTCGATCGCGTCCGCGAGCGGAAAACGCTGGTTCAGGCTCATGCCGCCGCTCCCTGGAAGGTGTCCGAGCAGCCGCGGGCCTCGGCCTTGGGCAGCCTGCCCATGACCGAGAAGTGCTTGCCCGGCCAGTCGCCGTCGTCGATTCCGTTGTAGACACCGAGGTCCTCGGTGAGCAGGACGTGCCCCGGATACGAATGCGGCAGCGTGCTGACGACCTCGATCACGCCGGGTTCGCCGACCGGCTGCTCTTCCCAGGTCTCCGGGTTCCGGATCACGACGTCGGCGAAATCGGGGCAGTACAACGAGTTCCCGGACGGGCCTTCGAGGAACACGGTGCCGATCTGCTCGATCATCCCGTAGTAGTTGTGGATCCGGGTGAGCCCGGTGTCCTCTTTGAACCGGCGGCGGAACTCGGTGTTGTCCACCGCGCGGTCGATCAGCTTCTTCCAGCCGCCGGAGTGGATCAGGATCCCGTTGGAGAGGTCCAGCTTGTGCTCGCGGGCGACCTCGTAGAGGTACTGCCACACCATGAAGGTGAAGCCGAAGATCAGGAAAGGCTTGTCGCCGTACGTCGCCAGGAATGTCTTGACCGCCTCGACGTCCGGCTGGTCGTTCTCGTCGAGCACGTAGGTGTGCTTGCGGCCGAAGTTCGCCATGCCCAGCACGCCCGCGCCGCGCGCGGAGAACGAACGGCGGTTCTTGATGATGCCGATGGTGTCGACCATCAGCATCGGCAGCCGCTCGTTGCCGAGGACCTCCTGCAACGTGGCGCCGAGCTGCTTGGTCTGCGCACCCGCGGCGGCCTTGTCCAGGTAGATCCGCGACGCGCCCGCGCCGGTGGTGCCCGACGAGGTCAGCGTCTTGAAGATCTCGGACTCGGGGATGCTGCGCAGGTCGTGCGTCTTGAACATCCGCACCGGCAGCCACGGCAGGTCCGCGATGGAAGCGAACTCCGCGTCCCGCGCGATGCCGAGCGACGAGAGGATGCGCTCGTACCCCTCGGAGTTCTCGCGGTGATGCGCGGTCAGTTCGGCGAGCTGCGGAAGCAAGTGCTTCTCGCGCTCAGCCTGCGAAAGCGTGAACACACTCATACCTGGGCCTCCAGCGACCGGTAGTCGATCTTGCCGCTGGCCAGCAGCGGCACGGTGTCGATCGGGCGGACGTCGAACCCGCTGGTGTGCAGGTGGAGCCGCTCGGACAACGCCTTCGCGGCGTCCTTGCAGATGTCCTTGTCGGCACCTTCGGCGAACAGGACGACCTTGTCCCCGGCCGGGACGGCGGCCACGACGTCGATCCCCACCGAAGCCGAACGCACGGCGTGCTCGAGATCATCCAGGCTGACGCGGTTGCCGAAGACCTTGCCGATCCGCTTGAGCCGTCCGGTGATGTAGAGGAACCCGTCCTCGTCGAGGTAGCCGAGGTCGCCGGTGGCCAGCACGCCGCCGTATTCGTCGCCCGCGGCCAGCCCGGCCTCGTCCTCGGCGTAGCCCATCATCACGTTGGGCCCGTGGTAGACGACCTCGCCGACGATCTTCGGATGCGTCGTCTCGGAACCGTCCTCGCGCCGGATCGCGAACGAGCCGCCGGGCAGCGCGGGCCCGGCTGAACCGAGCTTCTCCGCGAGCCGTTCCGCCGGGACGGTGGTCATCCGCGGGGCGGCCTCGGTCTGCCCGTACATGACGAACATCCGCCCGCCGACCTCGCGGATCTTGTCGTTGAACTGGGCGACGAGGTCGTCGCGGAGCTTGCCGCCCGCCTGGGTCAGCGTGCGCAGCGTCGGGTACTTCGCCGGGTCGAACTTGAGGCGCCGCAGCATCTCGTAGTGGTACGGCACGCCCGCGAGCGAGGTGACCTTGTGCTCGTTGACCGCGTCCCAGAACCCGCGCCCGAGCACGCCCGAGGGCTCGATGACCACGGTCGCGCCGCGGACGAGGTGCGAGTTCAGCACGGACAACCCGTAGCTGTAGTGCAGCGGAAGGCTGGTCGGCGCGATCTCGTGGCGGTCGATGCCGAGCACCTCGGCGATCGCGTCGGCGTTGGCGAACACCGCGCCACGCGAAAGCCGGACCAGCTTCGGGTTGCCGGTGGAACCGCTGGTCGGCAGCAGGATCGCGAGCTGCGGATGCGGCTCGACACCTTCGGCGGACTTCCGGACCCAGTCAGACCCCAGCCCGTCGGAAACGCCGTATCCCTCGGGTGCGGGCGCGTCCGGCGCGGACAGCACGGCGGCCGGGCGGAACCGCTCGATGAGCCCCGCCAGGACGTCGGCGTCCAGCGCCGGGTCGATCAGCGCGATCGCGCGGCCGGCCTCGAACGCGCCGAGGTAGTTCAGGACGCTCGGGAGGTCCACCGACATCCGCGCGAACAGCGCGCCCGGCGGCAGCAGCGACAACGCGGCACCCACGCGGGTGACCTCGGTGTCGAGTTCCTCGCCCTCGAGCGTCCTTCCGCTCGTGACGTCGATCAGTCGCGCACCCACACCCAGAAGGGTCATTACTGTTCAATCCTCCGACCGATATCCGACCGCGATCGGTCCGGCAGGGCTGTCGTGCGTTGACCCGCCGGATTCACCGACCGGCTGCCCTGCCACCCCGATAGCGGGGCCTTCGGCCGGCCGCAGGCAGCCGCACGTCGCGCCCTCATTACAGAACTAATCCTCCATCGATACCCAGCACCTGCCCGGTGATGAACGAAGCGTCATCACTGACGAGGAACCGGATCGCGTTCGCCACGTCCTCAGGCGTGCCGAGCCGCCCGAGTGGGGTCTTGCCGATGTTCTCGGCCTTGGCGTCCTCGGTCAGGCCCGAGGTCAGGTCGGTGTCGATGACGCCGGGCGCCACCGCGTTGACCCGGATCCCGGAGCGGCCGAGCTCCTTCGCGGCCGAACGCGCGATGTTCGCCACCGCCGCCTTCGAGGCCGCATACACCGTCTGACCAGCGCTTCCGTGTTCACCGACGATCGAAGCCAGCACCACGATGGCACCGGTCTTCTTGCGCATCATCGCCCTGGCCGCGGCCTGGACGGTGTGCAGCGTGCCGGCGACGTTCGTGCTCAGCGTGGTGTCGACCAGTTCCTCGCGGATCATGCCGAGGAGCGCGTCCTCCATGATCCCGGCGTTGGCGACCACGATGTCGAGCTTGCCGTGCTCCTTGGCCACGCCGCGGACCAGCGTCGACACGGCCTTGGCGTCGGTGACGTCCAGGGCGAGCCCGCTCGCGGCCCCCGCCGCGGCGGCCGCTTCCTTGGCCTTCGCCTCGTCGCGTCCGGTCAGCACCACGGTGGCGCCCGCCTCGGCGAGCGCCCGCGCGGTGGCCAGCCCGATCCCCCGGGTGCCCCCGGTGACCAGGGCGACCTTCCCGTCCAGCATCACTTGGACTCTTTTCGAGGTACTTCTTCCCGGCGAGGAATCATTTGCTCAGCTCGGTCACCATGTCGACGGCGACCTTGAAGCTGGACATGTCGATCACCTGGTCGGTGTCGAACTCCACGTCGAACTCGTCCTCGATGGCCGCGACCAGCGCCATGTGACCGACCGAGTCCCAGGCCTCGATGTCGCGGTACTTCAGGTTCTCGACATCGACCTCGCCGTCGAGGTCCAGCGCCTCGACGAAGACCTCACGCAGCTTGCCGGCGACATCCGCCATGTCCGTACTCCTAATGATCGTCGCGTGGACGGGCGTCCCACGCCTTCACCAAGGTAGAGAGGTCGCCGGGCAGCCGGTCGGCCAGCCCGTCCTCAGGGAGACCGGCCTTACCCTTCAGCCATGGTCCCAATGCCTCGATGGCGGCCTCGTCCAGGCCGCGGCGGGACAGCCCCACCGTATTGACGCCGGTCACCCGTGCGGGGTTGCCGACGGCGATGGTGAACGCGCCCACCTCCTTGCGGACCGCGGAGCTCATCCCGACCATCGCGCCTGGGCCGACCACGACCCGCTGGTGCAGGATCGCGCCCATGCCCAGGTTCGCCCCGGACCAGATGTGGCAGTGGCCGCCGGTGATGACGTTCGAAGCGACCGTGACGGCGTCCTCGACGAGGCAGTCATGGGCGATGTGGGAGCCACGGAGGAAGTAGCCGCCGTCACCGATGGTGGTGGTGCGCCAGGTGCCCTGGTGGACGCTGACGTACTCGCGGATCCGGTTCCGGCTGCCGATCACGACGCCGTGCCCATCGTGATCGGGGTCACCGTTCGGCGCGGTCTCCCAGGCGGCGGGGTGTTCGCGGCCGCGATCCTCACCCGGGGTGCCGATGGTCACGTGCGGGCCGATCCAGTTGCCGTCCCCGATCCGCGTGGGGCCCACGATGACCGTGAACGGTCCGACGACGTTGTCCTCGCCGAGCTCGACACCCTCGCCGATGACTGCTGTCGGGTGGATGCGGTTCACCACGTGAAGATCCGTTCGTCATGGCTGGAGACAGCCTGGGGTAATGGGCGCTTCGGCGGTCCCGGTAACGTGTGGCCCGCGCCAGAGAGGGCGGCCGGGCGCAGAACCGGCGGCTCACTGTACCGGACGCACCAGAACGCCCAGTCGAGAGAGACTTGCAGATGATCCCCATTACCGTGGTCGACGTCCGCGACGCGGAGGACCTCGTCGTCGAGGTGCTGCGATCCGGCGCCATCGCACAGGGACCGATGGTCAAGCGCTTCGAGGACGCGTTCGCGAGCGTTTCCGGCACGAAGCACGCGATCGCCGTCAACAACGGCACCACCGCGCTGGTCGCCGCCATCCAGGCGCTCGACCTCAAGCCGGGCGACGAGGTCGTCACCTCGCCGTTCACCTTCGTGGCGACGCTGAACGCGATCCTGGAAGCCGGCGCGACCGTCCGCTTCGCCGACATCCGGCGAGACGACTTCGCGATCGACCCGGACGCCGTGGCCGCCGCGATCACCGACCGCACCAAGGTCCTCATGCCGGTCCACCTCTACGGGCAGACCGCGGACATGGGCAAGCTCGCGCCGCTGGCCGCCGAGCACGGTCTCAAGGTCATCGAGGACTCGGCGCAGGCCGTCGGCGCGTCGTTCGAGGGCAAGCCGTCGGGATCCTTCGGCATCGGCTGTTTCTCCTTGTACGCCACCAAGAACGTGACCACCGCCGAGGGCGGCGTGATCACCACCGACGACGACAAACTGGCCGACAGCCTGCGGGTGCTGCGCAACCAGGGCATGCGCGCCCGGTACCAGTACGAGGTCGCCGGGCACAACTACCGGATGACCGACCTGCACGCCGCCGTCGGCATCCCGCAGCTGGAGAAGCTGGACCAGCTCACCGCCGCCCGCCAGGCCAACGCGAAGCGCCTCACCGAAGGCCTCGCCGGCACTCCGGGCCTCGACCTCCCGCAGGTCCTGCCGGGCCGCGAGCACGTGTGGCACCAGTACACCGTGCTGGTCGGCCCGCACGCCTTCCTCTCGCGGGACGAACTCGCCGCCGCCCTCACCGAACGCGGCATCGGCAACGGGATCTACTACCCGAAGATCGTCTTCGACTACGACTGCTACCGGAACAACCCGCTGATCCCCGACGCGAAGGTCGAGGACTTCCCGGTGGCCGCTTCCGTCGCAGCGCAGGCGCTTTCCCTGCCGGTGCACCCGCACCTTTCCGAGTCCGACCTGGACACCATCATCGAAACGGTTCGCGAGGTACTCGGCGCATGAGCACCCACAAGATCGCCCTCATCGGCACCGGGAACATGGGTTCGCTGCATGCCCGTGTCCTCGCCGCGAACGAGCGCGTGGACCTCGTCCGCGTGATCGACCCGCGTGAAGAGGCGGGCCGCAAGGTCGCCGAACGCTACGAAACCCAGTGGACGCCCGAAATCGGCTCTCTGTCCGATGTGGACGCCGTCGTGCTCGCTTCGGCCACCGAGGCGCATTACGAGCTGGCGCAGGAGATCCTGGGCCAGGGCAAGCCGATGCTGGTCGAGAAGCCGGTGTGCAACGGCTTCGAATTCTCCCAGGAGATCGTCGGGCTGTCGGCGAAGAAGGACGTCCCGCTGATGTGCGGGCTCCTGGAGCGCTACAACCCGGCCGTGATGACCGCGCGGGCGCTGGTCAACGAGCCGATCCACCTGATGGCCCGCCGCCATGGCCCGTACGCGCCGCGGATCAAGACCGGTGTCGCGTGGGACCTGCTGGTGCACGACGTCGACCTGGCGATCCAGTTCTTCGGCGGCGCGACCCCGCAGCGGGTCGCCTCCGGCGCGGGCTACTTCCACCCGAGCTCGGTCGAAGGCGCCGAGGACACCATCGAGACGGTCCTGTCGTTCGAATCCGGGCTCGCCACGGTTTCCGCGTCGCGCCTCGGCCAGCGCAAGGTCCGCTCGCTCTGGGTGTCCGAACTGGACCGCATGATCGAGATCGACCTGCTTCGCCGCGACGTCACCATCTACCGGCACGTCTCGCACGACTCGGTCACCGAGGACGGCCTCGGCTACCGCCAGCAGACCGTCATCGAGATCCCGGAACTGGTGACCGCGCGCGAGCCGCTCGCGACGCAGCTGGACCGGTTCGTCGACCTGCTCGAAGGCAAGATTGACGCCGACACCGAGCGGGACCTGATCCTGCCGTCGCACGCCGTCGTCGACCAGGTGCTGACGCAGGCCGCGGCCTGATCTCTCGCATTCAGTCCTCTGGATGCGGTAATTGCCCACGGCAACTACCGCATCCAGAGGACTAAATGCGCTATTTGGTGAGGCGCTGGCCCTTCGCGTCGTAAGCGATGAGGGGGGTCAGCACGTACGGCGACTCCACCTGGTCCGGGTCGAACCAGAAGATGACGACCGACGGGTCTTCGCTCCAGGGGATGGTCGTGGCCTCGACCGGTTTCCCGCGGACGGTGCTGGTGATCCGCACCGCCGGACCCGAGAAGTAGCCGAACACGGGCACGAACGTGCCCCGGATCAGGTCGCCGCCGTCGACCGCGTGGAAACCGAACGACCGGTCGGATCCCTTGAACTCGTTGGCGGCCAGGAGCGCCTCGTAGTCGCCCGTCCCGTTCCGGTACGCGACCTGCAGGCCGAACCTGACGTCCGGCATCTGCGGCTCGTCGATCGCGAAGGCGTGGATCACCAGCTCACGGCCGCCTTCACCCTTGATCCCGAGCGGGATCGCCGCACCGAAAGGCTGTTCCGACGGGGCTTCGGTGGTCGTCGGCGCCGGGGCCGGTGCCGACGGTGGCGTGGGCGCGCTCGCGGCGGGCGGAAGCGGCTGCTGTTCGGCGGAGGAGCCCTTGAGCGCGACCGCGCCGACGATGACCAGCACCGTCACCACGGCGGCGGCGATCCCGCCCCCGCCCGTCGCGAGACGGCGACGACGGCGGATCCGCCTTCCCTTGGTCATGATCGCGTCGAGGTCGGGCTCGGCGAAGTCCTCGGCGAGCGGCTCCCGCAAGGCCGAACGCAGGGTCTCGAGGTCGGTCATCGTCCCAGCCCCCCGATCAGTTCCGTTCCGTCCTCCGCGGTGATCCGCAGCTTGCTCAGGGCGCGGGAATTGGTGCTCTTCACGGTGCCGATCGAGACACCCAGTTCGCCGGCCACGTCGGATTCCTTCAAGTCGAAGAAATGCCTGAGCACCACGACGGCCCTTTCCCGGTCTGTGAGCGTACGCAACGCGTCAAGGAGCCATTTCCGCTGGACAACGGCACCGGCGACGTCCAGGCCGCTCGGCTGCTCGGGGATTTCCTCCGTGGCGTTCTCGCGGATCGGGCGCCGCCAGCCGTCGATCACATGGTTGACGAGGACCTGTCGCGCGTACGCGTAAGCGTCCTTACGGCGTACGCGCGACCAGGCCGCATAGGTTTTCGCGAGCGCCGTCTGGGTGGCGTCCTCGGCCTGATGACGGTCGCTGGTGAGCAGGTAGGCCGCATGCTGAAGACGCGTCGCCGAGTTCCGCACGAACTCGACGAACTCGTCATCGCCGCGAGCCACCCTGCTCCTCATCTCCGTTCGACGGTTGACCAGCCGAAAGGTTGCCTCGGCCACCGATGAAGGAAGGCTACCTCGGCCCCAGATGCCTCAAGACATCGTCTTTGGGCTCGACCGCGAAGCCGGAACTGAGCCCGATCGGACCGGTGAGCCCGCCCTCCGCCTTGAAACGGATCTTGCCGTCGTCACCGCGCGCGAAGCCCGCACCGACCTTCGCCCCGACCCCGACCGACACCTCGGGCTTGACCTTGGTCAGCAGCGGACCCAGGTCCGCCTCGTGTTCGGGACCGGAGATCTTCGCTCCCAGCAGCGCGGAGGCCTCGAACTCCGGAATCAGCATCTTCGAGAACTTCAGTTCGAGTTTCCCGTCGACACCGACGCTGTACTCACCGCCGGCGGTCCCGTCCGGGAGGTACCAGGTTCCCTGCGCGTAGAACCGGTGACCTTCGATCGAGAAGATCTTCCCCTTGCCGTCGAAGCCTTCGACCTTCAGCTCAGTGCTGTTCGGGGTGATCGCGTCGTTGAACGCCTTGACGACGGGCTCGAGGTACTTCATGGCCATCTTGCACCCGTCGTTGCACCAGGACGGGGCGACGATGTCGTAGCCGCCCCACGGCGGTGGGGTTGCCTGCTTCTTCAGACTCACCGGTTTGACGGTCGGGACAGAGGTCGCCGTCACCGGCCGGACCGTCGGGGCTACCGTCGCGGCTCGGACGGGCTGGGTCGCGGGGACGGTCACGAGTTCGGGCTCTGCCACGGGCTCTGGTTCGGGCTCGCGGCGGACCTGGTTGTCGTCGGCTCGGTCGTCGTCCTTGGCTTCGGCCTTGTCGCGATCCTTGCGGTCTTTTTTGTCGCCGCCGCGATCCTTGCGGTCGTCGCGGTCCTTCTTGTCGTCCTTCTTGTCGTCGTCGCGATCCTTCTTTTCGTCTTTGTCGTCGTCCTTCGACCTGTGGGACTTCTTGTCGTCGTCGCGGTCCTTCTTCTCGTCCTTCTTGTCCTCGTCGCGATCCTTCTTGTCGTCGCGCTTCTCGTCCTTCTTGTCGCGACCTTTCCGCTCATCGTCCTTGTCGCGGTTCTTCCGGTCGTCCTTCTTGTCGTCGTCGCGATCCTTCTTGTCGTCTTTGTCGTCCTTCGACCTGTGGGACTTCTTGTCGTCCTTGTCCGGCCGGACATGGGTCACACGTTTCTTCGCCGGCGCCTTCTTCTCCTGCTTCTGAGGCGCCGCAGGGCGAAACTCCGCCTTGCTTTCCAATTTCTTCCCGCCACTGTCCGGCCCGCAACCGCCACCGGTACTCGCGAGCCTCGTGCACGGATCGGCTGTCGCCGCGCCCGCGCCCACCAGGCCGAAGAAAACCGTGAACGCGGCGCCGGTCAGTACCTGTCCCACGACTCGGGGTGCGTTTCCCGTCATGCCAACCGTCCTTTCAGCTGGTCGGAACACCCCACGCTGACAGGCACCGGTTCATCACCGGTTCAGAGACGATTCATTCCGAGCGGAAGCTTCACTTCCGACGAATGAACCGAAGCGCGACGACGGCCCCGGCCGCGACCACGGCGACCGCGAGGACGATCCACACCCAGGACGGCACCAGGTCTTCGGGAGTGGTCTCGCCTGCCTGCTGCGCCGGGGCGGCACTGCTCGCCGGAGCCTGGCTACTGGCCGGGGCCTGGCTCGACGGGCTCGGGGCGGCCGCCGGGGCGCTGAGGTTGAACTTCACCGAGCCGCTCGCGGCGTGCGAGTCGTCGAAGGTCACCTTGTAGCGGAGGGTGTACTCGCCCGCGGGCCCGACGGCCTTGACCGGCGCCGTGACGACCGATCCGGCGACCTCCGCCCGGCCGACCGTCCACGACGCGTTCTCGGGTCCGGTGATCTGGATCGGGTTGTCGTCGGCGAGGGTGACCGGGCCCGAGAAGGTCAGCTTGATCTGCGTCGGCGGTGTCGCCAGCGAAGCGCCCCTCGCCGGATCACTGCTCTTCAGCTCCGAGTGGGCCATGGCCGGGGAAGCGGCGCCCAGCAGGGCCAACCCGGTGACCAGCAACGACGCACCGAACCGCTTGAACCTCATCTGACACCCTTCTCACCCGGGGAACTCCCCGTCGAGCCTAGTAGCCGCGCTCGGTGGTGCGGTGGTTCCGAGGGCGATCAGGGGCGCTGCGCGTGGCGGGTGGTCAGCGCGTCGAGGTCGAGAGTGAGCGGAGCGCCGTCGAAGTCGAGGCTCACCTTGCCGGTGTGCTCGCCGAAGTTCTCGTACTCGCCGTCGACCAGGCGATAAGTGATCATGCTCGCCGGATCGTCGAGGTCGACGATCCAGTAGTGCTCGATGCCGACTTCGGCGTATTCGGAGAACTTGGTGACCCGGTCGGTGCGGACGGTTCCCTCGGAGAGCACCTCGATGACCAGCTGTGCCGACTCGCCCGGAACGCGAGCCGGGCTGCTTTCCATGATCTCTGTTCTCGCGACCACCACGTCGGGCACTCGTACGGTGAGCGGAGCGGCACCGATGATCATCTCGGCTTCGCTCCAGGCGCTGAAGCCAGCAGGCAGCTGGTCATGGAGCAGAAAGCCCAAACGCGTGACGGCCCACTGATGGACCAGCAAGGGACGCGGCGACACGACGAGGACCCCTTCGACAACTTCGACCCGGTGTTCCGGGTCCTCTGGCAACGCGGCCCAGTCGTCGAGCGTCAGGAATCGGTGAGGCCACTCCACGACACTCATCGAACTCCTCCTTCGCCGGTGATCACCAGACCATCTTCCCACGGTTTCCCCGGAACCGTATCAACACGGAAAGTAGTGAATCATTACGGTGAGGAGTTGCGAGGCCGCAAGCGACCCCGAGTTTCCGCAGGTCAGCTACATTTCAGGGATGAGAAGAACCTGGGGGTTCCTGGCCGTCGGCCTGCTCTTCCTCGCCACGGCCTGTTCGGTCGAGATCGTGATCCCGATCCGCTCGCAGACGACTCCGACCTCTTCGTACAAGGCCCCCACGCCGACAACGCCGATCCCCGCGTCGCCCGCCACGGTCACCGACGCGTGCCCGTTCATCGCCGTCGGCGAACTCGCGCAGATCCTCGGCACCTCGGCGGAGATCCAAGCGCGAGAACAGCCCGCGGACGTGGAAGGCACCGAGAAGCGGTACAGCTGCATCTACGAAGACATTCACCAGTCGATCGACGACGCGCCGCGGCTGCACATCACCGTCGCGCCGGAGATCGGCGCGGACAGTACCGCGGCGGTGGACAACACGGCGAAGGCGTTCTGCCGTGAACCGATCACGGCCGTCGGCGGCGTGGGCGACAAGACCGTCCATTGCGAGCACGGCACGGACTTCACGAGGGCGTACATCGTCGTCGGCAAGCTCAGCGAGGGGCAGGTCCGGCTCGCCTTCGTCGACCTCCGGAAGTCCCGCGCGGACGTCTACGAAGCGATCGCGAAGCTGCTCGCCGAACGTCTCTGACCTACTCCGTGAAGTCGCCCGCCGGAGCACCCCAAGACCCGGCCGCGTCGCCGCGTTCCTCCGCCAGCGCGCGCCGCCGCGCGTTCTCGGCGCGCACCCGCTCCACTTCGGACTGGATGTACTCGTCGTCGTACTTCTGGAACACGCGCGCGGGGTTGCCCGCGACCAGGGTGCGCGGCGGGACGTCCTTGGCGACCACGGAATTCGGCTGCACGGTGGCGAAGTCGCCGATCGTGACGCCGGCCATGATCACCACGAGGCCGCCGATGAAACAGCCTTTGCCGATCTTCACCGGTTTGCGCTCGATGAGGTCGCTGCCGGAGTGGTTCTGCAGCGTCATGTTCGCGAGCCAGCTGGAATGCGTGAAGATCAGCGTGTTGAGCCCGATGCTGGTGTGCTCGCCGATCTCCAGCCCGCCGCTCGCGTCGAGCGCGGCGCCTTCGCCGATCCAGCAGTGTTCGCCGATCTTCAGGTTCTCCGGGCTGATGATCTTGACCCGTTCGCGGACCCTCGTCGACTCCGGCAGTCCGTAGAACCGGGCGCGCTCGGCGTCGTTCATGTACTGCGAGACGAGTTCGGTCAGGATCTGCGGGCGCAGCCGGTTGCTGCGCTCGTCATCGAAGAACATCGGCCTCGGTCACCAGTTTCTCGAAGGTACGCAGGTGTTCTTCGGCGACGACGTCGAGACCGAAGTTGGCCCGCACCATCGCGCTTTCCCGCTGTGCCACCAAAGCCCGCTTCTCGGGGTCGTCGAGCAGTTCGATGACGGTGCGCGCCACCGCCTCGCTGTCGTCCGGCCGCACCAGCAGGATGTTCTCGCCGTTGCGCAGTTCGATGCCCGGGTAGTTGTCCTCGGTGACCGACGCGATGGTCGCGGTACCCGAAAGCATCGCCTCCAGCGACGCGGTACCGCAGCCGCCGTTGAGGTCGTGCGTCACGATGTCGGCGGCGGCGAAGTACGAAGGCACGTCGGCCTTCGGCACGGCGCCGGTGACGATGATGGCGTCCGCGACGCCCAGTTCTTCCGCCCGCTTCAGGAAGACGTCGTGGTAGACGCGGCCGACCACGACCACCTTCACGCCGGGGTGCTTGTCCAAAATGGACGGCAGTGCCTCGACGAGCGGAAGCCGGTTGCGCAGCGGGATCACGTGCCCGAGCGAGACGATCACCGGGCCGTCGCCCAGCCCGTGCTCCGCCCGGACGTCCTTCGTCAGCGGCTTCTCGAAGTTCCCGGTGTCGACGGCGATCGGGAAGTAGTCCGAGTTCGCGTCGCTGGTGCCGTAGCGCTCGACGCAGTAGTCGACCCCGAGCTTGTCGAGGATGACGTACCGCGGCTTGAGGTAGCGCAGGATCGGCTTCACCAGCACGCCGTCCAGGAACCGGAACACGCCGCCGTACAGCTTGTTGTCGCTGATCAGCAGCGTGTGGATGGTCAGCAGCATCGGCAGCTTGTGCCGCCGCGCGTACAGCCCGGCCAGCCACGACAGGTCGAAGAACTGCCCGTGCAGGTGGACGGCGTCCGGCTTGAACTCGTCCAGCAGTTTCCACAGCCGCCGCCAGTTCCCCGGCCGCAGCGAGGCGAAGCTCATGTCGAAGTCGATCGACAGGCCCAGCTGCGGCATCTTCACCGCGGGCAGGCGGACGACGCGGTAGCCGTCCTTCGTCTCGTCGGCCGGGGCGTCGGCGTAGGCGGCCGTGATCGCGAGCACCTCGTGCCCGCGCGCCGCGTACTGCTCGGCCAGGGAAGCCGCCATGTGCGCGCTTCCGCCCACCCTCGGCGGGAAGAAGTTGTTCACGACTGCGATACGCATGGGGCGGCTCTCCCCCGGCCCGGCGGTCACTCGGAGGCCTTCACCAGTTCGTACATACCCTCTTCCACGGAGATCGTCGGCTCCCAGCCGAGGACCTCGCGGGCACGGGTGATGTCCGCGGCGCGCCGCGAGACCAGCACGTCGCGCTCGTTGAACAGCGGCTCGACGTTGACGCCGACGGCGTCGATGAGGATCTTCGCCAGCGTCGCGACGGAGGTGTCGATCCCGGTGCCGATGTTGATCGGCAGGTTCGCCTTCTCCGACTCGAGCGCCGCGACGACGGCCCTGGCCAGGTCCGTGACGTGCACGAAGTCCATCGACTGGTCGCCGCGGCCGTCGATGATCGGCGGCTGGCCGGCGCGCAGGCGCTGGATGAAGTGGTTGATCACCGACGTGTAGTAGGCCTCGATCTTCTGGCCGGGGCCGTACACGTTGAAGAAGCGCAGCGCGTTCCAGGACAGGCCCTTGGTGCGCTCGTAGAAACCGAGCATGTCCTCGCCCGCGCGCTTCGAGATGCAGTACGGCGTGAGCGGCTTGAGCTCGTCGTCCTCGTGCATCGGCAGCCGCTTCGGGTCGCCGTAGACGGACGCGGTCGAGGCGAACACGAGCCGCTCGACACCCTCGTCCGCCGCGGCGGCGAAGACGTTGTGGTTGCCGACCATGTTGATGTCGATGGACTCGTGCGGGTCCGCGACCGACTTGTTGATCGACACGGTGGCGAAGTGGATGACGTGGGTGCAGCCTCGCATGGCCTCGCGCACGGCGCCGCCGTAGCGCACGTCCTTCTCGACCAGTTCGACCTTGCCGGTGGCGACGAACTCGTTGATCCGGGCGCGGTCACCACGCGTCATGTTGTCGAAGACGCGGACGGTGTAGCCGCCTTCGATCAGCATGGGGATGACGTGCGCGGCGATGAAACCGCCGCCCCCGGTGAAGAGGACCTTCTTGTCGGGCATTTCTCTCCTAGCTCGGCAGTGCGGCGCTGACGGTCCCGATGACCCGGTCGACCTGGGCATCGGTGAGGTTGGCGTGCATCGGGATGGCGAGATGACGGGCGAAGAGGTCCGCCGAAACCGGCAAGGTCTGCTTCTTGCCGTAGATGGGCTGGAGATGCGAGGCGTAGGTGCCGAAGTTGCACTGCACGCCCTGCTCGCGGATCCGCAGCGCGAGCGCGTCGCGGTCGATCTCCGGGGCCACGGTGAGGATGTAGGCCTGCCACGGGTGTTCGCGGTCCGGAAGTTCCACCGGCACGTCGAGACCGGACAGGTCTTCGAAGGCCTCGTGGTAGCGCTTGGCCACCGAACGGCGGGCCGAGAGCAGGTCGGGGAGGCGGTCCAGCTGGACGTTCATGATGGCGGCCTGCACGTCCGAAAGCCGGAAGTTGTAGCCCAGCTCGTGGAACTCCGGGATCGGCAGCGCGCCGGAACCCTCGCGGGTGATGGCGGGCTCGATGCCGTAGGTGTGCAGCTTGCGCGCGTGCTCGATGAGGTCTTCGCGGTCCGAGACCAGCGCGCCGCCTTCGCCCGCGGTGATGCCCTTGCGGCCGTGGAAGGAGAACGCGGCCAGGTCGGCGAGGCTGCCTGCCGGGCGGGTCTTGTACGTCGCGCCCGCGGCGCAGGCGGCGTCCTCGAACAGCCACAGGCCGTGCTTGTCGGCGATGGCGCGGTACTCGTCGAAGTCCCCGGGCTGCCCGGCGACGTCGACGGCGAGAATGCCGACCGTGCGCGGGGTGATCAGGGCTTCGATCGACGCCGGGTCGGCGCTCCAGACGTCCGGGCGGATGTCCGCGAACACCGGAGTCGCGCCGGCCTGGAGCACGGCGTGGCCGGTGGCGGGGAACGTGTAGTCGCCGACGATGACCTCGTCGCCCGGCTTCACGCCGAGCACACGCAGCCCGAGGAAGAGTGCCGAGCCACAGTTGCTGGTGGTCAGGGCGTGCGCGGTGCCGACGGTCTTCGCGAAGCGTTCCTCGAAACGGCGGCACGCGGGGCCGGCGCCGGCCAGCCAGCCGGACCGGAACACCTCCGCCACCGCGGCGAGCTCTTCGTCGCCGACGGTCGGCTGACCCAGAACGACGGGTTCCTGCTCAGACATACCTCTCCCATTGCGTGGGGACCCGGCGAAGTGTATAGACGCCATTCGGCCGATCTCGGGCGGGCTGGATCCACCCAGGTAAACGACCCCTAACCTCTAACCATGCGATTCCGCGTTCTGGGGGCGACGGAGGTGCGCCGCGACGACGGCACCACCGTTCCGATCGGCGGGCCCAGGGTCCGGACGCTGTTCGCGTTGCTCGCGCTGGAGGCCGGCCGGGTCGTCCCGGCGGAGCGTCTCATCGACGGCCTCTACGGCGAGCAACCACCCGAAGGTGTGGCGAACGCGCTCCAATCGCAGGTCTCGCGGCTGCGGGGCGCGCTGAAGGAGCTCGCGCCCGTCGAGTTCAGCCCGGCGGGCTACCGGCTCGCCGTGGATCTCGACGACGTCGACGTGCACCGGTTCGAGCGGCTCGCCGCCGAGGGACGACGCGCTCTCGCGGCGGGAGACGCCGCGAAGGCGGCGGAACTGCTTCGTGACGCTCTCGGGCTCTGGCGCGGTCCGGCGTTCGCGGACATTACCGACGCGCCGTTCCGCGATCCGCAGGTCACCAGGCTGAACGAGCTGAAGACGTCGGCGATCGAGGACCGCGTCGAGGCCGAGCTCAAGCTGGGAAAGCACGAAGACGTCCTCGCCGAGCTTCGCGAGGTCGTCGACGAGCAACCGCTGCGGGAACGGCCCCGTGCGCTGTTGATCCGCGCGTTGCATGCCGCGGGACGGCAGGCCGACGCGCTCACCGCGTTCGAGGACGGCCGCCGCGTCCTGGCCGACGAACTCGGCGCCGACCCCGGGCCGGACCTCGCCGCCGCGCATCTGGCCGTGCTTCGCGGTGAAGCGCCGCCTGCCAAAGCCACGTCCGCGGCGCTCCCAGCGCAGCTCACCAGCTTCGTCGGCCGCGAAGGCGACCTCCGGCACGTGCTCGCCCGGCTGGACCGCTCGCGGCTGGTGACCCTGACCGGTCCCGGCGGGGCGGGCAAGACCCGGCTGGCCATCGAGACCGCGGCCGCGATGGACCTCCCGGCGGTCTTCGTCGAACTCGCGCCCTACACCGAGGACGACGACGTGGCCCACGCCGTGCTGACCGCGCTCGGCCTCCGATCGGTCCCGCTCGGGACGGTCACCACCCCGGTGGAGGGTTCGCCCGTGGAGCGGCTGATCGGCGCGCTGGCCGAGCGCGCGGTGCTGCTGGTGCTCGACAACTGCGAGCACCTGATCGAGGCCGCCGCGAAGCTGGCCGCCCGGCTGCTCGGCGCGGCCCCCGCGCTGCGGGTGCTCGCCACCAGCCGCGAGCCGCTGGGCATCACCGGCGAGGTCGTCTCCCCCGTACCGCGGCTCGCCGTGCCGCCGCCGGGCACGGCGCCCGCCCGGTCGCTGGAATTCGCCGCCGTCCGGCTGTTCGCCGACCGCGCGCGGGCGGGCGATCCGGGTTTCGCGGTCGACGACGACACCGCGGGCGACGTCCAGCGTGTCTGCGCCGCGCTCGACGGGTTGCCGCTGGCCATCGAGCTCGCCGCCGCGCGGGTGCGGACCCTGCCGGTCGGCGAGATCGCGTCCCGGCTGGACGACCGGTTCGGGCTGCTCTCGCGGGGCAGCCGGGTCGCCGAGAGCCGCCATCGCACGCTGCGCGCCGTCGTCGAGTGGAGCTGGGACCTGCTCGACGAGGACGAGCGCCTGCTCGCCAGGCGGCTGACCGTTTTCGCGGGCGGCACGACCCTGGCCGACGCCGAAGCGGTCTGCGCCGTGCCGGACGTCGCGGAGCTGCTTCCGTCCCTTGTGGACAGATCGCTGGTCGAACGCACCGGCGACCGGTATCGGATGCTCGAAACCATCCGGGCCTTCTTCGCCGGAAAACTCGCCGAAGCGGGCGAAACCGACCGGTTGCGGCGCGCGCACGCCGAGCATTTCCTCGCCCTCGCCGAGGAAGCGGGTCCGTTGCTGCGCACCGGGGACCAGCTGGTCTGGCTCGCCCGGCTCGACGCCGCCTACGACGATCTCCTGGCCGCGTTGCGCTGGGCCGAAGAATCCGACGTGCGGATCGCGCTCCGGCTTTCGGCTTCGCTGGTGACCTACTGGTGGATGCGCGGTCGCCGCTTCGAGGGTTCGACGCTGTGCTTGGAAGTGGTCAAACGGCTCGGCGAGCGGGCACCGGACGGTCTCGAAGAGGAGTACCAGCTCTGCGTGCTCACCGCCGCCGCCGGACTGCGGGGCCACGAAGCACTCGACAGGCACCTGCCGCTGGTGGACGGGCTCATGCTGAGCCTGGTCAAGGCACCCCGGAACCCGGCGCTGCTGCTGTTGATGGGTGTCGTGACCGGCCCGCCCGGTGACGACGACGCGCTGATCGAACGCAGCCGGATGCTGCTGGCGAACAGCGACGCCTGGAGTCTCGCCCTCGCGCCGACCGGCTACGGCCTCCGCGCGCTGATGCAGGGCGACCTCGAAACGGCGGAGCAGTTCTTGCGCGAAGGGGCGGAGGCGTTCCGCCGGATCGGGGAACGCTGGGGCCTTTCCATGGCCCTAGACCATCTGTCACAGATCCTGATCTGGACGGACCGGCAGGCCGAAGCGCTCGAAACGATGAACGAGGCCCTGCGGCTGATGCGGGAACTCGGCGCGTCCGACGACAACGCGGATCTGCTGTGCCGTCGCGGCGGCAGCAAGCTGCTCCACGGCGACGCGGCGGGCGCGCGGGCGGATTTCGAACTCGCCATCGAGATCGCGCGCCGCGCCGGGATGCCGGAAAGCCGGGCGGCCGGGTACGTCGGGCTGTCGTTCCTCGCCCGGCACGAGGGCGATCTGGTGGCGGCCCGCGCGCTGAGTGAACGCGCGCTCGCGGAGTGTTCCGGTGGTTCGTTCGCGGCGGAAGGGGTGCGCGCCGGCGCGCGGATCTCCCTCGGCTGGGTCCTTGCCGCCGAGGGAGACATCGACGGCGCCGAGGAACTGCACCGGCTGGCGCTGGTTTCGGCGGACCGCTGGCACGACAGCACCACCATGGCCTGCGCCGTCGAGGGTCTCGCCGGGGTCGCGCTGATGCGGGGCGACGCCGAGCGGGCGGCCGTCCTGATCGGCGCGGCGGTGACCATCCGGGGCACCCCGTTCGCCGTCGATCTGGACGCCGCCCTGCTCAGGACGACCGTGCGGGAGCGGCTCGGCGACGACTTCGACCGGGCCTACCGCCGCGGGCTCGGCCTGCGGGGTGCCGCTCAGCTGGCCTGAGCGGGGTGAGCCGGTGAGAGGTGAGGCCCGGGCCGCGCAAGACCACCTCGCCGCCGGCACCCGCGGACGGTCGTAGCCGCGTCGGGCGCCTAAGCGCGGGTCAGCTGCGTGCCCTGCGGCGCGAAGCGGCCGACGGCCTCGGCGAGGAGCCGCTGGTCGAACTCGGTGTCCTGGACCGCGACGTACAGCGGCGCCGCGTTGGCCGGGACCGCGCCGAGGCGGGTCATCCCGGGGCCGACCGGATCGATGGTGAGCCGGGTGACGTCCCGCCACGGCACGACCGTCCGCTCGATCCGGACGCCGACCGCGTCCAGTTCGAAGAGCACCCACTGCTGGTCGTGCAGCGACTTCACGTAGCCGATGGCCGCGCAACCGACGGCGATCGCGATGATCCGCAGCACCCCGGGCCCTTCCAGCGAGCCGACCAGTGCGATGAAGCCGAGGACGACCACCACCATCCCGGTCAGTTTCGCGGCGCCGACCAGGCCCGCGTTCGGTTTGTGCACCCGGAACCGTACGGCGCGCATCAGGTGTTTGGTGAGCAGCCCGCCGCCGATCGCGGCGGCCAGCCCGAGCATCGTCACCACCAGCGAAACCGGGGAGAAGTCGGCGACGACGTTGTAGCCGGCGATCAGCGCGACGAACCCGCCGACGACGGCCAGCATCAGCGCGAGCTTGCCTTTGCGCACGTCCTGCTCGCGGCGCTGGAGGGAGGCCTGGTCGGGTGCGGCGAGGAAGCCGCCGTCGATGTTCCTCATCGGGCATCACGCCGCGCGCGCTGACGACGGTCCAGGACGTACAGCAGCACGCCGGCGCCGGCGCTGACGGCGGCGTAGAGCAGGTCCTGCAGGCCGTCGTCCGGGTAGCCGGTGGAGAACTCGACCAGCGCGAGCGCGACGAAGAGGACGCTGATGACGGCCCCGCCGATGATGTACACCTTGTTGCTGAGCATGGGTTTCCCTCGTTTGTCGTTGCCTGGTGGGACCACTTTCGCGCGGGGCACATGACATTCCGATGACAAGCACCGACACTGGCAGCGGACTGACAGCGCTTGGTGCGTGGACGGTCAGCGGTGGCGGACACCCTCCGGGGCATGACCTACGTAGCGGGATCTCCCGAAGACTTCCTCGCCGTGCGGCATCTGACGCTGCGCGGCTCCCAGGCCGAAATCGGCCACGCCCTCGGCGCCGAAGTGAAGGCGCGCTCGGACTGGTCGCCGCCGTCGCTCGACCCGATCGTGGCCAAGGCGCGGCGGGCCTGGTTCGCGCGGAACTGGCCTCAGTACGCGGCGCGCACGGCCGGGTTCGCCGAGGCGCACGGATTCCCAGCCGACGCGGCGGTCTCCTTCGACGACGCGAGTGCCTTGCCCGCCGGATCGGGTTGTTCGGCGCTTTGGACGGGCAGCGAGCTCGGCCGCAACTACGACTTCTTCACCATGAGCTGGACTCAGCTGGGTGCGGTGCTGGCCGGGGAGGAGCCGGTCGACGACGGGACCGTGCCGATGGCGTCACGGCCCTACGTCCTGACCACGATCCCCGACGACGGCATCGCCTCGACCTCCCTATCGATGTCCACAATGGACGGTGGAACGGAGGGGGTCAACGAGGCGGGGCTCGTCGTCACCCTGCTGATGGCCGAGGTCGAGACGGCCATGCCGCTGGACCACGGTCCGCAGGCTGGCCTCTCGGTGCTGCAGGTGTGCCGATATCTGCTGGACACCTGCGAAACCGTCGGTGAGGCCAAGGAAGCGCTGATGCTCGCCAAGCAGTACGCGCACGGCGCGCCCTGTCACTACATCGTCGCCGACGCCTCCGGCCGCGGCTTCGTGTACGAACGCGGAGCGCACGACGTCGAGTACTTCGTCGAGGTGGCCGACGGTCCGCTGTGCGTCACGAACCACCTGCTGCACCGTCATCCGGATCTCGACGCGCTGCCCGAGGACACCCCCGAGACCATGCGCACCTACGAGCGGCTTCGCACCATCACCAAGGAGGCGGACGCCGGGCCGCGCGACGCGCTCGACGCGGTGTCCTTCGCGGTCGAGCCCGGCGCGCCGTGGCGGACGTTGTGGCGCAGCGTCCTCGACCCCGCGGCCCGCACCCTGAGCACCCGGTTCTACCTGGGTGACGGCGAAAACGGCGCCGCGCGGCACACGCCGGAACTCACCTTCGGGGTCTCGCGGTGACCATCGGCAAGGGCCGCAAGATCGGCACCGTCGCGGTCTGCGTGCTGGCGCAGCTGCTGATCGCGATCGACCTGACCGTGCTGCACCTGGTGCTGCCGTCGCTTTCGGAGCAGATGCACCCGTCGACGACGGAGCTGCTGTGGATCGCCGACGCGTACGGTTTCGCCCTCGCCGGGCTGCTGATCACGATGGGGAACATCGGCGACCGGATCGGGCGGAAGAAGCTGCTGCTGATCGGGGCGTCGCTGTTCGGGGTCGCCTCGGTGGTCACGGCGTACGCGCCGACGGCGGAACTCCTGATCGCCGCCCGCGCGCTGCTCGGGATCGCCGCCGCGACGCTGATGCCGTCGACCCTGTCGATCGTGCGGAACGTGTTCACCGGCAAGGAACGCGCGGCCGTGATCGGGGTTTCGAGCGGGCTGACGATCCTCGGTTTCGGCATGGGGCCGCTCGTCGGCGGTTTCCTGCTCGACCATTTCTGGTGGGGTTCGGTGTTCCTGGTCAACGTGCCGGTGGTGGTGGTCATGGTGATCGCGGGTGCGCTGATCCTGCCCGAGTCGAAGAACCCGGTGCCCCATCGCATCGACGTGCCCAGCGTGCTGCTTTCGCTCGTCGGCATGGTCGGGATCGTCTACACGATCAAGGAGATCGCGTACAAGGGCTGGGAACACTGGGACGTCGCGGTCGCCGCCGTGCTCGGCCTCGGCTGCCTGCTGGCGTTCGTCCTGCGGCAGCCGCGGCTGGCCGAACCGTTGATGGACCTGAAGCTGTTCGCCCAGCGGGCGTTCTCGGCGACCGTCGGCACCACGATCCTGGCGATGTTCGCGCAGCTCGCGGTCTCACTGATGTTCGCGCAGTACCTGCAGCTGGTGGCGGGCTGGTCGCCGCTGAAGTCCGGGCTCGCCGGGCTGCCCGGGATGGGCGGCGCGATCCTCGGCGGTGTGCTCGCGCCGCTGGGGATCAAGGCCTTCGGCCGCGCCGCGACGATCGCGCTCGGCTGTGCCCTGTCGGCTGTCGGCTTCGCGTTGTACGCGAGCGTCGGCGTGACGATCGTCTACACCGATCTGCTCGCCGCGATGATCGTCTTCGGCGTAGGCCTCGCGTTGATCCTCACCGTCGCGACGGACACGGTGCTCGGCGTCGTCCCGAAGGCCAGGGCGGGCGCGGCGTCGGCGATCTCCGAGACGGCGACCGAACTCGGTGGGGCGCTGGGGATCGCGGTCCTCGGCAGTGTGCTCGGCGCGCTGTACCGGAACGAGCTCGTCCTCCCGGCCGGCGTGCCACCGGAGGCGTCGGCGGCGGTTTCGGACACCCTCGGCGGCGCCGTGCAGGTCGCGGCCCAGCTGCCGCCGGAACAAGGCGCGCTGGTCTTGGCGAGTGCGAAGTCGGCGTTCGTCGACGGGTTGCAGGTGACGATGCTGTGCTCGGCGGGACTGATGGCGTTGCTGGCGGTGAGCGCGCTGTTCACGTTGCGCGGGGTGCCGAAGGTCCTCGAAGACCCTGAAGACGAGCCTGCCCCGGCCCCGGCTCCTGTGGCTGTGTCCTGATCGCGCGTGAAGGCCCCCTTCCCCTCGGTTGAGCCGAAGGAAGGGGGCCTTCACGCGCGATCGTCAGCGCGGGCCGGCGAGCGGGACGGCGCGTTTGTCGCCGGACCGGACCATGGCCAGCAAGGGTTTCGCGGCCACCGCCAGGAGCCGGGCCGCGAAAGTGCGGCCGTTGCGGCGCGCGATGTCCGGGCCGAAGGCGTCCATCAGCGCGACGAGCCCCGGCAGCGGCCGCACGAACAGCGTCACTTCGGCGATGAGCCCGTCTTCGCCGAGTTTCAGCACCGCCGCCTCTTCGATCTCCTCGCCGCCGACGCGCGCGGTGTAGACGACGACCCGCGTCGCCTCGTCGCCGGTGTCGGTGTGGAACCGGACATCGCGCAGATGCGCGTACGCGACCTCCAACAGTGGCCTGAGTTCCGCGTGCCCGGTGAACCGGACCCGGCTCGTCAACGGCGAATGCACGACGGCGTCCGGCGCGAAGGCGCTCAGCGCGAGTTCGACGTCCCGGGTTTCGAGAGCGCGGCGGTACCGCCCGGCGGTTTCGATGCTCATCTGTCCTCCTGGATCAGGTTCCCCAGCCCGTGCCACAACAGATCCGTCGTGAGCGCGACGACGTGCTCCCGCGGGATGTCGCGGTTGCTCCACCACCAGGTGGCGATGGCGTTCAGTGCGCTCTTCGCCGCTTCGGCGAGCGCTTCGTTCGCGCGGTCACGCGGCAGGTCCGCGGTCAGCGCCAGGCCTGGGACCTGGGCGAACACCTCGGTCAGCCGCCCCGTGGCCCTGGCCTGACCGCGCCGGTGCACCTCGGCGACCGCCTCGTCGGACGGCGTCTCGGCGAAGATCATCCGCCAGCCGCGTTCGTTCGTCTCCATCCAGGCGAAGATCGCCGCCACCCGGCCGCGCAGCAGCTCCTCGGCGGTGTCCGAAGGCGGCAGCTCCGCCCAGCCCGCCAGCAGACTGTCCACTTCGGACTCCAGGAGCCCGGCGTAGAGCGCGGCCTTGGCCGGGAAGTGGTCGTAGAGCACGGGCGTGCTGATGCCGGCGGCCGTCGCGACCTCGCGCATCCCGGCCGCGTCGTAGCCGGAGGCGGCGAACACCCGCGCCGCCGCGGCGAGGATCCGCTCCCGGCGTTCTTCCCTGCTCAAACGCTTACCTGACATTGGTTAGGTACCGTACCACCGAACCTGACAGCTGTCAGGTAGCGCTCCGGGTAACCTGGTCGATCGTGCGCACAGTCGTAGTCATCGGGGGCGGGATCGTCGGTCTCGCCACCGCCTGGGAGCTGACCAAACGTGGTCTGGACGTCACGGTGCTCGAAAAGGAGGACCACTGGGCGGCCCACCAGACCGGGCACAACTCGAACGTCGTGCACGCGGGGCTCTACTACAAGCCGGGTTCGTTCAAGGCCAGGATGGCCAGCGCGGGCAACCGGTCCATTGTGGACTTCGCGCGGCAGTACGGGGTGCCGGTCGAGGTCTGCGGAAAACTCGTCGTCGCCACCTCCGAGGCGGAGCTTCCGGCGCTGAAGGTGCTCGCCGAACGCGCAGAGGCGAACGGTGTCCCGGCGAAGCTGATCACGCCGAGCGAGGCGCGCGAGTACGAGCCCGAGGTCTCGTGCGTCGCCGCGCTGCGCGTGGAGTCCACCGGCATCATCGACTTCGCGGGCGTCTGCGCCGCCCTGGTGCGGCTGCTCGACGAAGCCGACGCCGACCTGCGCCTCGGCACGCCCGCGCTGGGGATCCGGCCCGGCCGCGCCGGCGGCGTCGAGGTGGCCACCGGGGACGACGTGATCCACGCGGACGCGCTCGTCAACTGCGCGGGCCTGCACGCCGATCGCGTCGCGCGGCTCGCCGGGCTGACCCCGAGCGCGCGGATCGTGCCGTTCCGCGGCGAGTACTACGAGCTGAAGCCGGAACGCCGCCATCTCGTGCGCGGCCTGATCTACCCGGTCCCGGACGCGTCGCTGCCGTTCCTCGGCGTGCACCTGACCCGCATGCTCGACGGCAGCGTGCACGCCGGCCCCAACGCCGTGCTCGCGCTTCGCCGCGAGGGCTACACCTGGCGCGACATCTCGGCGAAGGATCTCGCCGAAGTCGCCCGTTTCCCCGGCGTCTGGCGGCTCGCGCGCAAGTACGCGTACCCGACCGGGCTCGACGAGGTCCGCCGGTCGTTCTCGCGCCGCCGCTTCGCCGAAAGCCTCGCGCGGCTCGTGCCCGCCGTCACCGAGGACGACATCGTGCGGCACGGCTCCGGCGTCCGCGCGCAAGCGCTGCGCCCGGACGGCGCGCTCGTCGACGACTTCCTGATCGAGACCGCGCGGAACCAGGTGCACGTCCTCAACGCGCCCTCACCGGCGGCGACCAGCGCGCTGGAGATCGCGAAGCACATCGCCGACGAACTGACCGGCTAGAAGGCGGGCATGTTCCCGGTCACCAGCGGCATCACGGCTTGCGGGATTTCGCAGGCCTTGGCGTTGTCGCTGAGGTCACCGGTGTCGACCTTGACCGAGGACGTTTCCGTGACCGGCAGCATCGCGACACAGATCGGGCTGTCCGGGCTCGAGTAGACGAACCACTTCTTGCCCGCCACCATCTGCTCGACCGGCGTGCCGTCGAGACCGGGGACGTCCTCGAGTTTCGTCGCCGTGTAGATCCACAGGTCGAGCGCCTTCTTGCCCTTGTCGCCGTCGTTGTCGTCCCACTGGCAGCCGTTCTTCGGATCCCTCGACGAACCGTTCATCGGCCGCGCGGCCTGGAGGTTGAACGGCGTCACCTGCTCCGGTTTGAGCAGCGAGCACGGATCGACGGTCATGAGCGGGCCGGAGGGCTCGATCGGCTTCTGGCCGGGGGGCGCGGTGAGCGGCGGGCTCGGCTGTCCACCGGGCAGATGGGACGCGACCGCGGGAGCCGCGGCCTTCGCCAGGTCGCAGGCCTTGCTGACGTCGTCGCCGGGCGCTTCGCTCGTGATCTCGATGAACGTCTTCGGATCGAGTTCGGTCATCAGCGAGCAGTGGCTCGGGCCGAAGATGGACGCGTACCGGGTCCAGGTGAACCCGCCGATGCCGAACTTCTCGCCGGGGAGAGCGCCGCTGACGTAGTCGACCAGCGAGAGGTCGAAGCTCTGCGACACCTCCAGCGTGACCCCGTCGGGCGCGTCCTCCAGCTCCGGGTATCGGCAGGTCCCGGGGATCTTCCGGGCCTTGTCCGCCGGACGCTCCTTGCCGGGGAAGGTGACCCCGATGGCTTCCGCCTGCTCCTGCGAGAGCAGCTTGCACGGCTCGGCCTTCGTGATGACCGGCCCCTGTCCCGGCACCGGCGAGGCCGTACCACCGACGACCGACGTGCAGCCGCCGAGCGTCAGCACCGCCAGCCCGATCGCGAGCGAATTCCGATACCGCATACGTCCTCTTCCCCTCACCGCCGACCGCTACTTCGATGTCGGCGTGAGCACCTCGGTTCCGCCGAGGAAGGGGCGAAGCGCCTCCGGCACCCGGACGGAACCGTCTTCGAGCTGGTGGTTCTCCAGGATCGCGACGATCCACCTGGTGGTGGCCAGCGTGCCGTTCAGCGTGGCGACGGTCTGCGGGCGGCCGTCGTCGTCGCGGTAACGGATGCCGAGGCGGCGGGCCTGGAAGGTCGTGCAGTTCGACGTCGAGGTCAGCTCGCGGTAGGTCTCCTGCGACGGCACCCACGCCTCGCAGTCGAACTTCCGGTACGCGGAGGTGCCGAGATCGCCGGTGGCGGTGTCGATCACCCGGTACGGGACCTCGATCTTGGCGAGCATCTGCTCTTCCCAGTCCAGCAGGCGCGCGTGCTCGGCCTCGGCGTCCTCGGGACGCGTGTAGACGAACATCTCGACCTTGTCGAACTGGTGGACGCGGATGATGCCGCGGGTGTCCTTGCCGTACGAACCGGCCTCACGGCGGTAGCAGGACGACCAGCCCGCGTACCGCTTCGGGCCGTTACCGAGGTCGAGGATCTCGTCGGCGTGGTAGCCGGCGAGCGGGACCTCGGAGGTGCCGACGAGGTACAGGTCGTCGTCGCGCAGCCGGTAGACCTCCGACGAGTGCGCGCCGAGGAAGCCGGTGCCCGCCATGATCTCCGGCCGCACCAGGGTCGGGGTGATCATCGGGGTGAACCCGTTCGCGGTCGCCTGCGCGATCGCCATGTTCAGCAGGCCGAGCTGGAGCTGGGCGCCGATGCCGGTGAGGAAGTAGAACCGCGAGCCCGAGACCTTCGCGCCGCGCTCCATGTCGAGCGCGCCGAGACCCTCGCAGAGTTCGAGGTGGTCCTTCGGCTCGAAATCGAACTTCTTCGGCTCGCCGACGTGCTTGAGCACGACGTAGTCGTCCTCGCCGCCCTCGGGCGCGTCGGGGTGGACGAGGTTCGGCACCAGGCGGTGCAGCTGCTCGAACTCCTCCGACGCCTCGGTCTGCTCGACTTCGGCCGTCTTGACCTGGGCGGCGAGATCCTTCGCCTTGGCGAGCAGTTCGGCCCGCTCGTCACCCTGTGCCTTCGGGATGAGCTTGCCCAGCGACTTCTGCTCGGCGCGCAGCTTGTCGGCGGCGGCGATGGAGGACCGGCGACGGGAGTCGAGGGAGAGCAGCTTGTCGACCACTCCTTCGTCCTCGCCACGGGCGCGCTGCGAAGCGCGCACGACGTCCGGGTCATCGCGCAGAGTCCTGGGGTCAATCACGAGTGCTGAGAGTAGTCCGTGCCGACCGCACAAAATGTGCGGGTCCGCGCGGATAACCCGACAGTCTGATCGTTGCCGCCCGTTTCGGGCCGTCCCCATACTGAGATCTCCCTGCTGCGGACGGAGAAACCCGATGACCGATGCGGACCTGCTGGCGCGGCACAAGGCGGTACTCCCGTCGTGGCTGGCGCTCTACTACGACGAGCCGATCGAGATCGTGCACGCGCAGGACCGCCGGGTCATCGACTCGACCGGGCGCACCTACCTGGACTTCTTCGCGGGCATCCTGACGAACTCGATGGGCTACGACGTCTCGGCGATCAGCGACGCCGTGCGCAAGCAGCTCGACACCGGCATCCTGCACACGTCGACGCTGTACCTGATCCGGTCGCAGGTCGAACTCGCCGAACGCATCGCGAAGCTCTCCGGCATCCCCGACGCGAAGGTGTTCTTCACCAACTCCGGGACCGAGGCCAACGACACCGCGCTCATGCTCGCCACCCAGTACCGGCGCAGCAACCAGGTGCTGGCGATGCGGAACTCGTACCACGGGCGGTCGTTCGCGACGGTCGGCATCACCGGCAACCGCGGCTGGTCGGCGTCGTCGCTCAGCCCGGTGAAGGTGAGCTACGTGCACGGCGGCTACCGGTATCGCAGCCCGTTCCGGGCGCTTTCGGACACGGAGTACATCGACGCCTGCGTCGCGGACCTGGTCGACGTCCTGGAGACGGGCACTTCGGGCGACGTCGCCTGCATGATCGCCGAGCCGATCCAGGGCGTCGGCGGCTTCAGCTCACCGCCGGACGGCCTGTTCAAGGCGATGAAGGAGGTCCTCGATCAGTACGGGATCCTGTTCATCTCCGACGAGGTGCAGACCGGCTGGGGGCGGACCGGGGAACACTACTGGGGGATCCAGGCGCACGACGTCGTCCCCGACGCGATGACCTTCGCGAAGGGTCTCGGCAACGGTCTCGCGATCGGCGGTCTCGTGGCACGCGGCGATCTGGTCGACTGCCTCACCGCGAACTCGATCTCGACCTTCGGCGGCAATCCGGTCGCGATGGCGGGCGCGGCCGCCGTGCTCGACCACATCGCCGACCACGATCTGCAGGCCAACGCGCTCGCCCGCGGCAACGAACTGCTCGAAGGCCTGCGCGCGACGGGGAACCCGCTGATCGGGGACGTGCGCGGCAAGGGCCTGATGATCGGCGTCGAGCTGGTCGAGCCGGGCGGGATGACGCCGAACCCCGGCGCCGCGGCGCGGATGATGGAGGAGACCAAGGCGCGTGGGCTGCTGATCGGCAAGGGCGGGCTGCACGGCAACGTGCTGCGGATCGCGCCGCCGATGACGCTCACCGCCGAAGAGGCCGCCGAGGGCCTGGGCGTCATCGTGGACGCGTTGGCTGCCATCTCCTGACACCCTCGTGAGTGGCAAGGACGGTTAGAACCGTCCTTGCCACTCACGAGGATCAAGAATGGGCGAAACGGGCGATGACCTCGCCCAGCCGTCCGCCCGCGTCCTCCTGCAGGAAGTGACCGGCCCCGGTGATCGTCGGATGTTCGAGTTCACGGGCTCCGCGCATCGAGCCCCGCAGTTCGAGACCCCACGGCGCGGTGATCGGGTCGCCGTCGGAGAACGAGACCAGGAACGGCTTGTCCAGTTCCGAAAGCACCTTCAGCGCCGCCCGGTTGGCGGCCGAGGCCGGGTCGTCCGGGGTGATCGGCACCAGCGAAGGCATCGCGCGCGGCGCGGCCTTGTACATCTCGTTCGGGAAGGGCGCGTCGTAGGCGGCGCGGACCTCCTCGGACAGCTTGGTCTGACAGCCCGACTGGACAAAGCGCCCGACGTCGAGCACCTGGGCGTTCTCGACGGTGTCGCGGAACCTGTGCCAGAGCTCGGGCATGTCGGTGTCGCCGCTGGGGAGGCCGGTGTTGGCCGCGACGACCCTGGCGAAGCGATCGGGGTTTTCGGCGACCAGGCGCAGGCCGATCAGGCCGCCCCAGTCCTGGCCGACCAGGGTGACGTCGGTCAGGTCGAGGACGTCGAAGGCGAACGCGCGCATCCACTCGACGTGCCGCTGGTAGGTGTGGTCGACCATGTCGCCGGGTTTGTCGGATCTGCCGAAGCCGACCAGGTCGGGCGCGATGGCGCGCAGCCCGGCGTCGGCGAGCACCGGGATGACCTTGCGATAGAGGTAGGACCAGGTGGGCTCGCCGTGCAGCAGGAGGACGGGCGGCCCGTCCTCGGGTCCGGCCTCCACGTACCCCACTCTGATCATGCCGCCGTGAAGGTCGACGAGCTCCGCGTAGCGCGGTTCGAAGTCGAAATCGGGCAGGTCCGAGAACCGGTCGTCCGGTGTCCTTAAAAGGCGCACGACCCCCACGTTAGTGGGAATCGTGCGCCGATGCCGTTTTCAGGAACTCACGAGATGGCGACGGCCACGATCAGGCCGAGGGCCAGGTGCGCGGAGGCCACCACGACGCTGGCGGGCGCGAACTTCTCGCTCTCGATGGTCGAGCGGATGTCGATACGGGTCGCCCACTCCAGCAGCCGGACGGCCAGCACCTGCACGATGATGCCGAGCACGCCGTAGACCAGCGAGGTGATGAGGCCCTCGGTCAGGTCGCTGGCGGAGTTCGCGATGGCCACGACGATGATGAACGCCATCGACAGCAGGCCCGAGGCGGTGACGATGACCGCGTTCGGCAGGCCGCGGGTGACCAGCTGGGAAAGCTTGCCCGGGGTGGTCCAGTCGATCGCCCAGAACCCGGCGAACATCATCAGCAGGCCGACGACGCCGTACAGCAGGATCGCGCCGATCCCTCGCACGAGGTCGGAGCCGAACGTGTCGGACAGCGCAAGGGTGGTGGTCACAGGGGTTCTCCAGAAGTCAGGAATGTCAGGTTTGTGCGGTTGCTTCTATCACGACTCGACGATGCGGTGCGGGACGAACGCCGCACCGTCGTCGGTGACGAGTCCCGCGGTCTCACGGATCCCGAGGCCGGCGGCCTGGTCCCCGACGATCCACGCGCCGAGCGCGGGCCGATAGCCCTGGAATTCGGGGAGCGGATCGAACGCCTGGTAGACGAACCCTTCCGCGCCGTAGACCCCGTCGGTCTGCGTCTCGTACCCGGTGGCGACGATCTGCACGTTCGCGCCCTCGCGGCCGAGTTTCGGCTTGCGGACGTACTCGGTCAGCAGACCGGGGTCGTCGGCGAAGGCGGGCAGCAGGTTCGGATGCCCCGGGTAGTTCTCCCACAGGATCGCGAGCAGCGTCTTGTTGGAGAGGATCATCTTCCACAGCGGCTCGACCCACAGCGTGCGCGGCATGGTCTCGACGGCGAAGCGGCCGAACTCCTCGTCGACCACCCATTCCCACGGGTAGAGCTTCACCACGGTCGCCATCTGCGCCTCTTCGAGGTCGACGAACCGTTTGAGCACCGGATCCCAGCCGATCTCCTCGATCGACAGGCCGACGGTGTCGAGCCCGGCCTCGGCCGCGGTCTCCTGCAGATACGCCGTCGTCACGTGGTCCTCACCGGACGGATCGGCCGACGACCAGGTGAAATGCAGTTCGTTCGACGGCAGCTTGTCGGCGAGTTCGCCCCAGCGCTCGACCAGCTTCTCGTGGATCGAGTTCCACTGGTCGTCCTCCGGGAAGACCGTGGTCTTCCAGTGCCACTGCAGCACCGCGGCCTCGAGCAGCGAGGTCGGGGTGTCGGCGTTGTACTCGAGCAGCTTCGCCGGGCTCTTGCCGTCGTACCGCAGGTCGAACCGGCCGTAGACGTGCGGATCCTGCCGCTTCCACGACTCGGCGATATGCGGCCAGACCCACTCGGGGATGCCGAAGCGGTGGTACTGCTCGGTGGTGATCACGTTGTCGACGGCTTCGAGGCACATCGAGTGCAGCAGTTCCACGTCCGCCTCGACGGACAGGATCTCGTCCATGTCGAAGACGTAGTGGACCGACTCGTCCCAGTACGGCCGGGACTTTCCGGAGCCGTCGCGGGCGGGCGTGCCGAAGACCAGGCCCTGCTCCTCGACGATGTTCTGCCAGTCCCGCCGGGGCGGCTTGGAATCCCGGTACACCTACGAGCCCCCGCTCTTGCCGCTGCCGCCGCTCTTGCCACTGATGCCGAACCCGCCACGCTGGACGGACTTGCCCGATTTCGTGCTGACGTTCGCGTTCGACGGCGCGGTGTACGAGCCGCCGGACACGCGCTGCCCGATCTGCCCGGTCCCGCCGTAGTTGTAGCGGTAGCTCTGCATCGGCCCACCGATACCGCCGATGGGGAGGAAGAAGAACCCGCCGCTGACGTAACCGCCGTGCGACCGCACGTAGTTCTCGTCGCAGTTCCGGTCGTCCTGAACGATCTCGGTGTCCTTGGCGGCGCAGACGGCCGTGACCTCTTCCGGCTTCGCCACCGTGTAGAACGTCGCGACCAGGCCGACCAGACCGACCGTCACACCGGTTCCGATCAGGATCTTCTTCTTGGTCGAAGCCTTCTTCTCGGCGGCGCGAGCCGCTTCGGCGGCGAGCGCCTCTTGTCGTTCCTGCTCGGCCAGCGCCTGCTGCCGCGCCCGCTGTTCGGCGAGCGACGGCTGCCGCGCCTGCGTCGTCTCGTCCTGAAAGCGCATGGCACCGCGCCGCGGCGGCTCCTGGGGCGGGTTTGCCCCCTGGTTGTCATCCTGCGTCATCGAAGCTCCGTAATCGACGGCCCGCCAAGTCCCCGCGTCCACACTAACCACCCGGTACGCGCACCTTACGTGCGGCGCGGGCATCATGGAGTGGATGTCTCAACAGGCCGAGCGGTTCCGTGATCCGCGAAACGCGCTGAGCACCCTGCGCACCCGGCTCGTCATGGCCGGTGTGTTCGTGGGCGCGATCATCGCGCTTTCGCTGAGTGTGGCGTTCTCGTGGAATGTAGGCCCGGAAGGCGGTGCGGGCGGCGGCGCCCCCAAACTGTCCCCAGCCGCGGTCGAAGCGTTCCAATCTCCCCCGGGCACCTGCCTGACCTGGAACAATCCGGACGCCACCGACGCGCGGCGCGTGCCGTGCGCCGAGTCCCATCTGTTCGAGGTCACCAGCATCGTCGACATCGGCGCGCAGTACCCGCCGGGGACGCCGAGCCCGAACCTGGAGCAGTGGCAGGAGATCTCCCGATCGCGTTGCATGATCGATGTCAAGCCGTATCTCGGTCGCAACCTCGATCCCTACGGCAAGCTGAGCATGAACCTCCTCCGGCCGACGCCCGTGCAGTGGGCGGACGGCGACCGGCAGCTGCGGTGCGGGCTGCAATGGGCGGGCCAGGGCGGCAAACTCCAGCCGATCAAGGGGCCGGCGAAGGAGCAGAACCAGTCCTTGGTGTGGGAGCCGGGCACCTGCCTCGCGCTGCTCAACAACAGCTTCGGCGACCCCGTCGACTGCGCCCAGCCGCATTCGTACGAGATGATCGCGACGATCGACCTCGCGACGAAGTTCAAGGACGGCTACCCCTCGCAGGACCAGCAGAACACCTGGCTGGACACCGAATGCGCGACGGCCGCACAGGAGTACACCGGCAACGCGGACCTGGCGGCGAAGAAGCTCATCACCAGCTGGGACGTGCGCGAGCAGGAGAGCTGGGACGCCGGGTCGACGCTGGTGAACTGCAAGGTCGCGGCGGTCCTGCCGGAGAACAAGGGGCTGGCGCCGGTCACCGGGAGCGTCAAGGTCGGCACCGGCGAGGCCCCGCCGCCCTCGTCCTCCTCCCCGCCGAAGACCGGAGGGTGATCGCGTGCCCGTCGAGATGACGCAGCAGCGGTTCGAGGAGCTGGTTTCGGAGGCGCTGGACGAGCTGCCGCCCGAATTCGCGGACGCCATGGACAACGTCGTGGTACTCGTTGAGGAGTTCAACGAGGAGTCGCCCACGATCCTCGGCCTGTACCACGGGGTCGCGCTGACCGAGCGGACCCACGAGTACGGCGGGGTGCTGCCGGACCGGATCTCGATCTACCGGCGCCCGCTGCTGGAGATGTGCGACACCGAGGAGGACGTCGTCGAGGAGGTGCTGATCACGGTCATCCACGAGGTCGGCCACCATTTCGGCATCGACGACGCGCGTCTGCACGAGCTCGGGTGGGGCTGACCCGCCGGACAGGCGATAGCAAAGGTCCCTCGCTCCCCCGCGACGGATTCCGCGCCGGAGGTGGCATGGTCGGTGATTTTTGTGCGTGGAGCACCAAGGGTTCTCCGGATTCTTAACTGGGTGTAACAACCCGGCCACTTTGGGCGACAGCCCCGCTAAACTTTTTCGACACGTCGTCGGCCGGCGCCGGCGAACGCCCGGGGAGGCGGACATGGCCGGATCGGCGGCACGAGGGAGGGGTGACCGGCGGTTGCGCTGGTTGCTCGCCTCCAGCGCGGCGTCGAACCTCGGCGACGGGATCGGCAAGGTCGCGTTTCCGCTGCTCGCGGTCACCCTGACCCGCGATCCGCTGCTCATCGCCGGTCTTTCGGCGACCCAGTTCCTGCCGTGGCTGCTGTTCGCGCTCCCGGCGGGCGCGCTGCTGGACCGCGTCGACCGGCGGCGGGCGATGATCCTCGCGAACGGCGTCCGCGCGGTCGTCGTCGGCGGGACGGCCGCCCTGGTCGCGGCGGGCGGGGTGACGATCTGGCTGGTCTACGCCGCCGCCCTGCTCATCGGCTTCGCGGAGGTGGTCGCCGACAGTGCCGCGAACGTGCTCATCCCGGCGGTCGTCGGCGAAGGCTCGCTCGACAGCGCGAACAGCAAGCTCCAGGCCTGCGAAATCGTGGGGCAGACCTTCCTGGGCGGGCCGGTCGGCAGCGCCACCTTCGCGCTCTTCGCGACGTTCCCGTTCCTGCTCAACTCGGTGGGCTTCGCGATCGCGGCCGCCGTGTTGATCGGCCTCGCCGGAAGCTATCGGCCGCGAGCCACCGGCAAGGCGCCCGCCAACCTCCGCACCGAACTGGCGGAGGGTTTCCGCTGGCTGAAGCACAGCCGGCTGGTGCTGCGCTTGGTCGTCGTCGCCGGGCTGATCAGCCTGGTCAGCGAACTCGCGCAGGCTCAGCTGGTGCTCTACGCGATCGAGTATCTGCGTCTCAGCGAAGCGGCCTTCGGGCTCTTCGCGTTCGTCGGCGGCATCGGCGGTCTGCTCGGCGCGGCCGCCGCCCCACGACTGGTGAAGGCGACCAGCCGTCGCGCGGTACTCGTCGGGGGCACGGCCTGCTGCGGCGCGGCGTTCACCGGCATGGGCCTGACGACTTCGCCGGTGGTGGGAGCGGCACTGTTCGGCCTGTTCGCGGCCGCCGTGGTCGCGGTGAACATCGTGCTCGGGACGGCGCGGCACACGCTCGTCCCCGGCGACCTGCTCGGCCGGGTCCTCGGCGTGTGGCGCACCGTCGTCTGGGGAGCGATCCCGATCGGCGCCCTGCTCGGCGGCGTCCTCACCCACGCCCTCGGTTCCCCGGCCCGGACCTTCCTCACGTCCGGGCTTCTGCTGTTCGGAGTAGCCGGTTTCGCGTTCGTCTCGTTACGGCGAGGAGCCTTCGATGACGAATCGGCCACGGAGGAGCGGGTTCTCCACCAAGACCGGTGAAAACAAAGGTCTTTGGTGCTGAAATAGCCCATCACCGCCACGGGTGACGGGGAGGTCCGCGATGCAGCAGACACTGGTGCCGGAGGGCGGCGTGGGGACGACAGAACCTTCGAGACGTCCGCAAGTACTCACCGCCGTCGCCGGGTTCGTGATCGGCGGTGGCGTGATCGGCATGCTGTGGGCGCTTTCGGGCGTCGACGCGGGGGCCCTCGAAGACGCGCAAGACGCTTGTTCGGCGCTGGCCAGGGTCGGCACGATCCCGGACACCACCGATTCGGCACCCGGCGAGCGGACCGTGGCCGTCCTCGCCCCCGAAATCCTGCATCGGATGACGGCCGCACGCGAACTCTCCGCCGCGGCGGCCGCCGCCAACGACACCTACCGGCCGCTGGCCGAACACATCGACGGTGTCAGCCGGATGGTGTTCAGCCTGCATTTCAACCAGCTCTCGGGCCAGCGGCACCTGGCGCAGGCAGAACAGCTCTGCACCCAGCTCTAACCCTTGTGGACGGTCTGGACGGTCAGCTGATTGCCCGGGATCTTGCCCGCGCAGCCGAGTCCCTGCACCGGAACGAAGTTCGAGGCCGTCTCCTGCGGCAGGTACACCCGCAGCCCTCGGGTCTCGGTGGGCTTGCAGACCGCCTCGTCGTAGTTGCGGACGTTCACGAAACCGACGTCGGCGATCGCGCTCTCGCCGTTGGCGAGCTGGACGGGGCCGCCCTTGGTGCCGTCGCGATACGCGGCCTCACCGACCTGGTGACCGTCCGCGCCGGTCACGTAGGAGATGCCGGGGAAACCCTGGATGGTGCACGGATGCCCGCTCGAGTTGGTGATGACGAGCTTGCGGTACACCGTGCCCGCGGCGGCGTCACCGTCCTTGATGGACAGTTTCACGTCGCCGGCCTTGCACAGCCCGTCGTTCTTCGGTTCCTGTGCGGGCGGCTGGGCGGGCGCCGGGCTCGAAGAGCTCGCGCTGGGCGCCGCGGAGGTGTCCGGCGCCGAACTCGACGGCGACGCGGACGTGTTCTGCGCGACGGGCGCGGTTTCCGTACCGCAGGCACTGAGCAGCAGAAGCCCGGCGGTACCCGCGACGAGACCGCCGATGGAGATCAGTTTCGAACGAATCATGGTCATTCGCCTCCCTGTGACCGGACAATGCCGGGTGACCCACCGTTCAGTAGACGTGTTGTCCGCCGTGGGGGTTGCGCTCCATCGGTTAATTCCCCACAAGGTGTTAATCGATCTTGTGGGTGTATTCCCCGGTAGAGGTGGAGGCAAACGAGCTGATAGGAGCCATCGCCGCACGAGACGCGGTGAAGGACGCTTCCCCACGTGAGAAAGCGTCCTTCAGCCCGCGTGGAGCTCCGGCGTCAGGGTTCGACGGAGGCGTCCGCCCAGGTGAGACAGGTCCAGCCGGCGGAGGTCGCGACGAGTTCGACGATCCCGGTGTTCGGAATGAGCCCCTGGTTGGCGACCTCGGCGGTCACGTTCCCGGCGAGCCATTCGCCGCCGAGGCGGATCGCACCGCCGTGGCTCACCAGCACCACCGTGCCGTCGGGGTCGGCCTGCTCGTGCTTGGCGCGGAGGCGGGCGACCGCGTCGAGCATGCGGGCGCGGACCTGCGCGCCGGTCTCGCCGCCGGGGATCGGTGGGTCGAGCTCGCCGAGCGTCCACCGGCGCACGACGCTCATGTAGGTGGTGACCGAATCCTTGTCCGTCTTGCCTTCGAGGTCGCCTGCCGCGACCTCGTGCACGCCGTCGAGGACCTGGACGTCCAAGCCCCGTTCGGCCGCCAGCGGCGCGGCGGTCTCCTGGGCGCGAACCGCCTGCGACGCGTAGACCGCGACGATCGGCTCGCCGTCCAGCCGCGTCACAAGGCCTTGAGCCTGCTCGCGGCCCAGCTCGGTGAGCGGCGGCCCCGGCAGCGCGGTATCGAGCGCGCCACGCACGTTGCCTTCGGTCTGGCCGTGGCGGACGAGGAGAAGTTTCACGCCTGTGCTCCCTTCCGTACCGACTCGACCCAGCCGATCGCGTCGGTGAAATCCTCGTTGGCGGCACCCGGCTCGATCTCGGTCGTGCCGTTGTCCGCGCGCGGGTGGGAGCCGAGGAACCGCACGTTCCGGCACCGGCGGCGCAACGCGGCCAGCGCGTCGCCGATCCGGGGCTCGGCCACATGCCCCTCGAAGTCGATGAAGAAGCGGTACTCACCGAAGTTGTTCCTGGTCGGGCGGGCGTCCAGCTTGGTCAGGTTGATCCCGCGGACCGCCAGTTCGGTGAGCAGTTCGGCCAGGGCGCCGGTCCGGTTCGTCGCGGCGGCGACGATCGACGTGCGATCCGCCCCCGTCGGCCCCGGCAGCTCACCGGGCGCGCGGACCAGCAGGAACCGGGTCTTGGCGTCGCGGACGTCGGCGACCTCGGTGGCCCGCACCTCCAGGGGGTAGTGCTCGGCGGCGACCGGCGCGGTCACCGCGGCGTCGAACTCGCCCGCGTCCACCGCGACCGCGGCCGCCGCCGTGGACGACGTCGCGACCGGACGCGCCCCCGGCAGATTCGCCTCGACCCAGTGGCGGACCTGGGCGAGCGCGTGCGGATGGCTGGCGACGGTGCGGATCTCGGTGGTGCCCGGCCGGGTCAGCACGCTGAAGTGGACCGGCAGCAGCACCTCCGCCACCGCGACGAGCGGCTCGGCCTCGCTCAGGCTGTCGAGGGTCGCGGTGACCGCGCCCTCCACGGAGTTCTCGATCGGGACACACGCGGCGTCGGCCGCACCCGAGCGCACCGCGGCCAGCGCCGCCGGGATGGTCTCCGCCGGGATCAGCTCCTCCCCGGGGGCGAGCCGGCGCGCGGCCTGTTCGGTGAAGGTTCCCTGAGGGCCGAAGTAGGCGATCCGTGACACCCCGCCAGATTACGCACGGCGCGGGTGGCGACTTTCACTCGGACAGCCGGTACGCGCACCGGTTACGCCGGGTGGCTTTTTTTGTCATGCTTAGGGCGTGACCGCCGAACCGGGCACGCGCACCGGCCACGAGGACGCCGGCTCCTCCTTTCCTCCCCTGTCGGACCGCCCCGCTCCGGAGCTGGTGTTGTGCGCCGTCGATGACCTGCTGGCACAAGCCTGGACGACCGTCGCGGACACTGTCGACGGCCGGGTCTTCGTGCACCGCGGATCGGTGCTCGACGTCGTCGCGCAGGCCGTCGTCAGCCCCGCGAACTCCTACGGCTGGATGCGCGGCGGCATCGACGCCGTGTACGCCCGCGCCTATCCCGAGGTCGAGCAGAACGTGCGCAGCGCGGTGCTCGCCTATCACGGCGGGGAGCTCCCGATCGGCGAAGCGGTGGTCGTGCCCACCGGCGAGGCGGAGCCAGCCTGGCTGATCAGCGCGCCGACGATGCGGGAACCCGGCGAACACCTCCCGCGTGACACCGTGCATCCGTACCTGGCCGCCCGGGCGGTGTTCCGGCAATGGCGCGACGGCAGGCTCGACCAGGGCCGGATCCGTGATCTCGTGCACACGATCGCGATGCCCGGACTCGGTACCGGCTTCGGCGGGGTCGCACCCGCGTCCTGCGCACGCCAGGTCGCCGCGGCGTGGAACGAGGTCTTCACGCCGGGCCGTACCCGTAACGGACGGTAACGCCCCGAAGCGGGGTACATCACATCGCAGCGCGTTCACGAGCCGTAAGCCCTACCGTTAAAGCGGCTTCATCCGGTTCGAGGCACGTTCACCCGCCGAGAACTCGTCAACACGGTTTTGTACGGCGCCAGCGCAGGCGACGGGCGAGGAGTGTGCGATGCCGCGGGTCCGTGAGCTCAGTCCCTACGTCGAGCTGCACCGTGAGCAGTGGCGCGAGTTGCGAAGGTCGACTCCCCTGCCGCTGACCGCCGCGGAACTGCTGCGGCTGCGCGGTCTCGGCGAGCAGGTCGACCTGGCCGAGGTCGCCGAGGTCTACCTGCCGCTCTCCCGGCTGATCAATCTCCAGGTCGCCGCCCGGCAACGGTTGTACGAGGCCACCACCACCTTTCTCGGTGAAGACAGTCGGGGCACCAAGGTGCCGTACATCATCGGGATCGCCGGCAGCGTCGCCGTCGGCAAGTCGACCACCGCGCGCATCCTGCGCACCCTGCTCGCCCGCTGGCCGGATCACCCCAGGGTCGACCTGGTCACCACCGACGGGTTCCTCCACCCGCGTGCGGAACTGGTGCGGCGCGGGATCATGCACCGCAAGGGTTTCCCGGAAAGCTACGACCGGCGGGCACTCCTGCGGTTCGTCACCGAGGTGAAGTCCGGCGCGGAACGGGTCAGCGCTCCGGTGTACTCGCACCTCGCCTACGACATCCTTCCCGACGAGGAACAGGTCGTTCAGCGGCCCGACATCCTGATCCTCGAAGGGCTGAACGTCCTTCAGCCCGGCCCACGGCTCACCGTCTCCGATCTGTTCGACTTCTCGATCTACGTGGACGCGCCGACGACCGACATCGAACGCTGGTACATCGAGCGTTTCCTCAAGCTGCGGCACACCGCTTTCGCGGACCCGGCGTCGCACTTCCACCACTTCGCCGGCCTCCCGGACGACGAGGCCCGCGCCGAGGCACGCCACCTGTGGCGCACGATCAACGAGCCGAACCTGATGGAGAACATCAAACCGACGCGGCCGCGGGCGACGCTCGTGCTCCGCAAGGACGCCGACCACGCGATCAACCGGGTCCGGCTGCGCAAGCTCTGAGGCCGTCACGGCGGCTCACGAGGTTCGATACCGGCGATGTCACGTGATCGATCGGACGACACGCGTGATCAGGCGGACGACACGCGTGCTTGGATGGACGGCACCCGAAACGGGCCGGCCGGAAGGCGACACGGCGTAACCGGGCAAGCACGGATTCTCTACTCACGGCGAGCGTGCACGGCAAGTTCCAAGATCACTTCGCCGGACCCCGATCACACGGGCGACTTCCGGCGGTTCCCTCACAAGGACCAGCCTTCGCACCACCGGAGAGCCGGTGGGGGCCGCTGGTCGCGCACCGCTGTCGGCCGGCGGCTTTCCTCGGCCGATCGGCCGATCCACGCTCAGTACGTGTAACCGGTTGGCCGATACCGGCTACGGCCCCCCGAGGCGACCCTTGTCTCAGGGGTTCACGAGGTCTCGAAAAGGACCTTGAGCAGGGAGGAGGCTCACGATGTTCTCGATCATCCTGACCTGGGTCGGCTCGATTCTCGGACTCGCACTCCTGGTGGCCATGGCCGCCGGCGCCTTCGTCGTCGACTTCGACGACGCCCGTGGGGACCGCCGCCGGAAGAAGCCGCAAGTCACGGAGAGCAAGGGCACTCCCGCGGCGCCTCTGGGCTGAACTTCGGCGGGCTGAACTTCGGCAGGCAACTGCGGCAGCCTGACCTCCGGCCGATCAAGGCGTCCGGACGTCTTGATCCCAAGGAGGTCCGCTCAGTCGAACGGATCGTGCACCTGTGCGCCGAGCCCGGCCATGTCGGCGAGGTTCCTGGTGACCAGGGTCAGCTCGTGGACCCGGGCGGTCGCGGCGATCAGCCCGTCGATGGACGGCACTTTCCGCGGCGCGTACTGCCTGCCCCATTCGGCCGCGATTTCGGCGGTCACCGGAAGGATCCGTTCCGAGAACTGCGCGGTGAGCCCGGCCAGCCACTCGGTCAGCGCTTCCGCACGCTCCCTGTCCCGCTCGCCTCGATGCCTGAGTTTCGTTATCCCCCTCTCGATCTCCCCCACCGTCAGCGCGCTCAGATAGAGCCTGCTCGACGACACTCCACCCCACCACCGGGCGAAACCCGGGTTCTGCGTGCGGCGCCGAGCCTCGGACACGATGTTCGTGTCCAGCAGAAAGCTCACCCGCTCACCTCCACGACATCTCTCGGCAGGTCTTCCGCGCGTTCGGCGGCGATCTCCTCCAGTACGTCGGCCAGCGCCTCCCCGTACTCGGGATGGTGGTGCTCCCCGGAGAGCACGAACTTGAAATCGACGGCTTCACCGCTTCCGGTCAACCTGCGGTAATCCACGATGTCCAGCACCACGGCCACCTCCTCCCCATGTTTCGTGACGAACTGCGGCCCATCGGACGCGGCGCGGCGCAGCAGCTCGCTCAGCCGCTGCTTGGCGTCCTGCACTTGCCAGGTTGCTGCTTCCATCTAGACAGACTAGACAGAATGGGGTGGGTTGGCAAGGGAGGGAGAGGGGTGACCGGGGGAAACGGGGTCAGGCGAGCTCGTCGAGCGCCTTCCGGTAGTCGTCGACGTCGTAGTCCATCTCGTGTTCGCCCGATTCGGTGAGCTGAGCGGACAGCGCGTCGATGAGGCGGTCGAAGATCTCCTCGCGCTCCTGCCCCGTCTCGCTCAGCCGCCGCACGGCCTGCCACACCTCGGCGGGCTCGTCGGCCCAGAGCTGGTCGACGATCGTGGTCTTGAGCGCGAGCCGCATCCGCGGTTCGCCGTCGAAGGTCTCCTCGGCCAGCGCCTCGTGGTACTCGGGGTGCTCGCCGATCACCAGCAGACGGCGCTGTTCGGGGTCGGCGGGTTCGAGCTCCAGCTCCTCGTCCCCGATTTCCGCGTAGACCGTCGGGACGGCGAACATCCGGCGCGCCAGGGCGTCCGCGAGTTCCGCCGGGTCTTCGATCCCCTCGGAGCCGTCGAAGTAGACGTCGAGCGTGGAGTCCTCGTCCTGAGCGAATTCCTCCAGGAACTCGGTCGCGCTCTCCAGCAGCGCGACACGCGCGGCCTCGGGGAGACCGGCGCGGTCGGCGGCCCAGGTGACCCAGCCGAGCAGAGCGGGCTCCAGCGCGTCCTCGTAGGCCTCGTCGATCTCGAACTCGCCGTCCAGCAGCGACTCGAGGAACCGGGCGAGCTTCTCGGGGCCGACCCGCAGCGGGCTGCCTGGCTCGGTCTCACAGCCGTGATCGACGAGCAGGCGCGCGTAGAACCGTGTCGCCTCGGTGTCCTCCACGAGCCCGGAGCCGATGAAGTCGGCGACGACCTCTTCGCGGACCTGCTCGGGCCATTCGGTGATCTCGGGCGACGGCTCCGGAGCGGGAAGCGTCCGGATCCAGGCCAGCGCGAGCGCGTGGAACCGCGCGTAGTCCTCGCTGACGTCGGGCTCCTCGACGACGTCCGTCGCGGCCAGCCCGTCGGCGAGCAGCTGGTGGGCGCGCTCGGGCAGCACCCGCTCCAGCGTGACCAGCTCCGGGTCGTCGGCGGCCTGCTGCCGCATTTCGGCCAGCACGTCCTGCGGTTCGTCGACCACGACGACGTCGCGGATCCGGCCACCCTCGGTGAAGTCGACCAGCGCGAGCAAGCCGTGCTCGGCACCGCCACGGGAGAAGACGCACAGAAGGGAGGACTCGTCGCCGAAGACGTCACCGGTCCGCCAGCACTCCCCGACGGTCACCGCGGCCAGGTCCGCCACCCATTCCGGTTCCGGGATGCCGCGGCCCAGCACGGTGTTCAGCGCCGAAGCGGCCGCCTCGCGCTCCTCCTCGGTCTCGGCGAAGACCCGCAGCCCGGCGAGCAGCGCGGCCGCGGCGGGGGTGATCTTCCGCTCGGCGAACGCGATGAGTTCCAGGCCCAGCGGCGTTTCGTCCTCTTCGAGCTCGATCTCCCACCACTGGCCGAGCACCTCGGAGGTCAGCAGCTCGACGTCGAGCACCTCGGGCTCGGCACCAAGGGTCGAGAAGTCCCGGAGGACGTCCTTGAAGAGGCCCGTCACACTCGGGGTGGAGGGCTGGGCTGCCTTTTTGCGGGCACGGCTGACCGGACTCATGGCGACATGTTTTCACGCGGACCCGGCCAGGTTCGTCGCGGTGGTCCTGGGCGCGGAACCCGGAGCCCAGGACGCGGACGGGCACCGGTTCACCGACCACCGCGACTTCACCTTCGTCGCCGGGTTTCCTCGGTTCGCTTCGAACAACGACCGGCCGCGCCCCCGGTTACGCCCGCACCGATTTCGGAATGGCGATTCTCGCCGCTTTGACCTCGGCGATCAGCCGCGTCTTGCGTTTGTGTATTTCCACCAATGTGCCGAGGTACGAGCTGAATTCTTCAGCCGTACCGGCCTTTTTGTGCGCCGTGCGCAGTTTGCGCAGTTGCCGGGCCGCTTCGCGGTAGGCGTTCGGATCCTTCCGCGTGATCAATTCTTCGACATGGTCCCGGTACACAGGAATGGTTTCGGCCGGATGGGCGACGGAACGGGAATCCGCGAGTTCGACGCGCACCGGCAACGAGGCCTCGAAACGCACGCACGCCCGCCATGCCTCGTCGGCGCGGTCCTCGCCGAGCAACGCGCGGACGAGCTCGTCGGCGGCCTCCGTGCTGCCGGCGGCGAGTTCACGCAACCGGGCCAGCGCGGTCTTCCGCTGCGCGACCCACTGCCCCGATTCCAGTGACTCCTCGCGCAGCGCGAGGTACGTCGCGGCCGTGGGATTCTCGTCGAAGTCCTTGCGCGACAAAGGATCCTTCTCCGATGGAGGCGCTTCTTCCTTCTTGTCGTGCGTGAGCGCCCGCGCCGCGTGCGCGATGGCCTCGCTGTGCCGCCCCGCCGCGCGCAGCACGCGCACGATCTTGAGACTGACGTCCACCCGCGGCGGCTTGGCCGCGAGGATCGCGACGAGCGCGTCGACGTCGCCGGACACCTCCGCCAGCTCCTCGCGCAGGCGCTCGGCGGTCTCGCGTTTCGCACCGGACGACTGCTCGGCGAGCACGCTGTCCACTGTGGACTTTATTCGCGCTATTCCCTTGTCCCCCAACGCGGAGGCGAAGTCGGCCAGCTCGATGACGGGCCAGCCGGGGCCGTCGAACTCCACTTCGAGGATCCACGCGGCCAGGCTTTCGGGATCCGGCGGATGCGCCACGCAGGCCCGCGCGTACAGCTCGACGGCCCGGTCCAGCCGGTCCGCGACCTCGCCCGAGGCGTCGTCGATCTGCTCCAGCATCTCGCTGATGTCGTCCACGGTCCGGCGGGCGAGCGGGGCGAGGTCGGCCCGGCTGCCGGCGTCGAGAAGACGCTGAAGCGTGTCGAGGACGGAGCCGACCTTCGCGGCGTACTCGACGTTGCCCGCCAGGACGGCGGTGTCGAGGAGGCGGTGCGCCTCGGCGACGTCACTCCCCTGGGTGGCGAAGCGGATCTCCAGGGCGTGCCGTAACGCAGGGTCACGCTCGGCTTGCGCATGCAGCAGGTCCGCCAGCGTTTCCGCGTCCAAGGTACGCAGGTAGGGGCGCAGATCCGTCGGGGAACTCACCCGGACAAGTCTGCCCGACCGCTTCGCCGACTCGTGTGGGCCAACCGCGTGCTCTTTTCGGCGTAATCGCTCACCAGGTGTGACCAGGCCGGGATCGGGATCGGCAGCCGCCGGGCGAGCTGCATGACGATCGCCATCACCACCCCCGCGAGCAGCGAAATCGCCGCGGCGGCGGCGAGGGCGCCGTTCAGCACCCGGCGCCCGCCGTCGATGGCGAGCTGCGCCGAGTACTCGATCTGGCGCGCGGCGAGGTCGCCGAGGGTCCGGCCGACGACGCCGGCCGCGACCCGCCAGGCGTCCTGGCCGACGGGCGGCGGCGTGGCCGCGCTCAACGCGGTTTCGACCGCCCCGAACCGGCCCCAGTCCTCGCTCCCGACGAGCTCCCGGTAGGTCCGGCGGCTACTTTCCGTCAGTTTTCCGGCGATCGCGTCGAGCCTGGACCGGTAGGCGCCCACGGCGGCGGCGTAGTCGCGCCGCCCCGCGTCGTCGATCCCGGCGACCGCGAGGGAATCGCTGCGGTCCATGCCTTCGACGGCGGTGAGTAGTTCGACGGCGATCGTCTGCTGGTAGCCGACCTCGGCGTCGGGGGCGGCCCGCGCGATCTCGCGCAGGGAGGAAAGCGAGGTGTCGATGCGATCGGCGTACGCGGTGTAGGTGGCGGAGCGACTGCCAGGCGCCTTCAACGCGACCGCTCGTTCCCGCTGCAACGACGCGATCCCGCGGCTCGCCTCGGCGAGGGTGACCGCCCCGTTCTCTGCGTCGTCGCGGTCCTCGATGGCCTGCTGCACGAGGAATCCGCCGATGAACAACGCGACGAGCACCAAGGCCGCGCTCGGCACGAACGCGATGGAGAGCACGCGAGAGCGAAGGCTTCGCTGGTACGTCAAGGCTTTCCTTCCGGATCGGTCTCCCGACGCCGAGCGACGTTATGCAATTTGCAAATTGCACGTCAACGTTCGTCCGCCATACGGCCGTTAGCGCACCGTGACGATCTGGTAGGCACGGCACGTGACACTCGACGACCTCAACCAGCGCCTCCGCGACTTCGCCGCGGCACGGGACTGGGAACCGTTCCACACACCGAAGAACCTGGTCATGGCGCTGTCCGGCGAAGTCGGCGAGCTGACTTCGCTGTTCCAGTGGCTGACGCCGGAGGAGTCCGCGGAGTGGCGCTCCGACCCTGAGCTGGCACACAACGTGGTCGACGAGATCGCCGACGTCACGCTGTACCTCCTCCAGCTGGCGAACAGCCTCGGGGTGGACCTGATCGAGGCGGCCAACGCCAAGATCGATCGGAACGAAATCCGCTTCCCGGCGCCCGACGTCAAGCCCTGAGGGCGATCTGCCAGCCGCCGAGCAGGCCACCGACGCCCAGCACACCCACGAAAATGCCCGCGGCGAGCCCCGCGCCGCCGAACAACGCGAGCACCGTGATGAACATGAGCAGCATCCCGAACCCCATGAGGACCCGGCCGCCCCACAGCATCACCGACGGCGGGGACGGCACAGGCGGTCGGTACCCGTGCGGAACAGGTGGTTGCGGATAGGGCACGAAGGCGGCGGTCCGCTGTTCGACGGCGCCGACCGGCCGGTGCACCGGAGCCGGGATCGGGGCGGGCGCGGCCGCCGGCCGCTGGGCGAGACCGAGCGCTACGCGCGCCTCGGCGACTCCGAGCACCTTCGCGCCGAGCTCACCCGCCCTCGCGATCCGTGGCTCGGAAGGGGGCACTCCGGAGCCCACGGCCAGATGGGTCACCGAAGCGGTGAGCTTCTTCGCGAGCTGAAGGCCCGCCTCGAGTACGGCGGCGCGCAGATCGTCCTCTGCCAGCCCCTCGCCGAGAACGAGGACCCGGCGACGCGCACCGGATGAGGCTCCCGTGGCCCGGAGTCCGCGCACTATTTCGGGCACCCGCAACGCCGCCGCGACGGCCCGCAGATCCCGTTCTTCCTCCGCGGTGATGACGCCGTCGCTCTCGGCGAGCTCCCGCATCGCCTTGACGAAGCCGGTGTGCACGAGGTGCAGATCGGCGTCCGACATCCCCGCCGCCGAGGCCGCCGCGCCGAGGGCTCGCGCTTCGGCGTCGGAAATATGCCGGTCCGCCAAGGCGTTCCCGAGCAGTTCGACGTAGGCGTCCTGCAGCGAGCCAGTTGCTCCGAACGCGGCCTCGGGTACCCGGTCGACGAAATCCGCCATCCAGGTGCCACCGCTCGGCGCCACCACACGACGAGGCGACAGGCGCGCGGCGGGCGCGAACCGCGGCAGTTCCGGGAACACCGGCCGTTCCGCGAACCTGAGGCCGTGCGTGTTCACCAGCGTCGTCGCGATCCGGGCGCATACGTAGGCGTCGGCGAGCGCCGTGTGCGCCGCGAACTCGCCGACACCGACCGCCGCGGCCACCGTGGCCAGGCGATAGTTCGGCAACCGCAGCGCGCGCCGCGCCGCGGCCAGCGTGCACACCCCCGGCATCGCCGGGAGCCGCGCGCCCAACCTGCCGGACTCACCGTCGAGGAATCGCGCTTCGAAGGGCAGGTTGTGTCCGACCAGGACACTGCCCTGACAGACATCGAGGAAATCGCCCAGCACTTCGCCGAGGTAGGGAGCGTCGTCGAGCTCTCGGCGGGTGATCCGGTGCACGTGGGCGGGGCCGGGATCCACGCCGGGTCCCGGGTTGACCAGCGTCGAAAACTCACGCAGGACCGTGCCGTCCGCCCGGACGCGCACGGCCGCGACCTCGACCACGTGCCCTGGGTGCAGACCGGTGGTCTCGAAGTCGATGGCGGTGAATTCGGTCGTCCCCACGGCGAACCGGCCGTCCGGAGTCAACGCGAGATTTTCGACTGTCTCCGCCATTTCGTTTCCTTTTCTCGAAGCGTCTACCGGTGGATCGTGACGTCGCCGTCCGCGTAACAGCAGAATGCCGACGGTGACCCGTTCGTGGCCGCTTCGTGACGGAAAATCCGGGCTTGTAACGACATTCGCCGAATGAACGACAAAAATCGGCGAAGCTCATCCCGATGCGAGAATTCCGAGGACGCCCATGCACACCGGTCCCTCCCGTGACAAGCGGATGCCCCGCTGGATGATGATCGTCCTCGCCGCCTTTTCGGTGCTTTTCGTTCTCGGCGCCGTCTTCGGGAAAACCCCTCAGCCACAACAGGAGCAGCCCGTCGCGGCCAAGAGTTCCATCCCGGCGACGTCGACCCCGCCGACGTCCTCGTCCACCGCTCCGAGTGCCTACCGGGTCGCCGAAATCGTGGACGCCGGCACGGTCGAGGTGACCGGTCCCGACGGTGAAAAAATCGTCAGGGTCCTCGGTTTGACGACCCCGCCGAACACGAACGGGTGCTTCGCCGCGGAAAGCCTCACGTGGGCGAAGAACACACTGGCCGGCCAAGAGGTCGTTCTTCGATCCGTATCCGATGAAGCCGGTGTCGCGCTGGCGTCGGTGGCCTTGGTGAACGGTGGCGACTACGCCACCACCGCACTCGAAGCGGGGTACGCGAAATTCGCGAGCAAGGCGGTCGAGATGACCGTCGGTACCGCGCTGCAGGCCGCCGAAGACACCGCGCGAGCGGCGGGGAACGGGCTCTGGGGCCCGCCCTGCTTCGGCAAGATCGACACTCCTCCCACCTCCGTCGCGCCACCGCAGCAGCCGGTCGCGCCGCCGGTCACCCGGGCCGAGCCCACCACGAAGAAGCCCACCCCTCCGCCCGCGGCGGCCGAGCCGGATCCGCCCAAGTCGGTCTCCTACGCGAACTGTGACGCCGTGCGGGCGGCCGGGGCGGCGCCGTTGTACGCGGGCCAGCCCGGCTACAGCCGCAAACTCGACCGGGACGGCGACGGCGTCGCCTGCGAGCGGAAGAAGTAGTTCCGGCGCCCGGTTAGCCGCCTTTCGGGTCTTGTGGGGCGTTCGTTCGGCGGAAACACTGTGCCGACGTCCCTGGAGGTGGCCCTTGTCGCGTTCGGCTCGCACCGTGTTCCTGGCCCTCGTGCTTTCCCTGAGCGCGGTCGCCGCGCCGGCGTACGCGGCACCACCGCCGACCTCGCCGCATCGCGACCCCGGCAACGGGCCGGAACGCAATGAGATCGCCGCGACCGACCAGCCGATGAGCGCCGCGCGGGCCGCGGCGGGCGAGAACCTCGCGGGCGACCGTTCCGGCTATCCGCGCAAGACCAAGCTGCGCGTGTACCCGGAGAACGCGGCCGACAAGTCGATCAAGCTCGGGCTCGCGCCGTATCACGCGATCGCGCCGAAGCTGAACGCGCTGCAGGCGCGCAGCGATCGGATCTCCGTCGAGATCGCCGGGCAGTCCGGGCTCGGCCGGGACCTCTACCTGGTGACGATCACCGCGCCGGAGAGCCCGTCGGAGACGCGGCGGCAGGACGCCTGGCGGTCGCTGATCGAGAACGACCCCGCCCGCGCCGCGCGCGACCCGTTCCTGCGCCACGGCTACAAGGCCCCGGTGTGGATCAACAACAACATCCACGGCAACGAATGGGAAGGCACCGACGGCGCGCTCCGCGTCATCGAGAAGCTGGCGACGTCGAACGACCGCAAGACCGCCGACCTGCTGAAACGGAACCGGTTCTACTTCAACGTCACGGCCAATCCGGACGGTCGCGTCGCCGGCACACGGCAGACGTCGCAGGGCTTCGACCCCAACCGCGACTTCGTCACCGCGTCGCAGCCGGAGGTGCGGGCCATGCGCGGGATCGCCATCGGCAAGCAGCCGCTGATGATGCTGGACGAGCACGGCTACGTCGCGAACACGCTCATCGAGCCGACCACTCCGCCGCACGGCCAGAACTACGACTTCGACCTCTACATCAAGCACGGGTACGCCAACGGGCTCGGCATGGAGAAGGCGGTCCAGGCGCTCGGGCGGCCGGAGACGGCGAAGCCCGAAATCCCGTTCCGCGACTACGAACCCGGCAGCTGGGACGGCTGGGCGCCGATCTACACCGCCCAGTACGCGATGTACCACGGCGCGGTGTCCTTCACGATCGAGATCCCGATGCGGGTCAACAACGCGGACTACGAGACGCAGCCGGTGGCGGAGCTCCAGCGGCGTGCGGTGATCAACACCGAGGTCGTCGAGGCCACCATCGGCAGCACGCTGAACTACGTCGACCGCAACCGCGGCGAGCTCATCGCGAACCAGATCGAGATGTTCCGCCGCGGCACGGCGGGTGAGGCACAGCGCGAGATCCCCGACGGGTTCGTGCCCGGTTTCGGGCCGGAAGACCGCTACCGCACGGAGTTCCCGCGCGCGTACGTCATCCCGGCCGGCGCGGACCAGCGTTCCGCCGTCGCCGCTTCGCGTCTCGTCGACCACCTGGTGGCCAACGACGTCCGCGTCCGGCAGGCGGATCGCCCGTTCTCGCTGGCCGGGCGCCGGTATCCGGCCGGTTCGTACGTGGTCGACATGCACCAGCCGAAACGCGGCCTCGCGAACGTGATGCTGGAGCAGGGCAGCGACATCTCGGCGAAGGTGCCGGTCATGTACGACATCTCCGGCTGGAGCCATCGCCTGCTGTGGGGCGCGTCGGTCGACATCGTGAAGCAGGGCCGCCTCGACGTCCGTACGCACGACGTCGTCGCGGCCTCGCCGACCGGTGGCGTCGATGCCGCGCCCGGCCGTGACCTCGCGCTGAAGCTCGTCGACGGCAAGGACGTCAGCGCCGCCAACGACCTGCTGAACCGCGGCCTCGCCCTCGGCCGTACCGGCGACGGCACGATCGTCGTCCCCGCGTCGGCCCGGCAGGCCGCCGCCGAGGTGGCGGACCGCTACGGCGTCCGGTTCACCGAAGCAAGCGGGACGGCGACGCCGTTGACGCGGAAGACCATCGCGGCCGCCGTCGGATCGGACGAGCTGAAAGCGCTGCGGGACATGGGCTTCGACGTGCGGCCGGTGTCGGCGGCGGTGCTCAACGCCGGCTTCGACTGGTCCCGGGTGGACCTGCTGTTCGTCTCGTCGGGACTGCGGTACACCGATCTCAACCCGGCCGCGAAGGACGCCATGCGCGCCTTCCTCGCTCGCGGCGGTGTGGTCACGCGCGGTGCCACGGGCGCGCGGTTCAACACCGACGTGGGGCTTCTCGAAGCACGTCCGGTGGCGGGCTGGGAAGACGGCAACGGCGTCGTTTCGGTCGTCAACGGGACCGGCCCGGTGGGCGGCGGCGCGCTGCCGGACTCGTTCGTCTACGGGCCGTTCTGGTTCACCGGCCTCGGCTCCTCGGTCAGTGTCGAGCAGCGCTACGCGAGCGGGAATCCCCTGGTCGCGGGGCATTGGCGGACCCGGGACGACGGGACGGGCGGGCCGCTGCAGGCGGCGGGCCAGGCCGCCGTCGTGTCCGGGACCTCGGGGCTCGGCGGACGGGCGGTGCTGTTCGGCACCGAACCGCTGTTCCGCGATCACCCGAAGGGCTTGTACTCGCAGGTGGCCAAGGCGATTTACTGGGCCGCCGCGAAGTAACGTGGGGGTATGCCGATCCAGGTGCTGCTCATCGACGACCACGAGGTGGTGAGGCGCGGTCTGCGTGACCTCCTCACCGACGAGCCCGACATCGAGGTGGTCGCCGAAGCGAGCGGCGTCGACGAGGCCCTGGCCGTGGCGATGCACGTCGAGCCGGACGTCGCGGTGGTCGACGTGCGGCTCGGCGACGGCGACGGCATCGCGCTCTGCCGCGAGCTGCGGTCGAAGCCGAACCCGCCGCAGTGCCTGATGCTGACCGCGTTCGACGACGAGGAGGCCATGGTCGGCGCGATCATGGCGGGCGCGGCCGGGTACCTGCTGAAACAGGTCCGCGGCCAGGACGTCGTCAACGCGGTCCGCGAGGTCGCGGCGGGCCGGTCGCTGCTCGACCCGCTGTCGACGGCGCGGGTGCTCGACAAGCTGCGGCATCCGCCCGAGGACGAACTCGGTTCCCTCACCGAACGCGAGCGTGAGGTGCTGGACCTGATCGGGCAGGGCATGTCCAACCGCGAGATCGCGGAGCGCCTGTTCCTCGCCGAGAAGACGGTGAAGAACTACGTGACGTCGGTCCTCGCGAAGCTGGGCATGCAGCGCCGCACGCAGGCCGCGGCGTGGATCGCGCGCCGGGACAGGTAGTGCGCGAAAAAGGCACCCCCCCCCCCGTCGTTTTGGGCGAAGGTCCCGGTGGATCCGGAGTTCGACCAGTGGCTCACGGTCCGGTTCTCCCACCGCGTTCTGGTCGTCGTCCGCACCGTCACCACGCTGACGCGGCTGCTCGACGTCGTCTCGCTGCTCAAGGACGATCCGCGGGTCCAGATCGTGTTCACCCACAACGAGCGCGAACCGGCGATCCTGTCCTCCGGGGTCGGTGAGTTCCTCGCCTCGCTGGACGCGAAGGTCATCCCGTGGGAGCAGGCCGTCGCGACCCGGTTCGACCTGGCGATAGCCGCCAGCGAGAACGACGAACTCCACCGGGTGGAGGCGCCCGTCCTGCTCGTGCCGCACGGCATCGGACACCAGAAGCACTACCCGCACCAGACGGTCATTTCCGGCCTGAACCCGGCACGGCTGGTCCGGGACGGTCAGGTCGTCCCCAGCCGGATCGGTCTGTCGCACAGCAACCAGCTGCGGTACATCCGGCAGAACTGTCCCCAAGCCGAACCACACGCCGTCGTGGTCGGCGACCCCTGCCACGACCGGATGCTCGCCAGTCTCAATCGCGCGGCCCGCTACCGGCGCCTGCTCGACGTCCGTGACCGCAAGCACGTCGTGCTGGCCTCCACCTGGGGGCCCGATTCCCTGCTGGGCACCGATCCGGGCCTGCCCGCGCGGCTGCTCACCGAGCTCCCCGTCGACGAGTACAAGTTCAGCCTCATCGCGCATCCGGGCGCTTGGGCCGCGCACAGTCCCTGGCAGATCCGCGCGTGGCTGTCGCGGGCGCTGCGAGCGGGCCTCGCCGTGATCCCGCCCCAACGTGGCTGGCAGGCGACCGTCGTTTCGGCGGATTGCCTGATCTCGGACGGCGGCTCCATCGCGCTGTACGCCGCCGCCGCGAAGATCCCGGTGCTGATCGGCAGCCGGGAACCCGCCACCGTGGTGCCGGACTCGCCGCTCGCGGAGCTACTGACCAGGGCCCCGCGGCTCGATCAGGAAGACGATCTGCGCGCACAGGTCGACCAGGCGTGCGCCGCGGGACCGCTCACCGAGGTCGCGGCGCAGGCGGTCGAGTTCTCCGGCAAATGCGCGGAGCTTCTCCGCCCTGTTCTCTACGAACTGATGCGTCTCACGGAGCCGGACACCCGGGCGGTCTTCCTCCCCGTTCCCGATCCGGTGCCGGACGTCACGGAGCCCGCGACGTTTTCCGTCGAGGTTCGGCAGCACGCGGATCATCTGGTGGTCTCCCGGTTCCCCACCGAACAGGCCGGGCAGCCCGGCTCTCCCGATCGCCATGTCGTCGCCCACGAGGAACTGTCCACTCTGGACGAACTCGAAGGTGCCGCCGTGGTCTACTGCGAGTTCACCGGCGAGGACGCCGAATTCGACGGCTGGGCACGGGAAATCACCCGTCGCCGTCCCGATGCCGGGCTCGTCGCCGGGATCGGCGTGGACCGGTGCCTGCTCTGGAGCGCCGGGGAACCGGTCGTCGAACTCACCACGCGCGGTGAGCCGCTGCCCGCGATTTCCGCCTATTACTGGCGCAGGAACCGAAATCTCCCGGTGACCGGGTCGTTCCGCGTGCGAGAGGGCCACGGCGTCCGGGACGTCGTCGCCTCGGTGCTCACCGGATGAGTGGCTCCTGGGTGTAGATCTTGGCGTGCACCGCGTCGGCACGCGGATGCTTGACCGCTTGCAGCCGCTGCCAAACGCCGGACCAGTACTCGCGTGCCTTGGTGAAGTCTCCACTGGACCAAGCGGCGTCCCCGAGTGCCTCGGCGATCTCCAGGTCGTACTGGTCGCTCCCCGTCGGAGCCACCATGCGCCACACTTCCGGCACCAGATCGAGCGCCCGCCGCGCGGCATCCGCCGTACCCGACCGGCTCAGCGCCTTCGCCCGCACCAGCCAAACCTGGGCGAGGTCCCGCTTGTTCTCGGGGTCCGTGTTCGCCTCTGCCTCTTCCAGCAGCTGGAACGCCCCGGCGAGGTCGCCGAGCAGCACCTGGACGTTGGCGAGCATCCTCGCGTGCAGCCCTTGCCCTCGGAAGGGAAGCCCACCCAACGTCCGGCTGATCTTCAGCGCCTCGAAGAAGCACGCCGACGCCTCGCTGTACTGGCCTCGTTCCCGGTGGAAGAGCCCGCGGAACTCCCAAAGCGAGGCCCGGAGCTGCCGATTCGTTTCGGTTTCGGGTGCCTCGAGCCGTTGCAGCAGCTCACCCAGCGTGCCGAACTCCTTCTCCGCCCGCGGAAACTCCTGAAGCAACGAGTACAACCGTGCCTGCTGCGCGATGGCCCTCAACCGGAGCGGGACGTCGCCGAGGGCTTCCGCGCTCGCGACCCCCTGTTCGTTGATCTCCGCGAGTTCACGCAGATGCCCCCGATGCAGCCCGACGATTTCCAGCGCGCCGCAGATCTGCGTCAGCTCGCGATGGAGTCCGGCGTCGTGGGCCGGTTTCGCCAGCGCGCGGTAGACCGGGATTTCGGCGACCAGCAGGTCGATGGCGTCCTGTCCGGGAGCCAGCGCCAACGGCTCGGTGTCCGCCGGAAGTGTCTGGTCGTACAGCCTCAGCCTTCTGCTGCCCATCTTCCACTGATCCGCCTGCACCGCCCGGGTGCGGTGGAATCGCACGAGCCGCGGGAATCCTTCCCCGTCTGGCACAAGACCCGCGCGGGTGAGCGCCTGCCTCGCCTGTTTGGTCAGCCGCAGCCGCTTGCCGGGCTCCTCGGTCACGAAGAAGACGGACTGGAGATGCACCAGCCCGTCGAGTACTTCGAAGGGTTCGCAACCGGCGACGGCGGCTGCCGCCTCGTGCGTGAAGCTCGGTCCCGGAATCCCGCTCAGCGTCCGGCAAAGGTCCTGTTCACGCCGCGGAAGCCCGGCGAGAACCCGGTCGAAGGCGGCGCTCACCGGGCCGAGCGCGCGCCCACTGCTCAGCTCCTTCGCGAGGAGTTTGAGCGGCCGGGCCGCCAAGGCCGCCCGCTGCCTCGCCGCGATCGCGGCGGCGACCACCGTCGCCGGAAAGCGGTCACATTCGACGAGGACTTCGAGCGCGCCTTCGGGATCGGCGGCGAGCAGTTCGGTCCCCGCGATCGCTTCGAAAAGCATCCGATCAGCACCCTCTTCGAGCCTGCCGAGGGGTACGTGCCGGGGATACTGCGTGACGAGCTCGTCGGACGGCCCTTCCGTCAACGCGAGCACCAGGCTCATCGGCGCCGGAGGCACCAGCGCCTGGAGATCACGGACGTTGTCGACCGAGTCGAAGACCAGAAGCAGGCGCAACGGCCCGAGGACGTCGTGGTACTGGGTCTTCAGCTCGCCGGCGCCCGGCGTGATCAGCTTCGGCTCCACGCCCAGCGCCTGGAGCACGGCCTCCCGCACCTGGCTGATCCTCAACGGCGCGCCTGGGCCGTCGCGATGGTCCGCGAGGTCGATCAGCAGCGCGCCATCGGGATACGCCCCGCCGGAGCGTGTCCCGTAGTGCTCGGCGAGCGTCGTCTTGCCGACTCCGGACGGCCCCGAGAGCAGCACGACACCTGTGCCACCCAGCTGAGCCTGTGCGCCGACGCGGTCGAACAGGTTCGGCGACCGGGGCACGATCCGCGGGCGGTCGTGACCCATCGCGAGCATGCTTCCGACCAGCTCGCGCAATTCCCCCGCCACGGCGGGATCTTCCGCGGCCAGCCGGCGGACGGCGGCCTCCAGCGCGGCCGGATCGGAACGCAGGCGTTTCTCGTCCCGCCGCCCCGACAGCTTCTTCCAGAGGTACTCGGCGACCTTGCCCCCACCGGTGAACACCAGCGCGACGCTCTGTTTGACGAGCTCCGCCTGAAACGGATCGGTCACCTGTAAACCCCCTCACAGCTGTATCCGACACGCTAGCAGCGCGGATCATGCACGTCACTCACCGTGAACCCGGTCAGGGGTGCACGGTGTCGCGCTGGTCCGGGATGACCGTGCCGTCGTCGCGCAGCACCGGACCATGTGTGCCGTCGGCGTTTTCGTACGCCGTCGTCGAGCACGGGTAGGTGCGGCTCAGCGCCGGGAAGGGCTCGATGAACATCGGGTTCACCGCCCATTTCCCGTCGGCGTTGTCGTAGGCGCGGCACATCAGCTCGTCCTTGTTGCGGTTGAGCGTGACACGGACTCCGGTGGCGTCGCGCAGCATCGTGACGTCGGTGGTCGCGTCGCCGCCCGCGAGCGCCTGCCGCTTGTCCGCCGGTGCCGGTTCCATCGCCTTCGCGCCGCGGATCCCGAGGATGCGTTCGTTGATGTAGCACCGTTTGCCGTCGATGTAGGTCATGATCTCGTCGGCGCCGTCGGCGTGGCCGCCGCAGCCTTCGAGGTGTCCGTTGATCCGGCCGTTCGTGGTCTGCGAGTAGATCCCGAGCGTGCGGCTCGGCGGGATGCCGACGGCGGAACCCCAGACGTCCGCGAATTCCTTGGGCGAGGCGGAAACGACCCACGTCGAGAAGCCCGCCTTGTTCAGCGTCGCGATCAGGTCTTTGATCTCCGGGTAGTACCGGATCCACGCGACCTGGGTGCTCGAACCGACCTTCTGGGTCGCCCCGATCGGCGCCAGCAGCGCCGCGGCCCTGGCCTGCCGGGCGATCGCGCGGACCTCGTCCGGGCGGTATCCGGCGTTGATCTGCGCGACCCAGGCGTACGCCGCCTCCATGTACCGCCGGTTGTACCCCGCGAAGACCTCTTCGCCGGTGGTCGTCTTCGCGCTCTTCCGTACCGAAAGGAGCTCGTCGGCGCAGGCGACGTTCTTACTGGTCCGAAGCGGTTTCCCGGCCGGAGTGCCGGTGCCGCACGCCTTGCTCAGCGCGTTCGCGCCGGCGTCGGTCATGTACCGGCTGGTCGTGCGCCAGTCCTTGTCACGCGGCTGCAGGACCTTGTCGTGCCGGATCATCCAGAAGACGGTCTGGTCGGAGATGTCGTTCTTGATGACCGTGTTGTCCCAATCGAACACCGCGATGGGCCGCTCGCCGCGCTTCGTACCGCAGATGACCTGCTGGATCTTCGCCGCGTTGTCGCCGTACCAGTGGTCGGCCAGCCGCAGCTGCGGGCAGCTTGACGTTATCGACACAGCCGATGCCGTGCCCGGCACGGTCACCGGTACGACCGCCACGGCGGCGGCAAGGGCCACGGCTCGCAGGAACCTCGGCATGTCATCTCCCCACATGATCGTCGGCTGTCCGGGGAGATCCTGTCATTTCCCGGCGAGGGTCACGACCTGCCGGTTGTGGAAGTAATCGTCCTCACGCAGCACGGTGACGCTGCCGGGTGAACCGCGGAAGTCGACGTACCCGGCCGATTCGAGCGGCATCCGGATCCACGCGGCGATCACGAAGGTGAGCGCGCCACCGTGCGTGACGACGATCTGGTGCTCGCAGCGGCTTTCCAGGATCGACTCCATGGCCGCGTACACCCTCGCGGCCATCGCGCCTTTGGTTTCGGCGCCGGGAATTCCCTCGTCGTGCCCCAGCCGCTCGCCGGTCGCCGGCGGTGGGACGAACCTGCTGTCGAGCCATTCCCGCGGTTTGCCACCGGCTTCCCCGTACGACTTCTCGCGCAGCCGCCGGTCCAGGGTCGGGGCCACACCGAGCCGTTCGCCGATCAGTTCCGCGGTCCGCGCGGTGCGGCGCAGATCCGAGGAGTAGAGCTCCACCTCGTCCGGCACTTCCGCCCGCAGCGACTCGGCGACGGCCGCGGCCACGCGTTCACCGTCCGGGGTGAGTTCGGAGTCGAACCATCCGCCCACCAAGCGGTCGACGTGGTGCGTGGCCTCCGGATGCGTGACGACGTAGACGGTGCGCATCCTCCGAACCTAGCCGCGGGTCAGTTTCGCGTAGGCGATGACGTTGTCGAGGTAGTTGCCGGTCGAGGAGTCGAAATCCCCGCCGCAGGTGATCAGGCGCAGTTCGGGCCCGGTCGTGTCGCCGTAGACCTTCTCCGTGGGGAAGGACGCCTTCGCATGCCGTTCGACGGCGTACACGGTGAACACCGCGGTGGTCCCGTCCTCACGGTGGACGAGGGCTTCGTCGCCGGCCTTCAGTTCCTTGAGCCGGACGAAGACGCCGGGGACCTTCTTGTAGTCGACGTGCCCGGCGAGAACGGCGGGCCCGATCTCACCGGGTGCCGGGCCGCCCGTGAACCAGCCGGTGGTGATCGCGTCGTGCGGCACTTCCAGGGTGCCGTCACCGGCCAGGCCGAGGTCGATGATCTCGCCGGTGCGGACCCCGATCGCCGGGATCTCGAGCTTCGCGGGCCGCGCGGGCGCGAGCGCAGAGACCACCGTGGACGAAGGCGCCGCCGTGGACGCCGTGGTGGGTGGTGGCGCGGGCGACGCGACCTTGCCCGGCGGCGGAACCGCGCAGCCCGTCAGCACGGCCGCGCACACCACCCCGATGAGGGCGCCGATGACCAGCGGAAACGGCCACCGGCGCCAGAACGGCCCGGTCATCGTTCGGCACGCCGCCGGAGCACCAGGGACGCGCCCGCCGCCGTCGCGGTCAGCAGTGCCGCGCCGGTCAGCGCGACCGCGGCGACCTCCAGGGGACCGCCGTTGGCCTCCCCGCCACCGGTCGCGACGCCACCGACCGGCTTGACCTTGACCTGTCCCGATTTCGCGGGCTCGCCGAACCGGGATTCACAGGCATACCCGTCGCGGTCACCGTCGAGTTTGTGCGGGTCCCGCGGGTTCTTCTCTAGCTCGGCCTGCGCGGCGGCCTGCGAGCGGAAATCGGCGCAATCCTTGTCGGTGGATCGCGGTGCCGGCGTTTCCGTGGTGATCGGCGGTGCGGTGGGCGTACTCGTTCCGCTCGGCGCCGTTCCGCGCTTGGGAAGTCTTTCGCAGGCGATTCCGTCGTTGTCGTCGTCCAGGTTGTGCGGATCGGATCGATCTTTCTGGAGTTCGGCCTGAGCGTCTTCCTGGTACTTGAAGTCACTGCAGTTCAGATCGGCGATCGCGGGCGCTTCCGCCAGCGCGAACGCCACGGAAACGGGGCCGAACAAGGAGAATCCGGCGAGGATGATGGCCGTGCCGATGGCGCGACGAACCGAGGACATGGGGAGTCCTTTCACTGGGATTTCGCGCTCCGAGCGCGTTCGATGCACTTACAGTCGCGCACCGGCCCCAGCTGTTACGGATTAATCGGAATTGACGAACCGTTACTTTCACACGGTTTGATCGAGTGGAACGTCGAAAGCGACCAAAGTCCCGAGACTCGGCGAAGAATTGATCGAAAAACGCCCACCGGACGTCGTCGCGCGTTCGGCGAGATGACGGAGACCGCGTTTGGCCACTCCCTGCGGGACACCGGATCCGTTGTCCCGCACCCGGAGTTTGACGCCTTCCGCGTCACGGCTGAGCGTCACGCGGGTCTCACTCGCCCCGGAATGTCTGACCACATTGGACAGTGCTTCGCGCAGGGCGGCGCGGATGTGGTCCGCCTGTTCGGCGGGGATGTCGGCCAGTTCACCCGAGAGTTCGAGGGTCGGCGGGTAGCCGAGCAGCTCGCCCGCGATACGCACCTCGCCCCGCGCGGACTCGGCGAGATCGGTGGCGGTGACCGTCTGGTTCGCGGGCTCCGGGCTGCGCAGGGCGCGCACGGTGCCGCGGATCTCTTCGATGGTCTGGTCGAGCTGGTCGATCGCCTCGGACAGCCGCGCGCCGTCGGCCTGCGCGAAGCGTTTCCGCATGTTCTTGCGGACGCGGTCGAGCTGCATCCCGGCGCCGTAGAGGCGCTGCACGATGACGTCGTGCAGCTCGCGCGCGATGCGTTCGCGCTCTTGGTAGAGGGTCACGCGGTGCCGGGCGTTGGCGCCTTCCGCCAGCGCCAGCACCACACCCGCCTGCGCGGCGAACGCCGTGAGCACCTCGACCGTGCTGGCGGAGAACGGTTCCCCGCCGTGGCGGCGGTACACGGTGAGCGCGCCGAGGACGCGCCCGCCGGCGCCGAACGCCGACGCGGCGAAAGGCCCGAAACCCCGGAGTTCCGGCGGCACGAACGGCGCGGTGCGGGGATCGACGGTGAAGTCCTCGCTGACCACCGGTTTCCCGCCCCTGGCGACCTGACCCGCGGCGGAATCGGCGGAAAAGGCCAGCCCACGAAGGCCTTGGGTGGTGTCCCCGTGCGCGGCCTCGGCGACCACCTGACCGTCGTCCGCGCGCACCATGACGAGACCGAGGTCGGCCTCGGCCAGTTCGACGGCGCGGGCGACCACGGTCTCCAGTACGTCGCCCGGGTCTTCACCGGACAGGGCGGTGCCGGTGATCTCGGTGGCGGCGGACAATGCGCGCGCGGCAAGCGTGGGATCCATGAGCGCTATCGACATTAGTCGGCTCCGGCCATCGCGCGCGCTGTGACGCGGCCCTCCCGCACCTCCAGGACCACGTCCGCGCCGTCGGCTTCGGCGGCGTTGTGCGTGACGTGGACGACGGTCTTCCCGGCGAGTGCCTCGCCGAGCCGTTCTCGGACGGTGCGCGCGGTCGGCTCGTCGAGGTGGGCGGTGGGCTCGTCGAGCAGCACGAGATCGGCCCGCGCGGCCCCGAGCACGGCCCGCGCCAGTGCGACCCGCTGCGCCTGCCCGCCCGAGAGACCGGCGCCGGCGCTGTCGAGCATCGTCGTGAGCTCGACGTCCTCGAGAACGGCCTGATACAAGGCTTTTCGCAGGTCGGCCTCGGAAGCCGCCGGCTTGGCCAGACGCAGGTTCTCGGCGACCGTGGTCGAGACCAGCATCGGTTCCTGCGGCGCCCAGGCGACGTTCTCGGGAACGGCGACGTCGCCCTTGGCCGGCTCGAGGAATCCGAGCAGGGCCGCGACGAGCGTCGACTTCCCGGCGCCGCTGGGGCCGACGACGGCGACGTGCGTGCCGGGCGCGATGTCGAGGTCGACCCCGGTGAGGACCGGGTGCTCGGTGCCGGGCCAGCCGAGGTCGGCGTTCCGGATCCGCACCCCGCCGGTGCTATGCAAGGCCCCTTCATGAAGGACGCCTTCGTCGCACGCGGCGAGGCGCAGACGGGCCTGGCGCAGGGTGTCCCAGTGCTGCGCGGCGGGCGGAAGAAGGGAGAGGACCTCCGCCAGGGCGAGCGGCACCAAGGCGACCACGGGCGCGAGGACCGGGTTCAGCGCGCCGGCGGCGACGGCGCTCACGGCGAACCCGGTGCTCACGACGGTGGCGGCCCCTGTCGCCAGGATGATCAGGGCGTCGGCCGCTCCGGCGCCGAAGGCCTGTCGCCGGGCTTCGGCGGTCAGCGCGGCGTCGGTGGTGGCGATTCGGCGACGTCGCTCTTTGTCGGCCCCGTACGCGATCAGCTCGGCGGCGGCTTCGAACAGGCTCAGCACCTGCGCCGACACCGAGCGCCGTCCGGCCGCCAGCGCGCTCGTCGCACGGCGCTCCGCCCGGAGCGCGAGCAGCGGCGCCAACGCGCTGACCAGCACGGCCGCGGCCAGCGTGAGTCCGGCTTCGGGCAGCACGGCGGCCTGGACCGCGACGGCGCCGACGGCCACCAGCGCGACCACGACCAGCGGCGTGATCACGCGCGGGAGCAGGTCGCGCACGGTGTCGGTGTCGCCGACGAGCCGCCGCTGTTCCTCACCGGCCCGAAGCGCGCGAGCCGGCCCGAGCCGCACCAGCGACTCCCACAGCCGGACGCGCAGGCTCCCGGCGATCCGGAACGCGGCGTCGTGCGTGACCAGCCGTTCGAGGTAGCGCAGCCCCGCGCGGCCGAGGCCGAACGTCCGCACGCCGACGATCAGCACCGTCAGGGTCAGGATCGGCGGCTGTTGCGACGCCTTGGCGATCAGCCAGCCCGAAAGCGCGGTCAGCGCGACCCCGGCGAGCAACGCGGCGGCGCCGAGCAACGCGCCACCGAAGAACCTCGGGGACAGCAGGTCGCGCCAGGGCAACGGTTTGACCGTCTGTACGTCTTCAAAGGTTCCGGAGTCAGCGGTCGCCATGGTCGACATGTCGATACCGGAAGAGCGCTCATGTTCGGCGATGATCGCCGCGGCACCGTCATCGACGGCCTTGCGGACCGCGGTCATGACCAGCGCGGCGTTGGCCTCGTCGAGGTGGGCGGTGGGTTCGTCGAGCAGGAGCAGCCACGCGCCCGACCGGACCCGCGTCAGCGCCCGCGCCACCGCGACACGCTGCCGTTGTCCCTGTGACAGCTTCGAAACCGGCCGCTCGGCGAGGCCGGCGAGCCCGAGTTCGCCGAGGACGTCATCGCCGCCGACCTCCTCGCGAACGGTGCCGCCGCCGAACACCGGCGACTGCGGCACCCAGGCGACGTTCTCGCGCCAGCGCTCCAGGTCCGCGTCGGCGAGATCGGTACCGCCGACGGTGATCGCCCCGTCGTGCGCCTGCACGAAACCGAGCAACGTGGCGAGCGTCGTCGACTTGCCGCCACCGCTGGGCGCGCGCAGCCAGGTGATCTCGCCTGGCCGGACGCTGAACGTTTCACCGTCGGGCGCGAATCCTCCCCGCCTGGCGACGCGCAGTCCCCGGACGTCGATCTCGCCCTTGGCGGGTGCCCCGGAACCGTTGGGCGGCAAGGGTTCCGCGAGCACGTCCGCGACACGGCGGACGGCCTCGACGCCGTCTTCGCTGGCGTGGAACGCGGCGCCGACCGCGCGCAGCGGCTGGTAGCACTCGGGCACGAGGATCAGCACGCCGAGCCCGATGGCCAGCGACAGTTCGCCGGAGACCAGGCGGACACCGATGACGACCGCGACCAGCGCGACCGAAAGCGTCGCGATGAGTTCCAGCGCGAACGCCGACGCGAATGCGACCTTCAGCGTCTTGAGCGTTGTGCGGCGATGACGTTCGGAGATCTTCCGGACCGTCTCGGCCTGCGCCCCGGCGCGGCGGAACGCACTGAGGATCGGCAGTGCGCGGACGAGTTCCAGCAGGTGACCCGACAGTCGTTGTTCGGCGTCGGCGGCTTCGGCGACGCGCTCGGCGGTGTGCTTGCCGATCAGGATCGCGAACAGCGGCACCAGCGGCACGGTGATCACGACGAGTACGGCCGACGGCCAGTCGGCGAACAGGATCGCGGCGCCGGCGGCGAGCGGCACGATCGCCGCGGTCACCAGCGCCGGGAGATATTGGGTGAAGTAGGCGTCGAGCGCGTCCAGTCCCCTGGTGGTCAACGACGTCAGCTCGCCGTGACCGCGGCGCGCGATCCACTCCGGGCCGAGTTTCAAGGCGTGGTCGAGGGCTTTGGCGCGCAGCTCCTCCTTCGCGCGGGCGGCCGCGCGAACGGAGACGATCCGCACCGCCCAGCCGGTCAGCGCGCGCCCTGCGACGAGCGCGAGCAGCACGGCCAGCTGGGCGGTGCGGTCCCCCGGTGTTCCGCGGACGACCGCGGAGAGGACGTCGGCAAGCAGGAAAGCCTGCCCCACCAGCAAGATCGCGTTGACAAAAGAGAGGATCCCGCTGAGGATCAACGCCCGGCGCGCCGCACTCGAAAGTGGAGCCAGCGCGCCGAGCGGACCCTTCCCCGGTCGCGCTGGGTCCATTGTGGACTCCGTGGCGGAAAGGGTGTCGCGGCCGGGAAGTTCGGTCATGGTGCGTGCACCGGTGGGATGTGCCGGGTGCCGATGCGCTTGCGGAACACCCAGTACGTCCAGCCTTGGTAGATCAGGACGGCGGGGGCGCCGAACAGCGCGACCCAGGTCATCACGGTCAAGGTGTACGGGCTCGACGCCTCGCCCGCGATCGTCAGCGTGTTCGCCGCGTCCAAAGTGGACGGCAGGACGTTCGGGTACAGGGCGACGAAGATCGCGACGGCGGAAGCCGCGATGACCCCGCCGAGCGCGGCGAACGCCTGCCCTTCGCGGCCCATGCGGATCCTGAACCACGCGACGACCGCCGCGACGACGGCGACGCCGATGAGGAACAGCGTCCACAGGTCACCCGAACGCAACTGCACGACGACGAGGAAGGCCAGCAACGGCAGCAGCGCGACCGGGAGCAGGCGCGTGGCCAGGTTCCGTGCCCGATGCCGGAGGTCGCCTTCGGTTTTGAGCGCGAGGAACGCGGCGCCGTGGACCAGCGAGAACCCGACGACCGCGATCGCGCCGAGCAGTGTTTCGAGGCTGAGAGCGGCGAACGGGCCGCCGACGCGGTTGCCGTCGGCGTCGAGCGGGAGGCCGAGGACGGTGGTCGCGAGGAGCAGGCCGACGCCGAACGGCGGGACCCACGAACCGATGCCGATGACGCGGTCCCAGTTGCGGCGCCAGCGATCCGAGTCGACCTTGCCGCGGTATTCGAACGCGACGCCGCGGCCGATGAGGGCGAGCAGGACCACCAGGAGCGGGAGGTAAGCGGCCGAGAACAGCGACGCGTACCAGCCGGGGAACGCGGCGAACATCGCGCCGCCGGCGACGATCAGCCACACCTCGTTGCCGTCCCAGACCGGGCCGATCGTGTTGACCATGACGCGACGCTCGGTGTTGTCCTTCGCGAGGACCGGCATGAGCATGCCGACGCCGAAGTCGAAGCCTTCGAGGAAGAGGTAACCGAGCCAGAACAGGGCGATGACGCAGAACCAGATCGTTTCGAGGGTCATCGGTTGCTCACCTTCCTGGGCTTGGGCTTGGGCTGAAGGACGCCTTCAGCCCGCTGTCCGGTCACCTCGCCCGTCACGTAGCCGACCCGAGCGTTGCGAAAGCCACTTTCGCAACCTTGAGCGTTGCGAAAGTGGCTTTCGCAACCCGTCCTGACCGCCCGAGGCCGCCCAAACCGCCCCCGCCAGGCCCGGTCGCCCTGAGTTATCCACAACCGCCCAAGTTGTCCACAGATCGGCTGTGGGTAACCCGCCTGAGCGATACCCCCGATACGCTGGGTGCGGGGCCGTCCCCCGGGAAGGGCGGGGGGCTGGGTAGGTGACGTAAAGAGGCGGTCAGTAGGCGAAGGCCAGCGCGTCGTCATCGCCGTCACCGCCTTTCGAGTCGTCGTTCTTGCTGGTCGAGACCGGTTTCTCGGGTGGCATGACGGCGTCGACGCCGCCGCGGACGTACTTCCGCATCAGGTAGACCTCGACCACGCCGAGCACCGCGTAGACGGTCGTCAGGGCGATCAGCGACGTCCAGACCTCGCCTGTGGACAACTTCGAGACCGCCTGCGCGGTGAACATCCACACCCCGTCGACGCCGGTCGGGTTCGGCACCACCACGAACGGCTGACGGCCCATCTCGGTGAAGATCCAGCCGGCGCTGTTGCCGATGAACGGGGTCGCGATCCCGCCGAGCACGAGCCACGGGAACCAGCGTTGCCCGGGGATCCGCCCACGCCGGGTCAGCCACAGCGCGAGCAGCCCGATCCCGGCCGAGATGGCGCCGAAGCCGATCATCGCGCGGAAGCCCCAGTAGGTCACCGGCAGGTTGGGCACGTAATCGATCGGCTTGCCCGCGAGCGAACCGAGTTGCGGGTCGTCCGGGTAGTTCGTGCCGTACTTCGCCTGGTATTCGGTGATCAGGTTCTCCACGCCCTTGACCTCGGTCGAGAAGTCGTTGTGCGCCAAGAACGAGAGCAGGGCGGGCACGTTGAACGTCTTGACGTCCTCGCAGTTCGCGTTCCGGACGTCGCCGATCGCGATGATCGAGAAGCTCGCCGGTTTCTCCGTGTGGCACAACGCTTCCGCCGACGCCATCTTCATCGGCTGCTGTTCGAACATCAGCTTGCCCTGAAAGTCGCCGGTGATCGCCAGCACCGCGAACGCCACCACACCGGTCCAGCCGCCGAGACGCAACGACGAACGCCACACCGCGCGGTGCTCGTCGTCCTCCGAACGCTTGCGCCACAACTGCCAGCCCGCGACACCGACCAGGAACGCCGCCGCCACCGAGAAGGCGCCCGCGAGCGTGTGCGGGATCGCGGCCAGCGCGGTGTTGTTCGTCAGCACCGCCCAGATCGAGTTCATCGTCGGCTTCCCGTCGACGAACTCCACCCCGACCGGATGCTGCATCCACGAGTTCGCCGCCAGGATGAAGTACGCGGACGCCACGGTCGCCAGCGAATACGCCCACGCACACGCCAGGTGGACCTTCTTCGGCAATTTGTCCCAGCCGAAGATCCACAGCCCCAGGAAGGTCGACTCGACGAAGAACGCGACGAGCCCCTCCATCGCCAGCGGCGCGCCGAACACGTCACCGACGAACCGCGAGTACGCGCTCCAGTTCATCCCGAACTGGAACTCCTGCACGATGCCGGTGACCACGCCCATCGCGAAGTTGACCAGCAGGAGTTTCCCCCAGAACTTGGTCATCTTCAGGTACCGCCGATCACCCGTGCGGACCCACGCCGTCTGCATCCCGGCGACCAGGACCGAAAGCCCGATGGTCAGCGGGACCATCAGGAAGTGATAGACGGTGGTTATGCCGAACTGCCACCGAGCGAGATCGAGAACCTCCACGCCTCAAGCCTGCTCAACGCCCGATGCGCCCGCCAGTTCAAGTGGTCCCGATCTCGCCGGGACGTAGGTCCCGCGCCCAGGTCAGCCGAGGGCGGCGAGCGTGAGCCGCGCCTCGTCGGCGACCTGTCGCCGCACGCCCGAATCCCCCAGCGTCAGCACGTGGGCCAGCGCCAACGCGTACGCCGTGTCGAAAGCGTCCTCGACCGCGACGGCGATATCGGGCTGGACGCCGACGCCTTCCCAGTTGGTCCCCGTGACCGGGTTCACGGCCCGTCCACCCGGGACGGTGACATCCAGATGGGTGTCCACTTTGTACTGTCTCCGCGGGTTCGCCCCGCCGCCGGTGACCGCGCCCACCGTCTTCGCCCGCCCCAGTTGCTGCAACGAGTAGCTCAGATCTTCGGCGCCGGAGAACGTCGTCGGCCCGGTCAGCACCCACACCGGCTTGTCCGCGCCGAACTTTCGGCCGGGTACGTACGGCAGCGTCCAGAACTGGTTGGTCACGTCGCCGTCGCGCAGATAGATACTGTTGAAATGCGTCGGCTCGTCGACCAGATAGCTGATCAGCAGCGCGACCGCCATCGGATCCCCGCCCCGATTCTCCCGGACATCGACGATCAGTGCGTCGGTGGTCGCGAGCAGCGTCATCGCCGCGGCCAGCGCCTCGCCGGCGATATCCGGCCCGTAGAGCAGTTTGGTCTCCAGGTAGCCGACGTTGCCGGCCAGCCGCCGCGCCGTCGCGATGCCATGACCGTTCAGCTCCGCCTCGCGCCGGAACTGCTCGGGATCGAACGACTCCCCATCCACCTCGGGCAGCGGGTCGACGTGATGCCGTAGCCGGAGGTGTTTGTCCCCGTTGACCGACTGCAGGTCCTGGGTGACCGCGTCGGCGAACGCTTGATCGTCGAGGCCCGCGTACGCGCCGTCACTCAGCCTCGCCCGCAGGAACACGGTCAGCTTCTCGGCGACGTCGGGGAACACGTAGTGCTCCTTCAGCCGCTGGCACACGTCCTCGATCCGCGCTCTCCCGTCCATGCGCCCGGACGCTACCAGCGGAGCCGGAAAAAAGAATTCGGTTTGCCGAAAACTCAATTCCGTTTGACCGAGGAATACAATTCGCCCGCGCATGCCGCGCGATTCGGAAAAGCCATCAGCTTGCCTTTCTCTGAATCACCCCTTTATCGTTGCAGTGAAAGGGGTGAAGCACTGTCATGTCGAGCTCGATGTTGGCGCTGATCAGCGCGTTTGGCCTGGTACTGGCCGTGGAGCTACCGGACAAGACCCTCGTGGCCACCCTGGTTCTCACCACCCGTTTCCGCGCGTGGCCGGTATTCGCCGGGGTTACCGCCGCATTCGCCGTGCAATCCGCGATCGCCGCCACCTTCGGCAGTGTGCTCACTTTGCTGCCGGAGACACTGGTGACCGTGATCGTCGCCGCGATGTTCGGTATCGGCGCGTTCATGCTCCTTCGTGAAGGGTTCAGTCCCGGACAGGACGGCGGAGAGGACGCGTCGCGTTCCGGGCCGAGCCCCGCGACCTTCTTCCGCTCCGCGCTGACGTCGTTCGGTGTGCTGTTCGCCGCTGAATGGGGTGACGCCTCACAGCTCGCGACGGCCAGTCTCACGGCCCGCTTCGGCAACCCGTTCGCGGTCGCCCTCGGCTCCTTCGTCGCGCTTGTCGCCGTCGCCGGCCTCGCCGTCTTCATCGGCGCGAAGGTCCGCAGCCGGATCCGCCCCAAGCTCATCCAGCGCGTGGCGGGTTTCGTCTTCGCCGGGTTCTCGCTGTTCGCACTGGCCCAGCTCGTCTTCTGAGGCGCACGGGGTCTTCACAGGTTCGCCGGGTAACCTTTCGGGAACGAAAAGGTGAACACCCGCCCCGACGTGCCTGGAGAAACCGGTCGTGACCTCGCCGAAGACACTCGCCGTCTCTCCTGTGCACGGCAGGCTCGCGGTCTTCGGCATGGCCGTCGCCGTCGCCATCTCGATCGACCTGCACCTGCGGCTCTCCAGTCAGGTCAGCCCGATCTGGCAGACGCTGTCCGAGTACGTCTACGGCTACCTCTCGCCCGGTTCGACGGCGGCGCCGCTGTTCGGCGCGATGTGCCTGGCGCTGGGCTTCGGCTCGCTCGCGCTGCTGGGCGGAATCGCGAAAGCGCACCGCCGCGGCTACGAGTCGGTTCTCGTCCTGCTCGGCGTGTGGTGCGCGGGGCTGTTCGTCCTCGCGCTCGTCCCCGTCGACCCCGAGGGCCAGGCCCGCTCGCTGGCCGGGCAGATCCACAACTACGCCGCGCTGGCGGCCTTCCTCGCGCTTCCCGGCGCCGCTTGGGTGCTGACCCGCCCCGGCCGCGCGCGATGCCCGTGGGAGCCGCGCCGCACGACGATCCGGCGGCTTTCGGTGGCCAGCTTCGCCGCGGTGGTGATCGTGCTCGGCGGCTTCGTCTGGACGATGCTCACCGGCCCGTCGCACCAGGAGGTCACGCTCGGCCTGTTCGAGCGGCTGCTGTTCGCGGTCGACCTCACGCTGCTGGCGACCATGGTGCGCCCGCTGCTCAGCCGCCGCTGACCCGCTACTCGGGCTGTTTCAGCACCTCGGCCAGCCGGACGGCGGCAGCCACCACCGCGGGCCCCGCCACGGAGGCGTCCAGCGGTTCGAGGGATACGACGCCGACGCTGGCCTTCAACCCCGGCACCCCGCGGACGGGTGCGGCGACCCCGGAGGCGCCCGCCTCCAGCTCGCCCGACGAGGTGACCCAGCCTTCGCCGCCGCCAGGACGCAGCGTCATCGCCTTGCCCGCCGCGCCGGCGGACAGCGGATGCCGGGTGCCGACGCGGTAGGCGACGTGGAAGCTCGTCCACGACGGTTCGACGACCGCGACGGCCTGCGCCTGGTCCCCCTGCGCGACCGACAGATGCGCCGTCGCCCCGACCTTCTCCGCCAGCTCACGCAGGACCGGCCTCGCGGCCTCGCGCAGCTGCGGGAGGACCTGCCCGGCGAGCCGGAGCAGGCCGACCCCCAGCCGCACCTTGTTGCCGTCGCGCCACACCAGGCCGCGCTCGGACAGCGGGACGAGCAGCCGGTAGACGGCGGCCCGGCTCGCGCCGATGGCGACGGCGAGCTCGGAGATCGTCGCCGCCTCGCCGCCCGCGTCCGCGACCGCTTGGAGCAGCGCGAGCCCGCGGTCCAGAGTCAGCGACCCTTCACGAGTCACAAGAGCCCGAGTTCCCCGAGGTCGGCGACCGGCTCGTCGAACGAGGCCGCCGCGTACGAGGCGAAGAGCCCGCGAACGGCCTTCGCCGCCTCGTCCGGCATCCCCTTGGCCTCGGCGGCCAGCGCGGCGCCGTCGGTGGATTCGAGGGCGGCGCGCACGTCACCACCCGAAAGGCAGCGCGCGGACGCGACGATCAGGTTCAGGAACCCGTGATGGGTGAAACCGCTCGACTCCTCGGTGTGCCGGACGGCGCGGTGCAGGCTGTTCGTCGCCTTGAACGACGCCCCGGTCGAGCCGCTGACCACGGCGAGGAAGTCGGCGACCTCGTCGACGCTGGGGAAGTTCTCGCCGGCCTTGCCGCCGCAGCGGATCTTCGGCCAGCTGCCGTGCTCGATCACCTTCCGCACGCCGTCCAGCCAGCCGACACCACGCCGCGGCTCGACGACGCGGATGACGTCTTCGGGCACGAACTCGGAGACGCGCTCCAGCCAGACCTCGTCGACGTCCGACGGCGCCGGCATCTCCACCATGCGCAGGCTGAGGATCTCGCTGCGCGACTCGACGATCGAAATCGCCTTCGGGACCCCGCCGAGGCCGGTGTCGATGATGAGCGACAGCGGCAGCGGTTCCTTGGGTTTGATCTTGATGAGTTCCGTGATGAGCTCGGGCAGCCGCGACGCCTGGCACAGGAACACACCGAGGACGCCGGAGTGCTCACCGGCCCTCGACGCGAAGTGCGCTCGCAGCGCTTCGGGCATGGACGCCTCGCCGGGCGGGAACAACGCCGAGTCGTCGACGAGCCGCGCGAACAGGGGAGGGATTCCTCGGGGGCCGGGTGGCGTGAGTTCCACAGCGCTTGACACGACTGACACGCTAGTAGCGTACGACATCAGGACAAAATCGTTCGCACAACGGACACGTTCCGGGGAGATTCCGATGCCTTACTACCGGCAGGTAGGCGAGATCCCGCACAAGCGCCACACGGCGTTCCGCAAGCCCGACGGGGGCCTGTACGCCGAGGAACTGATGGGTGTCGAGGGCTTCTCGGCGGACTCGGCGCTGCTGTATCACCGCGGGCTGCCCACCGCGATCGTCGACGCCGTCGCGATCGAGGACGAGCGCGGCCCGATCGCCCCGAACCACCCGCTCAAACCCCGCGCCTTCAAGACCCAGGACCTCAAGTTCGGCGACGCCGACGCGGTGACCGACCGGCGGCGGCTGTTCGGCAACGCCGACGTCACCATCGGCTTCGTCCACGCGACCAAGCCGTCGCCGCTGTACCGCAACGCCGCGGGTGACGAACTGTTCTACGTCCAGGGCGGCGGCGCGACCGTCGAGACGATCTACGGCACCCTGGAGGTCGGCGACGGCGACTACCTCGTCGTCCCGACGTCGTGCACCTACCGTGTGCTCCCGCACGACGGTGGGGTCAAGCTGCTGACCATCGAGGCGCGCGGCCACATCGGCCCGCCGAAGCGGTACCTGTCGGCGAAGGGCCAGTTCCTGGAGCACTCGCCGTACTGCGAACGCGACATCCGCGGCCCGTCCGAGCCGCTGGTCGTCGACGGCACCGACGTCGAGGTCCTCGTGCGGCACCGCGCCGGGCTGACGCGCTACACCTACGCGACCCACCCGTTCGACGTCGTCGGCTGGGACGGCTGCCTGTACCCGTGGGTGTTCAACATCGACGACTTCGAGCCGATCACCGGCCGCGTGCACCAGCCGCCGCCCGTGCATCAGACGTTCGAGGGCCCGAACTTCGTGGTTTGCTCGTTCTGCCCGCGCAAGGTCGACTACCACCCCGAGTCGATCCCGGTGCCGTACAACCACGCGAACGTCGATTCGGACGAGCTGATGTTCTACGTCCGCGGGAACTACGAGGCGCGCAAGGGTTCCGGGATCGAGGTCGGCTCGCTCTCGCTGCACCCGTCCGGTTTCACGCACGGGCCGCAGCCCGGGGCGGCGGAGGCGTCGATCGGGGCTCAGTTCTTCGACGAGACCGCGGTCATGGTGGACACCTTCGCGCCGCTCGACCTCGGTGAGGCGGCCGACGCGTCGGAGGACCACGGCTACGCGTGGACCTGGTCCGGCCGGGGCCCCGGCGCTTGACGCCATGCATTTAGTCCTCTAAATGCGTAGATCAACAACAGGCGCGAGTAGGTGCCCACGCATTTAGAGGACTAAATGCCGCAGGGGTGGCGGGATAAGTACCGCCATGGCCGCAACGGTTCGGCAACGCCGAGCCTGGCAAGGCGAAACCTCCGGATAATCGGTGTTTCTCACCGGGAGGTTCTCCATGGTCGTGAATCCAGGGCAGTCCCGCGGCGGCCGCAAGGTCCTGGCGTTCGTGGCCGCCGCGGTGGTCGCGATCGGGTTGATCATCGGTTTGCGCGCGCTCACGAGCGATTCCGGCGAGGAAGCCGCGGAAGCGAAATGCACGACGGGCGACGCGGTCAAGCTCCAGGTGTCGTCTTCGCCGGAGAAGGCGGGCGTGGTCGCGGAGATCGCCAAGGGTTACAGCGGCCGCACGGTGGCCGGACGCTGCGTCGACGTGCTCGTGCAGTCGAAGTCGTCCGGCACCGCGATGCAGGCGCTGTCCCGCGGCTGGAACGAGGCGGTGGACGGCCCCCGTCCGGACGTCTGGACGCCCGCCGCGTCCGGCTGGGTGAACCTGTTGCGCCAGAACCTCACCGGCTCCGACCACCCCGCGCTGGTACCCGAGGGCGACCCGGAATCGGTCGCGAACGCGCCGCTGGTCGTCGCGATGCCGAAGCCGATGGCCGAGGCGCTCGGCTGGCCGGGCAAGGGCATCGGCTGGACGGACCTCGCCGCGCTGGCCACGGATCCGCAGGGCTGGGCGAAGTACGGCCACCCGGAGTGGGGGAAGTTCCGGCTGGGCAAGACGAATCCGAACATCTCGACGTCCGGCCTCAACGCCACCATCGGCGCCTACTACGCGGCGACGGGCACGTCTTCGGACCTCACCGCGAACGCGCTCGCGAAGCCGGAGGCGCGGACGTTCGTGCAGAACGTCGAGCAGGCCATCGTCCACTACGGCGACAACACGCTGACGTTCCTGACGAACCTGCAGAAGGCCGACGACCGCGGCGCCGCGATGTCGTACATCTCGGCGGTCACGGTCGAGGAGAACTCGCTCGTCGGCTACAACCAGGGCAATCCCACCAACGACCCGGAGAAACGCGGGCAGCACGCGCCGCCGAAGGTGCCGCTCGTGGGGATCTACCCGAGTGACGGCACGCTCAACTCCGATCACCCGTTCACCGTGCTGAACTGGGCGGACGACGTCCACAAGCAGGTCGCGGCGGACTTCCTCGCGCATCTGCGCGGCGCCGAGGCGCAGCAGAAGTTCAGCGACATCGGCTTCCGCACGTTCGACGGGAAGCCCGGCTCACAGACCACGAAGGAGAACGGCGCCGAGCCGGACTCGAAGCTGAATCTGATCCGCCCGCCGAGCCCGCCGGTGCTGACCGAGGTGCTGAAGTCGTGGAAGGACCTGCGGAAGAAGGCGAACGTGCTGCTGGTCGTCGACGTCTCCGGTTCGATGGGCGACGGCGTCAGCGGGACCGGGAAGAACAAGATGGATCTCGCGAAGCAGGCCGCCGTGGCGTCGTTGCCGCAGTTCAGCGACGCGGACAAGGTCGGGCTGTGGATGTTCTCGACGAAACTCGACGGCGACAAGGACTTCGTCGAACTCCGGCCGGTGTCGCCGATCGGCGGTGAGCCGGGCAGGCAGGAGCTGGCGTCTCGGCTGAACGGGCTGACCCCGCAGAACGGGACGGGACTCTACGACTCGTCGCTCGCCGCCTACGAGTTCATGAAGCAGCGGCTGGATCCGAACGCGATCAACGCCGTCGTCGTGCTCACCGACGGCCGGAACGAGGATCCCGGCGGGATCGACCTGGCGAACCTCGTCGGCCGCCTGCGGGCCGAGGGCGGCGGCGAAGCGGTGCGGCTGTTCACCATCGCCTACGGCTCCGACGCGGATTTGGACATCCTCAAGGAGATCGCCGAGGCCACCCAGGGCGTCGGGTACGACTCGTCCAAACCGGACTCGATCGACCAGGTCTTCACCGCCGTGATCTCGAATTTCTGAGATCCTCGGCCATGCGTTTCGTCCGTGAACTAGCCGAACCGTGGGGACTGCTCCTCGCGGCGACCTCGGCGGGTGCGGCCTGGGCGGTGCAGCTGCCGGTGCTCGCCGCGCTCGGCGTCGGCGTGACCGTGCTGGCCGCCCGCGCCGGCGTCGCCGCGGCCACGCGGCCGAAACCCTTGCCAGAGCCAGAGGAACGGCCACTCCCTGACGTCGAGCCCGGTTCGCCGGAGGCGGGTTGGCTGCGGCGCGCGGAAGCCGCGTCCGACGGTTTCGGGTCGATTTCCGCCTCGCTCGACACCGGACCGCTCGCCGACCGGGTGGCCGACATGGAACCGGTGGTGCGGGAAACCGTCGACACCCTCCGGCGCCTGGCCGCCCGCACGTCCGCCACCGGGAAGGCCTTGGCGCGCGTGGACCTCGGCGCGGTGTCGGCCGAGAAAGCCCGGCTGCGGAAGGACTTGAAGACCGCCGACGACGACATCCGCGGCGACCTGCTCCAGTCGCTCGAAGCCGTGCAGGCACAGGAGGACGTGCACGCGCGGCTTTCGAGCGCGCAGCGGAAACTGCTGGCACAGCTGCGATCCGGCGCGCTCGGGCTCGACGGCCTGGTCGCCAGGGCGGCCGAATTGTCGGCCGCCACCGGCGATTCACTGCTCGACACGACGACCATCGGCGAGCTGAGCGAACAACTGGAAGGGATCCGGCGGGGTGTCGTGGAGACCGAGGAGGCGACGCGGCGCTCCCTCGGCTGACATCACCGGCCGAAGCGAACCGGCCCGAACACCGCGTGACCGGGCACTCCGGCCTTCGCCGTCTTCCCGGCCGCGGGCACACCGAGCACCCACAGCCGTCCGGTCGCGGCGATGTTCGCGGCCAGCGACGGATCCGAACCACCGGCGGTGACGGCGACCTCGCGGCCGCCGGGCAGGACGGTCCGGCCCTTCACGGTCACGATGCCGAAGTGGTTGACCGACGCCGGCCCGGACACGACGGCGAGTTCGGTCCATCGCGGTTCGGGCAGCTTCCTGAGCAGCACCACCGCGACGACGGCGAGGCCGAGCGCGCCCGCCGCGCAGCCGTAGCCGAAGAACGGCGTGGACTTCACCAGGACGCTGTCCCGCCGCGGATAGTCCGCCGTCGTCCAGAAGCCGAACGCGCTCATGACGAGCAGCATCACGACACTGATGAAGTAGTACGCCGAGAGAAGACGCCGTTGCGTCGCGAGCATCCGGCCCGGCGACACCGGTTCGAAGGCGAACGGGACCGAGCCCTTCACCGGGGCGTCGCGGAACGCGCCACGGCGCGGGACGACGACACCGGGCAGCACGACGAACGGGCCGAGCACCCAGAGCCGTCGCTGGGCCGCGAGTTGCGCCCGGAGCGGGATGGGGAGCCGCACGACGAGCCACCGCCCGTCCAGGGGAACGCTCACCCGTGAACCGGCGACGACGGCGCCGTCCAGCCCGCTCACCAGGCGGAACGGTTTGCCGGTGAGCTTCCGCATCGAGGAGGATCCGGCAAGGGCGGAGTAGCCGAAGTAGAGCGAAGACGGTGTCATGAACACCAGCAGGGCCAGGGGCACGGCGATCCCGTGTCCCCCGGCGACCGCGAGCACGACGCCCAGCGCCACGAGCAGTCCGGTCGCGATGGTCATCGTCCCGGCGGTGACGGTGTTGCGATCGAGAAGGGGCGCCAGGACCGGCATGTTCGTCGCCGGAATCCCTTCGGGTGGTTCGAGCACCCGGATTCTGTGGGCTTCCACCTGGTCAACCTATACGGGCGCGGTGAGACGTGATCCAGACTACTTCCACTCGGCGGCCAGATCAGGTTAGGCTCACCTAACTAGGAGGTGAGCCGTGACCACACCGACGTCCATCCGCCGCCCGCCGGCGCCGAACCCCGCCGAACGCGCGAAGACGATCGCCACCCGCAACGGGCCGGCGACGCTGATGCCGACCGCGGAACAGCGTGACCAGCCAGGACAGTGCGGCCGGGTCATCCCCGAGCTGCACCACGTGCACACGAGCGGCAGCGTCAGCATCCTGCTGCCGGACGAGCACCACCTGGTGAAACGCGCGCACGAGGCCCAGCGCGGCGAGCTCGCGGTGATGGTCGAACTGACCGATCAGGCCCCGGTCGACCTGCGGGAACCCATCCGTGGGCTGCTGTGGATCACGGGCTGGCTCCGCCCGCTCTCCGAGGTTTCGGCGCGGGCCCGCGCGGTCTCCATCGCCGAGACCCGGCCGGACGAGCGACTGCTGGACGTCGGGCATGGCCTGACGCTGCTACGGCTGACCCCGGCGTCGCTGGTGCTCGCCGACGCCGAGGGCACGCATTCGCTGCGGCCGCACATGTTCAGCGCCGCGCCGCCGGATCCGTTCCACGACTACGAAGCCGCGTGGCTGCGGCATCTGGAGACCGACCACGCCGACGTCGTCCAGCAGCTCGCCAAACACGTGCCCGCCGAACTGCGCGGCGGGTGGATCCGGCCGCTCGGGCTGGACCGCTACGGGCTGCGGCTGCGGGTCGAGGCCGACTCCGGCGACCATGACGTCCGGCTCGCGTTCTCGCGTCCGGTCGAGGGGCCGCAGCAGCTGAGCGGCGAGATCCGCCGTCTCGTCGGCTGCCCGTACTTTCCGCAGGGTTAGGCGAGTTCCGCCGGGAAGCCGCCCTTGGCGATCGGGCCCCACGACTCGATGGTGACGCGGATGATGCTCTTGCCCTGCTTGACCATCGCTTCGCGGTACTCGTCCCAGTCGGGGTGCTCGCCGGAGATCGCGCGGAAGTAGTCGACGAGCGGCTCGACCGAATCGGGCAGGTCGAGCACCTCGGCGGTGCCGTTCAGCTGAACCCACTGGTCGTTCCACTCGTCGGAGAGGACGCAGGCGGACACCTTGGGCTCGCGCCGGATGTTGACGACCTTCGCGCGTTTCGGGTACGTGGAGATGACCAGACGGCCTTCTCCGTCGACTCCGCAGGTCACCGGGGAGAGCTGGGGGCCGCCGTCGGCCTTCGTGGTCATCAGGATGGCGCGGTGACGGGTGGACAGGAAGTCGACGAGCGCGGCGCGGTCGACGATTTCGTTGGTCGCGATGCTCCTTGGCATGACCCGACGGTAACGTGCGGCCGATGAGCTGGCTGCGTCCCGAACGCCCGGCGCTGCCGGAATTCGTGGAAGATCCGGCGCGCCGCCGCGCGATCGTCATCGAACTGGTCGTCGTCTTCGGCATCACCCTCGGCCTGTCCGGGCTGCGCAGCCTGCTGTCCCTTGTGGACTCGCTGCTGCAGCCGGTGCCGCTGGCGCAGCAGCAGGCCCAGCTGAACGTCCCGCAGGCGACGCTGAGCCTGGTCGACCTGCTCAAGCAGCTCCTGAGCGCCGGTCAGCTGGTCGGGTGGGGCGCGCTCGGGCTGTACCTGTTGTGGCGCGGCGGGATGAAGCTCGCCCAGATCGGCCTCGACAAACAGCGCCCTGGCCGCGACGTCGTCCACGGGCTGCTGCTCGCCGCGGTGATCGGGATTCCTGGCCTGGGGCTGTACTTCCTGTCCTACGGCCTCGGGTTCAGCCTGTCGGTGCAACCGTCCACTTTGGGCGAGACGTGGTGGCGGCCGATCACGCTGACGTTGTCGGCCTTCGGGAACGCGTTCGCCGAAGAAGTGCTCGTCGTGGCGTACCTGCTGACCAGGCTCCGGCAGCTCGGCTGGCGGGAGAACACCGCGCTGGTCGCGTCTTCGGTGCTTCGCGGGTCGTATCACCTGTATCAGGGTTTCGGCGGTTTCGTCGGCAATGTCGTGATGGGCCTGGTGTTCGGCAGGCTGTGGCAGAAGACGAACCGGCTGTGGCCGCTGATCGCCGCGCACACCGCGCTGGATTTCGTTTCCTTCGTCGGATACGCGCTGCTCAAAGGGCGAGTTTCCTGGCTTCCCTAGCTAGTGTGAAGCAGTGATTGACGAGACGACTCCACCCCGAGTTGACAGCGAAGTCGGCCCCCTCCGTGCGGTGCTCCTGCACAGGCCCGGCAACGAGCTCAAAAGGCTCACGCCTCGCAACAACGACCAGCTCCTGTTCGATTCCATCCCCTGGGTGGACCGCGCGCAGGAGGAGCACGACGCGTTCGCCGAGGTGCTGCGCGGCCGAGGCGTCGAGGTGCTGCTGCTGGCCGACGCGCTGCGCACGGCGCTCACGGACGCGCGCGCCCACGCGGCGGGCGTGCACGCGGCCGTCGACGAGCGGCGGCTCGGACCCGACCTCGCCGATTCGCTCCGCTCCCATCTGTCGAGCGTCACCCCGGCGACGCTGGCCGAGGTCCTGATGGCAGGCATGACCTTCGAAGAACTGCCCGCCGCCGAGGGCGCCTCACTGGTCCGGCTGATGAACCACCCGAACGACTTCGCCGTCGATCCGCTGCCGAACCTGCTGTTCACCCGTGACTCGTCGGCGTGGATCGGCGACCGCGTCGCGGTCTCCTCGCTCACGATGCCCGCGCGGGTCCGCGAGACCGCGGTGCTGGACCTCATCTACGCCTACCACCCGTGGTTCCGCCATGCGGCCCGCGCGTACGGCGCGCATTCGGCGCCCATCGAGGGCGGCGACGTCATGCTGCTCTCGCCGGGAGTCCTGGCCATCGGCGTCGGCGAGCGGACGACCGCGGCGGGCGCGGAATCCCTGGCGCGGTCGGTGTTCGCCGACGGGATCGCGCACACCGTGCTCGCCGTGCCCATCCAGCAGACCCGCGCGACCATGCATCTGGACACCGTCTGCACGATGGTCGACGCCGACGCCGTCGTGATGTATCCGCTTTCCCGCGATTCATTGACCGCCTTCACGATGCGGCCGACCGACGACGGTTCCGTGAAGGTGGAGGGCCCGGCCCCATTCCTCACCGCGGCCGCCGAGGCAATGGAAATCGACCGGCTCCGGGTCATCGACACCGGGCTCGATCCGGTCACCGCGGAACGCGAGCAATGGGACGACGGGAACAACACCCTCGCGCTGGCGCCCGGTGTGGTCGTCGGGTACGAACGTAATGTGGAAACCAACGCGCGCTTGGCCGACGCGGGTATCGAAGTACTGGCCATCACCGGCTCCGAACTGGGCTCCGGCCGCGGCGGACCGCGCTGCATGTCGTGCCCCATCCGGCGCGAAAGCATCTGACCCGGAAATAAAGTAAGCCTTCCCTAATCGATTTCAATTGATTAGGGAAGGCTTACTTAATTGAGGTGAACCTATTATTGGGAATACTAACCTAATAGGGGGTAGATCACCAGGCAAAAGTGGAAATCGAATAAGGAGTTGGCGTATCGTCGAACACATGGCCCTCCTCAAGAAGCAACCGCGCTCGAAGTTCTACGAACTGCTGCAGGCGCAGATCCACAACGAGTTCAACGCCTCCCAGCAGTACATCGCGCTGGCGGTCTGGTTCGACGCCGAGGACCTGCCGCAGCTCGCGAAGCATTTCTACAAGCAGTCCGTCGAGGAGCGGAACCACGCGATGGCCCTGGTCCAGTACATGCTGGACACCGACCACCACGTGGAGATCCCCGGCACCGGCGACGTGCGCAACGAATTCTCCGACGTCACCGAGCTCATCGAGCTCGCGCTGCAGCAGGAAAAGGACGTCGCGACCGACATCCAGCAGCTGGCCAAGGCCGCCCGCGCCGAAGAGGACTACATCGGCGAGCAGTTCACGCAGTGGTTCCTCAAGGAGCAGGTCGAGGAGATCTCCCAGATGTCCACGCTGCTCAACATCGTCAAACGCGCGAACGGCAACCTGTTCGAGGTGGAGAACCACCTGCATCGCGAATCCGTCGGGGACGGCGGCGCCGACTCGGGGATGCCCCCGGTCGCGGGCGGCGCGCTCTGACGCACTGACCAACGCTCCCACCACGGGAAAACCCGGGCTCTCCCCCTTGGAGAAGCCCGGGTTTTCTCGTTCTCGTCAGCTGAACTGACAGCTCTGGTCGACGCGGGTCAGCAGGATGCCGATGGCCGACCCGTCGTCGGCCAGTGAGATCCGGTACGCGCTCCCCGCGCCGGCCGGCGCGAAGTAGGCGCTGCCGTTCTTGGTGCTGCCGGGATAGGCGGCGAGGATGTCCGACTCGGTCGAACCGACCCCGATCCCCTCCGGGGTGTGCACCGTCCCGGCCGGGTTGATGACGGTGATCCCGTCGGCCTCGGTCAGCGACACCGACGTCGGCCCCGGAACGGCGGCTCCTTCCACATACCCGTAGACGCAGGACTGCCGCCAATCCTTCGCGCGCAGCGGACCGGCGGCGGCCTCTGCCTCCTCCTCGCTCATCCCGAGCCGGAGCTTGCCGAAACCGGCGGGGGTCAGCAGCGCGCCGGTGGTCACCTTGCGCTGTGTCGGCGGCTTCGTGGACACGGTGCTCTTCGGCGGTGGTACAGGCTCGTCGTGAGATGTCGAGTGCGGTGGCGCGGACGTCGGATGCGTCGGCGCCGGGGACGAGACCGGTGGCGCCGAACTCCCCGGCCCAGGCTGCACCAAGCTCGACGAGGCCGCCCCCATGGTGAGCTGGTCGCCTCCGGGGAAGGCCGCGCCGTTGTCCCTGTCGTGGATCGTGAAGACCGTGACCCCACCGGCCAGCAGGACCACCGCGGCGGCCATCCCGCTGGTGGTCTGCATCAGCTGACGGCGGCGACGGCGACGGCGTGCGCCCGCGACGATCGTCTCGGGATTCAGCGTGGGTCCCACGCCCAGCCGCTCATCAGAGAACAGGTCACGCAGCTTCCGCTGCACGTCCTCTTCGGACATGTTCATCCCGCTTCCCTCCCTTCGTCCTTGGGCTCGATCAAGGCGAGCTTCGTGCGCAGCGACGCGATCGCCTTGCTCGCCTGGCTTTTGACGGTGCCCTGGCTGACCCCGAGCGAATCCGCGATCTCGGCTTCGGACAGTCCTTCGTAGTAGCGCAGGACCATCACCGCGCGTTGCCTCGGCGGCAGCGCGCGTAACGCCTGCCACAGCGGCTCGTGCTCGAACGGGTCGGCCGGGCTGTACGGCCGGGTGTCCGGCGGATCGGCGACCAGGTTCTCACGTTTGGTCCGGCGCCAGCGGCTGATATGCGCGTTGGCCATCGAACGGCGGATGTAGGCCATCGGGTCGCCGGTCTTGTGCTGGACGTACGACCAGCGGGAACCGATCTTCTCCAGCACGGTCTGGACCAGGTCGGCGGCGTCGTGCGGGTTTCCGGTGAGGGCGTGGCCGTACCTCAGCAGGCCCGGGAGACTGGTCCTCACGAAGTCGCCGAAGTCGATGAGTTCACCCGGCACGTCGCTCTTCCGGCTCTCGCCGGCCCCCCAGACGTCCCCCGGTACGACCGTCGCGGCAGCGGTCACCGTATCGCCTCCTCCCGGGGTCACCCGGCCAGGTTCGCCTGGCTCTCCTCTCCCGAAACGCATGACCGCCCCCACAGGTTGTCCCTTGCCGCGAACCAGTTCGAGGGCGCCTGGTCAGCGCCTCGACACGGAGTCGGGAATTCTGAACGTACCGTCCCCCTGAACAGGGAATTCGTGGACGGCCACCACGGCGTTACGCGGTATCGGCCCGTACACGTGGGGGAATTGGAGACCGGCCGGATGCGGCGGGTCGCCGTCCTCCCAGACGACGGGCGCGCCGACGAGCGCGGGGTCGATTTCCAGCAGCAGCAGATCGGTGCGGCCGGGGAACACGGCGTTGGCCGGGATATGCGCCGTCCCGGGGTCCGAGCAGTGGATGAAGCCGTCGGAGCCGAGCGACGCGGCGGTGTAGACGCCGCCTTCGGGGACCGCGGCCCAGTCGCCCTTGGGGCAGATATGGAGGATCACTCGCCCATCCTCGCGCATTTCGTCCTCTGGATGCGGGGCTCCGCATCCAGAGGACGAAACGCGCGGGAGGGGTCAGCGGATGGTGAGCTGGCGGCCGATGAGGCCGTCGCGCGAGCGCCGCTCGACGGCGTTGAGCGGCTCGGTGTCCAGCGACTTCAGCGCGGCATCGAGCCGGACGCCGAGCTGGTCCTTCGCGTCGGCCCACTCGCGGGCGTGGGCTTCGGGGTCGAGATCCCACACCGGGACGAGCAGCCCGTGCGCGCGGAACGAACCGGCGTAGCGGGAGCCCTCGCCGAGCCCCAGCTCGCCGGCCGCGGACAGCCGCGCAAGCGCTTGCAGCAGCAGGTTCTCCGGCTCCGGACGGACCCAGCGCAGGTGCGCCTTCTCGCCGGCCAGCACCCAGTACGCGCCCGCGCCGAGGCGTTCGGTGGGCATGATCGCCGCGTTCGCGCGCTCGAGAGACAGCGCGACGTCGCCGCTCGCGTCGGCGTCCTCGGGGAGCCACCAGGCGAAGTCGTTGTAGAGCGTGACGTCGAGTTCGGCGTTCACGTCGAGCAGGTCCTGCAGGCGGGCCTTCTCGTCGGCGGTGGGCGGCGTCGTGGTGTCCGGCACGGACAGCACGTCACCCTCCTTGGCGTCCAGCACCCACTTCAGCGCGCGGCCGAGGTCGCGGCTGATGTCGGAGGACCGGGTCTGCACCTGCATCCCGACGTAGCGCTCGCCGTCGGACCGGACGAACGCGGCCGCCGCCATCGGCAGCACCGTGCCGAGGGTGACCTTCTCGCCGGAACCCAGCGTGAGCGCCGCCGTCGCCGACGGGACGAACTCGCGCAGCGCGATCAGCTCGGTCTCCGCCGCGAGCCCCTCGAAGGGCTGGCCGACGAAGACGTCGCGCACCTTCGGCTTGCGGTCCGAGGTCGTCTTGGGACCCTTCTTGCGCGAACCCTTGCCCACGTCAGCCTCCTCAAAGCTCGGTTCGGAACGCTATCGCGGGAAGGCGCGCGTCTCGTAAGGCCCCCGGGGTTGGTGACGAAGGCAGCCCGGACGACACCCGGCCGGCCACCGGATCGACCGGATCGGCGGGTTTCAGCGGCCATCCGGGTACCACGGAAACATGACTGAAAACGGTTGTCATCATCCGGACGATCGAATGGCGGGTGATCAGCCTGCCGTTTCCCCCGTATCGCACCGAATACTCGATCACGGCGCCATCCGGCGCCGTAGTGCGGAGAAGGGAACACGGATGAGCACCTCGAAGCGCCGGGCCGCCTTGGCCGCGGTCCCCGTGGCACTCGGACTGATGCTGGCCGGGGCGGGTACGGCTTCGGCCGCGCCGGAGTCCGGCAGAGCGGACCAGGCCCGGCATTGCCTGTTGCTGTGCGGCGGCCATCACCACGGGCATCATCACCACGGCCTGCACCTGCACCTGGGGCTTTGGCTGCATCTGTAGCTCCGTGCCGCGCCGGGGCGGCCACCCCGGCGCGGGTTACAGTCGGCACGTGTTCGACCTCGCCGACCCGGCCTTCCTCGCGAATCCGTACCCGTTTTTCGCCGACCTCCGCGAGCGCGGCGAAGTCCACCGGCACGACGGCCTGGGCATCGCCGTGGCGGTGTCGCACGCGGCGTCGGCCGCCGTCCTGCGGCATCGCGGACTCGGCCGGATCTGGCAGGACGCGCTGCCGGTGGAGCGATTCGCGTCGTTCAACCTGCTGCACCGCAACTCGCTGCTGGAGAACGAGCCGCCCGCCCACACGCGGCTGCGGCGGGTGATCGCGGGCGCGTTCGGGCGCGGGCACGTCCAGCGGCTGCGGCCGATGGTCGCCGAACTCGCCGACGGCATGGTCGATCGCCTCGCCACCGAAATCGCCGAAACCGGCTCGGCCGATCTGCTGACCCATCTCGCGCAGCCGCTGCCGGTCGCGGTCATCGCGGAACTCCTGGGCGTCCCGGTCGAGGACGGCCCGCGCATGGTGACCCTCTCGAACCACATCGTGAAGATGTACGAATACGGGCTCGCCGAAGAGAAGCGCGACGCCGCCGAAGCCGCGTCCGCGGAGTTCGTCGAGTACCTGCGCGACGTCGCGAAGCAGCGCGCGGACTCCCCCGGCGACGACATCGTCAGCGATCTTCTGCGCAGTGAGCTCACCGAGGACGAACTGGTCGCGACCGCCGTCCTGCTCCTGATGGCCGGGCATGAGGCGACGGTGAACGTCATCGGGAACGGCGTCAACGCGCTGCTGACCCACCGCGACCAGTGGGAGCGGCTGGTGGCCTCCCCGGAGCTGCTGGACCCGTGCGTCGAGGAGCTGATCCGCTTCGACGCGCCGCTCCAGCTCTTCGAGCGGACGGCGACCGCCGACGTCGAGATCGCCGGGTTCCGGGTGGCCGAGGGCGAGAAGATCGGCGCGCTCCTCGGCGCCGCCGCACGGGACCGGAAGGTCTTCGACCGGCCCGACACCCTCGACATCGGCCGCACGCCGAACGCGCACCTCGGCTTCGGCATGGGGATCCACTACTGCGTCGGCGCCCCGCTCGCGCGTGTGGAGATCGCGGCGGCGCTGAGTTCCCTCGCCGCGAAGCTGCCGGGCCTGAAACTCGCCGAGACCCCGGAGCGGCGGCCCGAGTTCGTGATCCGGGGACTGCGCTCGCTGCGGGTCACCACGGGTTAGGCCGGTCCCGGCCTAGGGGTACTCGACGACCACTTCGTAGAGCGCGGCGTTGGGGGTCGCGATCTCCGCGGCGCGGTCGGTCGACGCCTGGAAAACCTGGTTCTTGCCGGCCGCTTCCCAGGCTTCCTTGCTGTCGTAATGCGTGACGTTGACCAGCTGGAAGCGCGAATCCGGCAGCAGGGCCCGGTGGAGCTTGGCGTCGCGGAAGCCAGGCGCGTCCCGCATCAGCTTCGCGCGCTCTCGCCACGTCTCGACGAACTCGTCCACACGGTCCGCGGGGATCTCGAAGACGTTGATGAAGGTGACGCCGTCGTCGCTCATGATCAGCAGTCTGGAACCTCCAGTGAGCTGGAGGTCAACGGTGACCTGGCTCACCCCTGCGACCGGGGGTGGTAGCAAAGGTCCCTTGCTCTCTTTCCGCAGGTCAGCGCCGGCCAACGAGCCCGCATTGGGCACTTTGGGCGCTTTGCACGGGGGTCGTGAGTGGCAATGATCGTTCTAACCATCTTTACCACTCACGACCCACCGCGGAACCTCGCGATGGCCTTTGTAGACAGACGAAGCTCTCCGGCGGTTTCGCGTGATCAGACGGACGACACGCGTGATTGAACGGACGACACGAGCCGCGTCAGCGCACCGAAGAAGCCGGACGCTCCCGCCGCTCAGGATCCGGAGCCCCATCCACCTTCAGCACGCGAAGCAGCCGAAGGCGCTTCTCCGCCACAGGAGCGAGCAGGCCGGACATGCGCTTCACGAGCAGCGCCGTCACCACCGCCAGCCCGGCCGCGGCCAGATCGGTCAGCGCGACCAGGACGACCCCGTCGGCCAGGGCCTGGACGCCGTCACGGAACCGCCAGACGACGACGAGCCCGAGCAGCACCCAGTTCAGCATCCAGACGCCCCACCAGATCAGCACGAGCCGCGACGGCTTCGGCCGGGTTTCCCTGGTCCGGCGCAGGACGGCGTGTTCGAGTTCGGCGACGATCGGCAGCACCATGATCAGGTTCACCACCGGTACCAGCACGAACGCCAGCACGTGCCACAGCCGCCGGGGCGGCACCTCGCCGCACGCGTCCGCGGCGGCCTGCCTGGCCACGAGCAGCCACCACACGGCGAGCCCCGACGGCAGCAGCGAAAGGATCGTCGTGAGCAGGCCCGCGGTGATCACGAAGCTGTCGGACACCGAGACGACGGACGTCGACAACGCCGAGTCGCGGCTCTGCACGAGCAGGACGTAGCGCCAGATTTCGGCGGCCGAGGCCACGACGGCGAGAGCGGCGAAGGTCCACAGCACCGGCAGGAGGCTTCGCGTGATCACCCGCAGCCGTTCCCCCGCGGTGACCTCGCCGGAGGCCGTCCCGGGGACCGCGGTCGGCCGTCGCCAGACCAGGTTCGGGAAGCCCCATCGCGGCGGGACCGGATAGGACGGCGGACCGGAATAGCGCTCGGCCACGGGGTTGCGACGCTGCGGCAAGGCGCCGGGCGGCGGCGAAGCCACCCAGCGGACGCGATGCCGCACCGGCTGCCGCATCGGCGCGGGACGCACCGGCGGCAGTGACGACATCGGTCCTCTCGGTGGGTAGTGGCCGGGCTGCACGGTTACAGCACTTCGGGTTCGACGCCGGGATGATCGCCGACCATCGGGCGCCCCTCCTGCTTCCAGGAGCCCATCCCGCCGGCGACGTTCACCGCGTCCCAGCCGCTCGCGTTGAGCCACGCGGCGGCGCGCGCGGACCGGCCGCCGCTGCGGCAGATCACGTGGATCGGCTGGTCGTCGGGCAGCTCGTCGAGTTCGCCGACGCGCGCGGGCAGTTCACCCATCGGGATGTGCTTGGCACCGGGGGCGTGCCCGGCGGCCCACTCGTCGTCCTCGCGGACGTCGAGCAGCGCGACACCGTCCTTCGGCAGATCACGGACGGCGACGGTCGGGATGTCAGCAGGGCTCACCACCGTTCCATCCTCGCATCCCGTCCCGTTGCGCGCGCGTGAAGAGCGACTCAATGCTGGACGGCCTTTTCCGCCCCGGCACCGGTGAGCGAGCGGACCTCCATCTCGGCGTACTTCTTCTGGTTGTGTTCCTTGGACAGCACGGTGCCGAGCCAGCCGAGGAAGAAGGCGACCGGGATCGACACGATGCCCGGGTTGTCCAGCGGGAACCAGTGGAAGTCGACGCCCTGGATCATCGAGGCGCTCTTCCCGGTCTTCGGGTCGACGGGCTTGCCCGAGACCGCCGGCGAGAAGACGATCAGGACGACGCACACGCTCAGCCCGCCGTAGATGCTCCACAGCGCGCCCTGGGTGTTGAACCGCTTCCAGAACAACGAGTAGAGGATGGTCGGCAGGTTCGCCGACGCCGCCACCGCGAAGGCCAGCGCCACCAGGAACGCCACGTTCTGGTTCTTCGCGAGGATCCCGCCGACGATCGCGACCGCGCCGATCACCAGCGCGGTGATGCGCGCGACGCGGACCTCGCTGTCCGGGGCGGTCTTGCCCTTCTTGATCACGTTGGCGTAGACGTCGTGCGCGAACGACGCCGACGCGGTGATCGTCAGCCCCGCGACCACCGCGAGGATCGTCGCGAACGCCACCGCCGCGATGAACCCGAGCAGGATCGGGCCGCCCAGTTCGAGCGCCAGCAGCGGGGCCGCCGAGTTGGTCGTCCCCGGCGCCTTCGCGATCACGTCCGGGCCGACGAGCGCGCCCGCGCCGTAGCCGAGCACCAGCGTGAACAGGTAGAAGATGCCGATCAGAGCGATCGCCCAGACCACCGAACGGCGCGCGTCCTTCGCGGTCGGCACGGTGTAGAAGCGCATGAGCACGTGCGGCAGGCCCGCGGTGCCGAGCACCAGCGCGATGCCCAGCGACAGGAAGTCGAGTTTCGTCGTGCCGGTCTTGCCGTACTGCTTGCCCGGCCCGAGCAGCGCTTCCCCGGTCTGCCCGCCCTTGTCGACGGCGGCCTGGAACAGGCTGGACAAGTTGAACCCGTACTTCCCGAGCACCCACAGCGTCATCGCGAACGTACCCGCGATGAGCAGGACGGCCTTGATGATCTGGACCCAGGTGGTGCCCTTCATCCCGCCGATCAGCACGTACAGGATCATGATCACGCCGACGACGGCGATCACCAGGTCCTGGCCGAGATTCCCTTCGATGCCGAGGAGCAGGTTCACCAGGCCGCCGGCGCCCGCCATCTGGGCGAGCAGGTAGAAGAACGAGACGGCGAGCGTGGAGATCGCGGCCGCCGCGCGGACCGGGCGCTGCTTCATCCGGAACGCCAGCACGTCGCCCATGGTGAACTTGCCGGTGTTGCGCAGCAGTTCCGCGACCAGCAACAACGCCACCAGCCACGCGACGAGGAACCCGATCGAGTAGAGGAAACCGTCGTAACCGTTGATCGCGATCGCACCGGCGATACCCAGGAACGACGCCGCGGAAAGATAGTCGCCCGAGATCGCGATGCCGTTCTGCGGACCGGTGAACGCGCGCCCCGCGGCGTAGTAGTCGGACGCGGTCTTCGTATTCCGGCTCGCCCGGAAAACGATCACGAGCGTGATCGCCACGAAGATCGCGAAAATGGTGATGTTGAGGGCCGGATTGCTGCCCTGTACACCCGCTGCCAGCGTATTCACCGCTCGGTCCCTTCGACCTCATGCCGGATCTTGTCGGCGAGCGGATCGAGTTTCCGGTTCGCGTACCGGACGTAAAGACCGGTGATCACGAAGGTGGACACGAACTGCAGCAGGCCGAAGACCAGGCCGACGGTGATGTTGCCGAAGAGCTTGGTGCTCATGAACTCGGTCGCGTAGTCGGCGAGGAGCACGTAGAGCAGATACCAAAGGAGGAACAACCCCGAGACCGGGAAAACGAATACCCGGAGCCTGCGGCGCAGCTCGGCGAAGTCCGGACTCGCCTGCACCTTTTCCCAGTCGGATTCCGGATCGGTATCGCTCACGTCGGACCTCCCGTCTACCGCGACCATTCGATGACTTCGTTGTCACGAAAGATCATGCCCCTCTCAGGGCCGAAGAGGAGCAATCCATTTGAGTGAACGGTACGACTCTGAGTAGACGCTCGCGACTCGAAAGAGTGATTTACTTCCGGTGACGGCCTTTGCCGGTGGTCCGGGCCTTCTCTGCCTTGTCTGTCTTCAGTGTCTTCTCGGCCTTCTCGGCCTTCTCTGTCTTCGCGGTGTCCTCTTCGGCCTGCCCGAACCGGGCGACCGCGCGATCGCGCATGAACCCGAGCGGATCGGGCGCGTGCAGCCGCAGCATCACGCCGTGGACGTCGTCCGGCCGCCCGTATCCGGTCGCGCGGCTCACCACGTAGGTGGTCAGGAACGCCGCCGGCACGGTGATCAGCGCGGGCTGGTTCGTGAACCACGGCGCCCAGCCACCGGTGTACTTGCTGACGATGTTGACCACCAGCGCGGTCAGCACCGAACCGCCACCGACGAGCATCCCGGCCAGCGCGCCAGGCCAGCTGAGCTTGCGCCACCAGACCCCGAGCAGCAGCAGCGGGCTGAACGTCGACGCGGCCAGCGCGAACGACATCCCGACCGAAAGCGAGAGGTCCTCCGACGGCAGCAGGACCGCCAGCGCGAACGGGATGACCGCCACGATGGCCGTCGCCACCCGGAAATCGCGGACGCGACCGGGCAGGACGTCGGTGGACACGACCCCGGCGACACTCACCAGCAGCCCGGACGAACTCGACAGGAACGCCGCGAAGGCGCCGGCCGCCGTCACCGCACCGAGGATCTGCCCCCCGAGGCCGGGGAGGACGGCGGACGGCAGCAGCAGGACGGCGGCGTCGGTCTTGCCGGTCACCAGCAGCTCCGGGACGTACATCCGCGAGAGCGCGCCCAGCAGCGTCGGGAACAGATAGAACAGCCCGAGCAGCAGCAGGACGTGCACCGTCGTGCGGCGCGCGGCCTTCCCGTCGGGGTTGGTGTAGAAGCGGACCAGGACGTGCGGCAGCCCCATGGTGCCGAGGAAGGTCGCGAGGATCAGCGAATAGACCTGCAGCAGATCGGTGAGACCGCCCGACCCCGGCCGGAGCCAGTCGCCGTTGGACGCGGGCGCGTCACTGACCACCGGCACCGGGGTGCCCGCGGTGAACTTCAGGGTCGTGCCCTTCTCGACCTTGTGCCCGGCCTCCGGCGTCCACACCGCGAAACCGTTGGCGCGCGCGCCTTCCACCTGTCCGTACGCCTCGAGCACGGTCACCGAGGTGACCTTCAGCGTGACGTCGGCCTGCACCGACACCGTGGTGTTCTCGGGGAACGTCGGCGGGGCGGGCTGCCCCAGCGGACGCGCGCTGCCCGGCCCACCGGAACCGAGGAACACGATGCACAGGACGAACGCCGGCACCGCGATGGCGAACAGTTTCAGCCAGTACTGGAAGGCCTGGACGACGGTGATGGCGCGCATCCCGCCCGCGATCACGTTGAACCCGACCACACAGGTCACCAGGATCGCGCCCGCCCACGCGGGCACGGGCAGGATGGTCGCCAGGGTCAGGCCGGCGCCCTGCAGCTGCGGGACCATGTAGAGGATCCCGATGAACACCACGAACGCCGTCGAGACCCGGCGCAGCATCGTCGAACCCAGCCGCATCTCGACGAAGTCCGGCAGCGTGTACGCGCCCGACCGCCGCAGCGGCGCGGCGACGAACAACATCAGCGCGAGATAACCCGCGGTGAAGCCGATCGGGAACCACAGCGCGTCGGCGCCGTCCTTGAGCACGATGCCGGCGACGCCCATGAACGACGCGGCGGACAGGTACTCACCGGAGATCGCGGCGGCGTTGCGGCGGGACCGCACGGTGCGCCGGGCGACGAGGAAATCGTGCGTGCTGACGGCCGACCTCGAGGAGCGATGTCCCAGATAGAAGGTCAGGACCGCCACCAGCACGATGCCGGCGATGGCCCAAGAGTTCAGCTGCACGGTGTCATTTAATCGCGCGCTGACGGAAACGCGCTGCCAGGGCGCGGCGAAATCTGGTCGGTCGCGGAGGCATCGAGGCGCCCTGCCACCGCGTTTCCGTGGCCTTCGGCCACAAGAGGGCGCGCGGTCATGGGTCCTCCTCTACGTGCGGCTCCGCAATCAGTTCTCGATCATGTCGACGAAGTCGCGTTCGTGTCGTTCGGCGAGCCGGTTGTACCAGAGACCGATGCCGAACAGGAACGGGAAAGGCGCCACGCCGAGGATCAGCCAGGGCACCGGGATGCCCACGACGGTCACCCGGCCGAAGGACGGGATCAGATAGAAGAGCACCGGAAGCGAACAAAGGGTGACCATCACCAGCAGCGCCAGCAGGGAGGCCGTCCGCAGCTGGATCTTCACCAGATCCCGGACCAGGAGCTTTCCCCAGCTGGTCTGTTCTTCGAGCTCGACCCTGGCCCGCAGGGTGCTGGTGGCCTGCCGCGGATCGGCGAGGATCACCCGCTGCCGCTTGGGTTTCGCGTGATGTTCGGGTTTGGCCTCGTGCTTCGGGCCCGACGGCGCGCCGGGAACGGGTTCGACGGCGGCCCCCTCGGGGACCGCCGGTTTCCTGCTCTTACCGAGCGTCGGATCCGGTTCGCGGACGCCGTTGACGCGGCGGTAGTAGTCGTCGGTCACGTCGACCGGTTGGCGCCGACCAGCCTGTCCTTGAGGGCGCGCGTGTGGCGGCGGCTCACCGGCAGCACCTTCTCCTCGTTACCGATCACGACCTGATAGCCGCCCTGCCCCATGCGCAGTTCGGTGATCAGCGGCAAGGAGACCAGGAACGACCGGTGGATGCGGACGAAACCCGCCTTCTCCCAGCGTTCTTCGAGCTGGGCGAGCGGGATGCGGACCAGGTGGCTGCCGTCGGTGGTGAACAGCCGGGCGTAGTCGCCCTGTGCCTCGACCCAGCGGACCGAAGACCGCGGGATGAGCTTCGTGGTGCCGGCGAGCTCGACGGGGATGACCTCGTCGTCGTTCTTGACCTGCCCCAGTCCGCCTTCCGGACCGTACTTCGGCGCGGCGTTGGCGGCGAGTTTGTCGATCACGCGGGAGACCGCGCGGTCGAGCCGATCCTGCTGGTACGGCTTGAGCACGTAGTCGAGCGCGCCGAGGTCGAAGGCGTTGACGGCCTCTTCCGCGTGCCCGGTCACGAACACCAGCGCCGGCGACGGGCGCAGCGCGGCGAACACCCGCGACATCTCCATACCGGACAGACCGGGCATGTCGATGTCGGCGAACACCGCGTCCACGATCGGCAGGCCGCGCGCCTTGCGGTCGGCCAGCCTCGGATCGTCCGCGGACAGCAGGCGCAGCGCCTCCGAAGCGTCGATCGCCGGGTAGACCAGGGCGACGTGCGGGCTGTTGCGGAGACAGTGGACGAGTTCGTCTAGCCCTTTGGGCTCATCGTCCACCGCCAGGACGATGAGCTTCCGGGTGTCATCGTGAGCACTCACAGTGAGACGCATCCTGCCCATTGCCGGGTTCCTTGTCCAGCCCGCTTCACGAAAGTCGAACGAAAAGGACGGCACCGGCACCCCCGCGCCTGGGGTGACCGGTGCCGTCATCTTTTCCGGTGACACGAACCGCCTCGCCGTGCCACATCTATCCCTTCACGGCGTGAAGGTGAACCAGTTGACGCTCACGAAATCGGCGGGCTGTCCGCTCGTGAAGGTCAGGTAGACGTCGTGTTTCCCGGTGACGCCGCTGATATTCGCCGGGATGGTCCGCCAGCTCTGCCAGCCGCCGGTGTTCGCGACGGCGAAGCTGCCGATGGGCGGGTTGGACCGGCTGCCGAGCCGGACTTCGACGAGTCCGCTCACGCCGCCCGCCGCTCCGGACGCGACGCGCGCCTGGAACTGCCTGCCCGTTTGCGTCCCGAAGTCGATGCCCGGGTACAACGCCCAGTCACCATTGCCCGCGGGTCCGATGCTCTGGCCGCCGCCGGTGTCGGACGTGGCCTGTTTGGCGATACCCGCCGCCTGGCCGTACGACTCCGCCTGGATCGTGCCGTACGCGCTGCCGCCGCCGGGACTTCCCGTGGTGGTCGTGGGCGCGGTGGGGGTCGTGCCGCCGCCGCGGGTCAGGACGGTGACGTAGTCGACGAGCATCGGGTGTCCCGGCACGATCCCCGGCCCCGGTGTCGTGGTGCCGGAGTTGTTGTTCGGGAACGCGCCGCCGATGGCGACGTTCAGCAGGACGAAGTAGCCGGCGTGGTTCGTCATGTTGGCCCACGTCGTGGCGTCGACCTGGTTCTGGCTGACCGAATGGAACTGCTGCCCGTCCACGAGCCAGCGGAACACGTTGGGGCTGACGCTGGTGTCCCATTCGAAGGTGTAGGTGTGGAACGCGCTCTGACAGCTGGCACCGGGACAGGTGCGGCTGCCGACGAGGCCGGTCGTCTCGTTGCACGGGCCGCCGGGGTTGACGCCGCAGTGCAGCACACCCCAGACCGTGTTGATCCCGTTGACGTTCTCCATGATGTCGAACTCGCCGACGGCGGGCCAATTCCAGTAGTTGCCGCGATACGGCGAGCCCAGCGCCCAGAACGCGGGCCAGTAGCCGAGTGCCGCGGCGCCGGTGACGTTCGGCATCTGGATACGGCCTTCGATCCGCAGCGCACCGCCCGCGGGCGGTTTGAAGTTCGTGCGCTGGGTTTCGATCCGCGCCGAGGTCCAGTTGCCCGCGCCGTCACGCAGCGGTGTGATCCGCAGGTTCCCGGAGCCGTCCTGGGCGAGGTTCGCGGGGTTCGCCGTGTAGTTCTGGATCTCGCCGGTGCCCCAGTTGCCCGGGCCGCCGGGGTAGCCGTGGCCGGTGTCGATGATCCAGTTCGCGCTCGACGGGAGCGAGCCCGCGGCGCCGGTGAAGTCGTCGGTGAACACGGTGGTCCAGCCGGACGGCGGGGGTGGGACGGCGGCGGAAGCGGGCAGGGTGAGGGGGACGGTGATCAGAGCCGCGCCGGCGGTGGCGGCGAGCGCGATCTTCCAGCGGCTCGTTCGGGGAGAAGTAACGGACATCGGACCTCCTCGTCAACGCTGTCGAGGTTTGTTGCCGTTCACAACAAAGCGGTATGTCCGATATGAGACCTGGTCTGAACCACTTACGCCTACCACCGTTCGGGTGAATCCGACCTGCCCCGAACGCGAAGAACGGCCCGATCCGCGAGGACCGGGCCGTTTATCGCACGTGCTCAGAGGCCGAAGCGGCTCCAGGCGGCCTTGGACTGGACGGCGTCCAGCAGCGCGCTCGCCGCGGCGGGGGCGCCGATGCCGAGCCGCGCCAGCAGCGGCTTCTTCGGTTCGGCGATCGCGATCTCGGCGTCCGGGTACCGCTCGGTGATCACCTGGCGGAGGCTGCCGACGCCGTCGACGAGACCGAGCTCGACCGCGCGGGCGCCCAGCCAGACATCCCCGGTGAACAGGTCTTCGGAGCCGGACAGCCGGTCGCCACGGCGTTCGGTGACCCAATCGACGAACAGTTCGTGGAGCTGGCCGTGCATCTTCTTCAGCCACTCGACGTCTTCCGGCTTCTCCGGGCTGAACGGGTCGAGCCGGGACTTGTTCGCCCCCGCGGTGTGCAGCCGCCGCTCGATGCCGAACCGCTCCAGCAGACCGGTGAACCCGAAGCCACCACTGATCACGCCGATGGAACCGACCATCGACGTCCGGTGCGCGTAGATCTCGTCGGCGGCGCAGGCCAGCCAGTACCCGCCGGACGCGGCGACGTCCTCGGCGAAGGCCAGTACCGGCACGTTCTTCTCGTCGGCGAGCTGGCGGATCCGCTCGGCGACCAGGCCCGACTGCGTCGGCGCGCCACCCGGCGAGTTGATCTGCAGCGCGACGGCCTTCAGCCGCTCGTGCCCGAACGCGCGCGTCAGCGCCGATTCGACGGCGGCGAGGTTGATCGATCCCCTGGCCAGCGGCGACGGGGTCGGCGTGATCACCCCGTGCAGCTTCACCACGGCGACGACGTCCTTGCGTTCACCCCGATCGCCGATCATCGGGAGACGGGAGGTCAGCTTGTCCGCAACGCTCATACCGCCAGGTTACCGACGTTCACGACGGCAGCACGCCGCTGCGCGAACCGCTCACCCCGCTGGACTCGTTCGGCCCGCCCTGAGGCGGGACGGTCGCGCTGTCGGCGGAGAAGTCCGGCAGATTCGGCCGCACGCCGGGCATGAACTTCGGCACCCGCAGGGTCACCTTCATCCCGGCGCCGGGCGCGGTCTCGACCATGAGCGCGTAGTCGCGGCCGAACACCTGCTGCATCCGCTGGTTGATGTTGCCGAGGCCGACGTGCGCGCCCGTGCGGTGCTGGCTGCGGAGATCCGCGAGTTTGGCGGGCTCCATGCCGATGCCGTCGTCCTCGACGCTGATCAGCGCTTCGGCGCCGTAGTCCTCGGCGATCACCGTGACGCACCCGCCGGAGGGCTTCGACGCGAGGCCGTGTTTGACGGCGTTCTCCACCAGCGGCTGGATGATCAGGAACGGGACGACCACCGAAAGCACCTCGGGCGCGATCTTCATCCGCACTTCGAGCCGTCCGCCGAAACGGGCGTTCTCGATCGTCAGGTAGCGGTCGATGTTCCGCAGTTCCTCGGCGAGCGAGGTGAACATGCCCGACGTCCGGAACGAGTAGCGCGTGAAGTCCGCGAAGTCCTGAAGCAGCTCCCGCGCCTCCTCCGGGTCTGTCCGGATCAGCGACGAGATGGTGTTGAGCGCGTTGTAGACGAAGTGCGGCGAGATCTGCGCGCGCAGTGCCTTGATCTCCGCCTGCTGGAGCTGGTTCTTCGATTCGTCCAGGCGCGCCAGCTCGAACTGGGTGCAGACGAACTGCGCGACGGCGTCGGCCATCTGCACCAGGCGACCGCGGGTGCGCCCGACGACGAGCAGCGCGGCCTCGGTCTCGCCCTCGACGATCAGCGGCACGATCACCGCCGTCCGCATCCGGCAGGTGCCGCGGTGGTTGCACGGCATCTTGTCGTGCGCGACGACCTCGCGCCGGTGCTTGCGGATCGCGTTGCCGATGGCGTCGACGAGGTCGACGTAGTGGTCGTTGGCCTCGCCGTCCCAGGACAGCAGGGTGCCTTCGCTGTCGGTGATGCCGACGGCGACGCAGTCGAGCATCTCCAGCAGCTGGCTGGTGATCTTGTCGGCGACCTGCTCGTCGAGCCCCTCGCGGAGATCCGGTGTCGCCTTCGACATCCGGTGGACGGCCTGCAGCACCGCGTTCTCCACGATGCTCGCGGGCCGCCTCAGTTTGATCAGGAGGACGACGACGAGGATCGCGAGCAGCAGCGCCACACCCCAAGGGATGATCTGCGCGATCTCGAGCCCGGACACGGCGTCCATGCTCTGCGCTCGACCAACCGGGTGCAAGGTCTGCTCCCCACTTTCCGTTGAGTTGTGACAACTGAGGGTGGGGCCGACCCTACCCAAGACCCGGGCGTTGTCCCCATGGTCACTCCCCGTCGTGCGGAGAAGACTGTGCGCAGGCAATCGCTTCCGGGGGAGGAACACAATGCGCGGATCGGGGAAACTCGCGGCGGGGGTGCTGGCGGGAGTCCTGCTGGCGAGCGGGACGGCGGCCGCGGCCGGTGATCCGGTGCGCGCGGCGGTCGGCGAGCTGGTCGGCGAAGGGGGATTCCCGGGAGCGGTCGTCCAGGTCCGGACCGGTAAGGCGGTCTCACGCTTCGGCGCCGGATACGCGAACCAGGCAACGCGCGAACCCGCGGGGCCGCACCACCGGTTCCGGATCGCCAGCAACACCAAGGCGTTCGTCGCCACGGTGGTACTGCAACTGGCGGGCGAAGGCGCGCTTTCCCTCGACGATCCGGTGGAGCGACGGCTGCCCGGTGTCGTACGCGGACCGGGCTACGAGCCGGAGAAGATCACGCTGCGCATGCTGCTGAACCACACCTCCGGCGTGCACGACCCGCTCGATCCACACTTCTTCGACCCGTATCTGGTCGACGGGAACCGGGCGCACGTCATCACGCCGTCGGAGGTGATCCGGCGGTCGCTCGCCGACCGGCCGTCGTTCCCGCCCGGAACGGGCGTCGACTACTCGAACACCGGATATCTGTTGCTGGGCAAGGTGATCGAGAAGATCACCAGCGACGACGTCCGCGAGGAGATCCAGCGGCGGATCCTCGGCCCGCTCGGCCTCGGGAAGACGTACTTCCCGCTGTGGTCGCCGTTCCTGCGAGGTCCGCATCTGCACGGCTACGACATGCGGGGTGAGGACATGACGGTGTTCAGCCCGTCGTACGACTGGACCGCGGGCGCGATGGTGTCGACCGTCGACGACCTCGCGACGTTCCACCGCGCATTGCTGGCAGGACGGCTTTTGGCACCCGCGCAGCAGGCCGAACTCAAGCGGCTCGTGCCGAACGAGGAGGGCGGCGCCTACGGAGCGGGGATCGAGACGCTCGACGTGGAATGCGGGGACGTCACGAAGACGTTCTGGGGCAACACCGGCGCCGGGCCGGGATTCTTCAGCGTCTCGATGAGCAACGCGGACGGCTCCAAGCAGATCGTGCTGGCGCTCAACGTGTACGACCTCGCCGCGGACGTGCACGGCGGGCAGCGGGTGCCGAAGCCGCCGATGCCCGCGGTGATCGCCGCCCTCTGCTGACCGCGTTTCGTCCTCTGAATGCGGTGGTTGCCCGCGCAAGTACCGCATTCAGAGGACGAAAAGCGGTCAGTGGCGGGTCACTTGAGCAGGCGCGACATCCGCCGGTCGGCCAACGGCTTCCCGCCGGTCTGGCAGGTCGGGCAGTACTGGAAGGACTTGTCCGCGAACGAGATCTCGCGGATCGTGTCGCCGCAGACCGGGCACGGGAGCCCGGTGCGCGCGTGCACCCGCAACCCGGACCGCTTCTCGCCCTTGAGCCGGGCCGCGGATTGGCCGACCGACCGCGTCACGGCGCTGGTCAGCACTTCGCTGATGGCCTCGAAGAGCCCGTCGAGCGCCCCTTCGGACAGTTTTCCGGTCGTGGCGTAAGGCGAAAGCTTCGCCATGTGCATGATCTCGTCGGAGTAGGCGTTGCCGATGCCGGCGATCAGCGACTGATCGGTGAGCGCCGTCTTCAACCGTTCGGTGCGCCCGGCGAACAACTTCTCGAGACCCGTGCGGTCCAGCGAAAGCGCGTCCGGCCCGAGGCGCGCGATACTGGCGACCTCCTTCTCCGGATCACGCACGATCCAGACCGCCAGCCCCTTCTTCGTCCCGGCCTCCGTGAGATCGAAGCCGGGCCCGGCGGCCGCGTCGAGGTGGACGCGCAGCGAGATCGGCCCCTTGCCGGGTTTGAGCGGCGCCGGCGCCAACCCGTCGGACCAGCGCAGCCAGCCGGCCCGCGCCAGATGGACGACCAGATGGAGATCACCGGCGACGAGATCGAGGTGCTTGCCGAAGCGGCCGGCACCGGTGACCTCGCGGCCGTGCAGCTCCGTCCACGGCGGTGTCGCCGTCTTCAGCACGCTGAGGGACGCCACGTCGACACGGAAGATCGTCTTGCCCACCGCGTGTTCACGCAGGTGGTGAGCGAGCGCTTCGACCTCGGGTAGCTCGGGCATGGGCCCAGTCTCGCGCGTTCAGGCCGCCGCGACTACTCCACCGGGTGCAACGGGCCGTCGAAATCCGGCAGCGAGTGCTTCTGGATGGTCTTGGAGATCTTCGAGACCTCGCCGCGCACGGTGAACATGCCGCGGATGGTGCCCACCCAGCGCTCCGACGGCCGGTCGCCCGCCAGATCGCCCTCGGTCTCGGCGACCACGGTCCACGGGCGGCGCAGGATCCACCGCAACGGGAAGAACAGCGCGACCAGCAGGAGCGCCAGCGGAACCCAGGACGGGATTCTCACGTCGGCGGGAGTCCACATGATGAGCACGATCGCGAGCAGCGCCGTCACGGCGATCATCGCGATACCCGGGCCGTAGCTGCCCGCCACGTCGTGCTCGAAATCGTCCGCTGTCGCGGGAGCACGCCATTCCATCTGGGCTCGGACCACCCAGTCACGGCCGTCCTCGCCGTGCACCAGCCGGTTCATTCAGTCGCCTCCCGCGCGGCCGCTCGCTCGTCGTGAGCGAGCTCCACCGTACCGTGACCGGAGCCGGATTCGCGAGAGTTCGAAGGTGATATGCCCGCTCGGGCGTTATGGGCACGTCGGGTAGTCGATACCCGGTTCCGGATAGTGGGAAGTCGGTTCGACCGGGCTCGGCTCGTCTTTCGACGGCTCGCCGGACGGGGTCCCGGTCTCGCTCTCGGGCGTGCTCGTCTCCGGCGAAGTGGACCCTTCCGGGTCAGTCGTCGACTCCGGCGTGTTCGACGGGTCCGTCTCGTCCCTGGAGGTCGTCGTGGTCGGGCTCAGCGACTCCCCTGGCGGGATGTCGTCCCGTTTCGAGGTGGTCTGGTTCGTGCCGGTGCCCGGTTCCGGGACCTCGTTCCGCGGCGAGGTCTCCTCCTGCGTCGGATTCTGCTCGTCAGGCGGCTGCACGGCGTTATCGGCGCCGTCGGCGCCACTGTCACCGCCGCCGGCGTCCTTCCTCCCCGACGTGCCCACACCCGGCAGGCTCGGCAGGTCGGAGACCCCGAGTTCCGTGCCCGTGCCCTGCCCGTTCACGGCGGGCCGGTCGCCCTTGCCGTGCATCCGGTCCTCGGCGATCCGCTGCGGCGGGAGCTCCACCGGCCTGCCGTCGGCGGGCGGCGCGACCTGCTCCGGCAGCAACGCCAGCTCCGGCTGGCCGCCCCCGGGCAGGCCGATGGTGTGCGTCACGTCGGTACCGAACACGGCCGGACCGGCGACGATCCCGACCGCGCCCGCGGCGGCCGTCGACGCCACCGCGAGGCCGACCTTCACCTTCGACCCGAGCAGAAGCCCCTTGACCGACGCGGCGAGCCCGGACAACGCCCCGCTCGCGTGGGCACCGGCGGCCGCCGGCACCAGCAAGGCGACGACACCGGCGTGCGCCCGCAGCGAAGAACAGACGTCACGCAACTCGTCGTGCGTCGCCCGGCACGACTGGCACCCGATCAGGTGGGTCTTGATCCGGCGGGCCTCGGCCCCGGTGACACTGCCCGCGGTGAACCCGCCCAGCTTCTCCACCACGGCCCGGCACGAATCCGGCCCGCGGTTCACCGACAGATGCGCCTGGAGGTACGCCGCCCGCAGCCCCTGCCGCGCGCGACGGGCCAGCGCCGCCGTCGCGTTCGCGCTCAACCCGAAATGCGGCGCGACCATCGCCGGCTGCTCGCCTTCGACCTCGGTCTGCCACAGCACCGAACGCCACCGCTCCGGCAGACTCGTGAACGCCGTCGTGATCAGCGAATGTTCGGCCGTGCGGGCATGCGTGTCCGCCCCAGCCCCGGCCCGGAAGGTCAGCTCGTCGTCGCTCACCGGCACGTCACGACGCGCGCCGTGCCACTCCCACGAGACCCGGCGAGCCACCGTCAGCAGATACGCCCGGACGTAATCCCGCGGCCCGGCACCCCGGCGCAACGCCTGAAGCACCCGGAAGAAGGTCTCGGCCGTGATGTCCTCCGCCTCCGACCGGTCGGAGGCCAGGCTGCGGGCCAGCCGCCGCACGGCGGCGGCGTGGAGTTCGAAAAGCTCCCCGAAGGCGGCGTCCTCCCCATCACGGAGACGCTGGAGCAATGCCTGCTCGTCGGATTCCGAGGCCGCCTGAAGCGGCACCGTGCCCTGCTCGGTCATCCGGCCAGGCACCTCCTCCCCGAAGGACTCACCATTCGGTCGAATGGGGACACCATACGGAGGTATGCAGCCGTCGTCACCCCTTGTACGCCAGGTGTGACACCGAAGCACCTGCAGGGGTGGGTCGAAACCGCTACAGACGGTCGGTGTATGGTTGTTCCACTGCTTCAAACGAGTGCCGGAGCAGAGCAACACATGCGGATGTAGCGCAGCTGGTAGCGCATCACCTTGCCAAGGTGAGGGTCGCGGGTTCGAATCCCGTCATCCGCTCGCAAGTGGGCGCGGTGTGTCCAGGGAACGCCTGGACCGTGGCTTGCTCACCATAATTCCCGGGGGCCCGAGCCCCCGGACCCCCACGGTGCTTGTCCCTCGCCTTTGCGATGGGGTTATTGGGCACGTTGATCTTTTTGGTTACTAAGTGCTACAGGTTCGCTGAGTGGGGTCACACGCCTGTAGTAATTCGGATTCGGGCATGGGCCGAGGCCATCTGGGCCGGCTCAGAGCGCGGGCGTTTTGAACGGATCGTGCTCGGCGAGCAGTTTGTCGACGCGGGCCTGGTCGACCCGGCCGACGACGGAGTTCTCGTCCTGCCGGTCACGGATGCATTTTGCGAGGGTGAACGCCGAGGTCGTCAGGAAGAGCATGCCGAGGGCGAGGAAGCCGCGGACCCAGCCGTCGACCGGCAGGTACCAGATGCCGATGACGACCGCGAGCAGCGCCAGGCCGAACGACAGGGCGGCCTGGACGAAGAACGCGACGGTGGTGGGCGGCGCTGCGGAGGTTTTCGTCATGCGTACCAAGGTCGCGCCGAGCACCCCGCGATGTCTTGAGTACGGCTACTCAAGAAGTGTTGCGATTCAGATCTCGTAGCCGTCCAGCACGGTCGGCGCGACCGGCGACAGGTGCTCGTCGCCGCGTTCGGTGACCAGGCCGCGGGCCATCCGGTACACCTTGAACTCGTTGTCGTGGTCGGGATCCTGGTCGTCCCAGACGTGCAGGAGACCGTAGGACCCTGGCGCGAGATCGCCGACGCGGGTGAACAGGTCCACCAGCTCGGGCGCGATCGCGGTGCCGTGCTTGTCCATGCCGCCCAGGTGCAGCACCGGCACCCCGGCCGCCCAGCGGAGGTCGAGCAGGTCGGCGTCGCCGAAGTCGCGCACCGCTCGGTGCACCCGCTCGACGATGCGCTCGAGCAGCGCCGCGTCGTCGTCGCCGGAAGGGCTCGCTTGGATGGTCACCCACCCGTGGTATTCGAACACCCGCCTGAGTTTAGGCAGGTCCGCCCGCCATCACGGCCGGCGCCCCGTCTCGCCGGAGCACGTTCTTGAAAACCTGTCCGCCGTGCTTCTCGAAGGCGGGCACGAGCTTCTCGCCGTACACGCACAACGTCCGTTCCCACGGGTGCCCGAGCGTGCCGAAGCGGAAGTCGTTCGCCAGGAACATGTGGTAGTCCGTGCGCGGGAACACCGGGACCGGCCACGGGTCGAGCGCGGCGTGCCGATGCGGGTAGAAGCGGTACGACTGGTGCTGCCAGTGCAGCACCCAGACCCACTCGTCCTCGGCGACGCAGTCCTTCAACGCCGCGAGCGCGACGCGGGCCACGTCGTTCTGCTCGACGGCGTACGGGCCGAGCCGGAATTCGGGCGACGAACGGTCGAGGCCGCCTGGCGCGAGATCCCACGCGACGGACGGCGCGGGTTCACGGAAGCCGGGCCAGGCGTGCGCGTAAGTGCTCGGCCAGAACGCGAGCTTGTCGTAGACCCAGTACCAGGCGGGCTCATCTGCGACCCTGGAGATGGCTTCCCAAGCGTTGTTCACGAGCGACCCTCGGTGGTTCGGCCGGTTAAGACTGGGAAAGCTTCGTGTTCGGGGCCCAAGTTGTCCAGCTCGTGGGCATTCTCCGCGAAACTGTCACCTGATCAGGTGTCTTGCGTCGGCGTCGGAACCGTGAGAATGACGGTGCGTGAACGGCGAGCCCACCGAACGCGGGCTCGCCGTCGTTCGATCACGCGGCCGCCTCCCAAAGACTCATGAAGGCCGAAGCCTCACTCCGCACCCACGGCCGCACCTTGTCGCGATCACGCGGCGACAACGCGAACTCCTTCGAGCGCCGGACGTCGATCACCAGCGGCCGCCCGCCCGGCCGCAGCTCGTCCATCGTCTGTTCGAGCAACCACAGCACCATCTGCGCGGCGTCCCGGCTCAACGGCTCCTCCTTGAAGTAGAGCCAGGTCACGTACACGGGGCCATCGCCCTTGCGCAGGCCGAGATGGGGATTGATACCCACCTCGAGCGAGCCGAGCCGCCATCGCGACCGGCCGACCTCAGCCAGCCGGAGGTCACGCCGCCCGACGTAACGCAGCCAGCCGTTGGCGATGTCGGTGTAGTGCGGCCGCGTGCGCTCGTCCGCGTTCTCGACCAGTGCCCGCAGCACCTCGCGATCCCGGCCGGAGATCCGCCCGGCACGGATCGCGTTCGCGGCGCGGAGGTAGAAGTTGAAGCCGCCCCGGGCCGGGTCCTCGTACTGACGACGCCAGCGCCGGACGAACGAGGAACGCGAAGGACCCGAGCTCGTGCTGTACCCCACGAACGTGGGCAGGGTGATGTAGGCCATCCGTGTCTGCCTTTCGCCGCTGTTCCTGCTGTACAACGACCATTTTAGAACACATGTACGACAGAAAACGGGGCTTTACGGGTGACGCGGCGAAGGAGGCCAGGGTCCATCGAGCAGCTCGGCCGATTCCTCGAGGATCGGCACCTCGCAGACGTCTCTCGGGGTGAGGTCGGTCGGGATCCAGCCGTCGAGCATCGCCGACCACCGCGCGATCCCGCGCAGCGACGGCGGCGACCCGAGCAACTCGCCCACCTCGCTGACCAGCGCGCCGCCGGACGCGGGCGAAAGACGGCCTTCGACCATCGCGGTGAGCCAACCGTGGATCAGCAGCCAGCGGGCGGCCGTCGGGTCGGCGGGCAGTTCGAGCCCGAGTTCGTCGACGACCTGGCCGAACGCCTTGTCGACGGCGGCTTCGGCGGAGGATTCGAGCCCGGCCAGCAAGGCGAGGGACGGGGTGTCGAGTCCGGCGACGATCGCGTCCAGGCCGGCCTCCACCAGATGGGAGGTGCGGACGTCACGTCCGGCGAGCCTGCCGATGGCCAGCTCGCGCAGCGCGCCGCGACACGCGTCGATTTCCGTCACCCGGCACTTCCCACGTCCGCCACCGTACCGCTCCGGACAGTGCTGGACCTGCGCCGAAACGGACGCAAGAATGGGAAAGACCACTATCAACCACCCGTCCGGGTCATGCGACACTGGCTGCCCACACCCAGCGGCAGGGGGCTGAATGAGCTGGCAGGACGAGCTTCGGCAGCTGGATGTCGAGCTGGCCTCAGGCCGTATCGGGCACACCGAACACCGCAAGAGGCGCGACGAGCTCCTCGCGGAGGCTTCCGGTGGCGCGATGCCGTCGCCGGTCGCCTCGCCGTTGCGTCATCCGGCAGGCCCATGGCACAGCACCAACCCGGCCGCGCGGCCGATCGAGCTTCCCGCCGTCACGCTCCCGCCGGAGCAGCCGACCCAGCCCTTCGACACACGGCCCCGCGAACCCGAACGGCCTCCCGCCAAGCGCCCCCTGCCCAGCCTCCCCGACCACAAGACCACCGCGCCGTCGCCCGCCGACATCAACCCGACGGTGTACCTGCGCGCCGAGCCGCCCCAGCCCCGGCGCGATCCGGGTACCCGGCAGCTGCCCCGCGCCCTGCCGTCGCTGGTCCCCGACGCCGGTCCCCGGCACAGCGCTCCCGCCCCGGAGGACTACGCCGTCGTCGGCAAGGGGAAACCGACCTGGCTGTTCATCGCCGCCGGCGTGCTGGTCGTGCTGGGGCTGATCATCGGCGGCACCGTGTGGCTCGGGGCGCCGAAGGGCGGCGACCAGCCGTCGCCACCCGCCATCGCGCAGGCACCGGACGCCGTCGGCGGGCCGGGCGCCGGCCAGCCCGCACAAGAACCCGCGCTCGAGGACCGCGTTCCGGCGTTGCCGGGCTCGCCGCTTCCCGAGAACTCCACGGTCTCGCTCGACAAAGGGGTCGAGCTGAAGCTCTTCCCGAAGGAGTCCGCGCAGATCTTCGCCCAGCACGGCGTCACCAGCGTCGTCTTCCGTGGCTCCAGCGACGGCGACACCGGCTATCTCGCGTACGCCATCCCCACGCGATCGGACGAAGACGCGAAGGCCGTCGTCGCCTACCTGATGCAGGCTTCCCAGGCGGGCGGATTCACTCTGCGGGCCGACGACCCCGAGTCCGTCACCGGACGCGAGGGGGCACGCCGCATGGACGGCACGTGGTTCACCTCGGGCAAGGTCGCCGTCGTGCTGTGGGCGTCGCAGCCGTTCAACCTGGACAAGAACAAGCTCCGCACCAGCCTCGATACGACACGCGCCACCTTCAAGGCGGCGCTGCCGCCGAGCTGATCAGGCCTGGCCACCCGCTTCGAGGACGCCGGCGAGGGTCCGCCGGGCCACCTCCGCGCCGAACCGGCTCTCCACCACGGTCTTGCCCTCCTCGGACAGCCGAGTCCACAGCTTGTCGTCCTCGAGCAGGGCCACGATCCGGTCGGCGAGCTCCTCGGCCGTCTCCCCGATCAGGACGTCCTGACCGTGCGTGAGGTGCATGCCCTCGGCAGCGAGTGGGGTCGCGACGACGGGCACGCCGTAGCCGAGGCTCTCGCCGAGCTTCCCCTTCACGCCTGCCCCGAACCGCAGCGGCGCGACGACCACCCGCGCGGTCTGGTAGACCTCGTCGAGGTCCGGCACCCAGCCCCGCACGACGACGCCGTCACGCTCGAGCTCGAGCACCGCGGGCGGCGGGTTGCTGCCGACGATCTGCGCGACCGCGCCGGGCCTGCGCTCGCGCACGAGCGGCATGATCTCGGTGGCGAGCCAGTGTGCGGCGTCCCGATTCGGCACGTGATCGAAGCCGCCGACGAAGACGATCCCGTCGCGGCCGTCGGGAACCGACGCGGCGCCGTCGGCGTAGTGCACGTTCGACAGCACCTCGACCCTGGCCGACGGGACGAGTTCCCGCAGGAGCTCCCGTTCGACGTCGGACACGACGAAGGTGACGTCGGCGAGCCTGGTCAGGCCGAGTTCCGACTCCCGCAGCACTCTCGCGCGCCGGCGCAAGGTCACCTCTTCGTCCGTGTCGCCGAGTTGCGCGACCAGATCGGCCTGCCGGGTGAGCCGGACGAAGTGGAGATCGACGGTGTCGTAGGCGATGAGGCAGTTCGGCGCGTGCTGGCGGACCTGCTCGATCCACTGCCAGGCGACATGTGGCCGCGACAGCACGGCCAGCCGCAGGTCGGGACCGGCGTCGCGCAGGAACTCCAGCTGCTCGTCCACGCCGGTGACCACGGTGACGCCCATGCGGTACAGCCGGCTCGCGTACGGCTCCGGCACCGCGTTGTTGAACGGCATGAAGACGACGCGATGGCCCATCCCGGCGAACAGCTCGAGGATCCTGGCCATCCGCACCGACCCGGAATCCTTGTCCGGCGTGGGGATCTGGTGGTCGAGCACGAGCACGGTGCCACCGCGATGGCCGTCCTCGGTGCGCTGCCGTGCCGACCACAACGCGCGCGCACTGGCCGACGGGAGGTGGTCGCGCAGCTGGACGCTCCACTTGTCCACGAACACGCCGCGATTCAGTTCCTGGTGCCGTTTGACCCCGGCGGAGAGGTCGGTTCCGTTCGAGACGCCCTCGTGGTGGACGACCACGGACGACGGCTGCACCATCGTCCGGAACCCGGCCGCCCGCACGGCGAACGCGAGGTCGGTGTCCTCGTAGTAGGCGGGAGAGAACCGCTTGTCGAACCCGCCGATCCGCTCGAACAGCTGACGGCGGACCAGCACCGCGGCCCCGGAGCAGTAGTCGACGTCCCGGAGTGCCTGGAACCAGGGCAGGTCCGGGTTCTGCAGCCTGCCGTAGTTCCAGCCGGAGCCGTCGGCCCAGATGATCCCGCCGCATTCCTGCAGCCTGCCGTCCGGGTAGACCAGCTTCGAGCCGACCAGCCCGACGTCCGGACGGGTCTCGACGACGTCGACCAGTTCGTCCAGCCAGCCGGGCCGGACCTCGGTGTCGTTGTTGAGGAACATGACGAAGTCGCCGCGCGCGTGTCCGGCGCCGAGATTGCACGCGCCGACGAAGCCTAGGTTCCGTGGCGCCCGCACCAGCCGGATGCCCGCGCATTGGGCGACCCGGTCCGCCGAGTCGTCGCGCGACGCGTCGTCGACCACGATGACCTCGAACGGGGTGAGGGGCAGGTGGCGCTGGATCGAGTCGAGGCAGGCACGCGTGTAGGACCAGTTGCCGTAGACCGGGATGACGACGCTGACGATCGGCTCGTCGCTGGTGGTGACCGCCACCGGGCCGGGTACGGCCGCCGCGGTCGGATCCGCTCCCGTGGGGCGGCCGAGCGCCGTCTCGTAGAAGTCACGCAGGCGAGTGCCCCGCGGAGCGAACTTCTCGATCGCGCCGCGGTACTTGCCGAGCGCGCGCTGGACGAGCGCGGACTGGTCGGCGCGAAGCTCGGCGTTCTCCGCGGCGAGGCGGCCGACCGTCTCGCTCAGCTGGACATTGTTCTGGCCGAGCCACCGCAGCCGGTCGCGGTCGTTGGCCTCCTTCCGCCGCAGCAGGCCGAGTTCGTTCGCGGCCCGGCGGTGTTCGGCGCGGGCGCTTTCGGCACGGGCGGTCGCCTGGTCGCGTTCCGCCACGGCACGCCGTTCGGCGGCGGTGACCTCCGCGAGTTCGCCCGCCTGCCGGGCGGCCTGTTCGCCTGCCCGGTGCAGCCCGTCCTCGGCCCGGCTCAGCGCGACCCGTGCCCGCTCGGCCTCGGCCGCGTGCGCCTGCGCGGCGGCGTTGGCCTTGGCGACCAGCGTCAGATGCGGGTCCACCAGCATGGAAGCGTTCGGCAAGGTGATCGGCGCCGAAGACGCGACCGCGACGAAGTACGTGTGCGGCGCACCGGCGGCGACCCGCCACGCGTCGCCGTCGCCCGGCTCGATCCGGAACAGCTCGGCCGCCGAGGTCCCGCCGTCGTGGATCAGCGAGCCGACCGCGACGTTCTGCCGCAACAGGGAGACGTGCTCGAAGTTCTTCTCCATCAGCGTCCGGAAGGCCGACTCGGTCAGCTCGTGGACGTGGAACGGATTCTGGTTGCCGTGGTCTTCGGTGTACACGGCGATGTCGGGGGTGCTGCACAGGAAGATCCCGCCCGGCGCGAGCCGGGCACGGACGAGGGCCATCATCTCGTCCTGCGCCTCGACGTGCTCGATCGCCTCGAAACAGGTGATCAGCTCGAACGGCTCCGTGCCCGCGAGCGCCTCCGGGTCGGTGATCGAACCGACCTCGAAGGTGACCTCCGGATAGCGGGCGCGGGCGTGGTCCACGGTGGCCGGGTCGATCTCCAGCCCGACCACCTCGGCCGCGGACCCGGCGAGCAGAGCGCTGCCGTAGCCCTCGCCGCTGGCGAGGTCGAGCACCCGTTTCCCGGCGGCGAACCGGGTGGCGAACGCGTAGCGGTGATAGTGCTCGTAGATCACCTGGATGTCGTCGACCCACGGCACGCACCGCTCGCCGGTCCACTCGATCAACCGCTCACCAGGAGTCCCCTTGCCCATGAAGAGGAGACTAACCGGCGGTTCAGGCACGCCTCGGCTTACCCGTCCGGTCTTCACATTCGCCTCCGGCGGCGAACTCGCCCCGCTACGATCGCGACTGTGTTCGTCAACCCCCCGCCGACATCGTCCGGCCCGGCAAAGCTGCTCCAGACACCGGAATCGTGGTTGCCGAACGAGCACAGCCTCTACCGGCCACGGCACAGCAGGCGGCAGCGGACGGCGCTGACCTGCGCGCTCGCCTTCTTCTTCGTCCCCGTGCTTTTGCTGGCCGTCGGTGTCCGGACCGAGCCGTTCGAAAACCGCCCGTTGCGTGAATTCCCCGGTTTCGGCGACGGCTGGAGCTTCTTCACCGGGCTGTCCGGCTGGGCGACCGACCATCTCCCGTTGCGCCAGGCCGGGGTGAACGCGGCGGACGGCGTCAGTACCGGCGTCTTCGGCGACCCGCCCGGCGCGGCGGCCGGTGCGCAGGACAGCACGGCCGGGACCCCGGGCAAGGGGCGCGTGCCGAAGGGCCCGGACGCCTACCCCCAGGTCGTCGTCGGCAAGGACGGCTGGTTGTACCTCGGCGAGGACATGCACACCCGCTGCGAGCCGGTGATGGACCTCGACCGGGTGATCGCGCTGTTGAATCGGTTACGTCAGGCGGTCGAGGCGTCGGGACGCCGGTTCGAGCTCGTCTTCGCGCCCGACAAGTCCACCATGAAGCCGGCGCAGCTGCCGGACCACTACGCCGGTCACGACTGCGCGCCACCGCGGACGGCCGAGTTCTGGAACAAGGTGCCCGCCGCGACCGGGGTGATCGACCTGCGTGGCTCGCTCGCCGACACCGAGCGGCGCATCGGCCGGTCGGTGTACGTCCCGAACGACACCCACTGGACGTTCGAAGCCGGGCTCACCATGACCTACGCGCTCGCGGAGGCGATCACGCCCGGGGTCACCGCCACCTGGCAGGCGAAGGAGAGCGGTTCAAGGCCGTGGCCTGCCGACCTCGAGCGGCTGCTGGGACGGCCGGTGGACCGCACCCTGCGGGCCTACTCGCTGGCCCCGGACGGCGGTGCCGATCGGGCGCGGTACCTCGCCAGCGACTTCAAGACCCCGTTGCGGCTGACCCGGCCCGAGACCCCCCGCGGCACCATCACGCCCAATATGGCGCTGGTCGCCGACTCGTTCAGCCAGTTCGCCAGCCCGTTCCTCGCCGCCACCTGCAGGGATCTGACGATCGTCCACACCGACACGGTGGCCACGGGTGACGACGCGACGCTGAAGAATCTGTTCGAAGACCGCGACGTCGTCGTGTTCGAGTTCGTGGAGCGCAATGTCGTGGGCGGGTCGTCGATGCTTCTCCGCGATCAGGCCATCGACCGGCTCGCCAGGGTCCTCGCGCAAACCCCGAGGTGAGCCGGGCGACGGGCGGGATCGGTCGCCCGAATATTACGACTCGGTGGTAGGCCGCGACGCCCGGACGACCCCCGTGCACAATGTGCCCGGTGCGGTCATGTAGGCCGCGACGACAAAGATCCTTCGTCGCTCGGGGACGACTGATCCAAAGGGGGTAACGGGGTGACCTGGCAGGAAGAGCTGCGCAGGCTCGACGAGGAACTCGCGGCCGGCAAGCTCACGGCCGACGATTACCGCACTCGGCGTGACCAGGTGCTCTCGCAGGCCGTGTCCTTGGAGCACCCGCCGTCGCAGGTGCCGGGAGCGAACCCCGCCGAGACTCAGATCATCCAGCCGGTCGCGCCGCCGGGAGAGCCCCCGCGCCCCTCGGCCGACGCGACCCAGGTGGTGTCGGCGTCCGACACCGGCGGCGCCGAGCGCACCCAGGTCGTCCAGCCATGGCAGCCCCAGCAACAGCCGCCGCAGCAGCAGCACCCCGGTTCGCCCGCGGGCGGGTTCCAGCAGCCGTACTCGCAGCGCCCCGGTGAGCACTCGCCGAGTGGCGGGTTCGCCCAGCCCCCGCAGCCGCAGCCGCAGCAAGGCTGGAACACGCCGCAGGACCAGAGCCCGCCGTGGGGCGGTTCGGAGTTCCCGCCGCTGGCGCCGTCCGGCAACGACACGAGCTGGGTGAGCCAGGGGCCGGAGTCGTTCCAGATCAAGCCGTCGTCCGGCGCCAAGCGCAAGGTCGTCATAGCCGCGATCGCCGTCGTGGTGCTGGCCGGTATCGGCGTCGGCGTCTGGGCGCTGCTCTCGAACACCGTCGGGGACAACCCCACCGCGCAGCAGACCTCGGGCCAGCAGGAGCCTCCGCCCGCGCCGAGCACGACACCGCTCCCCGAGCCACCGGCGGCCAAGCCCGAGCCGTCGGCCAACGCCGCGGCGCTGGCCGACCTCGCCGGCACGCCTCGCGCCGGTGGCGGCACGTTCGACATCGCGAAGCTGAAGTCGGCCAAGTTCCTGGCGGAATCGGTGACCACGCAGATCGAGCGCAGCGGCCTGACCGAAGCCCTGCTCAAGACCAACACCAACGGCGAGGTCACGCTCAGCCTGATCGCCCTCGACTTCCCGGACGCGCAGGGCACCGCGAAGGTCGCCCAGGAATACGGGAACGCGCAGCTGGAGGGCGGTCTCACCGCCCAACGCGACCTCGCGATGCGCGGGGTACCGGTCTTCGTCGGGAAGTCGACCGACTCGACCGTCTATCGCGCCGTGTACACCCTTTACACCCGGGTGATCGTCGTCGAGGTCTTCGGACCCGAGGCGGAGGCCGAGCAGGCGTTCCGGTCGCTGCTCAGCTCGCAGGTCCAGAAGGCACCGCCGACCGAGCGCAACTGACAAGAGCAGCTGGAGCGACACCTGGCCGCGGTTAATCCATCCGAGTGGGTTAGGCCGTGTCGGTGAACGACCTCCCCCTCTGGCGCGCCTTATGGGCAGAGCATCTGAGAAGTCCGGATGCCGGCCGAGGAGGTGCAGCCATGGCCTGGGAGATCGCCCTGGTCGCCGTGCTGGCCGTCGTATTCGTCATACGGCTAGCGCTTCAGTTGAAGCGCGGTTGACCCGATCTTGCGCACCCCGCGGCGCATGAAGGAGATGAACGGGGCCTTTTCGTGGGTCTCACGAAGAAGGCCCCGTTCACCCCATCGCGATCCGCGGTATCCGCAGCTGCGGAATCCGCCGCCGCGCGGCCGGGACCGGGGTGAGCGGCGGGCCGTCCTCACGCAACGGCTTCTTCACGTGGATCGTCTTGTAGCCGGTGCTCAGATATCCCTCGTTCTTCAGTTTCGCCATCTCGGCGTTGACCGACGCGGGCGAAGCGCCGATCGCGGAGGCGATGTCCGTGTGGTTCAGTCCCACGTCGATCACGACGCCACCCTCACCGGGAACCCCGTAGATCGCCTGCATTCTGGTCAGGAACGCGGTCAGCCTGCTCCGCACCTTGGCCGTCGCGAAACCCAGCGCGACGTTCCGCTGCCGCAGCCGGGAGGCCAGCACCACCGCGATCAAGGCCATCGCCTGGTCGTCACCGTCGAGAAAGCCGCGAAAGGCGGGCTGCGGAACCTCCAGCACGCGAACCGGCTTCGTGGCGATGTACGAGAGCCTGCTCGGGCGTCCGGCCAGGCAGTCCTCGACGCCGAGCACGTCACCGGCGCCGAGCAGGTCCACGATCATCGGCGTCGTGTCACCCTGGGCGGCGCGCAACGCCTTCACGAAACCGGACCGCGGGATCAGCACCGGCGGCGCCGGGTCACCCTGGCGGAGCAGGGTCGTACCCGCCGCGTGGTCCACGTGCCTGCCGAGGTCGAGCAGCCGCTGCCATTGCCGTTCGGTGAAATCCACGTCCATCAGCCCACCACCGCCGCGAACGCGTAGAGGATCGCCGGGAGCCCGGCCACGAGGGCCGCGACGGACCCGATGACCTTCGCCGGCTGGGCGACCCTTCCGGCGAGCAGGAGCCGGATGAGGATCGCGGCGAAAACGATGTAGGCCAGAACGACGACGCCCGCGGTGACCACCAAGAGCGGGTCAGATGTCTGTGTCGTCAATGGTGACTCCCAGTGAGAGAAGAAAGGTGAATCCAGTTTCTGCGCGGCCGGGTGAGAATCACGTCGCGTAGGTGACATCCCCCATGCCGTTGAGCCGAAGACTAATGCTCAGCGCCATTGCGACAAAGCAACACGGGGCGAGCCGAACCCATCCAGGGAGCGATTTCGCAACGGAAAGTGACCATCATTCCGTCCGCTGACCGAACAAAAAATCACGCACCGTACCCAGTGGCGAGAGAAGGCTCCGCGCTTTACTTCCGCGTTCGTCAGGAAATCAGCACTAGCCGTACATTCGTATTGTTTTCGGACCGTCCACCGGAATCACCCCTCCGGATAGCCGGAACCCTGGTGGAAGCGGAAATGAAGTGCCGCCGACCGAAGTGCACGTGCAGATGCACGTCCTGCGAGAGTCTCGACGGCAGGCCGGTCAGGCGGCCGATTAACGGAACGTCGACGTTGGGATCACCTTGACGACCCACCGTGACCGGCTGAGTTTTTCCGGCAATCTCAGCTTTTTGGGGGAACCTCAACCCCGGCGAGGGCTGACCAGACCCGATTCGTAGGCGAGCACCACCAGCTGCGCCCGGTCACGGGCCCCGATCTTGGTCATGATGCGGCTGACGTGCGTGCGCGCGGTGGCCGTCGAGATCACCAGGTGCGCGGCGATCTCGTCGTTCGACATCCCGCCGGCGACCAGGCCGAGGACTTCGCGCTCCCGGTCGGTGATCTCGCGGACGGCGCTGACGTCGATGCGGCGGTTCTCCGGCCGGTCGACGAACTCCGCGATCAGCCGCCTGGTCACGGTCGGCGCCAGCAGGGCCTCGCCCGCGGCGACCACCTTCAGCGCCCGCAGCAGTTCCACCGGATCGGTGTCTTTCAGCAGGAATCCGCTCGCGCCGGCGCGCAACGCCTCGTAGACGTACTCGTCGACGTCGAAAGTGGTCAGGACCAGGACCTTCACCCCGGCCAGTTCGGGATTCGCGGTGATCCGCCGCGTCGCTTCGAGCCCGTCGACGCCCGGCATCCGGACGTCCATCACGACGATGTCCGGCCGGTGTTCGACGGCGGCGGCGACGGCCTGCTCGCCGTCACCCGCCTCGGCACAGACCTCGAACCCGTCCTCGGTCTCCAGCAACACCCGGAAACCGGCGCGGACCAGCACCTGGTCGTCGGCGAGAACCACCCGGATCGTCATTCTTCCCCCTTGATGGGCAGGTCCACGCGGACCTGGAAGCCGCCGTTCACCACGGACGTCGTGAGCGCGCCGCCCAGCGCGGCCGCCCGTTCGGACATCCCACGCAGACCGTGACCGGGCGCGGGATCGACGGCGCCACGGCCATCGTCGCGGACGAGCAGCGTCAGCGCACCGGTTTTCCGCTCGAACCTGACGTCGACACCGCGTGCCTGCTCCGCGTGGCGGACCACATTCGTCAGCGATTCCTGCAGGATCCGGTACGCGGCGCCGTCGACCGGGGCGGGCAGCTCCCCCGGCTCGCCGTCGACGCGCACCTCCAGCCCGGCGGCGCGAGCGTGCTCGAACAGCTCCTCGGCCTGGGCGAGGCTCGGCGCGGGGGCCTTGTCCTCCCCGGACCGCAGCACGGCCAACGTCGCGCGAAGGTCTTTCAGCGCCGAAGCGCTGGCCTCCTTGATGTTCAGCAATGCCTCTTTCGCCTGCTCAGGACGCCGGTCGGCGACGTGCGCGGCGACCCCGGCCTGGACGTTGATCATCGCGAGGCTGTGCGCGACGACGTCGTGCACCTCGCGGGCGATGGTGAGCCGCTCCTGCTCGGCCATCCGGTGCCGGTGCTCGTCGGCCTGCTCACGGCGGGCTCGCGCGGCCGCCATCCCGTTGCGCACCGCCGTCCCGACCCCGACGACCGCGATCACCCAGACCAGCCCCAGCCCGCTCCGCAGATCGAAGCCGGCGAACCCGTGCCGGACGAACAACGCGACGCCGGCGGCCAGGAGCAGCGATCCGCCGGTGATCCCGGCGACGATCGGCCCGCGGATCTTGGTGAGCACGAACAACGCGATCGTCGGCAGCACGATCACCGGTCCGCCGGGGTTGTCCGACGAGTAGTAGCCGAGCGTCAGCGCGGAGGTGAGCAGGAAGATCGACATCGGGAAGCGGTGGACGATCAGCAGCGGCACCGCGGTGGCGACCAGCCACAGCACGCCGGACGTGGTCAGCTGCGGCGCGTCCGGCTGCCAGCGTGAGGCGCCGCTCGTGGCACCGAGGACGAACCCCAGCGGCAGCACCACCCGCAGGACGCGGCCCACCCAGGGGCTCCACGGAAACCGTTCTTTCAGCAGCACAGTCCGAAAGCTACCCGGGGCGGGGACCGATCGCGTCCGTTGAAAGGCGGCTTCCCGGCTACGCCGCCCGCGGTAGCCGCCGCAGGACCGAGGTGCGCCTTTCGTTTTTTTCGATTACCCTGACGGGTACCCCGGCCGACCAAGGGAGGCGACATGACATCGACGATCGAACAGCACACTGTGCTCCCGCCCTCCGCAACCGAGCCGGACGCCCGACGAGAACTCCGGCAGCTCGACGAGTTCATGATCGCGTCCTCTCCGGCGGGTCAGGCGAAGCTGGTGGGGCCGGACGGCAGCGAAGTGACCCTTCCCGAACAGGTCTACGACGTTCTTCGGGAGGTCGTGAAGGCCATGTCCCAGGGTTTCGCCATCAACATCGCGCCGTTGAACGCCGTACTGACCACGCAGCAAGCCGCCGACATGCTCAACGTCTCCCGGCCGACACTGGTCAAACTGCTGGAATCCGGCGAGATCCCGTTCGAGAAACCGGGACGTCACCGGCGGGTCCTCCTCAGCGATCTGCTCGACTACCGGGCACGTTCTCGTGCGGAGCGGCAAGAATTACTCGATGAGCTGACAGCTTCGGCGAGCCGGGATGGCAGCGATGACATCGTCGACGGGTTCATCCAGACTCGCTAGCCGTGCCATTTCCCGCTTTCCTCGATGCCTGTGTGCTCATCCCGATCCGGTTGACGGATCTCTTGCTGCGTCTGGCCGAGGCCGGCACTTATCGCGTTCTGTGGTCGGGCGAAGTACTCGACGAGGTCGAGCGGAACCTAGTCGGGCATTTCGGTCTGGAGCCACAGCAAGCGAAGCGACGGTTGACCGGCATGCGCTCAGCCTTCCCGGATTCCGAGGTCACCGGTTACGAGCCGCTGATTCCCGCCATGACCAACCATCCGAAGGACAGGCACGTGCTGGCCGCCGCGGTGCACGCGAACGCCGCTGTGATCCGTGACGGCGAACCTCAAGGACTTCGCGACCGCGGCCCTTGAGCCCTACCGGGTCGAGGCGGTACATCCGGACGATTTCCTGCTCGACCAGCTCGATCCGTATCCGGCGGCCACCCTTCGCTGCTTACGCGAACAGGTCGGCGCACTCGAGCGACCGCCGGAATCGATGAGCGACTTCCTCGAAAGATTCGAGAAGACGGTTCCCGGCTTCAGCAAGGAATCACGTCGTCTGTTCGACCACCGGTAGCCGCCGCAGGACCGAGATCATCATCAGCACCCCGCCGATCACCTGGACGGCCAGCACCGGCGCACGCCCGGTGGATCCCATGGTGAGCGCGCTGAACAGAGCCCACACCCCCGGGCCCGCCATCGCCCCGGCGCCGGTCCACACCAGCACCAGCCGCGGCCAGAACCGTCCTCGCGACACGTTCGCCAGCGCGATCGCGGCGAGGACGGCGAGCACCGCGATCACCACGTCCTGGCCGCGGGCGGCGATACCGCCGGTCCCGAATGCCCAGATCGAGTGACCGGTCGCCGTGACGAGTGCGGCGACGATGCCGACCACGCCCGCCGCACCGATGGTCCCCGGCTTCACGGTGCCGGTGACGACGAACCACCAGCGATCGCGGGCGTAGAGCACGAACGCGGTCAGCAGCAGGATGCCCTGCCAGGCGAACCCGCCGTAGACGACGGCCCAGACCCAGTTCTCCAGCGGCATTTCGGCCAGTTGCGTCGTGGACAGCTCGGCGACGATCACCGGGAGATCCAGCACGATCGGCGCGAGCAGCCCGGTGCCGATCCAGATCGGGAACAGGACGAGCGGCGCGGGGATCCGGCGGCCCCAGGAGTAGGTGAACGCCAGCGCGAGGAGCACCGCGACGACGTCCATCCCGCCGGTGGCGAGGTTCGCGAACATCATCAGGTCGGAGTCCACAAAGGACGGATCGCGCAGGCCGAGGCTGCCGCCGGTGACCCAGGACGCCTTGAGGGTCAGGTACGGGAGCGTGCCGAGGATCGCGGCGTAGCAGACGATCAGGCGGACGCTGGAGATCTTGGGTGGAGCCATCGCTACGGTCATGCTCCCCAGCGTCGGCGTTCGCGCCGCGGAAAGGCTCCCTCGCGAGCCTGGTCCGCCTCCCTCTTCAGAAGGAGCTGGGCAGCTTCGCCGCGGTTTCCTCATCCGCCGGGGTCAGCGTCGCCAGGGAGATCTCGGAACGCCGCCCGAGGTATAGGTACGAGAATTCGAACCGCAGCAGGCCGACGTCCGGGTGCAGGTACCGCTTGAGCACGATCCGCTCGCTGGAGACGTCGTGCTCCTTCCACATCCGCTCGAAGAGCTCGGACTCCTGCCGCAGCCGCTTGACCAGGTTCTTCCACGCCGGTTCGGCGATGTGTTCGGCCATCGCCGCGCGGAATCCGGCGACCACGCGGGGCAGGTTGAGCTCCCAGTCCGGGAGTCGGCGGCGCCATTCGGGATTGGTCAGGCACTGGATCATGGTGTTGCGGTCCTCGAACGGGATGTCGTCGAGGCCGCCCATCAACCAGTCGTAGGCGCGGTTGTAGGCGAGGATGTCGCACCGCGCGTTGCGCACGCAGACCGGGAACGGCTCCAGCTTGTTCATCATGCGGTGGACGTTCGGGCTGAGGAGCTTGCAGTCCTTCTCCAGTGGCGGCTCGGGCGCGCCGGCGAGGGTGAAGAGGTGCGTGTGCTCGTGCGGGTCGAGCCGCAGGGTGCGGGAGATCGCGTCCAGCACCTGCTCGGACGCGTTGATGTCGCGACCTTGTTCGAGCCACGTGTACCAGGTGACCCCGACCCCGGCCAGCTGCGCGACCTCCTCGCGGCGCAGGCCCGGCGTGCGGCGCCTGCCGCCGATCGGCAGGCCGACCTGATCCGGGGTGATGCGCTCGCGGCGGCTGCGCAGGAAGGCGGCCAGTTCGTGCCGCCGCACTTCGGCGACTCGCGAATCGACGGTCATGGTCACCTCATCAGGTTCGCAAAGCTCGAAGCCGGTTACCAGGGTAGTGGTGGTACCAGGATAAACACACTCCTGGTACCAGGTTCGAGATCGGCTGATCGTGGTACTCATGACTTCCACGCAAGTTCCGGCGGCGCCCGCCCGCGCCGCCGCCGGCCCGGCCCTGACCTCGGCGGGCCTGGTCACCGTGCTGCTGGGGGCGGCACTTCCACTCGTCGATTTCTTCATCGTCAACATCGCCCTGCCCGCGATCGGGTCGGATCTCCGCACCTCGTCCGCCACCTTGGAATTGGTGGTCGCGGCCTACGGGATCGCGTACGCCGTCCTGCTCGTCGTCGGCGGACGGCTCGGCGACGCCTTCGGCCGCCGCAAGCTGTTCCTGATCGGGCTGGCCTCGTTCACCTTCACCTCCCTGCTCTGCGGGATCGCACCCACGGCGTTGACGCTGGTGCTGGCACGGGCCGCGCAGGGGGCGGCGGCCGCGCTGATGCTGCCGCAGGTGCTGTCGATCATCCAGGCGACCACGACCGGCGAGCGCCGGTCCAAGGCCCTGGGTCTCTACGGCGCGACCGCGGGGCTTTCGATGGTGCTCGGCCAGTTCCTCGGCGGGGCCCTGGTGGCCGCCGATCTGTGGGGCACCGGATGGCGGCCGATCTTCCTGGTCAACGTGCCCGTCGGGATCGCCGGTCTGCTGCTCGCGCGGCGGCTGATCCCGGAGAGCCGCTCGCGAAACCCGCTCGGCGTGGACCGTCCCGGCACGGTCTTCCTGGCGATCGCGCTGGTGTCGCTGTTGCTCCCGCTGGCGGAAGGGCCGGTGCTGGGCTGGCCACTGTGGACGATCGCGCTGCTCGTCGTCTTCCCGTTCGCCGCGGCCGGATTCGTCCATGTCGAGCGCCGGATGGAACGCCGGGGCGACGTCCCGCTCCTGCCGCCTTCGGTGCTGCGGATGCCGAGCGTGCGGCAGGGGCTGCTGGTCGGGGTGCCGTTCTTCGTCGGCTTTAGCGCGTTCATGTTCGTGTTCGCGGTGACGCTGCAGGACGGCCTGCACCTCGGCCCGCTGGGATCCGGTCTGGTGACGGCGCCGCTTTCGCTCGCGTTCTTCGCGATGTGCCTGGTCAGCAGCCGTCTGGTGACGCGGTTCGGGCAGCGGGTGGTGGCCGCCGGTCTCTCGGTGCAGCTGCTCGGGCTGCTGACGCTGATCGGCACCGTCCTGCTGGAATGGCCGGAACTGGGAGTGCTCGATTTCGTGCCGGGGATGCTGCTGTGCGGTCTCGGTCAGGGGCTGGCGATGACGACCGTGTTCCGCATCGTCCTGTCGAAGGTGCCGCCGGAGATCGCCGGGGTCGGCAGCGGGATGCTGACGACTTCGCAGCAGGCCGCGATGGCGCTGGGCGTGGCGACGCTGGGCACGTTGTTCGCGTCGGCAGGCGCCGGGCCGCTCGGGATGAAGGGCGCGTTCGTGCTGGTCATCGGGATCCAGGCGGTGCTGACGGTCGGGGTGATCACGGTGGCCCGGCGGCTGCCGGATCCGCGGAACTGAGAAAGTTCGATTTCACCCGTCGGAGTTCGGGCTCCCCGGGCGACGATGGGGATGTGACGGAACCACGGGTGCATCGGGACCCGGCCTTCGCGCTGCTTTCGCTCTACGAGACGGCGTTGCCGGAGGTCTATGGGTACCTGCTGTCCCGGTGCGGTGATCGCACTCTCGCCGAGGAGCTGACGTCCGAGACGTTCCTCGGCGCGGTGAGGGCCTGTCGCAAGGAGTTCGCACCTCCAGTGAGCACCGGGTGGCTGATCGGCGTCGCCCGGCACAAGCTCGCCGATCACTGGCGGCGCAAAGCACGTGAGGAACGCGGGCTGCGGCTCGTCCACGAGGAGGAATACACCGATCCGTGGGACGAACGGCTGGACGCGCTTCTGGCACGCGAGGTACTCGCGTCGCTCGGGGCGCATCACCAGGCCGCGTTGACGCTTCGCTACGTCGACGGCCTCCCGGTACCGGAGGTCGCCGGCCATCTCGATCGCACGGTGCACGCCACGGAGGCGTTGCTCGTGCGGGCCCGTGCCGCGTTCCGACGTGCTTATCAGGAGAAGGAGGGTCGCGATGCCTGATCCGTTCGACGCGCTTCGCGCGCCCTCGCAGCCTGTGGAGCCTGACCAGCTCTTCGCCGCCGAACTGCGCGACAACCTTCGTCGCGCCGTCCTGAACGGAGCCGATATGACGGAAACACTCACTACTGAAGCCGAAGTCCGCTCTTTGACGCCGTACCTCGTGGTGACGGATGCCCGCGCCGCGCTCGATTTCTATGTCGAAGTGTTCGGGGCTCGGCGGCGGTCCGATCCTGTCGTGATGGAGGACGGCCGGGTCGGGCACGCGGAACTGGCCATCGGGGACAGCGTGCTGATGTTCGCGGAAGAATTCCCCGAACTGGGGATCACCGTGGCGCCCGCCGGTGGCCCGCTGATCCGGGTCGAGGTCGCGGACGTGCACGCGTCGGCCGCGCGGGCCGTGGAGCTGGGCGGGGAGCTGCGACGTCCCGTCGCGGACGAAGGCCACGGGCTGAGCGGGGAGATCAAGGACCCGTACGGCCAGCGGTGGCTTCTCGCACAGGCGGCGCCTCGGCCCGCTGCGGGTGCTACGCCGATCCGGCACGGCGAAGCGGGCTACTTCACCTTCCAGGTGCCCGACGACGAACGCGCGAAGGCGTTCTACGGCGCCGTTCTGGGCTGGCAGTTCTCGCCCGGGCGGGTCGAAGGCGGCTGGGGTGTCGAAGGTTCCGGCCTGCAGGGCGGACTCTGGGGCGGCCCGGGGCGGCAGGTGGGCTGGAAACTCATGTACGCCGTCGATGATCTCGCCGCCGCCCTCGACCGCGTGCGCGCCCAAGGCGGCCAGGCCGGCGAAACGGAACAGCAGCCCTACGGCCTGAGCGCCGACTGCGTGGACGACCAGGGCATCGAATTCTGGCTCTGGGAACAGCCGCGCACGTGACCTCGTGAGTGATAAGGACGGTTAGAACCGTCCTTACCACTCACGAGGCTGGAGCGTCAGCGGCCGGCGGCGTAGCCCTGCATGCCGCGCGCGTTGGCGGCGGCGCGAAGCACGCCGCCGGAACGCGACACGGCCGAGAGCCGCCCGAGCGCCCAAGGTCCGGCGTCGACGACGGCGTGCCCGCGCGCGGCGAGAGCGTCCATTGTGGACTGGCCGAGCCGTGACTCGACCACCAGCTCCCGCGGCGTCCACGAACGCGGATAGAACGAACTCGGGAACGCGGTGGTGTGCCACGCGGGCGAGTCGATCGACTCCTGCAGGTTCATCCCGCCGAGCGTGTGCGCCAGCCAGAAACACAGCTGCCACTGGTCCTGCTGGTCACCGCCGGGAGTCCCGAACGCGAGCACCGGCTCGCCGTCGCGCAGGCCCATCGACGGCGAAAGCGTGATCCGCGGCCGCTTCCGAGGCGCCAGCGAGTTCGGCAAACCCTGTTCCAGCCAGAACATCTGCCCACGCGAGTCGAGGCAGAAGCCCAGTTCCGGGATCGTCGGGCTCGACTGCAGCCAGCCACCCGACGGCGTCACCGAGATCATGTTCCCGGCCGCGTCGACGACGTCGATGTGCACGGTGTCGCCGCGAGTCTCGCCCAGCGGCCCGACCGTCGGCTCCCCCGTCGCACCGGAGCCGGATTCCAGTCCGCGCAGCTTTCCGAGGATCGCGGGCAGGCGCGGCGAGGGGCCTCCTGGCCGGAGTTCGGCGGACGCTTCGTCGGTGATCAACGCGCGGCGGGCGTCCGCGTACTCACGGGAGATCAGCAACTCGATCGGCACATCGGGCGAATCCCCGTACCAAGCCTCACGATCCGCGAACGCCAGCTTCGCCGCCTCGACGGCCAAGTGCACCGTGCGTTCCGTCGGGAGTCCGTCCACATAAGACAGTTCATCGCGCAGGCCGTCCAGCAACCGCGCCTGCTGCAGCAACGCCGGACCCTGCGTCCAGGCGCCCATCTTCACCAGGCCCCAGTCACCGAAGTCCACCTGCAGCACGTCCTCGTACGTCGCCTCCCAGCCCGCGATGTCCTCGCCGGTCAGGAGACCGGCGTGATCGCGCCCGGAATCGTCACGGAAAGCCTTGCGGCTGAACGCTTCGATCGCTTCGGCGACGAAACCCTGCGACCACGCGCTGCGTCCGGCATCGATCTGCGCCTCCCGGCCGCTGACCGACTCGGCCTCGGCGACCAGCCGCTCCCAGGTGTCCGCGAGGGCCGGGTTGCGGTGCAGCCCTTCGGCGGGCTTGCCGTCCGGCAGCCAGAGCGCCGCCGACGTCGGCCAATGCCCGGTGAACAGGTCCTGCACCGCGCGGATCGTGTCGCCGACCCGGCTGACCAGCGGAATTCCGTTCCGCGCGTACGAGATCGCGTAACCGAGCACGTCACGCAAGGACTTCGTGCCGTGATCCCGCAGGAGCAGCAGCCAGCCGTCCCACGCGCCAGGGACGGTCGCGGGAAGCAAGCCGCTGCCGGGAATCAGGTCGAGCCCGAGATCCGCGAAGTACTCCGGCGTCGCGGCCGCGGGTGAGACCCCCTGACCTGCGAGAGCTCGCGGAGTCCGGTCCGCGGCGGTGACGAAGATGCCGGGGACCTGCCCCGCCGGGCCGCAGAGATGCGGCTCGGCGACCTGCAGGACGAACCCGGCGGCCACCGCCGCGTCGAAGGCGTTGCCGCCGTTTTCGAGCACCGCCATACCGGTGGCCGAGGCCAGCCAGTGCGTCGATGCCACCATGCCGTGGGTGCCGGCCAGTTCCGGCCTGGTCGTGAACACGACGGTGATACTACGCTTTGCTAACTACTTTTTCAGTCCCAGCAGCTGAAGAGGACTTCGCCGATGCTGTCGGGCCGCCAGTACTGGACGCCGTAGTGGTTCTTCCAGCGCGGTGCCGTGATGTCGATCGGCGCTTCGAGCTCGGCCCGGGAGTACAGCCGGTGCTCGGGAAGAAGCTCTCTCAGGACAGCCAGCAGTCCCGGCTCGTCGACGAAGGTGATCGATCCGTAGCCGATGGACGCGTCCGCGATGCCAACGATCTCCCGCCTTCCGCCCTCGTCCCAGTCCTGTGTCCACAACACCGCGACGGTTCGATGGTCATAAGCGATCTCGCCGGTTTTGAAGTTCCGTGCCACATCGCCCGGCACGAACCGGACGACCCGGCCACGCGTTCGCCGGGCCGCCTCGTAACAGACCTTCCGGAACTCCTTCTCCTCCATCACCCACTGAAACTATCCCCGCGCGGCCACCGGAGCGTCGTAGTTTTCCAGCGTCGCCGCGTTCGCCGCCCGCGAGGTGATCCACGTGAACACCCTGGTCATCGGCCGCGAGCCCAGCACCCGGTATAGGAAGTTCCGGTAGCCGACCATGAACCGCGTCTTCGGCGCGAGGAACGTGCCGATGCCGGCCGCCTGTTTCTGCGAGACCTTCACCGGACCACGCAGTTTCTCTTCATAGCGCGCGAAGGCCACCTCGTGGTCACCCTGCGCGGCGGCGAGTTCGCCCGCCAGGACGTACGCGCCCATCATCGCGAGGCCAGTGCCCGAACCGCCCGGCCCCGCGCACCAGGCCGCGTCACCGAGCAGCACGACCCGCCCCTGCGACCACTTGTCGAGGTGGATCTGGCTGAGCGAATCGAAGTACAGCGCGTCGACGTCGCCGAGGCCTTCCAGCAGCGTCGGGGCTTCCCAGCCGAAGTCGGCGTAGCGGTCGGCAAGGATCTTCTTCTGCGCGTCGCCATCGCGGCGACGCACCTCCAGCGACTCCGAAGCGAAGACGAGACTGACGTTGAGGGCCGACGTGTCGCGACCACTGGCGACCATGACCGTGCGGCCGGGGACGCTGCAGATCTGGCCGAGATGGTCGAGGCCGAGGTGATTCGGCACGGTGAAGCCCGCAGCGTGGAAGCCGAGGTCGGTACGGAATCGCTCTTCCTCGCCGAAGGTCAGCCGCCGCACACCCGACTGCAGCCCGTCCGCGCCGACGACCAGGTCGAATCTGCGCCGCTCGCCGTGGGCGAAACCGACGTCGATGCCGTCCGCGACCTCGTCCAGCGCGGTGATCCAGTCGCCGAAGACGTACTCGACGTCGTCTTTCGTGTGGTCGTAGAGGATGCGGGTCAGATCTCCGCGCTCGATCTCGACTTCGCCGCTGAAGAAGACCGACGGCATCTGGGCGACCTTCTTACCCCGGACGTCGACGATGACCTGCGCGCCCATCGCGGTCTCGTTCGCGCGGATGTCCTCGAGGATTCCCATGCGCTCCAGCAGGGCCATCTGCTCGCCGCGGAAGTCGACCGCGCTGCCGCCTTCGCGCAGGGCCGGGGCGCGTTCGACGACGGTCGGCGCGAAACCGCGCTTCCGCAGCCAGAACGCGAGGGCCGGGCCCGCGATGCCGGCGCCGGAGATCAGAACGGTGGTCGTCATGGCTGCTCCCTGGGGTTCGTGGTGATGGCAGCGACCGTACGGCAGATTTGCACGCTTGGTCAATCCACTTGGTTAAACCAAGTGGATAAACCGTGTGGCCTAGGATCCCGGGGCATGGGTAATCGCGAGGACCTGATGGCGGGCGCCATCCAGTGCTTGAAGGAAAAAGGCTGGTCACGCACGACGGTGCGGGATATCGCGACGGCGGCCGGGGTCAGCCACGCGGCGATCGGCTACCACTTCGGATCGCGCGAAGCCCTCCTGCTGACGGCGTTCTCGCAGGCGATGGACGACTGGGGCCGGGAGATCCAGGTCGAGATGATGAGCGCCGTCGACCCCGACGCCTCGCCGTCCGAGCAGTACGCGGCGTCCTGGCGCGCGATGATCGACTCCTACGGGCGCAACCGGCAGCTGTGGATCGCCTCGATCGAGGCGTTCGTCCAGTCCGAGCATCACCCTGAGCTGCGGAAACAACTCGCCGCCGCGCAACGCGAAGGCCGCCGGGGAATGGCGGCCGGCATCCTGGGGATCGACGAGGACACCCTCACCGAGGCGGACGAGCGGCGGATCGGCGCGGTGGCCACGGCCCTGAACTCGGGCGTGATGCTGCAGCACATGCTCGACCCGGAGAACGGCCCGACGGCCGAAGAGGTCGTGGACGGGCTGATGAAGCTCGTCTCCCTGGTGTCCTGAAAGGGTCGTTCAGGACACCAGGGAGACAGGTTGGGTCAGGAGACGGCGACCTTCCGCCGCAGCGCCGCCCGCGGCCGCCCGACGCCCTGCCACGACAGCCCGGCGTCCAAGATTTGTTGCGGGTCCAGGAGATTGCGCGTGTCGACGACCGAGTCGCCGTCCATCTGCTCGGCCATGTACGTCCAGTCGAGCCGCTTGAATTCGTCCCATTCCGTCAGCACGACGACGGCGTCGGCCGCCTTCGCGACCTGGTACGGGTCGTCGACGACGGTCATTCCGTCGATGTGGCCGCCGACAGCGGGGTCGTAGGCGGTCAGTTCCGCGCCGAGCGCGCCCAGCACGGAAGCGACCGCGAGGGCGGGCGAGTCGCGCAGGTCGTTCGTCCCGGCCTTGAACGCCAGCCCGAGGACGCCGATCCGCGAACCGGCCAGCGTGCCGCCGACGGCGCCGGCGATCTTCGCGACGATCCGGTCGCGCTGCGCGATGTTCTCCTCGATCGCCGAGGTGAGCAGCGTGAAGTCGTACTGCACCGATTCGGCGACCCGGACCAGCGCGCTGGTGTCCTTCGGCAGGCACGAGCCACCCCAGCCGGGGCCGGGTTTGAGGAACGAGCGGCCGATGCGCCGGTCGTAGCCCATACCTTCGGTGACCAGGTCGATGTCCGCACCGAGTCGTTCGCACAGTTCGGCGATCGAGTTCACATAGGACAGTTTCATCGCGAGGAAGCAGTTCGCCGCGTACTTCACCAGTTCGGCGCTGGCCGCGTCGGCGACGACGACCGGCGCGGCGAGGTCGGCGTAGAGATCGCCGACCCAGCGGGCGGCCGCGACGTCGTCCGAGCCGACGACGATCCGGTCGGGACCGAGGAAGTCCTCCACCGCGGTGCCCTCACGCAGGAACTCGGGATTCGACACCACCGGCACGTCCGTGCGGCCGAGCATCGCCTGGATGCGTTTCGACGTCCCCACCGGGACGGTCGATTTGGTGACCAGCGCGCATCCCGGCGGGATGACGTCGCCGATCTCGGTGGTCACGGCCTCCACGGCCCGCAGGTCCGCCGAGCCGCCCGCACCCATCGGCGTTGGCACACAAAGGAAAACGGCCTCGGCGTCCCGGACGGCGTCGCGCGCGCCGACCACGAACTCGAGTCTTCCGCTGGTCAGTCCCCTCGACACCAGCTCGGACAATCCCGGCTCCAGGATGTCCACCCGTCCGGCGGAGAGCCTTGCGACCTTCGCCTGGTCGACATCGACGCAAGTGACTCGATGCCCCAGGCCGGCCAAGCAGGCTCCCGTGGTCAATCCGACGTAACCGGTCCCCACCACCACGATCCGAGCAGCGCTCATGCTGCTGAAGGTGACAGCCGGAGTTGACCTCCAAACGAACGGAATGCTTCAGGTCCGAATACTCCTCACGACATGCTGCGCACCCCGAGTGAGCCATCCCACCCGGGCCCGATGCGAACGAGCGTTAACCTATGAACGGTTGTCGACGAAAGGGAGAACATGCAGATCACCGATACCGCGGCGCTCGTCACGGGTGGCGCGTCCGGGCTCGGCGGCGCGACCGCGAAGGCGCTCGCCGCGAAGGGCGCGCGGGTCTTCGCGCTGGACCTCGCCGGTGCCATCGAGAACGCCGAGCAGATCGAGAACGTCACCTACGTCGAGGCCGATGTCACCGATCCGGAGCAGGTGCGGGCCGCCGTCGCGACCGCCGCCGAGTCCGGGGTGCCGCTGCGGACCGTCGTGAACTGCGCCGGCATCGGGCCGTCCGCGCGGATCCTCTCGAAGAAGGGCCCGCACGACCTCGCCCTGTACGCGAAGGTCGTCCAGATCAACCTGATCGGCTCCTTCAACGTCCTGACGCTGGCCGCCGAGGCCATCGCCAAGACCGAGCCGCTGGCCGACAACGCGCGCGGCGTCATCATCAACACCGCGTCGGTCGCCGCCTTCGACGGCCAGATCGGGCAGGTCGCGTACTCGTCGTCCAAGGGCGGCATCGTCGGGATGACCCTGCCCGCCGCGCGTGACCTCGCGTCGCACGGCATTCGTGTGCTGACCATCGCGCCGGGCATCGTCGACACCCCGATGCTGGCGACGGTGAGCGAGGAGTTCCGCGCTTCGCTGGCCGAGGGCGTGCCGTTCCCGAAGCGGCTCGCGCGGCCGGACGAGTACGCGCAGCTCGCGCTGTCGCTGATCGACCACGACTACCTGAACGGCGAGGTCATCCGGATGGACGGCTCGCTGCGTATGGCTCCTCGCTGACCCGAAGGGGACTTTCCTCGCATGAGACGCGGGGAAAGTCCCCTTCAGCTCCTTTCAGTCGCGCTTCAGCCGGACGTCCAGGCTGATGCCCGACGCCGAGATCTCGCCCGTGCGGAACGCGGTTTCGGCGACCAGCCCGCCAAAGTCGACGGGTGTGTACGCCCGCCGCCGCAGCCCGGTGAGCGCCTGACGCACACCGAGAGCCGCCAGTTTTCCGAGCCTCATGCTCGCGACCTCACGCACGATGTCGCCGTCGGTCGCGTCCCGGTTCATGTCCTGCACCACGGCGGTGCCGCCAGGGCGCAGCACGCGGTGCATCTCGTCGAGCGACTTCACCGGCCACACGAAGTTCTTGAACGCGGCCTGGCAGACGACGAAGTCGAACGTCTCGTCGTCGAACGGCATCGCCGCGACATCACCCTCGCGGAACGAGACCTCGACGCCCTGAGCCCGCGCGTACTCGCTCGCGATCTCGACGAACGTCGGCGCGACGTCCAGTCCGGTGACGGAGAACCCCAGCCGCGCCAGCTCGACGGCGAAGTAGCCCGGGCCGAACGCGACCTCGAGGATCTTCGCGCCTTCCGGCAGGTTCGCGGTGAGTTCCCGCGCCTGCGTCCGCCAGAGTTCGATCTGCGGTCCGGTGCCGCGCTGCCGGGCGTAGTTCCGCGCCAGCGCACCGCCCATCTCCGGGATGAGCTTGAACCGCTTCCTGTCCTTGATGTCCGACATGGTCACTCCAGGTTGGTTTCCCGGAGCCCGGTTATCCTCGAAGTGCCGTCTCGTGGCCGGGTTCCGGTTGCGGGATCGTCACCCCGGCGGGGTGCTGCAACACCTCGCCGGGGCTCTTTCGGCTAGCCGGTGTTCCCCCTTTCGGCCACCAGGGCCCGCCATTCGGCGAGGCCGGGCATCGAGCCGGAAGTCAGTTCTCCGAGGATCGAGCGGACCCATTCGGCTTCCGCCACTCGGATCGCCAGGTGGTATTCGAGTTCGAGCAGCACCAGCCGCGGGATCTCCGCCAGCAGCCGCGCCAGCTCCGCCCGGGTCGACGCGATGTCTTCGTCCAGCGCCGCCAGCCGGGTGCGGAACAGGGCGATCACCTCGTCCGGCCCCAGCCAGCCCAGCACGGACAGCCCGGCGACGAACTTCGGCTCCTCCGGCGCGAGTTCGGCCAGCAGTTCACGCAGCCAGTCGAGCATTTCGGCACGGCCGGCGTCGGTGATCCGGTACACCGTGCGCTCGGGGCGGGCGCCGTCGCGGCCGCTCTCGGCGGCCTCGATGAGGCCGTGTTTCCGCAGGTTGCCGACGACCGTGTAGAACGAGCCCCATTTGATCCCCATGTCGCGGTCCTTGCCGCGGCTCTTCAGGATCGAAGCCATTTCGTACGGATGCGCAGGCCGCTCGTTCAGCGTGGACAGGATCGCCAGCGCCAGCAGATTCGCGACCTTCCGCCGTTTCACGACGCCTCCTCGTTGACGAGTACTCGTCTACGAGTATCCGCAAGAACACGGGTGATCGCAAGGTCCCCGCGCCGGGGTGATCAGAGGTCGTTCATGTACGGCACGGACGTCTGCGCGTGGTCGGTCATCCAGTTCCGCAGCGCGTGCGTCGCGCGGACGTCGTCCTCGTTGTACCGCAGCAGGCGCTCCCGCTGGGCGGCGTCCGGCACTCCGCCGTCCATGCCGACGGCGTCGCGATACCACCTCATCGACGCCTCGCCGCCCGCTTCCGGGTCGCGCCACGCGAACCCGGCGACCGGGGCGATGACCTTGAGTCCCTTGCCGTGCGAGCACAGGAACTGGTCGGTGACGGAGCGGAAGAGGTCGATCCACTCCTCGGAGTCCACAAAGGACGCGATCTCGGCCTTCTTCGGTACGCCGGGGTACTCGCCGAACCGGTCGGCGGAGCCGAAGAGCCAGCGGTTCTCGGCGAGGGCGTTGTAGCAGTAGGCGCGGAAGGTCAGGCCCGCGGCGAGCGTGCGCTCGCGGACTTCGGTGAACCAGGCCCAGAACTCGGCGAACGACCGGGCCTCGTCCGCGGTCGGCAGCGGCTCCCACGTCGCGAACGCGCGATAGCCCTGCTCCATCCCGATGTCGGCGCCCGTCAGCAGCGAACCCCAGAGGTACGCGCCGGAATCGCCGAAGCTCTCCATGTCGACGTCCACCTCGACGTCACCGCGCGGGACCTCGACGCGGTCGACCTTGCGCACCATCGTGAGATCGGCGAGCCAAGCGCGCGCGAGGATGATCGCGTCGGCGAACGTGCCGCCGGTCCAGTTCATCGGCGGCGGTTCGTCGGCCGGATCGAGCGCGGCCAGCTTGTCCACTGTGGACACTCCGGCGCGGCGGAGCTCCATCGCGTCCTCGCCGCGGACGACCAGGCTGACGTCGCGCGTTTCGGTGAGCACGACCTCGCACGTCGGCCACCACGGGCAGCGCCGGCATTCGAGGACGCGGGACGGCTCGGCGAGCGGCTCCTCGCCTTCGGCGGCGGCGGTCGCGATGGCGAGCCTGTCTGCGAAGCGGCTCTGGTACTCCGTCAGCGCGCTCCGGCCGCCAGGCCAGGTGGCCGCGGACAGGTCGTGCCAGACGACGACGTCCGCGTCGAGCCCGATGACGCCGCCGACGGCGCGATGCCCTTCGTGCTTCCCGAGCGCTTCGAGCATCCGGTAGAGGTGCGCAAGCCGCATCTGGTCCCGCGGCTGCGAGCGGACCTTTCGTGCCGGGTCGGGCATCCGGTTCGCCGGGTCGAGGTCGGTCATCACCGTGGTCGGCGCGCCCGCGCCGCGGTCGGTGATGCGGTGCCGCACGACCAGCACCGGCACGTATCCGTCGCCGGTGTGGACCAGGAGTTCGGAGCCGCCACGCCGGTGACCGGCGCGATCCACCGGAAGCAGCGCGCCCCAGATATAGCGCGCTTCGGCGGCGAAGGCCTCTTCGGTGAGCTGCACACGCTCGGCGGCCGGGAGATCTCGGGGGATCTTGACCCAGGTCGCGTCGGGTCCCGTCGCCTCCATGAGGCGTTGCACGATCGCCTCGCGATGCGCTGAGGCGTCGGCGATCCGCTGTTGCGCCGCGGGGTCGGGCGGGGCGAGCGGCACCTCACGCATCGCCGGATCGTGTTCCAGGTGCACGCGACGCCGGCAGCGGCTCACCGCTCCCGCGTCCAGTAGCACCTCGTTACTCACAGACAACACTCTAGAAGGCGTCCGGCAAGCCGACATGCCCGCCACATCGGGGACCAGTAAGTTCGTCTGTGACACAGCGTGGGAGGTGCCATGGCGCGCAAGGCCAAAGCCGTCGAGGGCGAAGGCAGGTTTACCCCGAAGAAGGCGAAGAACGCCGTCGCGGTGGCCAAAGTGCTCGGACCGGCCGTACTGCCGGTGATCGCGCCGTACGCCGTTCGAGCGGCCGGTGCCGCGCGAGAGCTGTACGACCGTTATCAAGCGAAGAAGCTCGGCGTCGCCGTCGACCAGCTCGGCGAGTACAGCGGACGCGGTGCCGCGCTGCACGCGCGGATCGCGGGGCTGACGCAGGGGCTCGCGGAGCTGAAGAGGTCCGCGAAGGCGACCGACGCCGACGCGGCCTTCGCGAAGGACACCCAGGGGACGCTGGAGCAGCTTTCGGCGACCGTTCGCGCTTCGGAGCGGATGCCGGCCGCGCGGCGGAAGGCGGCGCACCGGGCCGTGGCCGGGGAGCTGGACCAGCTGGAGGGGAAGCTGCTGCACCGCTTGGGCATCTGACCTGCTCGTGAGTGGCTAGGACGGTTCTAACCGTCCTAGCCACTCACGAGGCCTTACTTGATGAAACCCTTCTTCTTCATCCACTCGTAGGCGACCTCGCCCTGGTCACGGCCGTCGACGTCGACCTGTTTGCACAGCTCGATCATCTGCTTGTTGTCGATGGCCGCGGCGACGGTTTCGAGCGGTCCGCGAAGTTCCGGGTGCTGGTTCAGGAACTCCGTCCGCAGTGTCGGCACGGCGTTGTACTGCGGGAACGCCTTCTTGTCGTCTTCGAGGACGCGAAGGTTCAGCCCGGCGATCCGGCCGTCGGTCGTGAAGATCTCGCCGATCGGGCAGGTCCCGCTCGCCACGGCCGAGTAGATCGTGCCGATGCCGAAGTTCTTGATCACCGGATTCTGGAACCCGTACGCCCGCACAGCGGCGGGGAAACCGTCCTGGCGGCTGGTGAATTCGGTCTCCAGGCAGAACACGTTCTGGTCCGGTTTCCGCTTCAGGAACGCCGCCAGGTCCGACGTCGTCTTCAGGTTGTTCGCCTCGCCGTAGGCCTCCGTGACCGCGAATCCGTATTGGTCGTTGAGCGGCGAGTAGTTCAGCCACGTGACGCCGAACTTCGCCTCGTCCGCCGCCTTCGTGGCTTCGTACTGGGCCTGTTCCCCGCCGGGGACGGGGAGTTCGTTGCCCTGGTAGTTGATCCAGCCGGTGCCGGTGTACTCCCAGGTGACGTCGGTCTGCCCGGCGAGCAGCGCCTGCCGCGACGAGTTCGAGCCCTTGATGTCGGTCAGGTCGACGACGTCCGCGCCCGCCGCGGAAAGCGCCATCTCGGCCATGTAGCCCAGGATGATGTTCTCGGTGAAGTCCTTCGACCCCACCGTCACCTTGACGCCCTTGAGCGACTCGATGGGCTGGATCGAACCGGGTTCGATCTTGTACGGCAGCGCGGTGTTGACCTCCAGCCCGCACGCGGAAAGCGTGCCGCACAACAGGACCGCGCCGAACAGTGCTTTCAGACGTCGCATGTCAGCGCAGTCCCTTCGGTCCGAAGAACTGTTCCGCCACCGCGCCGAGCCAGTCCACCAGCAGCGCCAGTGCGACGGCGAGCACCGAGCCGGTGATCAGCACCTTCGTCAGGTTGAGCTTGTAGCCGGTGTCGATGAGCAGGCCGAAACCGCCGGCGTTGACGAACATGCCGAAGGTCGCCGTACCGACGGCCAGCACCAGCGAGGTCCGCAGACCGGCCAGGATCAGCGGGATGGCCAGCGGGAACTCGACTCGCCACAGCACGCCGGAGGCCGACATGCCGATCCCGCGGCCCGCGTCGATCAACGACGGGTCGACCTGTTGCAGGCCGACCATCGTGTTCCGCAGCACCGGAAGCAGCGAGTAGAACGCCAGCGGCAGCGAAGCCACCCACAGGCCGCCGGTGGCGCCGGTGACGATGAACCACAGCACCAGCACACCGAGCGCGGGCGCGGCCTGGCCGATGTTCGCGACCGCCAGGAAGACCGGCGCCGCCCATTTCGCCCACGGCCGCGTGACGAGCACGCCGAGCGGCACCGCCACGGCGACCACGATCGCGGTGACCACGACGGTCATCGCCAGATGGTCGCGCAGCGCGGCGAACAGCCCGGCGGCGTTGAGGGTCTCCTTCTCCGTCGCGGACAGGTCACTGCTGAACACCCAGATCAGCACCCCGGCGACGATCAGCAGCACCGCGGCGGGCTGGGCGAACAGCCGGACCCGTTCGGCGCTTCTCGACGAGGACTCGGTGGAGAAACCGGTATCGACGGCGGCCGTCATGCGGTCACACCTTCCGCCGGGCTGTCGTCGGAGTGCTCCTCGCGCAGCTGCTGGATCGTCGAGATGACGGTGTCGAGCTCGATCGTCCCGGCGTACTCGCCGCGCGCGCCGGTCACCGGGACGCTGCCGCCCTCGGCGAGCATGGCTTCGAGCGCGTCCTGCAGGGTCGACTGGAGACTGACCGAGTCACGCAGCGGTTTGCCCGCGGTGGCCAGCGACGTCGCCCTGGCCAGCTCGCGGACGTGCACCCACCGCATCGGACGGCGGCGCTGGTCGAGCACCAGCACGAAATGCTTGCGCTGCTGGGTGAGCTTCTCGCGCACTTCGGACGGCGACTCGCTCACCGTCGCCGTCAGCGCGTCCTGCTTCAGCTCGACGTCGCGGACCCGCAGCAGCGTCAGCTGCTTCAGTGAGGCACCGGCGCCGACGAAACCGGCGACGGTGTCGTCGGCGGGGTTCGCGAGGATGGCGTCCGGGGTGTCGTACTGGAGGATCTTCGACTGGTTGCCGAGCACCGCGATCTTGTCGCCGAGCTTCACGGCCTCGTCGAAGTCGTGGGTGACGAAGACGATCGTCTTCTTCAGCTCGGTCTGGAGCCGCAGCAGTTCGTCCTGCAGGTTGCCGCGGGTGATCGGGTCGACCGCGCCGAACGGCTCGTCCATCAGCAGCACCGGCGGGTCCGCCGCGAGCGCCCGCGCGACGCCGACGCGCTGCTGCTGCCCACCGGACAGCTGCCGCGGGAACCGGTCGCGGAAATCGGCCGGGTCCAGCCCGACCAGGTCCATCATCTCCTCGACCCGATCGTTGACCTTTTTCTTGTCCCAGCCGAGCAGGCCGGGCACGACGGCGATGTTCTGCGCGACGGTGAAGTGCGGGAACAGCCCGGCCTGCTGGATCGCGTAGCCGATGCGACGGCGCAGCGTGTCGACGTCGAGCTTCAGCGCGTCGTCACCGCCGATGGTGATGCGGCCCGACGTCGGCTCGATCAGCCGGTTGATCATCCGCATGGTCGTGGTCTTGCCGCAGCCGGACGGGCCGACGAAGACCACGATCTTGCCCGCGGGCACCACCATCGAGAAGTCGTCGACCGCGGGCTCCCGGGTGCCAGGATAGCGCTTCGTGACGTTCTCCAGCTCGATTTCGACGCCGGATACGGTTTCAGGAGACTCAGCCACGGACACCCCTAGAGACGGTCAAACGGTTGATCAGGACGTAAACGGCGTCGAGGACCAGTGCGAGGACGACCACGCCGAGCGTCCCGGTCAAGGCCTGGTTGAGGGAGTTCGTGCTCCCCGCGTTGGTGAGGCCGGAGAAGACCTCCGAGCCGAGGCCCGGGCCCTTCGCGTAGGCCGCGATGACCGCGATGCCCATGAGCATCTGCGTCGCGACCCGCATCCCGGCGAGGATCGCTGGCCAGGCGAGCCGCAGCTCCACCCTGGTCAGCACGCCGAACCGGCTCATGCCGATCCCGCGCGCCGCGTCGCTGACCGCCGGGTCCACCCCGCTCAGCCCGACGATCGTGTTCCGCACGATCGGCAGCAGCGCGTAGAGCACGAGGGCGATGACGGTGGTGTTCGCGCCGAGGCCGAACACCGGAATGAGAAGCCCCAGGAGGGCGAAGGAGGGGACGGTGAGGATCGTGCTCGCCAGTGCCGTGGCCACGGCCGACCCGATCGGGCTGCGGTAGACGGCGACGCCGATCACCACGCCGAGGACGGCGGCCAGGATCGTGCACTGCACGACCGCGCTGACATGGAGGAGCCCTTGGAGGGCGAGTCTGTCCCACCGATCCGAGATGTACTCGAAGAGGTTCATCGCGTGCTGGTTCTCCCGCCGCCTCTGGGTGAGACTCCTCACCCATTCGGAGTAGCTGTATCGGGAGCCTGACTACCCAAAAGCCGCGCGGTCAAACCCCACCCCGCCCCGCCACCACCCTCAACGGAGCTACGCCAACCCTGATCAGTACCGCTTTTATCCCGCCAACCTGCCCGATCCGGCCTGATCGGGCAAACGCACACGCCGTCTTTCCCGCTGCTCACCAGCCGGGAGGACATCGACCACCCGGACGTGCGTCGAATACCCTTCACCCGTGAGTAAAGGCAGCCATCACCGAAGCGCGTTACGCGCTGTGCGTGGTGGCTTGCTCGGCGTGAGTTCGGCGGCCCTGGCCGTGACCGCTCACATGATCGGGGACGGCGATCTCCCCGATACGGCGATGACGTTGTTACTCACGGTGCTGATCGGCTGGAACGCCGCCGCGCTCGCCGCGAAGGCCCGGGGCCCGATGGCCACCATCGTCGATCTCGGCGCCGGTCAGGTCGTGATGCACCTCGTGCTCAGTTCGCTGAGCAGTCACCAGCCACACGACGGACCCGCGCCGCTCTCTGGCGGGCTCGCGATGACCGTCGGGCACGTCGTCGCCACGCTGATCACCGCGTTGCTGCTGGCCAAGGCCGACGGACTGCTGCTCGGCGTCCTCGCCTGCCTCCGCGCGCTGGTCCCCTTCATCCTCAACGCGCTCCCGGTGCCCGCCGCGGTGGCGTCCCCGGTGCTCGCCCGTCCGGCCGGGCCCGGCCACCTCGTCCGCGTGGACCTCCGCCGGGTCCACGGCAGGCGCGGCCCGCCGCTCTTCTCCTGAACCCAGCTCATCCCCCGTAATCGGCGAGGCCCCCGAGCCCGCCGGCTCACTCACGTTCAGGAGTTTTCGTGTCCAAGCACGTCTTCAAGCGCGCCGGTTTCCTGGCCGCCACCGTCGGCATCGCCGGCCTGCTCTCGGCCGGGATCGCCTCGGCCCACGTCACCGCCAACGTCTACGGCCCCCAGCCGTCGAAGGGCGGCTACGGATCGATCTTCTTCCGCGTCCCCAACGAGGAGAAGGACGCCGGCACCACCAAGGTCGAGATCACCCTCAAGCCCGAGTACGCGCTCAGCTCCGTGCGCGCCAAGCCGCTTCCCGGCTGGAAGGCCGAGGTCGTCAAGTCCAAACTGCCCGCCCCGGTGACCACCGAATCCGGTACGCAGATCACCGAGGCCGTCACCAAGGTCTCCTGGACCGCCGAACCCGGCAACAAGATCGCCGCCGGGTCCACCGAGTTCCAGGAGTTCCAGATCAGCGCGGGCAAGTTCCCGACCAACGTCGACACGATCGAGTTCCCGGCCACCCAGACCTACGAGAACGGCAAGGTCGTCGAGTGGAACCAGCCGACCCCGGCCTCCGGTGAGGAGCCCGAGCACCCCGCGCCGACGGTGAAGCTCGCCGAGAAGAGCGCCGACGGACACGGCGGCGGCCACGGCACCGATTCCAAGGCCACGTCCGAGGAAGCCCACGCGTCCTCGTCGTCCGACAACACCGCCCGCTGGCTCGGCGGCGCCGGCCTGGTCGTCGGGGCGCTCGGCCTCGGCGTCGGCGCCGGTGCCACCCTGCGCGCCCGCCGCGCCACCGCCGTCACCGGCAAGAGCGACACCGAAGGAAAGTGAATGCGTAAAGCGATCGTCGCGCTGGCGATCACCGGGGTGGCGTGGCTCGCCACCGCCACCCCGGCGCTGGCGCACAACGTCCTGATCTCCTCGGACCCGGCGAAGGGCGCTTCGATCGCCTCCGGGCCCGCGAAGGTCACGCTCACGTTCGACCAGTACGTCCAGAACGCGAACGTCAACCAGATCGCGGTCATCGGACCGGGCGGCGGACAGTGGGCCGAAGGCCAGGTCGAGGTCCGCGACAGCGTCGTGACCGTGCCGCTGCGCCCGCTCGGCCCGGCGGGCGAATACAAGATCGGCTACCGGATCCTGTCCGCGGACGGGCACGCCGTGACCGGTGAGGTGCCGTTCACGCTCACCGCCGCGGGCACCGGGACCCCGGCGAGCGCCGACGCCGCGCGCAGCAACGCGGGTCAGCCCGAGACCGCCCCGGCGACCGGCGGCGAAGGTTCGTCCGGCGTGCCGATCTGGGTGTGGATCGCGGGCGCCGTCGTGCTGCTCGCCGTCGGACTGACCGTCGCGCTGCGCACCGGCGCGGGTGACAAGGAGAAGAGCGGCTCATGACCCAGGCCGAGACCACCTCACGGGCCCGCGTCGCCGTCCTGTTCTGTTTGGTGACGGCGGGGATCGTCGGCGCCCTGATCGGTGTCGCGCTGACGGCCACCGCCCCGGTCCCCGGGGTCGCGCAGGTCAGCGAGGTGGTCTCGGTCTCGATCCCGATCGTGCGGGTGCTGCTGGACATCTCGGCGGTCGCCACGATCGGGCTGGCGCTGCTTTCGGTACTGGTCGGCTACGACCGGCCGAAGCTCTCCGAACCGATCATGCGGATCGCGCGGCCCGCGGGCGTCGCGGCCGCGCTGGTCTGGGCGACCACCGCGCTCGTCGCGCTGATCCTGCAGACCGCCGAATACCGCCCGGGTTCCAGCACGCTGTCGATGTCGGACGTCGGGAGCTACATCGCCGACGTCGGTGCGGGGAAGGCGCTGCTGATCGTGGCGCTGCTGGCCCTGCTGCACGCGGGACTCGGCGTCCTCGCGCTGAAACACGGCGAGAAGGTGCCCGCCGAGGTCCGCGTCGGGCTCGGCCTGTTCGCGTTGCTGCCCCTGCCGGTCACCGGGCACGCGTCGAACTGGAACTACCACGACTACACGATGATCTCGATGGAACTGCACGTGATGAGCGCCGTCGCCTGGACCGGCGGGCTCGCCGCGATGGCGGTGCTGCTCGTCGGGAACCGGACGCTGCTGGCGCACGCCCTGCCGCGGTTCTCCAAACTCGCGACGCTGTGCCTGGTCCTCGGCGCGGCGACCGGGCTGTTCAACGGGCTCATCGAGATCTCGCTCAACCCGTCGCTCGGCTTCTGGGAAGGGATCTTCACCACGCCGTACGGGCAACTGGTGCTGTTGAAGCTGTTGTGCACCGGCGTGATCGCGGGCCTCGGCGCGTACACGCGCTGGAAGCTGATGCCGCGGATCATCCGGCACAACCGGACGGCGCTGGCCGCGTGGGCGACGCTGGAACTGACGGTGATGGGGCTCGCGTTCGGTTTCGCCGTCGTCCTCACGCGAGCCCCGGTCGTCCCGACGACCTAGTTCGACCGGTGGCCAGAGGCGGTTCCAGACCCGCAGCTGGGCAGACTCGGCTCGTTGCCACTATGCGAAGTTTCGTCAAGGGGTCGTGAGTGGCAAAGAGGGTTAGAACGATCATTGCCACTCACGACCCGGAACAAAGCGCTCAAATCGGTCATGCGGGGACGGCTAAGTGTCCCTTGTGGACAGCGGTGGTCATGATCTGCCCGGCACACGCCGGCTTCGCGGAATCTGTCACCTAGTTCTCCACCGCGTACCGCAGGATCACGACGCCGTTCTCGAACGCGGTGGCCTCGATCGGCTTCAGCTCCCGCCGATCCTCGAAGACGCGCGTCCCCTTGCCGAGCGACACCGGGCAGACCATCATCCGGACCTCGTCGACGAGGTCGGCGTCCATCAGCGACCGCATGAGGGTCAAGCTTCCCCACAGCCACAGGTTCTTGCCGTCCTGTTCCTTGAGCTCGCGGACGGTGGCGGCCGGGTCGCGTGTCACGGTCGCGGCGGGGAAACCGCCCCAAGGGGCGGTTTCCAGTTTGGACGAGGCGACGAACTTGGTGAGGTTGTTGACCTTCTCGCCGTATTCGCCCTGCTCTTCGGCGTGGGGCCAGTAATCCTTGGCCATGGCGTAGGTGTTCGCGCCGAGGATCATCGTGTCGACCGAATCGACGAGCCCCATCACGCTCGCCTTGAACGCGGGCTCGGTCTTCTCGGAGAAGGGTTCTCCCGACACGAAGCTCAGGCCGCCGTCCTCCTCCGCGGCGATGTTGTCGACGGTGACCCACTGCTGAACGATGAGCTTGCGCATGTCCGTCCCTCCGGTTCGCGCGGCCACTCCGGCCGCGTCCGCCCCGGGGACGAAGCCGCCGGGCCGGTCTCGACATCACCGGCACGACTTTTTCGGGAGCTGTTACACACCTTGCTCCATCCGGCCGCATTTGACCGATTTCGCTGTCCTCGCCGGACCTACGCCGGGATGCTCTACGCGTTCGCTGGGGTTAACCCGAAGAGGGGAAGGTAGATGGGCGGCCCGTTGCCGGGTGAAAGTGAAGTCAGCACGCCACAGGTACCGCGCCAGCGATCGGCGGTGAGGCTCACCAGACAGGTGAGTTCGGGGCCACGTCAGCTCCCGCCCGCCCCCGCGCATTTCACCAACCGCACGGCCGAACTCGCGCTGCTCGAAAAGCTCCTGTCCCAGAACGACACCGACGGACCGGCGGTGCACCTGATCAGCGGTCAGGGCGGGATCGGGAAGACGGCACTGGCCACCGCGTGGGCCCGGCACCTCGGCGACCGGTTCCCGGACGGGCACCTCTGGGCGGATCTCGGCGGATTCAGCACGAACGGCCCGCTCTCCGCGAGCGAAGCGCTCGGCCGGTTCCTCCGGGCCTTGGGTGTTCCGCCGGAAGGGCTGCCCGCGGACGTCGAGGAGCTCACCGCGCTCTACCGCACGACGACCGCCGAGCGGCCGTTGCTCGTGCTGCTCGACAACGCCGGTTCGACCGAACAGGTGCTTCCGCTGCTGCCCGCCGGCGGCGAAAGCCTCGTGATCGTGACGTCGAGGCGCCGTCTGGGCAGGCTCCAGACCGAACATCGCGCGCGGCTGGTCGAGCTGGCGCCCTTCGGTTCCACGCACAGCGCCGAACTGCTGGGACGCGCTGTCGGCGAGGAGCGGGTCGGCGCCGAAGCAGCGCAGGCGCGGGCCATCGCCGAGCTGTGCGGCGGCCTGCCGATCGCCCTCACCACGGTCAGCGCCAAGCTCGCGGGGCGGCCGAAGATGTCGCTGGAGAAGATCGCCACCGAGCTGGGGAAGGAATATCGTCGACTGGCCACGCTCTCGACGAAAGAAGCGCAATCGGTGGAAGCCAGCTTCAACCTCTCCTACGACGAACTCCCCTCGGACGCGGCCGCGCTGTACGCGGCGCTCGGCCTGCATCCCGGCCCCGACTTCGGCGTCGGCGTGGCCGCCGCGTCGATCGCCGTCCGCGAAGAGGTCGCCGAAGACCTGCTGGACCAGCTCGTCGACGTCGGCCTGCTGATCGACCGCGGCGACGACCGGTACACCTTCCACGACCTCGCGCGGCTGCACGCCAAGGAGAAGACGGCGGGTAACTCCTACGACCGCGACATCGCGGTGCGCCGCATGCTCGAGTGGTACCTCTTCACGGCTTCCAAGACCACCGTCATGACGGTCCCCGACCAGGATCCGATCCCGTACCGGTACGAATACCGGCCGCCGACGCCGGTCTCGTTCGAGTCCGCCGACGAGGAACTCGCCTGGCTCGAACGGGAACGCGAGAACCTCATCGCCGCCGTCGAGACCGCCGAAACGTGGCAGCTGCCGGAACTCGGCTGGCAGCTCGCCGCCGCGATGTGGCCGCTCTTCCTGCTGCGCAAGCACTATCCGGACTTCCTGAAGGTGAGCCAGGCCGGCGTGCGGTGCGCGCGGACCTGGGGCAACGCCTCCGCCGAAGCCCTGATGCACAACCGCAGCGGCGCCGCCTGCCGCGGCAGCGGCCGGTACGACGAGGCCGTCGCGCATTACGAGGCCGGCCGCGAAGCCGCGCGGAAGGCCGGGGACGAGGTCGTCGAGATCCGGTCGGTGGAAGGGCTCGGTCTGGTCGCGCTGGCGCAGGGCAGGCTCGAAGACGCGGTGAAGTGGTTCACCGAAGACCACCGGCTGAGCGAACGCCAGAACCGCGCGCACGACGTCGGGCTCGCACTGATCAACCTCGGCTCGACCCAGCTCAAGGCCGGGCGGCCGGAGCCCGCGATCGAGCACCTCACCCGCGCTCGCGAGGTACTGGCCGCCGATCCGTACAACGTGGCCCGCGCCCGGACCGAACTCGGCCGTGCCCTGACCGCGGCCGGGGACCTCGCGGCCGCGCGAGCCGAACTCGAAGCGTCGCTGGCCACCATGGAGGCCAGCGGGTCGAGGTTCGAGGTCGCCAGGGCGCTGTCCGCGTTCGGCGAGATCGCCGAGGCGGAGGGCGACGCCGACGAGGCCAGGCGGTTCTACGACCGGGCGTTGCCCATCCTCGTCGGCCTCGGCCGCCCGGAGGCTGACGCTCTGCGCACGCGACTGGAGCGACTCTGACCCGACGGCACCGATCGGTACCCGGCGACCGGGTGAACTCGCGTTGCCGAATAACGCAGCGTAGTTGCAAGTTGCACATTCGGGGGAGCATTGGGCCGGGAGAAGTGATTAGCCCGGGCGAATTCGTCACCGTTTGATCGGCGAATTCGGGCAAGCGACGAACGGTCATTCGCCGTCGGCGAATGCACGTGCAGATACCTTTCCCGAGGGAGTCACCGATACCGGTTCCAGCGCGCCCCAGTACGCCCGTTCCGGAGATCGTTCAACCGTTTCCGCAGTTCATCCCGCACGCTGGGATGACTCCGGAGAATCGGGAGGACACTCGTCGTGAGCTTCAGTTCACGGATGGCACGCAGTACCGAGAACCCGGACCAAGTGGTCACGTCGAATCCGTATCGCTGCGCGAACACGCGATAGCGCGCGGGTGGATCACCGAACCGTTCACGGCCGACGGCGAGTGGCGTCAGATCCCATTCCGGCGGCCCGACACAGGACGAATCGAAATCGCACAGCACCGGTCCGTCCGGTCCCGGGATCACGTTCCCGGTGTGCGCGTCCCCGTGGACGAGGCCGCGGGGCAGGGGGAAGTCGAGGTTCGTGAGCGCGGCTTCGAGCTCGGCACAGCGTTCGAGCAGGAACCGCCGGTCGCCGTCGGTCAGCTCCTCCGCGTCCGAAACGCGGGCGCGGACCGCGGCGAACGGCGCCCAATCGGGGAGCCCCTCCGGAGGTTCGAGCGCGTGGACCCGGCGCAGCAGCTCGGCGAGATCGGCCGACTTCGCCTTCCGGCCGGTCGGCGGCACCTTCCACCAGACCGTCACGAGATGTTCGCCGACCGGCAGCGGCTGGTCGAGGCCGGGAACGAGACGGATGGCCGGCACGTCGTGCCGTTCGAAGTGCCGCGCGACCCGCACGACCGTGCCGACGCGGTGCCGCAGCCGGGTGGAACCGACGATCCGGACGACGAACGGCGCGCTCGCCAGCTCGTAGACGGCGTTGTTGGTGAACCTCAGCAGGCGGGCGCCCTCGGGGTCCACGCCCAGCAGATCGCACGTCCGCCCGAGGGCGTCGCGCAGGATGGCGGGCGTGAACCGGCCGCCCGGACCGGTCGGCTCAGGCTGCGTAGAAGGAGTTGAGGCGGTCGGCGAGGTCACGGGCATCGGCGTTGTTCCGGCGGCGTTCCGCCTCGACCTGCAGCGGCCGCATCCGGTCCTTCACCCGCTCCGACTTGATGCCTTCGGCGCAGTCGATGGCCTTCGAACCCACCTTCGCTCCGTGGTCGAGATCGCCTTCGAGCAGGTGGTTCGTCGCCAGGGCGCTGAGCATGAACGTCTTGCTGCGGGCCATGTCGTCGGTGTAGGACTCGACGGCCTTGGTCAGCGCGGGGATCGCGTACTTGGTGTGCTCGGCGTTCTTCTCGGCGAGCACGGTGTGCACGGTGCCGATCATGGCGTAGACGTCGGTCTCGGTGAAGAACTTGACCCAGGACTCGGCCTCGGCCAGATCGGCGCGGGCGAACTCGTCCTTGCTCCGGCCGAGCAGCTTCGTGGCCTGCTCCTCGTTGCCCATCATCGCGTAGGCCCAGGCCTCGTTGGCGCAGAGCACGGCGACCGCCAGCTCGGAACCCGATTCCTGGGCGGCGATCTGGCCGAGCTGGAACAGTTTCAAGGCGTCGTTGGGCGCGTCGTTGTGCAGGTAGACCCGGCCCATCCGGTACAGCACGTTGGCCACCAGCGGGTGACTGTCGCCCTGTTTGGCCAGGTCGAGCGCGTTCGCGAAATGACCGCGGGCGGAATCCATGAGGCCGGTGTCGAAGGAGGTCCAGCCCGCCAGGCTGTGCAGGTCGGCGAGCGCGACGTACAGCCTGCTTTTGACCATCTCGGTGCCGTTGGACTCGAGCATCTGCTGTCCCCAGGACAGCTGGGCGACCACGGCGTCGCGGCAGAAACCGCCGCCGTACTGGTAGTCGAGGGACCGGAGCGCTCTGGTCGCGGCTTCCACCTGGCGGACGTCCGTCATGCCGATCCGCCCGGGGGCGGGCGTCTTCGCGGGGCCCGCCGACCACGTACCCGATTCCGGACCGAACACCGCCGCACCCATCGTGACCTGGGCGGCGTGCGCGAGGAACCTCCGTCGCTTCACGGACTCGTCCTCCTCCGCCTGCTGGCCGTCGGCAGCACCGACGACCTTTATCGCTGTCGCCTCGTCATAGGCGAGACCCATGTATCCCCTGGGGACACCAAGGCCGTCAGCGATGCGGGTGAGCACGTCGTACGCCATCACCTGGCGACCCTTGAGGATCTCGGACACCTCGGACTGCGATTGGCCGGTCATCGCGGCGATCTGACGCTGCGAAACACCGTGCTTGCGCAACAGCCGGTACACCGACGAGATCTCCCGGCTGGCCAGTGCGGCTCGCATCTCCGGCTGCTCCCAGGCATCCGGTGGCACGGGGTGACTCTGGCGACCCGAACCGCTTGCAGCGTCCGAGCCGGCGACAGCGCCGCCACCGATACTGGCGTCCATTGCGCCCCCTCACAGTTCCGTTGGGGTCGAGAAACAGCGTAGGCACACCTATTCAACCGTGCGAAACACCGGATCGCCCGTCGTGATCGGCCCGGCAGAAGTCGTTTGACCGCTTACCGTGAAACCTCGTCCGGTCACCGCTATGACGGCGGTTCGACCTTCTATCGCACTCGGTTTCACATCACTGTAGTTGTCAGATCTCCGTGACCGACCGGCCACCGGCAGCGATCACAGAGAGCTACCAAGTCTCCGAACCCCCTCAGGGTGCGGACACGCGGATACGAAGACGACGTGGAACGAGAGAGCGGAGAAGAGCCAGTGGAGTTCGTGGACTCGATCGCAACAGGCTCCATCACCGCGGGACGGCCCGGTATGGCCACGCGCCACCTGCGTGCGGCCGGCCCCGCCGGTCAGCAGACGGTCGCCGTCGCCCCCGGCGCCAACCGTCCGGTCTCCCCTTCCGCCCCGGTCGACCCTCGTACCGCGAGTGTGCGCCGTTACGAAGGCGGACAGCTGGTCTGGCGCGTGCAGTGCGGCGATCTCATCAGCCGTGAACGCGCCGTCACCGTGTTCGTCGAAGACAACCAGGTGGTTCTCGTCTCGCCGCCGGGAGAGACCGCGCGCCTGACCTCCGGCCAGCTCGGCCAGCTCAGGGCAGCGCTCAACGAAGCCGCCAAGATGGCGGAAAGGTAACGGTGAGTTCTCCGTGGATCAGGTCCTAGGGCAAGTCCTCCGCAACGCGGTTTGGGAACGCCTCGACATGCTCTCCGATCTCGCGAACCGGGCGGACGCGCAATCGCTCGTCTCGGTCGCCCGCTCGGAGCTCCCCCGCCTGACCGAAGGCTGGCGCGCGATGCTCCTGGCGCACGAGCCCGACGAGCGCGGGGACTGCCCCACCTGCTCGACCCGCTGGCACAAGTGCAAGGCTCCCTGCTCGGTATGGCAGGTCGCGCACGAGCACCTGGTCGCCGGCGGCCTCGCGCCCCAGCAGACCGCGGCCTCCCAGGACCACCGGCGCGAAGCCCGCCGCCGCGTCCCCGGACAGAGCAGGGTGAGCGCGGCGGAAACCACCGGCAGGCACGCGCTGGTCAACCCGCGCCGCCCCGCCATCACGGCTTGAAAGACCGGCGAGTGAACGGCGGTCCGAGCGCCCCCTCGGCAACCACGCCACGATCTCGCCTTCGCCGGTGGCGGTTCGCGCGTACCCCCGAACGCGTCGAGCCGCTCTCGGTAATCACTCCGGTCCCCACCGCGATTAATCGAAAATTATCGGCAGAACACCTAGCGAAGGCAGTAATCGGTCGCTAGGTTGATGATCACAAACGCAGCGCGATACCTGCCCCGGAGCGCGCTGCCATCCCCGAACCCCGCGGGCCGGTGCCGTTGCACTCCCCTCCCCCGACCGGCACCGGTCCGCGGTCTCCAAAGGCCTAGCGAACGCCCTTCACCCGCGTGACCAGCACCGCGGCGATGACGGTGGACAGCGCCGAGGCCGCGAAGAGGCTCGGATATCCGCCCAGGTAGGCCAGGATCGGCGCGGTCAGCATCGGCGCCACCACCTGCGGCAGCGAGTTCGCGATGTTGATGACCCCGAGGTCCTTCGCCCGGTCCTGCGCGGCGGGCAGCACCTGGGTGAGCATCGCCAGCGCGACGGCCATGTACGCACCGAAACCGACACCCAGCAACGGTGACGCCGCGAGCGCGGCCGTCCAGTTCTGCCAGACGACGAGCAGCGACGCCGCGATGGCCATCACCGCCGACGCCGCGAGGACGTACGGCTTGCGGCGTCCCGATTTGTCGGAGAAGTGCCCGGCGATGAGCGCGCCGACGACGAGCGCGGCGCCGTACAACCCCATCATGATCAGCAGGCCGGTGTCCGGGTCTTCGTGGTGCACCGCGTCCTTCAGGAAGAACAACAGATAGAGCGTCCCGAAGGCGTTGCCGAGCCCGATCATGAAGTGACAGCCCCACGCCCAGGCGAAGTCCGGATGTTTCCGCGGAGAGATCCACAGGTTCGCGAGCACGTCCCGGGTCCGGGCGGACGGCCGGAACGCGACCGGCAGCCGCGCGTCCGGCGTGCGAAGGACGAACGCCGCCGCACCCGCCAGCACGATGGCCGCGCACGCCGCGTATCCCAGCGGGAGACCGGCGAGGTCGAGCAGCACCACGACCACCACCGCGCCGAGCACGGTCCCGAGCATCTGGGCGATGCCGACCAGCCCGCCGACCTGCGCGCGCTGGGGCACCGGAACGCGGTCCGCGATGGCCGAGACCAGCATCGCGAGCATTCCGTTCAGTCCCGCCTGGACCAGGCACCAGCCGAACACCATGACCGCGACGTTCGGCGCGAACGCGAGGACGAGCAGCCCGGCCGCGGCGACCGCCGCCCCGGCCGCCGTCCACGGATGACGGCGGCCGCGGGCCGAGCAGGTGCGGTCCGACAGCAGGCCGACGGCCGGGTTGGCGATCAGCGCGACGACCGCGCCGATACCGGTGACCAGGCTGAACACGGCCTCCTTGTTGGCGGCGTCCAGCAGCTCGGCCTGTTTCGGCAGGAGAACCTGGATCGGCGCGTAGACCCCGAGCCAGAGCGCGATATTCGCGAAGAACAGCAGGCTCGTCCAGCCCGCGCGGACCCTGGCGACCGGTTCGGCGAGCGCCTCGGGCAGCTCCCGGACCTCACTCATGGCGGATCCGGTCGCGGTACCAGCCGAAGGAGTCCTTCGGTGTGCGCTTCTGCGTCTCGTAGTCGATGTGCACCAGGCCGAAGCGTGGCTGGTAGCCCTTCGACCACTCGAAGTTGTCCATCAGCGACCAGACGAAGTACCCGCGGATGTCGACGCCGGCGTCCATCGCCTCGCGCACCGCGACGAGGTGACTGTCGAGGAAGTCGATGCGCTCCTGGTCGTGGACGTGTCCGTCTTCGGCGACGACGTCGTCGAAGCTGCACCCGTTTTCGGTGATGTAGACGGGCGGAAGATGCTCGCGATAGCGCTCGTGGAAACCGACGAGCAGCTCGCGCAGTCCATGCGGGACGATCGGCGAATCGTTGGTGGTCATGGGATATCCCTCGATCGCGCGAAGCTCGAAGGGCAGCGGGTTGCCTTCGCCGGGCGCGGCGACGCCCTGCGGCTCGTAGTAGTTCACCCCGTAGAAGTCGAGCGGCTGCGCGATGGTGGGCAGATCGTCGGCGAATCCCACCGGGAGGTGGTCGACGACTTGTTCGGGATATCGGCCGAGTAGCACCGGATCCGCGTAGGTGCGGTTGATGAGGGCGTCGATCCATTCGCCCGCGGTCCTGTCCTCCGGCGAATCGGAGGCGGGCCAGATCGGCGAATGATTGTTGGCGGTGCCGACGCTGCGGGCACCGGCTGCGCGGAGGGCCTGGACCGCCAGACCGTGCGCGAGATTCTGGTAATGCGCGGTGGGCAAGGCGTCGAGCAGAAGCGTCTTGCCTGGCGCGTATTCGCCGATCGCGTAGCCGAAGATCGACATGACCATGGGCTCGTTGAGCGGGATCCACATTTTCACCCGATCGGAGAACCGTTCGCCCACGATGGCGGCATACTCGCCAAAGCGTTCGGCGGTATCACGGGAAAGCCAGCCGCCCTTGTCTTCGAGCGCCTGCGGGAGGTCCCAGTGGAACAGCGTCCCGGCAGGCGCGATGCCGGCGGCGCAGACCTCGTCGATCAATTCGTCATAGAAGGCAAGGCCTTCGGCGTTGGGCTTGCCTTCACCGTCGGGCTGGATCCTGGGCCAGGCGAAGGACATCCGGTAGGCGCCGACCCCGAGTTCGGCCATCAGCGCGATGTCCTCGGAGTAGCGGTGGAAGTGATCGGCCGCTACCTTGGCGTGCTCAGCCCGCGCGATCTTTCCCTCCGTTTCGGTGAACGTGTCCCAAATGGACTGTCCTCGGCCGCCTTCCCCGGTCGCCCCCTCGATCTGGAAGGCGGAGGTCGAAACACCCCACAGGAATTCGGACGGGAAGGTCGGATTCTCCACCGGCGGCACACCTTTCCTCTTCAGACTCGGCCGAACATGAAAAGTTCTCAGATACTATGCCTTCACTCGACCGGGGGGAACCCTGTCGGCACGATAAAGTCGCAGATCAGCGAAGGAGGAGCCCGAGTGTCCGACATCCAGGCCGCGAAACCGCAAGCGGAGACGACTCCGCTCCGGCGGCAGCCCGTTCAGCAGCGCAGCGCCAAGCGGGTGGAGCAGATGCTCGACGCCAGCGCCCAGCTGATCGACGAACTCGGTTACGACGCGTTGACGACCACGCTGATCGCGAAGCGCGCCGGAGTGGCCGTCGGTTCGCTGTACCAGTTCTTCCCCGACAAGCGAGCCGTGGTTCAGGCGCTGACGCAGCGGAACCTCGAACGGTTCGTCGCTTCGGTGTCGGAAACGCTGAACGAACTCGCGCCCGAACACTGGTGGGACGTCGTGGACTCGATCCTCGACATCTACCTCGCGATGCACCGCGAGGTGCCCGGTTTTTCGAAGGTCCACTTCGGTGACGTCGTGGACCGGCAGCTCCTCGACGAGACCCGCGACAACAACGCCGTCATCGTCGACGCGCTCACCGACGTGCTCGCCGCGCGGATCCAGTCGCCGCCGGACGACATCCGGTTCGCGCTGACGATCGCGAACGAGACGGCCGACGCGCTGCTGAAGCTGGCCTTCCGGCGGGACCCGCGCGGGGACGAGCGGATCGTGGCGGAGGCGAAGTCGGTGGTGAAGGGGTATTTGGCGAGCAAGTTCGGGGAGGCATGAGGGGTTTCGGTGCCGCGGGGGCGGGCTGAAGGACGCTTTCGGCCCACGTCCGTCCACTATGGACCCCCGGATGTCCCGAAGGCCCCCTTTGAGACGTTGAGCGTCCCCAAGGGGGCCTTCAAGTCACCGCTGCTCCATTCGTGTCCACCGGCGCCCAAACCCAACACCCCACCAGTCACACGACCCCCAACAGCCACGTCTCCACCCACTCTGACCTGGCTTTACCGACTTATCCACACAAGCTGTCCACACCCACCCACAGTTGTGGACAACCCTGCCCCTCACTCCCCGGAACCCCGCCCCCCGACACCCCCTCCCGATACGCTGGTGCAGGGCGCGCCCCCCAGGGATCAATGCCACTTACTTAGCATTTCCGCAGGTGGACACGGGTGTTCGAGGCTCTTCTGGCCGGTTTCGGGTACGGATGGCGATGATTGGTGACTTGTCGTAGCGGACGCTGGCGGGGCCGGTTTTCTTCTTGTAGCGGCTTTGGGTTTTCTTCACGGCGCGGGGACAGCTGCGGTTCCGTCGTGCCGGGTTGAGCCGGTCAAGGATCTCGGAGATCGCTTCCCGGGTCGCTTGGCGAAGTGTTTCGGGGGGAAAACGCCGCCTGGTCACTGACCTGGCGGCGGACCGCCCGGAATGAGCGGATAAAGGATATCCTGTCGACGTCGATATCGGCCTGTTCGGCCGCCTCGGTCATCAGATGCCGTATCGCGTAATGTGTCAGCAGGAGCGCCCAGAGTTCCTGTCGGACCGTTTCGGCGTGTTTCGACCGTAACACCACAGTCGAGCCGCCACGAATATGGGTTTCGATCTCATCGAATACTGATTCCTCCTCCCATCGCTCGTGATAGACAGCGGCGAGTTCCGCGGCCGGCGCTTCGACTGGTTCCAGAATTGTGGTGATCAGCCGGATGATTTCGTTCCGGCCATCTCTGTTGGGGATCTCGTATTCGATTACCCGGAGCGGGATATAGTCGACCGCTGTGCCGCTGGCGCGACGTTTCCGCTCGTATTCGCGATTGTGACGTTTCTGCTGCGGGTCGCCGACCTCGGACAGATAGGATCCGTCGGGCAGCACTGACAGCACGGGCAGGTTGAGCTCGGACTGGACCCGCCAGACCAGGTCCGCGCCGGTTTCCGCGGCGGCTTTCCACAGCTCATAGCTATAGAACCCGGCGTCGGCGAGGACCAGCATCCCCGGCTCGAACGCGTGCAGGAGCCGAGCGACCTGTACCCGCTCTTGCTCCTTCCACGGATCGATCTCCGCTGCTATCACCGCGCGGGTGCCGCACTCAACCAGCGCCGCGACCCGTGCCTGCGGAAACGGCGCGGGATTCTTCCCGCCGCAACGACCGAAACCCTTCTC
>NZ_JBVHDI010000013.1:0-228459 GCF_055563465.1 Amycolatopsis sp. NPDC000009
TGAGCACATTCAACACGGCCCTGGCGGAACTAGAAACGCCCAGGACTCCCTGGCGTCTTAGCTAGAACACGACTTGCCACTCACGACCACCTGTACCCACGCCGCCTTTTCCCAATTCCTCAGTAGCAGTGGTGCGGTCCAGCCGTCGTCCTACTTTCGAAGGACTCCGGTAGATAGCGGAGTATGACAACCTCCGCCCCCGATCAGGACTAATCTGATCGAAGTGCGTGAATCTGGGGCTGGGCGCGTGCGAAATGTCGAATCGCTGGTCGATGTTTCGCGCTGCGAAACAAAGAAAAGGGGATGAGAATGTTGAAGGTGAAAGCCGTGGTCGCCGCGGTTCTGGTGACCGTGTCGCTCGGTTCCATCGCCACTCCTGCCTATGCGTCCGATGAGGCGTCGCTGCCGAAGCGCACGGTCACCAAGCATACGGGCGACGGAGTCGTGGTCACCGAGACGCTCGACTACGCCAAGTCCCGGTACGCGAACATCCGGGCGAAGGCTGCCGATGACTGCATGGTCGGCTACCTGTGCATGTGGGAAGACGCGCACGCGGGCGGCCAGGTCGTCATGTGGAACGACGTGAAGGGTAACCATGAAAACGATTTCACCAACGTCTGGAGTCCTGGCCAGCCGTATGGGCCGAATCGTTGGGGTGTCCTTTCCAAGGATTTCAATGACCAGATGTCTTCCTGGATGAACCGCACTTCCCGAACCTGGTATTGGTATTTCGGTGCGAACGGCACTTGGGAACGCCACCAGATGGGGTGGTCCGGTGATCGTTGGATCAACGTGCTGGACAACGAAAACGATCACGCGTCATCGGTCTACTCGTGGCTCGGTCAGATCTCGTGATCCACGGCCGGGATTTCAGCGCCGGCTTCGATCAAATTCGGTTCGGTCACCAGGCATTCCTACCACTGGTGGAGCCCGCCGACCCGTTGCCACCGCTGGGTGGACAGCGTGTGACCGCCCACTCCCGCGGACGGCACCGCACCTGATCACCGAGCAGGCGCTGGAGTTTGATCGGGTGCCCGGTGATCACCGGAGGGACGCACGGTTCCCTTGCCGGCCACCAACCCGATGACAGCCTGGCCGAACGCGGGGACGCACATCAGGATGAGCGGTGCGTGCCAGCCCGAGCTGACGGAGTGCAGGAACCCGAACAGCACCGGCCCGGCCGCCGCCAGCAGGTAACCGGCCGATTGCGCCATCGCCGACAGCGCTCCCGCTCCGGCCGCGTCCTGCGCACGCAGGCCGAGGAAGGCCAAGGCGAGCACCAGGCAGACGCCACCACCAAAGCCGAGGACGACGGTCCACACCACGGCCCATTCCGGCGCCAAAAGCAGTCCGATGTAGCCGGCGAGCATGATCAGCGAGCTCGCCGTCGCCAACCCGCGCTGGTCACGCGCTCGGCGCAGCAACGCGGGTGCGGCCAGACTCGTCAGCACCGCGACGACCTGGAAGAGGAACAGCAGCCATCCCGCCGAGGCCGGGCTGATCCCGGTGTCCTGGACCACCCCGGGAAGCCACGTCACGACGACGTAGAAGCCCAGTGACTGCAGTCCCATGAACGCCGTGACCGCCCAGGCCAAGCCCGATTTCCACGGCAGCCGGTGTCCACCGCCCACCGCCGCCGCGACCGGCGGCGGGGTCCGCAGTCGCGGTGACCACAGCACGAACGCCACCAGCGCGAGCACGATCCAGCAGCCCAGAGCGGTCGACCAACCACCGGGCGCGGCCTCGCTGATCGGCACGGCCACCCCGGAGGCCACCGCCGCGACACCGCCCATGACCGTGGCGTACGCGCTCGTCACCAAGCCCACCTTCGTGGGGAAGTCGCGTCTGACGAGGCTCGGCAGGAGCACGTTGCCCACCGCGATACCTGCCCCGATCAGCACGGTCCCGCCGAACAGACCGGCCACCGTCGGGATCCACCGGATCGCGATCCCGACCATCAGCACCACGAGCGCACCCGCGAGAACCCGCTCCGGCCCGCGGCGCGCGGCCAGCCGCGGCACCAGCGGGGATATCACCGCGAATGCGAGGAGGGGCACCGTGTTCAGCAGCCCGGCCACTGCAGCCGACAATCCCAGGTCGGCCTGCACTTGATCCAGCAGCGGCCCGACTCCGGTCAGGCTCGGCCGCAGGTTCGCCGCGATCACCAGCAAACCCCAGAGCAGTAGCGCCTGGCCGGGACGACGCGTCGGCTGTCGTGCGTCCAATGCGGAACTCATGTCAGCAGGCCGACCTGGTGCAACGCTCGTTCATGCGCCCATGTTCTGGCCAACTCGCGTCGGCAACCAGGCCGTGCTCAGGCTGGCCCCCACAGGGCTACCCTGAGCAGTGCGCGCTTGGCGAATCGCGCCGTAAGTTGAGGATCATGGGTTCTCCGTTGGGTGACTTCATCCGAGCCAAGCGAGACGCTGTCCAGCCGGAGTCCCTGGGGCTGCCGGACCGAGACCGTCGCCGGTCGCCAGGACTACGCCGTCTGGACCTCGCAACTCGAGCGGGCATCAGCGTGGAATACCTGGCCCGCATCGAGCAGGGGCGTGACCGCAACCCGTCCACCGCGGTCGTGAACACGATCGCCGACGCGCTCAGTCTCGCCACCTCGGAGCGTAACCACCTGCGTTACCTGGCGAAGATCACCGGGGACGGATGCTCCGCCCACTTCAAGCCCGCACCGCCGCGCCGTGAGGTGCGCCAGTCCGTCATGGACACGTTGCGCATGCTCGAACAGGGAATCGCCATCGTGACGAACAGGCTGGGCGACGTCCTCGCCCATACCGGCACGTACGCGACGGTCACCAGCGGAACCGGTCTGCTCGACGCCGAAATACCGAACATCACGCGCTACGTCTTCACCGATCCCCGCGCGCGCACCTTCTTCACCGATTGGGACGCCATCGCCGACGAGCAGGCGTTCGACCTGTGGCTCGCGCCCTCCGTCGAGAATCTCGAATGGCTCGCCGCCGAGCTGATCCCACTCGCGGGCACCGACTTCACCCGCAGGCTGAACCGCCACGAGGTACCACGACGAGGCGTTCTGCGACTCAAGCATCCGTCTGGCCCCGAACTTCGGCTGACGCGCGAAACCCTGGAACTGCCCTCCGACGACCAGCAGATCGTCGTGTTCCTGCCCGCGGACGACCAGACGGCGCAGGCCGTCGACCACCTGCACAGGCACGGAGGACGACTGCGGTCCATCTCGTGAGACTTGCCGGGACCGTTTCGGTCCGGCACAACGGCGTGCGACTTCGGCAAAGAGAGCAGTGGCGAGCATTCCGGCAAGTGCGGCCGGCTCGAACTCGGCCGTTCGGCAGACAAGCGAACCCTGTTCATGGTTGTTTGTTCACGCACGTGTTCCAAGAAGAGAACTGGGGCTACACAAGTGAAGAAGAAGACCGTGGCGACCGCCGCCGTCCTGGGCGCGCTGGCGTCGACGATCGCGTTCGCGCAGCCTGCCGGCGCGGGTGTCGATCCGAGGTACTACTACGAGTCCAGCTGGTCGACCGAGGGCGACTGCCGGATCAACGGCCACTCCGGCCAGGAGGCCGGCCGGTGGTCGGCCTACTTCTGCTCCGCGTCGACCTGGTCGTGGGATCTCTACATCAAGCCGTAGCCCGCGAAGCCGTGGGGACCTGAGCGCCCCGTGGCAGCCGGACGACATCACGACGACGGCGACACACCCACGTCGGTGGCGTGCTGAAGGGGCTCCTTCCCTACCTTCGGAGTGGGGAAGGAGGCCTTCGCCATCTCAGGTCAGTTCACCGTCACGGTCGCGGCCACCGGCGGTTGCTGCTCCGAGGGCAACGCGCACCACCAGTAGGTGAGCGGCCTGCCGAAGCGATGGAGGCCGAGGGTGACGGTGCCGGGAGTCGAGAACGTGACCTGCTGGGTACCCTCGACGATGAAGTCGCCACCCGTCGGGATCGGGGCCGGGTTGTTCAGCACGTCGATCTTGACCTCGCCGGTGCCCACCCCACCCTGTCTCAGGAAACCGACCAACCAGGCCGACCTCGCCGACAACTCCGAATTCGCCCAGGGCTCGACGCCGTCGACCTTGACGAAGACCGGCACGGGCACCCCGCGGGTCGCGGTCGCCGGCGCGGTGATCGTCACGTGCACCGTTTTCGGACCGCTGTATGCGGGGCAGGTCTGGGTCACGGTATCGGCGGAGGCGGTACCCGCCGTCACGGTCAAGCCGAACCCGGTGGCCACAGCGACGGCGACGGCCGCGATCTTTCGACGGAACATGGGAAGGTCCTTTCCACTCAAGGCTGCACGGTCACGGTCTCGGCGACCGGCGGATCGGCCTGCCCACAGTTGTAGTACGGAGGAACGCCGTATCCGTTCATGGCGAGGGTGCCCGTTCCCGTACTGGTGAAAGTGACTTTCGCCGTCCCCTGCATGATCCACGGGTCGCCCGGCTCGAGGACGGTCGGTGAGCTCAGGTAGAAGTTGACGGTGCCGCTGCCGGCGCCGCCCAAGACGACTCGTCCCGAGGTATAAGGGGTACCCGAACCCGAATAAGGCTTGACGTTTTCGACCTTGACGAAAACCGCGGCCTCCACATTCTTTTTCACGACGGCGGGCGCGGTGACGGTCACGTGCACGGTCTGACTGGAAAGCCTCGGATGACAGGCCCAGGTCTGGGTGACGGTACCGGCCGCGGCCGAATCCGCCGCGACGGTAAGTCCGAACGCGGTCGCCAGCCCGACGGCGACGGTCGCGATTGTTCGACGAAACACAGGACAACCCCTCTTCCGACGAGTGAGTGAGCGATCACCGTCCCGCAATCGGCCGGAGCGAAGCGTCTTCCTTCGTGCTATTGGACGCGGGGTGTCGTCACCCGTATCGGTGATTCTCGTCGACTCACCATTCGTGGCGTGTGGATCACCGGTTCGTGTCACATACCCGCCCACTTGCCGTAGCGGAGGCTTAGCTTCCACATCGGCCCACCATCTGCCTGCTACACACAGTGTCATCGCCCGCGAAGCCCACCCCTGGCGCAAAACACGAAAGACTTACGTGTTTATCGTAGGAAGATTCACGACTCGCCGGCGGCCCGGGAAATCGTTTTTTGACAGAGTGCCAACGTGGTGAAAATCTTCGATCGCTCCTCGCGAGAGCAAAACCGAACACGAAATCCGATACAAGGAGCCCCTCAATGCAGATGTTCACCCAGCACCTGCACCACGGCCACGACCTGATCTCGGGTCTGCTCGCGCACCTGGCCCACGTGCTCGGATGGCTGGTCTGACGCTCTAAGCACAGGGTTTGACGGGGGCCAATCTGTTGGCGCGGGTCGGCCCCTCGTGTTTGCGACCCGGGAAAGGGGCACAACCGTGTCCCTTTCCCGGGTTCCGGTTTTTCATCGCCGAAAAGAAGACCGTTCATTTTTCCGCCCGCCCCCAGGCGGGCGCGGGCCGGACCCCCAGAACCGGCCCGCGCCCGACACCGCGGTGATCCCCCTGCGACCACCGCGAGTTCCGCGCCACCCGACCATGGTGCGGCCGGGACCGGTCCCCACGCATGGGTGCCGGGACCCCATATTCCGCTGAAGGCTCTCCTGTCCGTCACTCTCCGGACATCTTCGTGCGTGCGCTGAATGTGGGGGTGCGGCCCCCATGTGCGCACCACGCCGAGCTGAAACCATGACTTCCGTGACGCCCCCACCATCGGCGACGTCCCTGCCGCCGAAGTGGTGGGTACACGGCCAGACCCCGCGCGAACGGACAGCGGACAAGCCCGCCTGGGCGGACTTCGCCGAACACGCGGTCACCGCGCTTCTGCCGGAGCATCCCCCAGCGAGTGACTGGCGTGCCGAGTTCGCCGGGGTCTTCAGGTCGCTCGTCCACGCCGCTTCGCGTGACGCGGTCCCGGACGAGCTACCCGGCGCCGACGTAGAAGCCCTCCGCCGGGGTTTCGCGGCTCAACTCGACCAGCATCTGCTCAAACTCGCGGTCCGCACACTGGTCCTCGAACTCCACCGCGACCGCAAGGCCGGAAACCTCCGGGGCGAGACCCCCGAAGAGCGCTTCTCGGATTTCGTACGACGGCAAGCCAGTCCGGGCGGGCTCGTACGGTTGTTCGGCGAGTACCCGGTCCTGGCCCGGCTCGTCGCTCAGGCGTGCCTCCACGCCGCCGAAGCCCACGCCGAGACGCTGGCCCGGTTCTCGGCCGACGCCGCCTTGCTGCCCTGCTCGGTCGTCGACGGGGAACTCGGCACGCTCGCCGAGGTCGCGGGCGGGATCGGTGACTCGCACGCCCGCGGCCGTTCGGTCAAACTGCTCCGGTTCTCCAGCGGCGCCAAGGTGATCTACAAACCCCGGCCGCTGATCCTGCACGAGCGGTTCACCGACGTCGTCACGCGGCTGAACAAGCGGCTGCCCGGACTCGAACTGCGGACCGCGGACGCGCTACCGCGTGCGGGCTACGGCTGGCTCCGGTTCGTCGAGCACCGGCCGTGCGCCGACATCGGCGACGTCGACCGCTTCTACCGGCGGCAAGGCATCCTCCTGGCGCTCCTGTACGCGCTCGACGCCACCGACGTCCACTACGAGAACGTCATCGCCTGCGGCGACCAGCCGGTGCTGATCGATATCGAGACGCTGTTCCAGCCGTCGCCGCCCGATCCGCCGGAGGGCGACCCCGCGGCGGCGATGCTGGCGAGGTCGGTCCAGCGCACCCTGCTGCTCCCCCAGCTCTTCGCGGGCGAAGACGGTGCCGTCGACATCTCCGGCCTCGCCGGCCGCGGCGGCAAGCTACCCACCGACCGCGTCGATTGGGCCGATCCGGGCACCGACCGCATGCGGCTGGTCCGGGTGCCCGGCGAACTCGCGGGCGGGAACAACCTGCCGCGTCTCGACGGCCGCGACATCACGCCCGCCGAGCACAGCGCCGCGTTGCTGGCCGGGTTCCGGCTCGGCTACGACGCGATCTCCCACGGGCGGGACGAGCTCGCCGAGCACCTCCGGCGCTGCGCCGAGGATCCCATCCGGGTGCTCATCCGGCCGACGAACTTCTACTTCCGGTTGCTGGACGAGACCACCCATCCCGACCTGCTTCGCGACGCCGCCGACCGCGACCGCGCGTTCGACCTGCTCGAAGAGGATTCCGCCGCCGAGGAGAAGCTGCTCCGCCTGGTACCACACGAACGGGACGACCTCTGGGCGGGCGACGTGCCGATGTTCACTTCGAATCCCGGCTCGACGTCGCTGCTCGATTCGCGCGGCGAGAGCGTCGAAGGGGTGGTCGACCGGCCGTCGCTGGACACCGTGCTGGCGAAGCTCACCGACCTGGACCCTCTCGACCAGCGCGACCAGGAATGGCTGATCTCGGCCACCCTCGCGATCAGCACGGCGACCACGGGCCATCACGGTGGCGAGACCGCGGAGACGGCTGCGCCGAACCAGGCGCCCGACGCGGAACGACTGCTGGTCACCGCGTGCGGCATCGCCGACCAGATCGTCGCCAACGCCTTCTCCGACGAACACCGCTCCAACTGGCTCGGAATCGAACTCGTCGACGACCGCTACTGGACCGTGCTGCCGATGGGCGCCGGGCTCGGCGAGGGCTACTGCGGTGTCGCGTTGTTCCTCGCCCAGCTCGCCGAACTGACCGGGATCGCGCGATACCGCGATCTGGCCGCGTACGCGATCAGCCCGCTCCCAGGCCTCTTCGCCACGCTCCGCGCCGACCGCGAGCTGGCCGCCACCGCCGGCTGCGGCGGTCTTCTCGGCCTCGGCGGCGTCGCGTACACGATCGCGCGGCTCAGCACGCTGGTCGGCCTTCCGGCGGGCGATCTCATCGAGCAGGCCGTCGACCTGATGCCCGAGGCGACTCCCGAAACGCCCGCCGGGTTCACGACGGGACTGGCGGGCGGTGTCGCGTCGATGCGGTCGGTGTATGTCCAAACAGGACTGGACGCGGCACTGGCGCGGGCCGACCGCTACGCCGGGGAACTGCTCGACCGCGAACGTCCGCACGAGAAGTCGTTCGCCCGCGGTTCGGCCGGGATCGACTGGGTGCTGCGGGCACACGACCGTTCCGGCGAAGAACCGCCCGGAAGGGCGGACGATCGGGCGGAAAGCACCGGCGGTTGGTGCGAGGGCCTGGCGGGTGACGCGCTCGGCCTCGCCGCTCACCGGCCCGATCCCGGATACGCCGTGGACCTCGACCGGATGATCAAACGGGTGGCCGACGGGGCGCCGCTGAAGGATCTCAGTCTCTGCCACGGCGAGTCCGGAGTGCTGGACGTGTTGTGCGTGCTGGCGGAGAACGGGCACACTGGCGCCGCCGCCGCGGTACGCCGCCGGACCGGTCATCTGCTCGCTGCCATCGACCAGCGCGGTGCCCGCTGCGGGACACCCGGCGCGGTGCCCTCGCCGGGGCTGCTGAGCGGTCTGGCGGGAATCGGTTACGGCCTGCTGCGGCTGGGATTCGGTGACCGCGTCCCCTCCGCGCTCCTGCTCCGCCCCGACCGGCCGCATCCCGCGGCCACCGTAGTCCCGCCGGTAAATCGAGTATGAGGAGAAAGATCGCATGTACGAAAGAGATCTGCCCGCCACCGAAGACGTCCTCGGCGCCGTGAACCTGCCGCGCGCCCTCGAGGTCGGCTCGCGCAATCACGCGCTGGCGGGCGGCAAGCCGCGGCTGAGCGCCAACCCGCTCGCCACCCTGTCCACGGACCCCGGTTCGCCGTCCGTCGTCAGCGTCTTCACCGGCGGCTGGATCTGAGACAGGCTCACGGAGGCGGGTTCGCGCCGCCCGCCTTCGTGATCACTTCTTGGCCGTGACGGGGAAAACCGCTCGCTATAGTCACGGCGGTGGGTATCCGTTCGTCGCGGGTGATCGGCCGCGACGCCGAACTGGCGGAGCTCTCCGGAGCTCTCGATCGCGCCATCGCCGGCCGCGGCGGCGCGATCTTCCTCGTGGGCGAAGGCGGTATCGGCAAATCGCGGCTCGCCGTCGAAGCCGCCTCACGAGCGGTCGCCGCCGAAATCCCGGTGTTGCAGGGCCGGGCAGGTTCGATCGGCCCACTCGTCCCGTTCCGCCCGCTGGCCCAGGCACTGTGGTCGTATTTCCGCGGCGGAGGCCCTCCGTCGGCGGCCGAACTCGATCCGTTCCTCCCCGTGCTCGCCCAGCTCATCCCCGACTGGGGCCGGGGAGACCGGCCACGGGAGTCGGGCTCCCTGCTGGTGCTCGCCGAAGCGGTGTTCCGGCTGCTGGCCGTCACCAGCCGCGACCGCGGCGCGCTCCTGGTCCTCGACGATCTCCAGGACGCCGACGCGGAGACGCTGTTCATTCTCGAATACCTCGTCGACAACCTGTCCGCGGCGCAGGCCCTGTTCGTCGGCACGCTCCGCAACGAGCCCTCCGACGCCCTGCGCCTGGCCACCTCCGGCGCTCAGCGGATGAGCTGCGCCGTCGTCGAACTGGGGAGGCTCGGCCTCGCCGACACCCGCGCCCTGGCCGCCGCCTGCCTCGAGACCGAGCCGGGGCGGCTTCCGTCGGCCGCCGCGGAACTGTTGTGGCGCAACAGTGCCGGCCTTCCCTTCATCGTCGAGGAACTGCTCCACGGCATGGTGAACGACGGACTGCTGGTCGAAGGCCGCGACGGCTGGCGCGTCATCGGCGAACTCCGCGCCCGCGTTCCCGCCGCGCTGGTCACCAGCATCGGCGTCCGGATGGAGCAGCTCGGCGAGCAGGCGGGCGAGCTGCTGTCGGTCGCGGCGATCATCGGCCGCCGCTTCCCGCTGGCGGTGGTCCAGACGGTCACCGGCACCAACGACCGGACGCTGCACAACCACCTGAGCGCCGCGGTCTCGGCGAACCTGGTGACCACCGACGAGACGACGCCCGGCTGGTACGCCTTCCGTCATCCACTCACCGCGGAAGCGTTGCTGGCACGCCAGTCACCGGCGCGGAAGGCGGCTCTAGCCCGTCAGGCCGCCGACGCCGTCGAGAAGCTCTACCCGGGGCTGCCGGGCGATCTATGCGCGCTCGTCGCGTCGCTCCGGCTGACCGCGCAGGACGAACAGGCCGCCGGCCGCCTGTTCGCCGAAACCGGCCGCCGGGCCCTCGACGCGGGAGCCGCGGACTCCGCGGTCACGATGCTCACCAAGGCCGTCGACCTGCTCGCCGGGGCCGACGCAGGCGACCGGGCCGAGGTGCTGGAGACGCTGGTGCACGCGCTCGGGCAGACCGGTCAATTCGACCGCGCCGTCGAGCTTTCCGCCGGATTCGGCGAGATCGGCACCCTCGAACGCGCCGCGAAACTTCATACCCAGCTGGCCTGGGCCGCCTACATCGCCGGACGGCACGACGAATGCCTCGCCCAGATCGAACGCGCCCGCGCTCCCCTCGGTTCGGCGATCTCGCCGGCTCAGCAGGCCGCGCTCGACGCCGTCGAAGCGAACCTCTGGCTGGACGTCCCCGGCCGGGCGGACACGGCGGAACGGCTCGCTCGCCAGGCATGGAAGGTGGCCGAGGCGACCGAGCAGCCGTTCGTCGTCTGCCAGGCGCTGCAGGTGCTCGGCATGCTCGCGCTGTCGCGGGACCTCACCGAATCCGAGCACTACATGCAGCTCGCGCGGCGGACCGCCGAGGACAACCAGCTCCACCATCTGCGCACCCAGGCGCTGGTCCGGCTGGGCGGACATCGCGTGCTGATGAACGGCGACGAGCAGACCCTGCTGCTCGCCCGCGCGGACGCCCAGCGCACCGGGTCGATCACCCTGCACTGCGCGGTCGATTCCGTGCGCACCATGCACGCGATCCTGCGGTGCGAATTCGGCACCGCGCACGCGCTGCTGGCGGAGAACCTCGCCGTGCTGGGCAGGCTGCGGTTGACCGCGTTGCTGCAGTACGCCCATATGACGAGGGCGATGTCCGCCGGGCACCGCGCGGACCGCCCCGCGATGGAGCAGGCGCTCGACGACTTCCGGGAGAGCGGCGGAGAGAACGCGCAGGAGATGGTGCTCAGCATCGGGCTCGCCCGGGTCTTCTGTTCGCTGCTCGAAGAGGACTTCGACCGGGCCCGCCGCGAACTCGGCCAGGTCGTCGAGCTGGAGGACCGGCGGCCCAGCCGGTTCCACCTCGCCGGCAGGCACGGGCTCCGGACGCTGGTCGGCACCCTCGACGGCGCCCCCTGCCCAGAGGACGGCTCCGCCGTGAGCGGGATGCGGTGGAACCGGCAGTTCGTCGAATTCGCGCACGCGGTCGAGCACGGCAGACGAGGCGACGCGGCGGCGGCCGGACAGGCGGTGGCCTCCGCGCTGGAGACGTCGGCGCCCTATCCCCTGGCCCGGCATCTCGGGCTCCGGCTGATCGCCGAACCGGCCGCCGCCGACGGCTGGGGTGATCCGGCGGGCTGGCTCAAAGAGGCCGAAGAGTACTTCCACCGGAGGGAGATCCCGGCGGTCGCGGCCGTCTGCCGGACCCTCCTGCGCAAACTCGGCGCACCCGTCCGGCAGCGCCGCTCCGGGGTCGACCGGGTCCCCGGCGACCTGCGATCGTCCGGCGTCACCGTGCGCGAGTACGAGGTCCTGATGCTGCTCGCCGAGCGGATGGGCAACAAGGACATCGGCGCCCGCCTGCACATCTCGCCGCGGACGGTCGAGAAGCACGTCGCGAGCCTGCTCGCCAAGACCGGGCTCGCCGACCGTGCCGCCCTCGCCGAACGCGCCGCCGGACCGCGACCTGGCATGCTGTGATCCATGAGCGACCTCACCGTGTACGGCGCCGGCTGGTGCCCCGACGTCAAACGCAGCCGTGCCCTCCTCGACTCGAAAGGCATCGAGTACGACTACGTCGACGTCGAAGCGGATTCCGGCGCGGAGGAGACCGTGCGGGCGCTGCAGAACGGTGAGCGGCGGATCCCGACCATCGTCTGGCCGGACGGCACCCACCTGGTCGAGCCGAGCGACGACGAGCTCACCGCCCACCTGAACCGGTGACCCTGCCGGACGTCCCGCTCGGCACGAGAGTCGTCGTGCGCTACCGGATCGAAGGCGGGTTCACCGACGCGCTCGGCTACCTCCGTTCCCGTGGCGACACGGAATGCACGGTGGAGACCAAACGGGGACTCGCCACGATCCGGCTGGCCGACATCGTGCTGGCGAAGACGGTCCCGCCCCCGCCCGCGCCACGTAACCGCCCGGCCTGACCACCCGTTTCGTCCCCGCGCCACCGGGTAAGCCAAGGAAACCCCAGCAGGAGGTTCCCTTGGCTGCCAAAGCGAAAGACCCGGACGGTCCCACCGAGTTGTCCCGGCGATCGTGGTGGGCGGTGCTCAAACGGACGATCGCCGGGTTCAACCGCGACAACATGCTGGACTGGGCGGCCGCGCTCACCTACTACGGCGTGCTCTCGCTCTTCCCCGGTCTGCTCGTGCTGACCGCGATCCTCGGTCTGATGGGTCCGTCGGCCACCCAGGCACTGATCGAGAACGTCGGCCGGATCGCACCCGGCCAGGGCCGGGACATCCTGATCGGCGCGATCGAAGAGCTGTCCAAGACCGGCGGGCTGGCCGGAACCGCGGCGATCATCGGCACCGCGGGCGCGTTGTGGTCCGCGTCCGCCTACATCGGCGCGTTCATGCGGGCGTCCAACGTCATCTACTCGATGCCCGAAGGCCGCCCGATCTGGAAGACCGTGCCGTTGCGGATCGGGCTCACCATCGCCGTGCTGATCGTGCTCGCCCTGTGTGCCGCCGGGGTGGTGGCGACCGGCGGGATCGCCCGCTACCTCGGTGACCTGATCGGCCTCGGTTCGACCGGCGTCCTCGTCTGGGACATCGCGAAATGGCCCGTGATCGCGTTGCTGGCGGGGCTGGCGTTCGCGATGCTCTACTGGGTGAGCCCCAACGTGCGGCAGCCGAAATTCCGCTGGCTGACACCGGGCGGCCTCGTGGCCGTGCTGCTCTGGGCCGCGGCCACCGCTGGGTTCGCCATCTACGTCGGCAACTTCGGCTCGTACAACAAGGTCTACGGATCCCTCGCCGGCGTCATCGTGTTCCTGGTCTGGCTGTGGATCTCGAACATCGCGGTCCTCCTCGGCGCCGAACTGGACGCCGAACTCGCGCGTGGCAAGGAGCAGGCCTCCGGATCCCCCGCCGACGACGAACCCTTCCTCCCGCCGCGTGACACCGCGGCGATGGACGACGTCGAAGCGGCCGCGGTCGCCGAAGCCGAAACGAGGAACGCCGACTACCCGAAGGAGCAGAGCCACCAAAGAGACACCTTCTCCTGACTGCCGCGGCGTCGGTGCCGAGTTGAGCGACTTGGTTAGAACGATCATTGCCACTCACGGCAGTCCCCTATGGACAGTCGCGGAGGTGCCACCGCCACTGTGGCAAGCCCGTCTCCCACTTGACCAGTGGTTATGTGACTTGCCGGTCCCCTGCTGAAAACCGTGAAGGGCTCCTCCCCTCGGCCGTGGGGAGGAGCCCTTCACATGGGGGTACTAGCTCTTGCTCGACTTGGTGGCCTTCTTCTTGGCGTCCTTGACCTTGCCCTTGACCGTCCCGACCGCGTCCTGCAGCGGCGCGTAGGTGCCATAAAGCGCCGGGTCCGGTTTCGGAGCGGTGCCCGGTCCGCCGAGCGCTTCGGGCTCCATCAGGTACTCGATCCCGTCTTCGCCGAAGCTCCAGCCGCCCTTCGCACCGTCCGGGCCGTCGGACAGATGCCAGATGGTGTTGTTGTGCTCCTGGTTCTCCTCCTCGAACAACGCCGTCGGCGCGATGTCGCTTTCCAGGCCGTCGGCCTTGAGTTCCTCGATCGCGGCGAGCCACTGCTTCTGGTGCACTGTGTCCCGCGCGAGGTTGAACTGCAGCATCGCCTTCACACCGGGGTCGTCGGTCATGTTGTACAACCGGGCCGTCTGCAGGCGGCCCTGCGCCTCGGCCGCGGCGTTCGCCCGGAAATCGGCCAGCAGATTGCCCGACGCCACGACGTAGCGGCCGTTCCAGGGGTAGCCCTGGCTGTCGCTCGGCGTGGCGCCGCCGCCGGAGATGATCGCCTGCTGGGGATCCATCCCACCGAGGATCGCCGCGGTGGCCGGATCCTTCACGGCTTCGGCCATCGTGGTGGCGGGCGCGCCTTCGAGCAGCCGGGCGACCATCGTCGCGAGCATTTCGACGTGCCCGATCTCCTCGGTCGCCGTATCCATGATCAAATCCTTGTACTTGCCCTCGATCCGGCAATTCCAGCCCTGGAACAGGTACTGCATGGTGACGGTCATTTCACCGTAGGCGCCGCCGATGAGCTCCTGCAGCTTACGGGCGTACAAAGCGTCGGGCTTTTCCGGTTTGGCCTCGAATTGGAGCGATTTGGTATGACGGAACACTGACGACCTCCAGAGAATTGAGGAGAGAGCGGGTTAGCGCGAGTCGGCGATCGGCGCCTTGGAACCGGAGAGCGGAATGAGCCCGAGGGCGATCATCCCGACGGCGAGCCCGAGGTGAAGCCAGTTGTCGGCGGTGTTGACCGGTACGAAATTCGCCGCCGACCCGTGGTCGATCAGCAGCCCGTACAGCCAGAGCACGAGGTAGATCACCCCGCCTCCGACGAGGAACGCCTTCGCGCCGCTCACCGTGCGGGCCAGCAGAATGCCCGCGACACCGAACGCCAGGTGGACGATGTTGTGCAGGATCGACACCTGGAACACGCCCAGCAGCAACGCGCCGGACTCGTGCCCGGCGCCGCTCAGCTGCTCGTAGTTCGTGGTGATACCGGGAATGAAGCCGAGAATGCCGACGAGCAGGAAGACCGCGCCCATGCCGAGGGCGATGAGCTGGCGCGGAGCCCGCCGAACCGTGGCCGGCGATGCAGTCATGATTTCCTCCGATCCAGGTGGAACAGGACTGTCGGACGCCCGATGGGCGAACAACACGCGAGTACCCGGACGAAAGCCGGTCACACCGGAAAACGGGTGATTTCGAATCCGGGGGAATTCCCGTGTAATCCGGCCTCTCCGGGGTAGCCCCTGCGGAACACACACGTCGCCAGGAGGGTGAAATCGTGGCCGAGGACAACACACCGCAGGCAGGGCCGGTCGGCAAGCTTTTCCGCGCCGGATTTCACGCCCTGGCGGCACTTCGCGGCGCCAGGGCCTTCCACCCGAACGGCCTACTGCTCAACGGAGAACTTCAGGCTTTACGGCGTGACGAGCTCGCCCTGCCGGAGGAACCGGTGGCCGTGACCGTGCGGATGTCCAAGGGAGCCGGTCTTCCGGGACGCGTACCTGACGCGCTGGGGCTGGCGGTGCGGATCCCTGCCGTCGGAGGTCACCCGTGGGATCTCACGTTCACCACTTCGGGCACCGGCCTCGTCGGCCGGGTGCTGCCGCGGGCGGCCCGAGCCTGGACCGCCGGCCGCTACAGCACGTTGCTGCCCTATCGCACGAAGGGCGAACTGGTCTGGCTGTCCGCCCGTGCGGAGACGTCACGGCACGCCGAAGCGTCACTCGATGGATTGAGGCGGCTGGTGACGGAAGGGCCGGTGACCTACCTCGTCGAGACCGTCCGTGCGAACGGACGTCGGAACCCCTGCGCGAAGCTGACCCTTCACGAGGTCGACGAAGACTCCCCTCGTCCCGCCATCGATCCGATGCTCAACCCACCGCCGGGCTGGGAACTGCGTCCCGGTTGGCTCACCGGGCTACGTGAGCGCGCCTACGAAGGCAGCCGGGAAGGCCGCTGATTCACCCCGCGAGCGGCTTGTCCAGTACGGCCTTGACATGGCTGAAGTTGTCGATCGAGTAGCGCCCGTGGTATCGGCCCATCCCGCTCTCCCCCACGCCGCCGAACGGCAGCTCAGGCGCCGCGAGGTGGATGATCGCGGCACCGAACACCAGCCCGCCCGAAGACGTCTCCGTCTCGATCCGGCGCTTCGTCTCCTCCGATTCGGTGAAGGCGTACAACGCCAGCGGCTTGTCACGCTCGTTGACGAACGCCAGCGCCGCGTCGACGTCGGGAACGTCGATGATCGGCAGGATCGGGCCGAAGATCTCGTCCCGCATCACCGGGGCGTCCGGGGAGACACCGGTGAGGACCGTGGGCGCGATGTACCTCTCGTCGCGGTCGGCCTGGCCGCCGACGACGACGGTTCCGTCGCCCAGCAGCCCGGCGAGCCGGTCGTGATGGCGGGTCGAGATGATCCGGCCGTAGGAATCGCTGGTGGCCGGATCGTCGCCGAACATCGCGCGAACCGTTTCGGCCAGGTGCTCGGCCAGCTTCGGGCCGGTGTCGCCGATCGCGAGGACGTAGTCGGGCGCGACGCAGGTCTGGCCGGCGTTGGCGAACTTGCCGTACGCGAGCCGCTGCGCGGTCACCGCGAGATCCGCTCCCGGCTCGACGATCGCCGGACTCTTCCCGCCCAGTTCCAGCGTGACCGGCGTGAGATGCTTCGCCGCCGCGGCCATGACGATCCGGCCGACCGTGCCGTTCCCGGTGTAGAAGATGGTGTCGAACTTCTGCTCCAGCAGCGCCGTCGTCTCGGGGATCGCCCCCTCGACGACCCGGACGCCCTCGACGTAGTCCGGCAGATGCTCCGCGATCGCCGCCGAGGTGTTCGGGGACAGTTCGCTCGGCTTGACGACCGCGCAGTTCCCTGCTGCCAACGCCCCGACGAGCGGCGCCAGCACCAGCTGCAAGGGGTAGTTCCACGGCCCGATGATCAGGGCGACCCCGAGCGGCTCGCGTACGACCCGGCCTTCGCCCGGCCGCAGCGGGTGTGGGAGGCCGGCGGGCTCCGGGGTCAGCCAGGCGTCAAGATTCTCCAGCGTGTGGTCGATCTCGTTGCGCACGAGCGCGATCTCCGCACGTTTGGCCTCGACGGGGTTTTTGCGCAGATCGGCATAGAGCGCCTCGATGAAGACGTCGGCCTGCTCGGTCAGGAGCCTCTTGAGGCCCGTGAGCTGCGTCCGCCGCCAGTCCACCGGTTTCGTGACGCCGGACCGGAAGAGGTCACGCAGTTCTTCGACGACGGCTTGGGCATCCGTGCTGATCATGGTCTTGAGCCTAACCGCGGGCGTTGGTCGCCGCTTGGTATAGGTCGTTATACGGCAGGCTGTCTCCGTCTTGCCGACCTGCACGACCGTGATGAGCCGCTGACACAGGCTCGTTCATGAAGGATTTGGGACCCTCGATGTCCCAAATCCTTCATGAACAAAGTGCGGGGCGACGGACACTACGGGTAGCTCACCAGGTTGCTCGGCCGTGTGTCCGGTGGCGTCACCGCCCCGGCGTCGTTGATCACGTGCGTGATGGTTCCCTTGTAGTTCAACGACACCGTCACCATGTTGTGGAACCGGACGCCGGAGCGGTTCGGCACCTCGAACGCGTGGTACAGGTTCACCGACGGATTGTCGTTGAAGAAGCAGTAGCTGCCCAGACCCCATGCCTCGTGGGAGGTCACGTTGTCCCCCACCTTGTACGCGGCGTACCCGTTGAGCCCGTTGGGACTCTTCCAGCCCGCCTGATCCGGGACGTCGTACGGGATCTCGTTCTGGAAGAAGATCGTCCTGCCGTTCTGGCCGTTCCAGATGACCTGGTACTTCTGGTAATGCTCGACGAACAGCCCCGTGGCCAGCACGTTGTCGCCGTTGACGACCACGCCGGTGTCACCGGTGTTGATCGTCCAGCCGTAGGTTCCCGCGTTGCCGTGGTCGGCCCGCCACGCCCAGATGTGGTCGATGATCGTGTCACGGCTGTTGACGATCAGGCTGTTCGTCGCCCTCCCCGCGATCTGGCCGCCGATCCGGAAGAACACGTCCTGCAGCGTCGTCGGGTTCGCGGAGTGGTTCGCCGTCGAGCCCGCCTGCCCGACCGTGAGCAGCGACTGCGAGTTGGTCGTCCCGGCGTCGAACAGGAGCCCCTTGATCCGGACGCCGTCCACGTCGGCGACCTTCATCGCGTCGACGCCGTTGTCCGGCACCAGTGTCGGATAGCCGACGCCGAGGACGACGGTGTTCGCCTTCGTCACGTTGAGCGTCTGGTTCAGGTGGTAGACGCCCGGAGTGAAGAACAGGTTGCAGCCCTGGGAGAGCGCGGTGTTGATCGACGACGCCGTGTCCTCCGCCTTCACCACGTAGAACTGGCTCATCGGGAGCGAGCTGCCCGGGGTGCCGCCGTTGGCCCAGCTGGGGCCGGAAGCGTTGGTGCGCAAGGAAGGCAGGAACACGCGATACTTGCCGGAGCCGTCGAGGTACAGATACGGGACGTCACGGGACACCGGCGTGGTGCCGAGCGTCGTCTCCGGCGGATTCGGGAAGGTGTTCGCGGGAGCGCCACTCGTCCCCGAGAAGACCATGTTCCAGACACCGCCGTCCCAGCTGCCGTAGCTGCTGTCCCGGGTGTACCACTGCTGTTGCGAGATCGACGCGGTCTGCCCGGACACCTTGCTGTCGGCGGTGTAGCCACCACTGGCGAACCCGTAGCTGGCCGGGTAGAGCTGGAGCCCGCCGCGGATGTCCATCCGGCGGAACGGCGCGGCCTGCGCGACGGCCCAGCGGGTCGATCCGCTGCTCGGGACGACGGCCAGGTTCTCCGCCGAGCGCCAGAAGTTCTGCAGCGCCACCCCCTTGTCCGACTCGTTGAACGCGTCGACGGTCACGTCGCCGTTGATCACGACGTCGCCCGGGTTCTGCCCGAGCCCCGCGACGGAGGTGTAGTAGCCGACGTTGTCGTGGATGCCGTTGTACACGCCGGGCTTGAACAGGTGCGCGTACCGGCGCTCGGTGAACTGCGCGGTCAGCGTGTCCTTCTGCGCGTTGAAGTCCGCGTCGAGTTTGGCCTGGATCGACGACGCCGGCATGCCGGGGTCGAAGATCCGCACGTTCGGGCCGAAGTCCGGGACCTCGGCCTGCGCCGGACACGTCGCCTGCGTCGATCCGATCGTGTAGCTCGCCGAGGCCACCGGGGAGTTCGCCGAACCGGACTTCAGCGCGATCGCGGAGATCGTCGAGGTGGCGGAGACCGTGATCGGGCCGGTGTACACAGTGGACGACGCGGTCGGCGTGGATCCGTCCACTGTGTACCGGATGGTCGCGCCCGCGGTCGCGCTCGACAACGTCACCGAGCGGGCGCTCGGATAGCTGCCACCCGGTGGATCGAACGTCGGCGAGGCGACGGTCGTACCGCCGCCACCGTGGGTGTACGTGAAGTGCGGGGTGTCGTACTGCGGTCCGCTCTTCTCGTAGGTGAACCAGTAGTCGAGCACCGTGCCCGCCGACAGCGAGCCGACGGTGTGCCGCCACGTGCCACCGTTTTCGGTCATGCGGACGTTCTGCTGCCCCACCCCCGGGACACCGGTGTAGTGGATGTCGACGTACCGCGCCGGCGTCGACGGCGTGAAGGAGAACTGCGCCTGACTCGAGTTCAAGGAGGCGGCACTCTGACTGTAGTCGGCGGCCGCGGCGGTGGCACCGCCAAGCCCGGCCGTGATCAGGAGCGCGGAAAGGCCGGCGGCGAGCACGCCGCGCACCCCTTTCCGTCGTGGGGACCGCACAAGGATCCGGTTCACGTCGTGACACCTCCGGCGTTGGAAATCCACGGGCGAAGCAATTCGTTGCGCGCCACAACAAAGTAGCCGTCCGTGCGATATGTCCAGATCACGCTTCGGTAACAGTGGTGGTCCAAACCACTGAGTGCGCCGGACAGCGCAGGGCGATACGGCCGTTCGGCGTCCTCGCGCGGTGCGATCGGGCGCTGGTCAGCGGTCTGGGACGACGTAGAGCGTCGACGCTTCCCCGCCGTGCATGGCGCTCAGGCTGGTCCGGCAGGCCAGGAGGACCTCGCGGTTCGCGACGGTGTCCGGCGGTACACCGCAGCCGTCGCAGAAGAGCTCGACCGAGCCGGGAAAGGTCTCGTCGACCCGGACTTCGACCGTGCGATCGCAGCGGCGGCACCAGCGATGCCCGGTGACGACCAGGACGTGCATCGGATCGGAGATGCACTGATGCACCCAGCCGCGGTGGACGTAACACGTCGTCCGGACGTGCGCGCTCAGCCCGTGCTCCTCGGCCACGTCCTCCGCGGCCAGGATCGCGGCGAGCCGCCGGTCGGGGATCTCGCCGTACCGGTCCCGGCGTCGCGCCGGCGGGGCCGAGTCCGCCGCCGCGAGCAGTCTGAGATGAGCCCTTGAGGGTGGCTGAGTCCGTAGCACCATGTGGGTCTCGACCTTTCGGCGTCCACTGGAAGTCTTATCAGCTCGCTTCCGATTTCGCCGGAGTGACACCCGACCGGGCGACAAGGACCTGAGAAAGGTTCGTTTGTACGGCCCTTGTATTCACGCTGCCCATGCTGACCGGACAACCGAATCCGTTCAGGAGGCAGGAATTGTTGACCAAGGTAGCCGTGCTCGCGACAGCGACCGCGCTCTCCCTCGGCGTGGCCGCACCGGCCGGCGCCGAAGTGACCGCGTTGCCCGCGGCCAGCATGGAAGCGGTGCTCAAGGCCGCGCAGATCGACCCGCGCCGGGCCGACAGCGCGCTGACCCCCGGGGCCAAGGACAGTGTGGTGCTGGTGGAGCAAGCGCTGGCCGCCAAGGGACTGCTCGCCCAGCAGTACGTCGACGGCCATTTCGGGACGTCGACCATCACGGCGTACTCCAGCTACCAGAAGTCGCTGGGCTACACCGGGATCGACGCCTCCGGCCTGCCGGGCAAGACGTCGCTCGAGAAGCTGGGCGAGGGCCGCTACACCGTCACCGCGGTGGTCTCGGCGGGTAGCCGCCTGACCTACCACGGCAAGACGATGAACACGCGGACCAAGGCGATGCTGGTGAAGGCCGAGGGGCTGCTCGGCAGGCAGCTCACCATCACGCAGGGCTCCTACAACCCCGGCGGCGTCGGCGCTTCGGCCGGGACGCACGACGGTGGCGGCGCGCTCGACATCGGCGTCGAGGGCATGTCCTCGACCACGCGGACCGACGTCGCCCGGAAGCTGCGTCAGGTGGGCTTCGCGGCTTGGGTCCGGACCCCGGCGCAGGGTTTCGCCTACCACATCCACGCCATCGCACTGTCCGATCCGGACCTGTCGTCGGGCGCGCAGCACCAGGCCGGTGACTACTACCTCGGCTACAACGGCCTCGCCGGCCGCGGTTCCGACGACGGCCCCGTCGTCACGCCGAAGCTCACTTGGGAGGAGTACCAGCGGTCCTGACCCCGCCGGCCGAAGGCCACCTTCGCCGACGTAGATCGTCGCGAAGGTGGCCTTCGGGCTGTCCGGGAACCCCCGGGTAGGCTTCGGCGCGACGGCAAAACCAGCGGGAAGGGAACATCGCGTGGAGGCTCAACCGGTCGGTCAATGGCTCGACGAGCTGGCATCGAAGGCCTCGACGCCCGGTGGCGGCGCGGGTGCCGCGATGAACGCCGCGGTCGGTGCCGCCCTGGTCTCCATGGTGTGCAACCTGACCATCGGCAAGCCGAAGTACGCCGAGCACGAGGCCACCATGACCGAGGCACTGGCCAAGGCCGAAGACCTCCGTGCGCGCGCTCTCGGCCTCGCCGCCGACGACGCCGCCGCGTTCGACGCCGTGGTCGCCGCGTACAAGCTCCCCAAGGCCACCGACGAGGAGAAGCAGGCGCGCACCGCCGCGATCCAGGCCGCGCTGGTCGGCGCCGCCGAGGTCCCACTGCGCACGGCCGCCCTCGCCGCCGAGGTCGTCGACGTCGCCGCCTCGATCCTCGAAGGCGCCAACACCAACGTCATCTCCGACATCGCGGTCGCGGCTTCGTCCGCCAAATCCGCGCTCGAATCCGGTGTGGTCAACGTCGAGGTCAACCTCGCGTCCATGGCGGACGAGCAGCTCCGCAAGGAGACCGAGGCCCGCCTCACCGAGTACACCCCCGCCGCCGGGCGCGCCGACGCCCTGATCGCCCAGGTTCGCGAAAGGCTCGCCCGATGACCCTGATCGACGGGCGCGCGATCGCCGCCGCCATCACCGCCGAGGTCACCGAGACCGCCGCCAAGCTTCGCGAATCGGGCACCGCTCCGACGCTCGCCGTGCTCGTGCCGACCGATGACGACGCCACCGCCTGGTACGTCCGCTCGATCGAGCGCGCCGCGAAGAAGGTCGGCGTCGACTGCCGCGTGGTCCAGCTCGAAAAGCCGACCGGCGAGGATGTGACCCGCGAACTCGACAAGCTGTCCGCGGACCCGTCGGTCCACGGCATCATCTGCCAGACCCCGCTGCCCGAAGGCGTCACACTCGACGACGTCGGCGCGCACATCGACCCCCGCAAGGACGTCGACGGCGCCAACCCGGTCAGCCTCGGCCGTCTCACCGCGGGCCTCCCGACCTACGCGCCCGCGACTGCCGCCGCGGTGCTGGAAATCCTGAAGCGCGAGCAGGTCGCCCTGTCGGGTGCCCAGGTCACCGTCGTGGGCCGCTCGACCATCGTCGGCAAGCCCGCCGCGCTGCTGCTGCTCGGCGAGCACGCGACGGTCACCGTCTGCCACTCCCGCACCAAGGATCTCGCGGCGGTCACCAGGACCGCGGACGTCCTGGTCGTCGCCGTCGGCCGGGCGCACTTCATCGGCGCCGACCACGTCAAGCCCGGTGCCGTGGTGATCGACGTCGGCACGAACCCGACTCCCGAAGGCGGGCTCGTCGGCGACGTCGACCAGGCCGCGGTCGAGGAGATCGCGGGGTCGATCACGCCGGTCCCTGGTGGCGTCGGCCCGGTCACGACGTCGTTGCTGCTGCGGCACACCGTCACCGCCGCGCGGTCCTGATCCACGACGAGAGGCGGCGAGTCCACTGTGGACTCGCCGCTTTTTCCTTTGCCAGGGCGAGCTCGACGTGTTGCGAAAGCCACTTTCGCAACCTTCAGTGTTGCGAAAGTGGCTTTCGCAACGTCCGTGGAGCCGGGAGACGTCCTGCGAAGGGTGGCGCGCCGGAGGCCGCGGAAATGCTGTCGCGAAAGGTACTTTCGCGGCACGCTTCCCCAACCGAACCGAGAGACGCCCCGCCCCAGTCCGTGAAGGCCTCCTTGAGGGACCCAGAGTCGCTCAAGGAGGCCTTCACGGACAGAACGCCACAGAAGGCTCAGGTGGCGCGGTCCGTCAGCGCGTCCCGGATCTTGTCGATGAACGCCGTTCCCGGCGCCAGGATCCGGTTCGCCGGCGGCCGGTCCGGGGCGGCGGGATGCGGCCGCGTCGGGGCGATCTCCTTGGCCCGCAACACTTTCTCGCCCAGCTCCCGCAGGTCTTCCGGCGAGCAGGCCGCCTGCAGTTTCGGCAGCAGGTCGCTTTCCTCCTCTTCGATGTGGTGCCGGACGTCCTCGATCAGCTTGGCGACCAGTTCGTCGAAGCGCTTGTCCGACGGTTCCAGGCCGATGAGCTCGCTCATCACGCGTTCGGCTTCGGCGTGCTCCTCGATCTCGTGGTCGGCGACCTCGTCGCCGTCCGGAAGGTGCTTCCGCGCGGCGGGGTACATGTGCTGCTCTTCGGCGATCGAATGCCGCACGAGTTCGGCGATCACGTGGTCCGCGAGGTCCTTGCGATGCCGATCACCGCCCTTGCCGGACTCGAGTTCCTTGAAGATCCGTTCGAAGGCGCGGTGGTCCTCGGTGATCACCGAGACGAGGTCTTGGTGCGTGGTGGTGGTCATGGACACTCCTGTCCGTCGTCGTCAGTCCGACGCCGCACGGATACCCGTTCCCCGCGGTTCAATCACCCGGATTCGTCGGTGGCGTGATGCGGCGCGCCCACGGGTTTGGATTCCGGGGAGCCGCGCTGGCGCAGGTACACGCTGAACACCGCCATCGAGCCGATTGCGAGGAATTCCGACTGCCAGTTCTGCAGGCTGCGGTTCCAGAAGTCCGACGACATCAGATAACCGAACCACGACTCCGGATCACCGAATTCGGTGAGCTGCTCGGCGTTGTAGGCGCTCATCCCGGCCACGGACTGCGCCAGCCAGGACAGCAGGAAAAGCCCGAGCATCACCAATCCGAGTGACATCGAGAAGATTCCCGTGCGCCAGCCGCCCGCCCGCGCCCAGTTCGGCGAATCGGCCGTCGAATGCGGGCCGATCTGCTGCTCCTCGTCCGTTTCCAGGCCGACCCGGTCGGCCGGTTTCGATTCGGGGGAGCCGCGTTGCAGCAGCCATACGGTCGCGAACACGTACAGGAAGAACTGGAGGTACTCGGATTGCCAGTTTTCGGCGACGTCCACGGCGAAGTCCGCGGACGTCAGATAGTCGAGCAGGCCGATCGGTTCGGCCGCGTGGCTGAGCCGTTTGTCGTTGTAATCGGCGAGCCCCGCGAACGCCTGTCCCGCGAGGCTCAGCAGGAACAGCAGCCCGAACGCCAGCGAGAGGGCGTTGTCCCGGAGAAAGCGCCGCATCATCCGCCTCCTTCACCGGTGGAGCAGGCCGAGTAGGACGCAATAGCCGAGGACGGCCACGACGAAGACGAGGTAGACGGTGAACACCGGGCGCGTTTTCACGGTCCACCCACCGCGCAGTCGTAGACCTGTTCGTTCCGGTGGCGGCAGCCCGCGCCCGTGATCACCCAGCCGGCGGACGATTCGTGCAGGAAGAGCGTCTCACGGGCGGTCTTCACCTGGGCTTCTTCGCTCCAGATCGAGACCGTTTCGGGCGTTCCTTCCGGGACGTCGGCGCCCGCGAGGCCGCGTTCGCAGCTCTCCGGCGCCCAGGATTCCCGTGCTCGTGGCGCCAGCAGGGCACAAGCCGAGCGATGATCACCCGACGCGAGCGCGCCGAGGAATCGCCCGGCGGCTTCTTTCACCGGTTCCTGCCCGCTCGCTCCGGCGCAGCCGGCGAGCAGCAGGCAAACACCGAACGCCAGCGTTTTGACGATCACGAGAGCGTGGTACCCGTTCCCACTCTCGTTCACACCTCAGGGCGCGGGGTACTGCTTCTCCCGCAGCAGATTCGCCAAGTGGACGGCGTTGCGCGCGAGGGTCGCGTTGGTCGAGGCGACCGCTTCGGGCGTTTCGTCGAGATCGTTGTAGTCACCGCCTTTCATCGCCTCGCCGTTCCAATAGGTCCCGCCCTGGGCGGGCACGGTGAAACCGACGTCGTCGAGGGCCTGGAACAGGTCGGCGGTGATCTTGTGCGCCCCGTCCTCGTTGCCGACGACGGCGGTGACGCCGACCTTGCCGTACATCGCGGGCCTGCCCTCGTCGTCCGTTTCGGACAGTTCGGCGTCGAGGCGTTCCAGGACGCGCTGCGCCACACTGGACATGTGGCCGACCCAGGTCGGTGTCGAGATCAGCAGGATGTCGGCCGCGGCGATCTTCCGGCGAAGCTCCGGCCAGGCGTCGCCGTCGCCCATGTCACCTTCCACGCCGGGTTTGACGTCGTGGTCGACCACCCGCACGAGTTCACCGGTGGCTCCGTGCCGGGCCAGCTCGTCGAGCAGCTGCTGGGCGATCAGCGCGCTGCTCGACGGTGCGGGGGACGGTTTGAGCGAGCACACCAGTGCGAGGGCCTTCAACGGCTGGGTCATCCTGTCCTCCTGTTCGGATCGGTACCGAGCCCCGTATGGGTGAAGCCCGCCTCGCCGATGGTCGCCGGGTCCAGGAGATTCCTGGCGTCGACGACGACGGCCCGTTCGGTGGCGGCGGCGAGCCGTTCCCAGTCGAGCTCGCGGAACTCGGGCCACTCGGTGAGCACGACCAGCGCCGCCGCGTCCTTCGCGACCAGGTACGGGTCGTCGACGACCTGGACGATGTCCGGTTCGACGGCCTCGACGCCGGGGTCGTACGCGGTGAGCACCGCGCCGCTCCTAGCGAGCTCCCGCGCGACCGCGAGCGCGGGGGACTCGCGCAGATCCCCGGTCCCCGCCTTGAACGCCAGTCCGAGCAACCCGATACGGATGCCCGAGAGCGAGCCGTCCGAAACACCGGTGATCGCGAGCCGGATCTTCCGCACGACGGCCGCCCGCTGCCGCGCGTTGGCTTTCATGGCGTCCCGCAGGATGCCGAAGTCGACGCCGGCGTGCTCGGCGGTCCGCAGCAGCGCGGCGGTGTCCTTGGGCAGGCACGAGCCACCCCAGCCGGGGCCGGGCACGAGGAAGGCGGGGCCGATCCGGGAATCGAGCCCCATGAGCCGCCCGACGTCACGGATGTCGGCGCCGTAGTGCTCGCAGAGTTCGGCGAGGACGTTCACATAGGACACTTTCAGCGCCAGGAACGCGTTGCTGGCGTACTTCGCGAGCTCGGCGCTGGCCGGATCGGTGAACCGAACCGGCGCGCCGGTCTCGCCGTACAACGCGGCCACCCGTTCGGCGGGCGCCCGGTTCTCCGGCGCCGAGCCGAGGACGATCCGGTCGGGTCGCAGGAAGTCCTCGACGGCGTGCCCCTCGCGGAGGAACTCGGGATTGCTCACCACCGGCAGATCCGGCCCGAGCCGCTCCGCCAGCCGGCTCCCGGTGCCGACCGGGACGGTGGACTTGGTGACGACGACACAGCCGGGCCGCAGCAGGCCGGGGAGCGTGGCCACCACCTCGTCCAGCACCTGGACGTCGGCGGCGCCGTCCTTGCCTTCCGGAGTGGGCAGGCAGAGCAGTACGAAGTCCACATCGGACAGCTCCCGCGGCTCGGTGGTGAACCGGAGCCGTCCACAGCCGAGGCCGTCCCGGACGAGTTCCGTGAGCCCCGGCTCGACGATCGTGACCTCGCCGCGCCGGAGCGCGTCCACTTTGGACTCATCGTTGTCGGCGCAGACCACCTGATGCCCCAGCTGCGTGAAGCACGCCGCGCTCGTGAGCCCGACATAGCCGGCGCCGATCACCCCCACCCGCTCACTCACGGGAAGCGCTCGTCGCCAGCAGGTCTTCGGCCGCGGCGAGCACGCGCTCTTCGCGTAACAGCAGCAGCCCCGGATCCGGGGCTTCGCCGTGCGGATCGCCGACGTCGCCCACCCAGAGGACCGTATGCCGCCGGGCCTCGGGAGGCGGGCCCCAGAGCCGCGGCGGGGTCGGCCCGAACAGCAGGACCGACGGCGTCCCGTACGCGGTGGCGAGATGCCCGGCGCCGGTGTCACCGCAGATCACCAGCCGGGCTTCGGCCACCGTCGCGGCCAGTTCGGCGAGACCGCCTCCGGCGAGCACCGCCTCGCCGGGAAGACCGGCCGCCTCGGCGACCTCGCGGACGAGCGGCGTTTCCCGCGCGCTGCCCGTGACGACCACCCGGTGACTGCCGGAGAGAGCCCGCGCCACCCGCGCGTACCGGTCCGGTGGCCAGCGCCGGGCGGCGGACGCTGCGCCGGGATGGATCACCACCGCGCCCGCCGCCGGGCTGGGACCGGGAGGCGGCGGCAACGCGAGATCGGTGCGGTCGGCCGGGATGCGGGCGGCCTCGAGCAGGCGGCACCAGCGGTCGACTTCGTGCGTCTCGGCGGCCCACTCCGGGCCGTCGACACCGGGGAAGTCCGGATGCCGGTGCGTGATCAGCTCCAGGGGATCCTGGGCGAGCAGGTCGTGGATGCTCTCCGGGCCGCGTCCGTGCAGGTTGACCGCGAGCCGCGGCGGCTCACCGGGCCAGGACAGCTCACCGAGCCCGGCCGTCGGGAGCAACTCGTCCACGGCGTCGATCAGTTCGACGATGTCGCGCAGGTTCTCGGGCGCGGCGAGCACCAGGCGCTCGCCGTCGAAGGCGCGGCGCAGTGCCCGCAGCGCGGGAACCGCGGTGAGCAGATCACCCAGACCGAGGGCACGCAGCGCGAGGATTCCACCGGTCACGGCCAGGACCCCTCTTCCGAAGCGCACACCACGAGTTCGCGGACCTCGCAGCCGGGCGGCTGGGAGAGGGCGAACACCACCGAAGCCGCGACGTGCTCGGGCTGGTTGAGTTTCGCGTCCGGCGGCGGCTTGTACTGCTCGGCCCGGTCGTCGAAGAACGCCGTGTGCATGCCACCGGGGACGAGCAGCGTCACCCCGACCCGGCCGGCCAGTTCCATGGCGAGTGCCCTGGTGAAGCCGACGACGCCGAATTTCGAGGCGCAGTAGGCGCTCGCGTCGCCGGCCACCCGCAGTCCGAGCGTCGACGCGCAGGTCACCACCGTGCCGTGGCTCAGCCGCAGATGGGGTAGCGCCGCGCGGACGACCGCCGCCGTGCCGAGCAGGTTGACCCGGACCACGCGTTCCCAGTCCTCTGTGGACACTTCGTCGAGCGCGCCGCACGCGTCGGTCCCCGCCGCGGTGAAGACGCCGTCGATCCCGCCCGCCCGTTCGGCGAGCTCGTCCACGGCGCGCGCGGCCGCGGCGGAATCGGCCAGGTCGGCCTGGACGAACGCGAAGTCGCCCGCCGGCTCGGCGCGGTCGACGACGAGAGGTGTACCGCCCGCATCGCGGACGGCTTCGACGGTCGCGGCACCGAGTCCGGAGGCGCCGCCGGTGATCAGGACGTTGCCGAGAGGGCGCATCATGCTCCTTCCGCCGCGGCCACCAGCCGGGTGGTGGAATAGCCGCGGATGGTCGGGATCAGGACGATCTCGCCGCCGTGCCGGCGCACGACGGCGCTTTCGGGGAGTTCCGTGTCCGCGTAGTCGCCGCCCTTGACCCAGACGTCCGGGCGGAGGCGGTCCAGCACAGCGGCGGGATCGGGTTCGTCGAACACGACGACGGCGTCGACCGAAGCGAGCTCGGTGAGCAGCCTGGCGCGGTCCCGGGCGGTCACGATCGGCCGTCCCGGACCCTTCAGGCCGCGCACGGAGGAGTCGGAATTGAGGCAGACGACGAGGGCGTCGCCCAAGGCGCGCGCCTGCCGGAGCAGGCTGGCGTGACCGGGGTGCAGCAGGTCGAAACAGCCACCGGTGGCGACGAGCCTGCCGCCTCGTGCGCGGACCCGTGCGGCCACGTCGAACGCCGAAGCACCGTGGTGCGCGGTCTCCGGGCGAGGTTCGTTGTCCACAGTGGACAACGTGGCGGCGCCACCCGTGGCGACGAACCGCGCCGCCGTCTCGACCCCGGTGGCCACCGCGTCGGCGGTGGACGCCCCGTCGAGCAGCGCGGCGGTGACCGCGGACGCGAAGCGGTCACCCGCGCCGCAAGTGTCCTTGGCGGCGATGCCCGACGGAGGCCGGAACGTCGTGCACGAACCGCCCTCGGTCAGCACCGCGCCCTGTGAGCCGGTGGTCACGCAGACCGCTTCGGCCTTCCAGAGCGAGTACACCTGCTTCGTCAGGTCCTCGGCGTCGGCGCGGGTCTCGGTGAGCTGCTCGGCTTCGGCGAGATTCGGGGTGGCGAGCCGGATCCCCGGCACGGGCTCCGATCCGCGGGGATGCGGATCCCAGACGACCGGGATCGTGCCCGCCAGTTCGGCGAGCAGCTTGCGGACCTCCGGATGGCCGGTGACGCCGCGGCCGTAGTCGGCGACGAGGATCGCCCCGGCCGAACGCAGTGCTGCACGGACGCCGGCGGTGAGCGGCGAGTACTCCGCCCTCCCGTCACCGCTGTCGAGGCGGACGAGCGACTGCCCGGCGGCGCGGACGCGGGTTTTGGTGACGGTGGTGCCGCACAACGGCATCGGCACCACCCGGACCTCGCGCTCCAGGAGCCCGGACAGGGTCCGGCCCGCCTGGTCGCCACCCAGCGGGGCGACGAGAACGACCTCGGCGGTCGACCGCGCCGCGAGCAGCGCGGCCAGCCCGGCGCCGCCCGGCCGCCGCCATTCGCGGGAGAGGTCGACCACGGGGACCGGCGCGTCCGGGCAGAGCCGGTCCGACGTGCCGTCGACGTCGACATCCAGCAGGGCGTCGCCCAGGACGACCAGCGGCCTCACGTGGGCACCCCGAGCGCGTCGTCGAACGCGGTGCACAGGGCGTGCACCAGCGCGAGATGGACCTCCTGCACGGTGGCCATCGACGGAGCCTCCACCGGGATCGCGTCGGAGCACAGCGCGGCGAGCGGGTTGGGAGAGGGGCCGGTGATCGCCCAGGTGGTGATGCCGAGTTCGTGCGCGGCCTTGGCTGCCGCGACGACGTTCTGGCTTCCCCCGCTGGTCGACAGGCAGACGAGGATGTCGCCCGGGCGGCCGTGCGCGCGCACCTGCCGGGCGAAGACCTCGTGCTCGCCGTAGTCGTTGACGATGGCCGTCACGGCGGAGGTGTCCGCGTGCAGGGCGATCGCCGAGAACGGCTGCCGGTCGTTGCGGAACCGGCCCACCAGTTCGCCGGTGAGGTGCTGCGCTTCCGCGGCGCTCCCGCCGTTGCCGCACGCGAGCAGCCGGCCGCCCGAGGACAGCACGGTGGCCAGCCGGTCACCCCAGTCACGGATCTTCGGCGACCAGGAAGCGGACTTCCCGGCGGCCTCGCTCAACGCTGCGAAGTGTTCTTCGATCACGACACACCTCCAGGGTCAGGGACGGCGGACCACGAAAGGTCCGAGGGCGAGCAGGTCGATGGGGGCCGAACCGAAGCACTCCAGCGCGTCCCGCGGGGAATCGACCATCGGCCTGCCCGCGGTGTTGAGGCTGGTGTTGACCACGGCTGGGACGCCGGTACGCCGTTCGAACGCGCCGAGCATCCGCGCCACGAGGGGCTCTTCGCCCGCGTCGACGGTCTGGACCCGGGCGGTGCCGTCGACATGGGTGACGGCGGGAATGCGATCCCTCCATCGTGGAGCGACGTCGTGCACGAAAAGCATGTACGGACTGGGAAGCGGGCCGCGGGAGAAGATCTCGCCCGCGCGTTCGGCGAGCACCATGGGGGCCACCGGACGGAACTGTTCGCGGCCCTTCACGTCGTTCAGCCGCTCCAGATTGGCCTCGTGGCCGGGATGCGCGAGCAGCGAACGGTGGCCGAGCGCGCGCGGGCCGAATTCGGACCGGCCCTGGAACCAGGCCACGATCCGATTTTCCGCCAGCGCTTCAGCCACGGCCTCGGCGACGTCGTCCGGCCGTTCGTAGCGCACGTTCGCGGTCTTGAGCGCGTTCTCCAGCTGGTCGTCCGTCCAGCCGCGGCCCAGGTCCGCGCCGGTCATCGGGCGACCGCGTTCGCCGAAGTCGGCCGCGAGCTGCAGCGCCGCGCCGAGTGCGGTGCCGGCGTCACCGGCGGCGGGCTGGACCCAGATCCGGTCGAACGGGCCCTCGGCGTGGAGCCGGGTGTTGGCCACGCAGTTGAGCGCGATCCCGCCCGCCATCGCGAGGTCGGTGTGCCCGGTGTGGTCGTGGATCTCGGCCGCGAGTTCGAGCAGCACGTCCTCCAGGCAGCGCTGCACGCTCGCGGTCAGGTCGGCGTGGACCTGACCGGGTTCCCGCCCCGGCTCGACGGCGGGCGCGAACGAGGCCCAGTCGATCTCGCCGGTGCGGAAACCCATCCCGTTGGTGTGCACGCTTTCCGCGATCCGGTCGAGGAACCGGGGCTTCCCGTAGGAGGCCAGCGCCATCACCTTGTACTCGTCGCTGGAGCGGGCGAAGCCGAGGTGCTCGGTCAGGTCCTCGTACATCAGCCCGAGCGAATGGGGGAGCCGTTGCTCGGCGATCTCCCCGAACTTGCCGTCGCGGTACTCGCCCGCGAGAAAGGACGTGCTCTCGCCGCGGCCGTCGGCCACCAGTACCGCGCAGTCGTCGAACGGCGCGGCGAGCGCGGCCGAGGCGGCGTGCGCGACGTGGTGCCGGACGAACCGCACGGTCGCGGGATCCAGCCCCGGCAGGGCCGCCTTGAGGAACGCGGGGGCCCGGCGGGCGAAGTCGGTGCGGAGACATTCGTTCTTACCGTCGTGCCCCGCCAGACCCGGCTCGACGAGCGCCGGATCGTACGAATAGCCGACGGCGTCGAGATCCTCTGCGGAGATCCCCGCCTCCGCCAAGCACCACGCGGCGGCTTCGGCCGGCTGTTCCCAAGCGGAGAACGGCACCGGCCGCTTGCCGTGCTTGCGACGGCTGAACCGTTCCTCCTCCGCCGCGGCCACGATCTCGCCGTCGACCACGAGGGCCGCGGCCGGGTCGTGGAAAACGGCGTTGACACCGAGTATGCGCACCGGGCCACCTCTCCGGTCGGGGAACGCGGGCCGTGACCCGCGCTTACCTCCGTAGCGCTACCCGGTGCGGTCGGCGATAAACGACGCGGCGCGAAAGCCCAGGACGTCGCTACCGAGCGAAGCGTCTCTCGGGAGATTCGGGGGCCGGGCTCCGATCCGTCATTCGCGTGCGCAGGCACGGAACTCACGTGATTGAAGCCGTAACTCGCGTGATCAGAGCCGATCCGGCTTCAAGCACGCGTGTTCCGGCTCCAATCACGTGAGTTACGGGTTCAGGCTCCCGGACCGCGGCCGCGCGAACCAGGCGACCGTGCGCGGAAGCCCTTCCGTCAGCGGGATTTCCGGCTCCCAGCCGAGTTCCCGGCGGGCACGGGAGATGTCCGGGCAGCGGCGGGCCGGATCGTCGACCGCCGCTTCGACGTGCTCGACCCGCGACGCGCTGCCGGTGACCGCCAGGACCTCCTCGGCGATCCGCAGTACGGTGAGTTCGTGCGGATTGCCCAGATTCACCGGGCCCGGCACGTCGGAACCCGCCAGCGCGATCAGGCCGCGGACCGTGTCGTCGACGTAGCACAGGGAACGGGTCTGGTCGCCCGTGCCGGTGACGGTGAGCGGTTCGCCCGCCAGCGCCTGGCCGATGAACGTCGGGATCATGCGGCCGTCGTCGGGGCGCATCCGCGGGCCGTAGGTGTTGAAGATCCGCGCTATGCCGGTGTTCACGTCCCGTTCCCGGCGCATGGCCGAAGTGAGCGCTTCGGCGTACCGCTTGGCTTCGTCGTAGACACTGCGCGGTCCGACCGGGTTCACGTGCCCCCAGTATTCCTCGCGCTGCGGGTGCTCCCGCGGGTCGCCGTAGACCTCGCTCGTCGAAGCGAGGACGAATCGGGCGCCGTCGCGTTCGGCGATGTCCAGCGCCCGCTCGGTCCCGTGCGAACCCGCGCGCAGCGTTTCGAGCGGAAGACGGAAGTAGTCACGGGGCGAGGCGGCGGACGCCAGATGGAAGACGGCGTCGAACGGACCCGGCGCGCTCATCGGGCCGGTGACGTCACGGGAGAGGAGCCGGAACCCCGGACGGTCGAGGAGATGTGCCACATTGGCCATGACGGCCGTGGCGAAATTGTCGGCCGCGACGACCTCCGTTCCCGCGTCCAGCAAGCGTTCGCACAGATGCGAGCCGACGAAACCCGCGCCCCCGGTCACCAGCACTCTGTCCATGGCGACTGGCTACCCGCGGCGAGGGCCGGAAAAACCGTGTGAATCCGGCGAGGCCGGGTACGCCTCGGATATGCGTGCATTGGTGATCGGCTGGGCGAGTTTCCGGCACGGCGAGGCGACGGCAGGGGACGTTCTCAGTATGCGCAGGGTCGACCAGGCGCTGTCGACCATGGGACTCCCGCACGATCTGGCGTGGAGCCCGGTGTACCGGCCGGGCGACGTGAACTACGAAGAGGTGGATCCGGCACGGTACAGCCACGTGGTGTTCGTCTGCGGGCCCGCGCACGGTAGGCAGGTGCGCGAGGTGCACCGGAGGTTCGCCCACTGCCACCGGATCGCCGTCGGGGTCACGGTGATCGACCCGGAGGAGGACACGGTCACGGGCTTCGACGAGGTCTTCGCGCGGGATCGGGACGGCGTCGGCACACCGGATCTCTCCCTCGGCGTGCCGACCGACGCGGCGCTGGTGACGGGGGTGATCCTGGCGCCGGAACAGCGGGAATACGGCGACTCCAGCCGCCACGCGGCGGTGCATGACTCCGTGACGGACTGGATCTCCGGGGTCGATTGTGCCCGGGTGCCGCTCGACACGCGGCTGGCGGCTTCGGATTGGGAACGCTGTGAGACGCCGGACCAGTTCACGTCGATCCTGGCGCATCTCGACGTCGTGGTCACGACGCGGCTGCACGGGCTGGTCCTGAGTCTTCAGACAGGCGTGCCCGCTCTGGCCATCGATCCCGTCGAGGGTGGTGGCAAGGTCACCGCCCAGGCCGACGCGCTCGGCTGGCCCGCCCTCGTCCCGGCCGAGGAGGCGGGGGACCGTGACGTGCTCGACTCATGGTGGCGCTGGTGTTCTTCGGTACAGGGCCGGGCGGTGGCCGCGTTGCGCGCGCTGCCCGGTGACGACGGGCTCGTGCGGGACATGGTGAAGGCGCTCAAGACCAGGCCGGTGCGATGAGCGCGCCCGCGACGACGGTGGTGATCGCCACCCGCGATCGGGCACCCGAACTGGAACGGACGTTACGGCGGCTGACGGCGTTGCGGCCGCCACCGCCGATCGTGGTGGTGGACAACGGATCGTCCGACGGTACGGCGGACATGGCCGCCACGTTCCCTGGCGTGCGCGTCGTCCGGTTGCCGCGCAACATCGGTGTGTCCGCGCGGAATCTCGGGGTCGCGGTGGCGCGGACGCCGTATGTCGCCTTCAGTGACGACGATTCCTGGTGGGCCGAGGACGCGCTCGCCGAGGCCGAGCGCATCCTCGACGCCCACGACGACGTCGGCCTGGTCGCCGCGAAAACCCTGGTGGGGGAGGCAGAACGCGAGGACCCGGTCGTCTCGTTGATGGCCGCCAGCCCCCTCGGCAGGCCCGACGGGCTTCCCGGGCCGGCCGTGCTCGGGTTCCTCGCCTGCTCCGCGGTCGTCCGGCGGACCGCCTATCTGCAGGCCGCCGGTTTTCACCCCCTGCTGCATTTCGGCGCCGAGGAGCGGCTGCTGTCCTACGATCTGGCGGCACGCGGCTGGTGGCTCTGCTACGCGGAGGACGTGCGAGCGCACCACCACCCGTCGCCGGTGCGGCCGTCGCCGTCGTGGCGTGAGCGCGCCGAACTCCGCAACCGGATGCTGATCACGGTGATGAGGCGGCCCGTGCGCCGATGTCTTGCCGAAGGATTCCGTGCGCTGGCAAGGGTTCCCCGGGAACCACACGTGCTCGGCGCGCTCGCCGGGGTGCTCCGGCGGCTGCCCCGCGCGCTCGCCGACCGGCAACGGCTGCCCGCTTCGGTGGAGCGCCGCATCCGCGTTCTGGAACACGCCCATGGAGGATGAAGTGACCGGCCGGATCACGGTCGTGGTGATCACGCACAACCGGCGCGCGCAGCTGCTGGAAACCCTCGACTCGATGACCGCGCTGCCCGACGCGGCGCCGATCGTGGTGGTGGACAACGCTTCCGGCGACGGCACGGCGGACGCCGTCGAGGACCGGTTCCCGCCGATCCGGGTGATCCGCTCACCGCGGAACCTCGGCGCCGTCGCGCGCAATCTCGCCGTCCGCGAGGTGGAGACGCCGTATGTGGCGTTCTGCGACGACGACACCCGCTGGCAGCCGGGATCGCTGCGGCGCGCCATCGAGCAGCTCGACGTCCACCCAGGACTGGGTGTGGTGACCGGGCGGTGCCTGGTGGAGCCCGCGCTGACCGAGGACCCGATCACCCCGGAACTGCGGCACTCCCCGGTTCCCGGCCCGGACTGGCTGCCCGGCCCGGCGCTGCTGGGCGTCATGGCGGGCCTGTCGGCCGTCCGCGTCCGCGCGTTCCACGACGTCGGTGGCTTCTCCGACCGGATGTGGCTCGGGGGAGAGGAGGAGCTGTTCGCCCTCGACCTCGCCGCCAACGGCTGGTGGATGTGCTGGGACGAGGAGATGGTGATCCACCACGCTCCCTCGGCCGTCCGCGATCCGCGACGGCGACGGCAGCTGGGCATCCGGAACACCCTGTGGACGTTGTGGTTGCGCCGTCCGATCGGCAGTATCGCGCGCCGGATGGTCGCGGTGCTGCGGTCGGCGCCCTTCGATCGGGCGACGTTCGCGGCGGTGGGGGAAGCGGTGCGGGGGATCCCGTGGGTGCTGCGTGAGCGCGCGGTGGTTCCGGATGCGGTGGAGCGGGGGCTGGTGTTGCTGGAGGAGTCGCAGCGGAACTCGGTCGCGCGACGGTATGTGGGGTGAGACGGGGTCTTGAGGGCTCAGGAGGTTGCGAAAGTGGCTTTCGCGACATGCGCGCCGGATCGGGCTTTGTGAGACGCGCTACGGAGGTCCGATCGTGAACGAGCGTGGTCGGTGTGTGGAAATAGGGATGTTCAGTGGCTTTATTTCCACACACCTCTCCGCAGGGTGTTGCGAAAGCCACTTTCGCAACCTTCAACGTTGCGAAAGTGGCTTTCGCAACGCGCGTGGGGCTGGGCGGGGAGAGATGCGCACCGGACGAGGCCCGCGTACGTGAAGCCGCTCAGGAAGGCGAAGCGGCTGTCGCCACTTCCGTCTCCCCGCTCGAAACGCGCCCATAAGCGCGCAAGGTGTCCGCGGCCACCCGGTCCCACGAGTACCGCGCCCGCACCCGGTCGGTCCCGGCGATCCCGAACGACTCGCGCGCCGAAGCGTCGCCGAGGAGCCGCCGCAGCGCTCCCGCCAAGTCCCTCGGGCTGCGAGGCGGAACCAGCAGACCCGTGACGCCGTCGACGACGGTGTCGGTCAGCCCGCCGACGGCGGTCGCCACGACCGGGACACCGCACGCCATCGCCTCCAGCGGCACGATGCCGAACGGTTCGTACCAAGGCGTGCACACCACCGCGTCGGCGGAGCGCAGGAGCGCGGGCATGTTCTCACGGGACACCAGTCCCGCCAGGTGGACGCGGTCGGCGACGCCGGCCCGATCGGCGATTTCCTGGAGTCGCCGCACTTCGGGAGCCCCGGCGAGAGGGCCCGAGTCCGGGCCTCCCGCGATGACCAGTTCCGTGTCCGGCAGCGACGGCAGCGCGGCGATGGCGAGGTCGAAACCCTTGCGCGGCACCAGCCTGCCGACACTGACGATCCGCTGCCTGGCCGTGCGGGGAGCGGTCTCACCGTCCGGGGTGAACTCGGTCAAGTCTACTCCGCAGGGGACGACCGAGGCCCGTGAGCGCGGCAGGCCCATCCGCACGAGTTCGAAGACCTCGTCCGAGCACGTCGCGATCACCCGGTCCGCCTGTTTGGCGATCATTCGCTCGAGCCGGATCCGCTCGGGCGGGCTCGTGTCCTTTTTCCCTTGATAGCGTCGTTTCACCACGCCCAGCGCGTGAAAGGTCTGGGTCACCGGGATGCCGAGATCCTTCGCCGCGAGGATCGAAGCCAGGCCGGACATCCAGAAATGCGCGTGGACGACGTCCGGCCGGTCCTTGGCCCAGCGCGAGCGCAGCACCCGGCCGAACTCTCCCATATGCGGCAGCAGCTCGTCCTTCGACAGCTTTCTCGCCGGGCCCGCCGGGACATGGACGACGTGGTAGCCGTCCGGCGTCTCGACCGTCGCGGCGACGCGCCGGTTCTCGCGGCGCGTGTAGACGGTGACGTCGTGGCCCTGCCTGCTCAGCGCGGCGGAGAGCTCGGCGACGTGGACGTTCTGGCCACCGGCGTCCGCTCCGCCGAGGGCGGCGAGCGGGCTGGCGTGCTCGGAAACCATCGCGATCCTCATCGGGCTCCTTCCCGCCGCGGTCGGCGTGGTCAAGCGGTCACCTCGGTCAGCACGGCGTCCCAGCGGGCGAGGAACGCGTCGAGCCCGTAATGGCTCAAAGCGAACTCGCGCGCGGTCTTCCCCGCCAGTACGGCGAAATCGGGTTCATGGATCAATGCGCGGTAGGCCCGCGCCAGCACGTCGATGTCCGTCGAGACGGCGCCGGCGTCGGGCGGGATCGCGAGTACGGCTTCGGTGGTCGCGAGTGCGACGACCGGCATGCCGAGGTGCATCGCTTCGAGCAACGAGAGCCCCAGCGACGTCCACCGGGCGGTGTGCAGGTAGACGCGGCGCCGGGCGACCTCGGCGTGCAGGTCCCGGGTGCGCAGGTCGCCGCCGGGACGCACCGCGGCGTGTCGGCCCTCCAGCTCTTCGCTGCCGATCCCGAACACGTCGACCGGCGCGATCTCCGCGAAAGCGGGCAGTAGATCGGTTCCGGTGATCCGCCCGCGTCTCGCCGGTTCGTTGATCAGGGCGGCGCCGTGGGGGAGTTCACCGGTGTAGCGCTCGCCCGGATCGGGGATCCCGTGCGGGACGACCACGGTGGGCGCGAGGCCGGAGTCCCACATCAGTTCGTTGAAGTGGGTGACATGGACCAGCGGGATGTCGCCCCGGTCGGACAGCGGATGCCGGGTCGTGGCCGCGTGCTCCCGGGGTGTGTTGTGCTCGACGTAGACGGCGGGCACTTCCCTGCCGGGGCGGCGGCGCAGCCACCGCGCGGCCAGGTGGATCTCCTCAGGCCGTTGGAGAACGACGACGTCGATGTCGAGGTCTTTCAGTTCGTCGACCGGGACCTCTTCGGCGGCGGGCCACTCACGGCCGCTGAGTCCGCGTCCCCACGGCCCGCCCTCGTCGAGCAGCGGCAGGTGGTAGCGATGGCCGCCCTGCACGAAGGATTCGGTCCAGGATCCGTGAACGTGCCACAGGAGGATCCGGAGCGGGGCCGGTTTCGTCATACCCGCCAAGTTGCCCGTTGTGGACGGACTAAACGTTTTCCCTTGGCTTACTTTGCTTCCGAGTGGCGGCGATACCCACCACGAGGGTCGCGAGCGCGGTCAGCGCGTGGAGGGTGTTGTCGGCCCAGTTGAGATTGACGGCGTCACCGGACATGTCCGTCCCCGCCGAGAGCACGCCGAACGCGGTCAGCCCCGCGAACGCCACGAAAGCCAGCCAGCAGTAGGCCGGGATCGCGGACGGTTTGAAGAACGCGACCAGGCCGAGTACCCCGAGCACGGTTCGGATGACGTCGAGCATCCCGGTCGCGCTGAAGATCCACACCGTGTTCCCGCCGGCCTGGTTCGCCTCGGGGAGGAAGAAGAAGCCGAGTACCCCCAGCACGAGATGGACCAGTGCGATCACCAGCACCACCGGTCGCAGAAGGAAGCCTGTCGTACGCAGGTTCATCGGAAACGCCTCCGTTTCGCCGCGAACCCGTCGGATACCCCGTGGAGACGTCGTGAAACTCCCCAGGCCGGGCGAGCCGGGGGAGTTCCGCGCGCTGGCTCAGCCGGATTGCGGGTCGGTGTCGTCGTGGGGGTCACCGGACGAGGTGCCCTGCTCCCCGCGCACCTCTTCGCGTTCTTCCTCGTCCCGTTTCTCGCCGGGGTCGGCCTTCTTCTCCATCTGGGCCTCCTTCGGTCGCTTGTCCTTGCGGCTACCCCCTTCCGGGCGCGGCCAACCCTCGGATCGCAGGCCATTGTGGACGTTTGGCACCACACGACCGGGGTAGCCGGGAGCAACATCGGCGAACCCGGAGGGGACATGACCGCGATCTCCAACGCAGCAGCGATTCCACTCACCCCGGCGCGCCCCCGGCTGCTGCGGCCGCCAGGGGTGTACCGCCCGCAACACGACACCTGGCTGCTGGCGAGCGTGTTGAGCAAGTCGGGAATGCCGGCCGGGGCAAGAGTTCTCGACCTCTGCACCGGGACCGGCGCCCTCGCGCTGGCGGCCGCGGCCCACGGCGCGGGGTCGGTGACGGCGGTGGACATCTCCCGGCGGGCCCTGGCCGCGGTCTGGGTCAATTCGCGGTTGCGCCGGCTCCCGGTCCGGCCGCTTCGGGGCAGCTTGGCCGAAGCGGCGCGCGGTGGGCCGTTCGACGTAGTGCTGGCGAACCCGCCGTACGTGCCGTCCCCGGTTCCCGCGGCCGGGGCCGCACGGGCGTGGGACGCCGGGCCGGACGGCCGGATCGTGCTCGACCAGGTGTGCGCCGGGGCGGCGTCCCTGGTGGCGCCGGGCGGCTATCTGATGATGGTCCACTCCGCGGTCGCCGGCCCGGACAAGTCGCTGGAGCAGTTGCGCGCGGCGGGAATGACGCCTGCGGTGGTCGCCACCCGGTCGATCCCGTTCGGACCCGTCATGCGGGCGCGGGCGGCCTTCCTCGAAGCGGCGGGCCTGATCGGCGCCGGGCAGCGGCACGAGGAACTGGTGGTGATCCGTGCCGACCGGCCGTGAGACCAGGGTCCGGATCGAACCCGGCGGGCCCCTCCTGGTGGAGGGGCCGGTCGAGATCGTCACCGAAGACGGCGAGACGGTGACCTCGGATCGCTTCGTGGTCGCCCTCTGCGCCTGCCGCCGCAGCAAGCGCTACCCGTTCTGCGACACCAGCCATCGCCGCCGTTCACGGCAAGGGGTGCAGCGGCCTGAGGAGTGAGCTCTCCCCGGCTGACCAGGCGCCAAGCAGGTGCTCGGTCAGCCGGCCCTCCAGCAGGTCGGTGGCCTGGATGCCCAGCGCGATGTCCGCGGCCAGCTCCGGCTCCCGGTCGAGCAGGTCGCCGACGACGTCGTGCCGCAGCACCTGTTCGTGCACCGCGTCGGCCTCGATGTGCTCGGTGTAGAAGTACCGGCATTCGGCGGGGCCGCCGAGGCGTTCCAGTGCCTGGTCCATGCGCCTGGCGGCGGGCGCGGTGGTGATCTCGGCGGCGGCGAAATGCCCGACGAGCGCGCCGCGCAGGCTCCGGTGCAGGCCGAACAGCGACATCATGTTCACCGTCGCGAGCATGGTGGCCGGGACGTGGTCGAGGTAGGCGAGGTAGCCGGACGACAGGCCCGCCGCGGTGAGCAGATCCGCGAACAGGCGGGAATGCGCCTGGTCGGCCCGCCCGCCGCCGAACTCGTCGAACTCCACGGCGACCAGTGCCGCCTTGGCCCTGCCCCGCAGCCGGGGGATCACCCACGCGTGGGGATCGGCCTCCTTGAGGTGGTAGATCGACCGATGCGCGAAGTACTCCTCGACGTGCCACCATTCGCCCTCGTCCCGCAGGAAATGGGAAACGCCGCCCCCGTCGGCCGGTTCGACGAGCAACTCGTCCAGCAGCCCGCGGACGTCGTCCCCGCCGGGCACGGCGGCGCGGATCCCGTCCAGGAACGCGTGCTCCAGAACGGACCGGAAACCGAGCAGGCGGGAGTCCCACTCCCATTCGGAGTCGACGCCGTCGAAGCCCTGATAGTGCAGCTCGTAGCAGACGTGCAGCGCCAACTGCAGGTCTTCACCGAACGGGTCGGCCTCGGTCGCCGCCTCGAGGTCGAAGTCGTCGCGGCGTCCGCCTGCCAGGGTGTCCACCACGGCGGCCGAGAGCGGGCCGCGGATCTCGGGCAGCCTCGCGGCCACCTCACGGTCGATCGTCGTCATGCCCCGGGAGTACCCGGTCTAGGCGTGCGGAACCGTCTCTTCGGTCAGCATCCGCAAGACCGCGACCTCGCCGTCGACGGCGGCCCGGCGTTGCCGTTCGGCACCGGTGCCCTCCCGTTCCAGCTGCCCGAGAAGGGTGCGGACGAGCTCCGCGTCCCCGGTGTCCTCCAGCGCCTGCTTGGTATGCGTCAGCAGCGCGGCGACCCGGTCGCCCACGGGGACCGGCTTTCCCGCGACCGGATCGACGGCCGGTCCCGAAAGACCGTGACGTGCGGCCGTCCACACCGCGGCGGCGGCGATCTGCGGATCCAGCGGCGCGGCCTCCACCCCGTGGTCCAGATCGGAGAGGGCGGTGCGCACCAGCGCGCGAGTCAGCAGGCCCTGAAGGACTGCTTCGTCGACGGTGGAGGCGGTGTCGGCGGCGCGCACCTCGACCGTCGGCCACCGTGCCGACGGCCTCGCGAGCCAGAAGGTCTGGTTCTCGTCCACCAGGACACCGCAGTCCACCAGCCGTCCGACCTGCTCCTCGTAAGCGGCGGCGTCCGCGAAGTACGGTGCGACGCCGGAACCGGGGAACCGGCTCTGCTCGACCATCCGCCAGCTCTCGTAGCCGGTGTCGCGGCCGCCCTCGAAGGGCGAGTTGCCCGACAGCGCGAGCAAGGTGGGCAGCCATTCACCCAGATGGTTCACGACGGCGACCGCCGTCTCCCGGTCGGGGACGCCGACGTGCACGTGGCATCCGCAGGCTTCGTACGCCTTGACCACGCCCGCGTACAGCGCGTCGACCTTGCCGAACCGGTCGTCGGTACCGTAGTCGCGCTCGGGTGAGCGGCGCGGGGGAGTGCCGGACGCGATGACGGCGCAGTCCTCTGCCGCGGCCGCTTCGGCGAGCGTGCGGCGCCCGGCGGTCAGGTGTTCGTACAGCTCGTCGGCGGTTTCGCAGACCCCGGTGGCGGCCTCGATCTGGGTCGGCCGCAGCTCCCGGTGGACCGCGGCGCCGTCCGGCAGCGGACAGCAGATCCGGTGCCGTTCGAGCACCGCCTCCGCCCGGGGACAGCTCACCCCGGTCCTGGGGTCGACCAGCAGGAACTCCTCTTCGATACCGATGCCGGTCATCACCGCTCCCGCTTCTTCGGCAGCGCGCGCACGGCCGGCCCCTGGATCACCGACCCGTCCAGACCGAACCGCGAACCGTGGCAAGGGCAGTCCCAGGTCTTCTCCGCGTTGTTGAACGCGACGAGGCAACCCAGATGGGTGCAGTGGGCACCGACGGCGTGCAGTTCACCGCCCGGATCGCGGTAGGCGGCGACGAGTTCGCCGCCGTCACGGGTCACCTTCGCCTCGCCGGGCAGGATCTCGTCCAGCGACGCTGGTTTGCGCAGCGCGCTGAGATGGTCGCCGACCAGGAACTTCGCCACGGTGGCGTTGTTCTCGACGGTCGAGATCGCGGACCGGAGGTCGAAACGGTTCGGGTCGTACAGACTCACGGACGGGTTGTCACGTCCGGTCAGGAGATCCGCGAGCAGCAGCCCGGCCGCGGTGCCGCCGGTCATCCCCCACTGGCCGAAGCCGGTGGCGACCCAGAGGTGGCGGCTCGCCGGGTGATAGCGCCCGACGTACGGCACCGAGTCCAAAGTAGACAGATCATGGGCGGACCACCGATGGGTGACCCGGTGCACCCCCGCGTGCTCGCCCGCCCAGCTCGCCAGCCGTTCGTAGCGGCTCTCGACGTCGACGGAGTCACCCACCCGGTAGTGCTCGCCGCCCACGACCGCGTACGGGACGCCGTCCTTGAGGTAGCTCCGCACGGAGTGGTGGGTGTCGGCGTCGAGGTACATCCCGTCGGGCGAGCGATTGCCTTCCACCGGTCCCGCGACGACCAGGTCGCGCACCGGGTCGAGCCGGGCGAAGAACAGGCCGCGGTCGAAAACGGGGTAGTGGGTGGCCACCACGACCTCACCCACCCGGACTTCGCCGGAACTGGTGCGCACCTTGACGCCGCCGAGTTCGTCGACGCCTTCCGCCCGCACCCCCTCGACGATCGTCCCGCCCGCGCGTTCGATCTCGTCGGCCAGCGCGAGCAGCCAGCGGCGTGGGTGGAAATGCGCCTGAGAGGCGAACTTCACCGCGCCGAGGGCGGGCACGTCGAGGTCGACCTCGGTGACGTATGAGGCCGGAAGACCGGCCTCGGCGGCCGCTTCCGCCTCGCGTTCGAGGCTTTCGACCGTCCCGGGATGGGTCGTGTAGACGAAGCTGTCGGCGCGGGTGAAACCGCAGTCGATGCCGAGTTCGGCCGTGGCCGCGGCGATCCAGTCCAGCGCGGCCGCCTGCGTGTACGCGTACGTCGCGGCGGCTTCGGAGCCCTTCGTCTTGGCCAGCGTGGCGTACTTGAGCCCGTGCTGGGTGCTGACCTTCGCCGTGGTGTGGCCGGAAACCCCGGCCGCGAGGCGGCCGGCCTCCAGCACCAGGACCGAGCGGCCCGCCCTCGCCAGCCGGTACGCCGTCGTGAGCCCGGCGATACCGCCGCCGAGCACGGCGACGTCGGCCTCCGGCGGCAGCGGCGTTCCGGTGCGGTCGGGAGCGGGAGCGGTGTCGAGCCACAGTGAACGCGTTCCGGGCAACTCGGTCATGACGGCCGGATTCCCGGGCGGCGACAGGGGCAAACCAGGGTTTTCCGGAACTTCGGAGCGGGTAGCACTGGCCTATGACCACATCCTCCAGGCCCCCAGAGGAAAAGAACATCTTCGTGATCGGTCTCGACGACAGCAATGACGAGGTGCTGAGACGAGTCCCCGGTGCCGACCGGTATCGCTTCCACGCCTTGCTGTCGCCCGAGGAACTCCAGCACGGCGAGATCCCGATCGTGGAACTCGTGGAGAAGGCCGAGTCGCAGCTGGACGCCTTCGACGGCCCGATCGACGCGATCGTCAGCTACTGGGACTTCCCGTCTTCGACGATGGTGGCCATGCTGTGCGAGAAGTACGGCCTTCCCGGTGTTTCGCTGGAAGCCGTGCTGAAATGCGAGCACAAGTACTGGAGCCGCCTCGAACAGTCGAAGGTGATCGACGAGGTGCCGGCGTTCGGCATCGTCGACCTGGACGAGGACGACCCCCGGCCGCCGGAGGGTGTCGACTACCCCATGTGGCTCAAGCCGGTGAAGTCGTTCTCCTCGGAGCTGGCCTTCCACGTCGCCGACGAGGACGAGTTCGACAAGGCCGTCGCCGAGATCCGGGCGGGTGTCGACCGGGTCGGCAAGCCCTTCGAGCGTGTGCTCGCCACGGTCGATCTCCCCGCCGAGGTGGCCGCCGCCGGGGGAGCCGCGTGCCTCGCGGAAGGTGAGCTCAACGCCGTGCAGGCCGCGACCGAAGGCTATGTCTACAAAGGACAGGTCACGGTCTACGGCGTCATCGATTCGATCAACTATCCCGACACCGCTTCGTTCCAGCGGCATCAGTACCCCTCGCAGCTGCCCGAGGACGCCGTCGAGCGGATGAAGGAGATCTCCGTCCGCGTCATGGAGCAGATCGGCTTCGACAACGCCACGTTCAGCATCGAGTTCTTCTGCCACCCCGAATCCGGCCAGGCCTGCCTGCTGGAGATCAATCCGCGGCATTCGCAGTCCCACGCGGAGCTGTTCGAATACGTCGACGGGGTGGCGAACCACCAGATCATGGTCCAGCTGGGCCTCGGCCAGGACCCCCGGACGCGGCGCAACCGGGGTGACTACCGGATCGCGGGCAAGTGGTACTACCGCCGCTTCCGCGACGGGCTGGTCACCCGGGTGCCCACCCGCGGCGAGATCGCGGACCTGGAGGCGGAGATCCCCGGGGTGAAGATCGAGCCGGTGGCCGAGAAGGGGGTCCGGCTCTCCGATCTGCCCGAACAGGACAGCTACAGCTACGAGCTCGCGCACATCTTCGTCGCGGCACAGACCGAACGGGAGATGGAGAGCAAATACCGCCGGTGCGTCGAGGCATTGCGGTTCGACTTCGAGGAGGGATAGCCCATGCGGACGGTGGCCTCGCTGCCGTACGAGATCACCGAGGAGGACCATGTCTGGATCCCGGTGTCCGACGGTGTCCGGTTGTCGGCCCGGATCTGGCGGCCGGTCGCTTCGGACGGTGAGCCGGTCCCCGCGATCCTGGAGTACATCCCGTACCGTCACCGCGACCTGACCTCGGTGCGGGACTCCGTGCACCATCCGTACCTCGCGGGACACGGCTACGCCTGTGTCCGCGTCGACATCCGAGGTTCGGGGGAGTCGGAGGGCGTTCTCGCCGACGAGTACCTCGAGCGGGAGCAACTCGACGCCGAGGACGTCCTGGAGTGGATCGCCGCGCAGCCGTGGTGCTCCGGCCGGACCGGCATGATGGGGATCTCGTGGGGCGGGTTCGCCGCGTTGCAGGTGGCGGCGCGCAAACCGCCGAGCCTGACCGCGATCGCGATCTCGTCGTTCACCGACGACCGCTACTCCGACGACATGCACTACATGGGTGGTTGCCTGCTTTCGGACAACGTCGCCGAAGCCTCCACGATGTTCGCCTACGCCACGTTGCCGCCCGACCCCGCGCTCGCGGGTGAGCGGTGGCGCGAGCTGTGGCACGAACGGCTGGAGAACTGCGGCCTCTGGGCCGGTGAATGGCTGAGCCACCAGCGCCGGGACGACTACTGGCGGCACGCGTCGGTCTGTGAGAACTACAGTGACGTCCAGGTGCCGGTCCTCGCCTCCAGCGGCTGGGCGGATGGGTACTCGAACGCGGTTTCGCGGCTGCTGGCCAATCTCGACGTGCCGCGGCGCGGGCTGATCGGGCCGTGGTCCCACAAGTACCCGCATCTCGGACGGCCCGGCCCCGCCATCGGGTATCTGCAGGAACTGGTCCGCTGGTGGGACCACTGGCTGAAGGACGTCGAGAACGGCGTCATGGACGGGCCGATGCTCCAGACCTGGATGCAGGACAGCGTCCCGCCGTCGACCTCGTACGAGGACCGTCCCGGCCGCTGGGTCGGGGAGCCGTCCTGGCCTTCACCGCATGTGCGCCCGTCCGAGCACCGGCTCGCCCGGCACCGGATCGCCCGTCCGGGTGAGGAGGTCCCGGCGGAGAACCTGTCGGTGGAGTCGCCGCTTTCGGTCGGCCAGTTCGCCGGCAAGTGGGCTTCCTACAGCGCTCCGCCCGATCTGCCCTACGACCAGCGGGAGGAGGACGGCGGCTCGCTCGTCTTCGATACCGACGAACTCACCGAGCCGTGTGAGATCCTCGGTTCGCCGGTGGTGGATCTGGAGGTCTCCGCGGACAAACCGGTGGCGCAGGTCGCCGTCCGGCTGTCCGACGTCGCCCCGGACGGCAGGGCCACCCGCGTGACCTACGGGCTGCTGAACCTGACCCACCGGGACGGGCACGACGAACCGGAGCCGCTCGAACCGGGTAAGCGGTACCGGGTGCGCGTCGAGCTCAACGCCGTCGCGCAGGCGTTCCCCACCGGGCACCGCATCCGGCTGTCGCTCTCGTCGTCGTACTGGCCGCTGGCGTGGCCGCCGCCGGAACCGGCGATGGTGACCGTCCACACAGGACAGAGTTCGCTCACGCTGCCGGTGCGGCCGATGGCGGAAGCCGACGAGGTACCCGCGCGGCCGTTCGGCGAACCCGAAGGGGCGGAACCGCTGCCCGCGACCCAGATCGAGCCCGGCGAGCAGCGCTGGACCGTCTCGCGTGACCTGATCGACTACCGGTCCGCGCTGGACATCGTCAAGGACGAGGGCAAGGTCCGGTTCGACGACATCGATCTGGACGTCACCAGGAACGTCTTCGAGCGCTACTCGTGGGTGGCCGACGACTTCTGCTCGCCGGTGGCGGAGACGGCCTGGTCGATGACGTTCGCCCGTGGCGACTGGGAAGCGAGGTCCGAGACCCGTACCCGGGTTTCCTGCACACCCACGGAGTTCGTCGTCGACGCGCAGCTCGACGCCTACGAAGGCGAGCGAAGGACGTTCTCCCGCAACTGGCATCGGACGGTTCCCCGTGATCAGGTCTAAGACGAGTCTCGCGGCGAAGTCGCTGCTCGCGTGGTTGCGCCTCACCGGTCGGAAGCGCACCTACGCCGAGCTCGACCGGTTCCGCCGAAGCATCGAAAGCAGCCAGGCGAAGGGAGATCGGGGGCCGATCCGCTCGGTCAGGCGCCGGTTCGACGTCCAGCGGTCCGAAGTGGACGGGCGGCCCTGCTACACGATCCGCTCGCGCGGCGGCGGGGACGGCAAGCACGTGCTGTACTTCCACGGCGGCGCCTACGTGCACCAGATCCAGCACGACCACTGGCGGTTCTTCGGACGGCTGATCGACCGCACCGGCTGCTCGGTCACCGTGCCGATCTATCCGCTGGCCCCGGACCACCAGTGCCCGGAGACCACCGCGTTCGTCCGCCGTGCCTACGACGAGTTCTCCGCGGGCGCCGGCCCGGAGGAGCAGATCGTGATGGGGGATTCCGCCGGCGCGGGGATCGCACTGGCGCTCATCAAGGCGTTGCGGGACGAAGGAAGGCCGGTGCCCAAGGAGACCGTCCTGCTGTCGCCGTGGCTGGACCTGACGATGAGCCACCCGGCGCAACCCGCGCTGGACGAGCGGGACCCGTACCTCGCGCTCACCGGCCTGAACGAGGCGGCCAGGCTCTACAGTGGACAGCTGCCACGTACCGATCCCCGGCTCAGCCCGGTGTTCGGCGACCTTTCGGGGCTCGGGGCACTGACCGTCTACATCGGAACCAAGGACGTCCTCCTGTCCGACGCCCGGCGCCTCCACACGCTGTGCACCGAACAGGGCGTGCCGCTGAGTTACCACGAGTACGAGGGCATGATCCACGCGTGGATGCTGGCCTCGATCCCGGAAGCGAAGCTGGCGCTGGAGGAGATCGCGCATCTTGTGGACCGAGCGCTCGTGAAAGGGGTGTAGCCGCGTGAAGAGCGGGTAACCGGAAGGCAACGGCCGGTGCAGCGAGGTTGTACGTCCGCCGGCCGTGAGGTGGACCGGCGTGGGCAACCCCGGCGGGGCAGGGACGCCGGCGCGCCGGTCACCGTGTCCACCCGTCGCACAGGAGCGCTCGATGCAGCAGCTGGAATCACTGGGGGAGCTCGCCGCGCTGGTCCGGCGGCGGAAAGGCCTGTACGTCCGGTGGGCGCCGACTCCCGAACATCGTCCCGGTACGAGCCTGGACGAACTCACCGGCGCGGAACTGCCGGGACTCTCGGTGAACCCGCTCGACCCCGAACCCTGGTGGCGCGACCAGCCGCTCGAACTCTGGCTGGCCAGGCGGCTTTACGACTACTGCCACCTCCGGCACGAACGCCGTCGCGAGACCAAGCCCTGGGTGCTGGCCGGCCGGATCGTGGGCTCGGGGCCGGACAACGAGCCGCTGCTGACCGTTCCCGAACCCGTCGGAAGGATCTCCACCGCGGTCCTCGGCGAAGCCCGCGAGCTGTTGCGCGACAAGGCCCGGCACGACACGGACTGGGGCCCGCTGCGCCGCCCGCCGGAACTGGGCCGGACGCCGTAACTCGCGTGATCGAAGGCGTAACTCGCGTGCTTGAAGCCGTAACTCTCGAGTTACGCCTTCAAGCACGCGAGTTACGGCTCCAGGCACGCGAGTTCGGTCTTCGATCACGGCGGCGGGCTACTCCGGCCGGACCGCCAAGAGGTCCACGACGTCTTCCGCGCGTCGCCGCTTCTCGAACCGGGCCCGTTGCCGGTCCGCCCCGCTGCCTTCGGCGGCGAGCCGGTCGCAGCCGTCGCGGACGAGATCGAGGTCGCCCGTCTCTTCGAGGGCACCGGCCGCGAAGGTGACGACGTCGTGGAGCACGTCGTTCGCCGGGGCGAGGTCGCCGGTCCGGAAATGCGGGCAGCGGCCGGAGAGTCCCTCCCGTGACGCGCGCCAGATCTGGGCCCGCAGGACCTCGTTGGACAGGTGCGAGGGATCCCCCTCCGTCGCGAGGATCGTGCCGACCAGCCCCCGGATCAGCACCCCGAGCAGAACCGCTTCGCCGGCGGTGGCGGCGACATCGCCGAGCCGGAACTCCACGGTCGGCTGCTTCTCGGAAAGCCGCACGTCCCAGTAGACCATCGCGCGATCGAGGATGGCGCCCGCCCGGAGCCAGGCGTCGACGACGCTTTCGTAGTGGTCCAGCGAGGTGAACAGCGGCGGTGAACCGGCCGACGGCCAGCGGTTCCACTGCTGGTAGCGCCAGCTGGCGTACCCGGTGTCGTACCCGTCGCAGATCGCGGAATTGGCGGTCACCGTCAGCAGCGCGGGCAGGAAGGGCCGGACGTGGTTGATCACCCGGATCCCGGTTTCCCGGTCGGGGACGGCGATGTGGACGTGACAGCCGCAGGTGTGCGACGTCCGCGCGGTCGCCCCGAAATGTTCGGACATCCGCTCGTAGCGCGGATTCGGGGTGATGGCGGGCAAGGCCGTCTCCGCGAGCGGCGCGCTCCCGCTGGGCAGCAGACGGCAGCCCCGCCGGGCGGCGGCCATGGCCAGTTCCGCCCGCATCGTCGTCAGCTGCCGCTCGGCCTCGTCATGGGTCGTGCAGACACCGGTGGCCGATTCGGCCTGGGAGAGGGTGAGCTCCTGCTGGAGTTCGCCCTGCTCTTCGTCCTCGTCCGCGGCGTCCACGACGGCGTCGCCCGCCGGGGCAAGGTGACCTGCCCGGTCCACCACGAAGAACTCTTCCTCGACCCCGAAAGTGAGTACGTCCTTGTTCACAACCGCTGATACCCACGGCCCTCTCGCCACAAACTTGTTTTCGCAGGTCGTGGACGGGGTATTTCAGGGCATGACACCGAAGTCGGAGGAGCCGCCGTACCTGCTGGCCGCACAGGCCGGGTCGGTCGTCCGTCACCTGTACACCAGGCTGCGCGACGAGGAACCTGCCTCGCCCGCCGACCTCTGCCGCACCATCGAGGCGTTGCAGCGGCTCGCCGACGACCTCGCCAATGTCCTGCCGGGCCTGCAGAAGCAACTCGAAGCGAGTCTGCTGGACGGCCAGGTGGGCGCGGGTGAGACGCCGGCCGAGGCCTGGGACAAGGTCGCCGAAGTCGGCTACGCGCTCGCGCAGGCTCGGACGGGCGGCCTCCTGATGGCCGCCGAACTGCGCGTTTCCCGGCGAACGCTCGGAGAGCTGGCCTCTTCGTGACGCTCCGCGCTCAGCTGACCGGTTGGGCGCGGACCACCGCCACCGGGCAGTGCGCGTGGTGCAACGCGTCGTCACTGACCGAACCCAGCAGCAGGCGCCGCAGATCGCCGTGATCGCTCCGGCCGAGCACCAGCAGCGCGGCCTCACTGGACTGCACGGTCAGCGCCTGCGCGGCGGGCCCCACCCCGTGCACCAGCTCGACGGCGACGTCCGGATAGCGCTCCCGCCATGGTTCGAGCTGCCGGGCGACGAGTTCGTCGGCGACCTCCTGGGGGAGACCGGGCGCCGGATCCAGTACCGGGCCGCCGAGCAGGGGTTCGCTCGCGGGCCCCCAGATCGGCATCCGCGCGACGTGGACCGCGTGCACGGTGAGCCCGTGCCTCGCCGCGAAATCGAACGCGAACCCCGCCGCCTGCGCGCTCTGCTCGGAGCCGTCGGTACCGAGGATCACCGGTCCACCCGGCGGAGGCTCTTCGCCGCGCACGACCACGACGGGACGACCGGCGGTCTTGGTCACGCCCGATTCGGTCGAACCGAGGACCGCTCTGGTGAACAACCCGGTGTGGGATTCGCCCAGCACGATCATCGCCGCGTCCACCTCGTCCGCGACCGAGGTCAGGACCTCCTCCGGAGTGCCGCCGCGGACGACGGTGCGGACGTCGAGATCGGGGTCGGAGCGCTTGAGGGCTTCGGTCATCGAAGCGAGTTGACGGCGGGCAGGCTCCACTTCCGCCGCGTCGTCGGCGGCCTGGGGAACCGCTTCGTTCAACGGCGTCGCGACAGGGTCCGAGCCGGGTGGGGGGAGCCGGTCCCGGGTGCAGTACGCGAGGACCAGGCCGAGGTCGCGGGTCTTCGCCTCGGCGACCGCCCAGCGGACGGCGCGGCGCGCCTCGGGCGACCCGTCGAAACCGGTCACGACCGGTCCGGTACCGCTCTGTGCAGCGGACATGGAACATCACCTCCGACGCGGTGGTGATACCCGCTTCAGGCGGTCTTCAAGCGATCCGTTTCGCCGGGCCGCGTACCTGGGTACTTCCAGGTATGACTTCCCTGTCGACGCCCCGCGCGCTTGACAAGAAGCGCGCCTTCTCAGCGGCCTCCGAACTCCGGGCCCTCGAGGAACCTCGAGGACGTCTCCGGCTGCACGTGAGCAGGCCGACCAAGGGGACCGCCGTCGTCAAGGCGAACGGCGAGGTCGATCTCGGGACCGCGCCGCGACTGTGGGAGATGCTCGCCCAGCGGCTTCACGGCAGCGGTACCACGCTCATCCTCAACCTGTCCGAACTCGAGTTCTTCGGCGCGACGGGTATCCGGGTGCTCGAACGGGCGCAGTTGCTGGCCGAGGACAGTCACACACGGCTCTTCGTCTTCCCCGGCGAATGCCGGTCCGCCCGCCGGATGCTCGGCCTCTGCGAGGCCGGCAAACTCCACACGCTGTGACGAGTCACAACCGGGTCGCACGAGCGACGAGTGCCGCGCTCACCAGGGCGACGTGGTCGAGCCGGGTGGGATCCAGTCCGGTGAGGTCGGCGATCCGGCGCAGGCGGTAGTCGACCGTGTTGGGGTGGACGTGCAGGGCGGCGGCGGTCTGACGGCGCCCGCCCCGGCGGAGGAAGGTCTCCAGCGTCTGCAGGAGTTCCTCGTTTCCGTCCAGCGGCGCCAGCCTGGAAGCCAGCCGGTCGAGCGCCGGCCCCGGACGGGAGAGCTGGTATTCGAGCAGGACGTCGTCGAGCCGGTACAGCCCGGGCGGCCGCCCGGATCCGATGGCGACCGCGAGCACGTCCTGCGCGAGCTTCGCCGCGTCGGGCACCCCGGCGGGTTCGGCGGCGGCCGCCCCGGCGATCACCTCCGCCCCGGCCGTGCGGGCGACGTCGGCGAAGACGCGGTCCAGCCGCGCCCAGTCCCGTGTGGACAGTTCGCCGGCCGGGGTTTCGTGCGGTAGCAAGGCGATGCCGCCTTCCGGAGTGAGCGAGGTCAGGACGGTGCCCCGGATCTGCCGCTCCAGTTCGACCCGCAGCCGCCGGAGCTTCCGCCGCCCGGCGACCAGCGGGTCGACCCCGTCGACCTCCTCGTCCGGATGCGCTCCGACCGACACCGCCAGGACGAGGTAGCACGGCGGCAGCCGCAGCCCGGCCTGCCCCGCCGCGACCTCCGCGGGTTCGCCGTCGAGCAGCGCGGAAAGCACCGTATGCCGTGCCGACCGCTCGTCGTCGAACATCGTCTGCCGCTCGTCGAGGTATCCGGCGCCGACCGCGGGCGTGACCACTTCCAGGTAGCGCAGGGTCAGCGCGTTGACGGCGAGGACGTCGGCGACCTCCTCCGGGCGCGCGTCCGGCCTCAACGACGCCCAGACCACTTGGACGCCGATGTGGTACGCGGTGAGCACGATGTCGATCGGGATGCCCTCCTCCGCGCGCCGGGCCGCCGACTCGCGGAGGAGGGCGAGCTCCTCCCGTTTCGGCGTGGACCCGGTGCGCAGAGAGTCGATGAACGAGCGCAGATTCTGCTCGATCACCCGGGTGATGTCGCCGCTGAGTTCCTCGGCGGGGAGCAGACCGTACTCCGGGATCCGGGAGACGATCTCGGCGAGCACCGTCTTCGTGAGCGACGGCAGGGCCTCGGTCAGCCGTTCCGTCAGGGGACGTCCGCCGATACGGAAGGGCTTGTCACTCGTCACAACCGCCCATCATGACACCTGGTCAGCGAGCGAGCACGTCCCGTGCCGAATCGAGGGTCGGGTGCACCGTGAAGACGGCGTCGAGGCCGAGCAGCGACATCGGCCGCAGCAGGGCCCGCTCCTGGGTGACCATGATGAAGGGGACGCCCGCTTCTTCGGCCTTCGCGCGGATCTGGACCAGAACGGTGAAGCCGGACGAATCACAGAAGGTGACCGCGGACAGATCCGCGATCAGTGCCGACGGCTTGAACCGGAGCTCCTCGTCCAGCGCTCGTCGCAGGTCGTCCGAGACGCCGAGGTCGATTTCCCCGGCTACGGCGACCACCGTGTCTTCGGCGGAAGCGGTGATCGAAATGTCGAGTGAGGACACGAATCTCCGCGTCGAACGTGCCGGATAAGAAGTAGGTGCGCGGTAATCGGTCAAGTTGACTCCTTGCCGGTTTGAGGGGGCCGGCTGCTGCCCGGTGGGCAGGCCAGACCCGGAAAAGGGACCCGGCGGCTGGTGTCTGAACCGCGACGGGTCAACCGTAGCAGTCTTGTGGCCCGGCACGCCGGGTGAGCGGTGCCCGGCAGGTCGTCACGCCCTCCGCGCCCGGGCTTCGCCGACCGTAGGCTGGCGTCACGGGAGGCCGAAATGACGACAGCCGAGGTGATGGCCGAACTGGCCGCGCTCGAAGACCCGCGCGCCCGGCAGGTGAACGAGAAACACGGCGACGACCACGGGGTGAACCTCGGCAAGCTGCGCGCGATCGCGAAGCGGCTGAAAACCCAGCAGGAGCTCGCGCGCGAGCTGTGGGAAACCGGCGACACGGCGGCGAAACTGCTCGCACTCCTGATCTGCCGTCCGAAGGCGTTCGACCGCGACGAGCTGGACCGCATGGTGCGCGAGGCGCGGACCCCGAAGGTGCACGACTGGCTCGTGAACTACGTGGTCAAGAAGAATCCGCACGCCGAAGAGCTGCGCCTGGCGTGGTCCGCCGATCCGGACCCTGTCGTCGCGAGCGCCGGCTGGGCGCTGACCACCGAACGTGTGGCGAAGCAGCCCGAGGGCCTCGACCTCGCCAGGCTGCTCGACGTCATCGAAGCGGAGATGAAGACCGCGCCGGATCGCCTGCAGTGGGCGATGAACCACTGCCTGGCGCAGATCGGGATCGACCATCCGGAACATCGCGCCCGGGCGATCGGCATCGGGGAGCGCCTCGAGGTACTCAAGGATTATCCGACCCCGCCGAACTGCACGTCGCCGTTCGCGCCCGTCTGGATCGCCGAGATGGTGCGACGGCAGTCGTGACCCGCGGGGTTGCCTGTCCGTGAAGGCCGCTGCTCCGGCTCGGGGCCCGAGAGTGGCGTGGTGGTTCGTTCATGAAGGAATCGGGACGCTCAAGGTCCCAATTCCTTCATCGACGTTGGTGGTCGCACGCCTTACGGCCCACACGCCAGCCCGCAAGTCAGGCGTGGGCACGCAAACGAAGTCCGTGAAGGCCTCCTTCAGGGACTGCATTTGCTCACCCACCGGTGTGGTCGGCGGTCGAGTGCCCCCGATGTGGCATTGGGGACACCGAACGTCTCCGATGCCACATTGGGGGCACCGTTGTCTCGGTGCCCGATGGAGCCGCGATTCTGGGAAGGCTGGTCCGCCGTCCAGTCCGTGAAGGCCTCCTTCAGGGACCCAGAGTCCCTCAAGGAGGCCTTCACGGACTTCGGGACCGGCGCCTCAGCCGAGCGCGTCCGCCTTGATGGCCTCGAACTGGGCACCCATCCGCGCCGCGAGCGCCTCGGCCGCCCGCAACGGCCGGACCATCACCTTGAAGTCGGTGATCCTGCCGTCGCCGTCGAAGGTCAGGATGTCGCAGCCGTTGATCTCCAGCCCGTCGACAGTCGCTTCGAACTCGTACACGTGATGCGCGCCGTCGTGGATCTCGCGGACGTAGCGGAAGTCCTCGAACACGCGCAGCACACCGCGCAGGATCGCCGCGGTGATCGCCTTCCCTTGGTAGGGCTTGAACGCCACCGGACTGGTGAAGACCACGTCGTCGGCGAGCAGCGCCTCGATCGCGGCGGCGTCCTTCGCTTCGACCGCTTCGCGGAACGTGGGCATGGGCGATCTCCTCATAGTCAACTTGTTGAGTAGATGACGCCGAGCGTAGGTGATCACCGCGCCGCTGTCCATCAAAGTGTCTAATCAACTTTGCGACTAATCCACTATCATCGCGCCATGGCGCTGCGAAACGCGATCCTCGCGACGCTCCTGGACGGCGAGTCCTCGGGCTACGACCTGGCGAAGAGCTTCAACGCGTCGGTCGCCAACTTCTGGACCGCGACACCGCAGCAGCTCTACCGCGAACTGGACAAGATGGAGGCGCAGGGTCTCGTGGCGGCGCGAGTCGTCGAACAGCGGCGGCGGCCCACCAAGCGGCTCTTCTCCTTGACCGACGCGGGTGCGGCCGAGCTCGCCGAATTCACCACCCGGGCACCGAAGCCGACCGCGATCCGCGACGAGTTGCTGGTCCAGGTCCAAGCCCTGGAGGCAGGCGACGACAGGGAGGTCCGGCGCGCGGTCGCGGACAGGATGGCCATCGCCGAGACGAAGCTCAAGCGGTTCGAGCGCCTTCGTGAGCGTCTGCTCGGCGAGTCCGCCGAAGCGGAGTTCCTCGCCACCGCACCCCGTGTCGGCCCGTATCTGACCCTCGCCAGGGGGATAGCGTTCGAACAGGAGAACATTCGTTGGTGCGAAACGGTTCTCGCGGTGCTCGATCAGCGCGATGGAGGTGAACGGCTTGGGTGACCGGAAATCGGGCCCGAAGTTCCGTCAGGTGGTGCTGGACGGCACGGACGTCCGTGGGCTGGCGGAGTTCTACCGGCGGCTGCTGGTGTGGGACTACCGCCCCGGTGACGAAGCGCCCCCGCCCGGCACCGAGGACAAGGATTGGCTGGTCCTGCGCAACCCGGACGGCGGGGCGCAACTCGCGTTCCAGCAGGTCGACCGGCTGCCAGAGGCGAGCCGGCCGGACGCCGAACCGGTGCCCCAGCAACTGCACCTCGACCTGACCGTGGACTCGGTCGAGGCCCTCGAGGCACAGCACGTCCGCGTCCTCGAACTCGGCGGGCGGCTCCGGTACGACCGCAGCGAAGACCCGGTGGAACCCTTGCGCGTCTACGCGGATCCGGCGGGCCATCCGTTCTGCGTCTTCGTCGACTGAACGCGCTCAGGCGCGGCACAGCAGCGCGTCAGGAGTGCGATTCGAGCCGACGCGCCCGGTATACGCGACACCGGCGACGTATTCACCCGGAGCGCATTGGCCCTTGTAGTGACCCGACGCGAAATCGCCGCCGGGACTCCCGGACGGCCGGTCGTCGCCGCGGTCGAACCAGACCGTCCGGCCGGTCCTGCCGAGCGGCGTGGCCGATTTGCCGCACAGGAGCGCGGAGAACGCCGCGCCGGTGACGCTGTAGCCGACCGCGGCGTGATCCGGCGGGCAGTGCACCTTGGTGTAGCCGGGCGCCCAGTCGGTGTCCACATAGGTCTCTCCGCGGACCACGGCGTAGCCCGCCGGCACGGCGAGCCTGCCGGTGCACAAGCCGCGGTTCCCGGTATGGGAAAGACCGGCGAGCCGCTGACCGTCGGGGCAGACCCCCTTGCGCGCGCCCGGATTCCAGTCCGCCATCGCGCGAACCCCGCGCGAGGCCTGGAAATCCGCGTAGTCGAGGTTCAGCACCGACCAGCGCTCGGTCTCGGGGATCCGTCCGGAGCGGGAAGGCGCCTCGACCAGCCGTCGCCACGCGGGGCCACGCCAGTCCGTGCCGTCGAGCACGTCGGCGCGGCGGCCCGCGGTGTCCCAGGAGAGCAAGGACCAGCCGTTGCCCGTGTTGCCCTCGTGGAACCCGACGGCGGGCCAGTAGGCGAAGTCGGTGTCGGTCTCCGCGAGATAGCCGACGAAATTTTCGAACCAGGCTCGGCTCGCCGCGTCGGTGGTGTGACGTCCTTCGCCGAACTCGCTGATCCAGAGCGGCGCGGTGTAGTGCTTGCCGGTCTCCGCCGAGACGAAGAACGCCTGCCGGTAAAGGACATCACGCAGTTCTTGCGGCGAAAGGTCGCGGTAGCGCGGGTCGTGGGTCTCGCCCGTGCCGGTCGCCCCGGAGTGGTTCGGACCGGTGTAGCCGTAGAAATGTGCGGCGTAGACCAGTTTCCCGGAGTCCACGAGCGTATGCGACAGCGTGCGGGCGGGCTCCAGCGTGGGCCTTCCGTGGGGAAGGCCGTCCACGGGCAGACCGGTCCAGTTGATGCCCTCGACGATGAGCAGCAGGTCGGGATTGGCCTCGGTCAGGATCCGGTCGGCCACACGCTGGCTCGCGCGCTGCCAGTCCGTGCCGTTTCCCCAGCCCCAGTTGGGATCGTCGAAGACGTTGCGGCGGACCTCGTTGTACAGATCGGCACCGGCCACCCGTTTGTTCGCGGCGTAGCGACGCGCCATGAACAGCCAGTCGTCCTGCCATCGCTGCTCGGTCTGCGCGGTGTTCCAGCGCTCGTTGCCGTCGAGACCACAGCACCAGCGGGAGGTCGTGGTGTGGTTGTTGAGGATCACCGCGAACCCGCGTGCGGTCAGCCGCGCGACGACGCGGTCGTAGACCTGCAACGGGGTGAGCCCGCGTAGTTCCGGGTTCGCCGGGAGGTCGGGGACCGGACTGGTGTCGTGGATCATCGCGTTGGAGAAGGGAAGCCGGACGCTGTTCAGGCCCAGCTCCGCCAGTCCGTCGATGATCGTGTCGATCGAAGCCCGGTCCAGCCCGAGCGGGGTCTGGTAAGCGATCTCCCCGGCATGGTGCGCGGCCGGATCGTTCACGTCGCCCGAGCCGGTCCACGTCCCGCTCGCGCCGTGCCAGTTGGCGGCCTTCAGCTTGAACCGGTCGCCCGCCGCGTCGACGATGTAGCGGCCGCGTGTGCTCAGCGGAGCCACCCACTCCGACGGGTCCGCCACGGCGACGGTGGACGGGGGAATCACGATTCCGGCGGTGACCAGGACGGCGAGCAGCACACTCTTGATCCTCACCCGCCGGAGGCTAGCCAGTCGCGCGGCCGGTTGTATACGGACGATCGGGTAGCTTCCGTGCATGACCACCGCGCTGATCATCGGTGACCTCCAACGAGGTATCACGGGCACTTACCCGTTCACCGGGACAGTCCTGCCGCCGATCAGGAATCTGCTGCCGCGTGCGCGTGCGGCCGGCGCGCTCGTCGTGTTCGTCCACTTCGCACTTCGCGGCAACGGAGCCGACCTGCCCGCGGGGAACGCTTTGTTCAAGTCGTTCCACGAAGCGGGGGACACCTTCCACGAAGGCTCGGCCGGGACCGAGATCGATCTGCCGGTCGACGGCGAGGACGTGGTCGTGCTGAAACGCCGTGCCAGCGCGTTCGCCGGGACGGATCTCGATCTGGTGCTCCGCGCCCGGGGAATCGGCACGGTCGCGATCGCCGGGGTCGCGACCAGCGCGATGGTGGCCGCGACGGCCTACGACGCGGCGGATCGCGGCTATCACGTGACCGTGTTGCGCGACGGTTGCGCCGACGGCGATCAGGCGATGCACGACTTCTTCGTGGACACGGTCTTCCCGAGCCGGGGGTTCGGGGTCGTGACGTGTGCGGACTGGCCCGGCGAATAATCGCGGGACCGGATCGTCCGGATATGGCACCGTGGTCGCCGAGCTGATCAGGGGGTCGGGGTATGGAGACGAGGCGACTCGGGCGCACCGAGGTCGAGGTGACGCGGCTGGGTTTCGGCGGCGGGCCGCTCGGCGGGTTGTTCGCGCCGCTGGACGACGAGACCGCGGCGGGAGCGCTGGCCGCGGCGTGGGACGGCGGGATCCGGTACTTCGACACGTCACCGCATTACGGGATCGGGCATTCCGAACGCCGCATCGGCGAGTTCCTGCGGTCGCGGCCGCGCGATTCCTTCGTCCTGTCGACGAAGGTCGGCCGTCTGCTGATACCCCAGGATCCGGCCGGGCGAACGGATCCGGCGGGCTTCCACGTCCCCGCGACGCACCGCCGGGTCCGCGACTTCACCCGTGACGGGATCCGGCGCAGTGTCTCCGATTCGCTGGAGCGGATGGGCCTCGACCGGATCGACGTGCTGTACCTGCACGACGCCGAGGAGTACTTCCAGGACGCGCTGCGCGACGGCTACCCGGCCCTCGCGGAGCTGCGCTCGGAAGGGATCGTCGGCGCGATCGGCGCCGGCATGTACGACACGGCGATGCTGACCACTTTGGTCAAGGAGACCGATGTCGACGTGATCATGCAGTCCGGTCGCCACACGCTGCTCGATCACAGCGCGCTCGACACCTTCCTGCCCGCCTGCGAGGAACGCGGCGTCTCGGTGATCGCGGCGTCGGTCTTCAACTCCGGGCTGCTCGCCGTGCCGAGGCCGGCCGGGGGAGCGCACTTCGACTACGAGACCGCCGCACCGGAAGTCGTGGAGCGGGCGAACCGGATCGCCGACGTGTGCGAAGCGCACGGCGTGACGCTTCCCCAAGCGGCCATGGCCTTCCCGCTCCAGCATCCGGCCGTCGCCGGCATCGCGGTCGGGATGCGGTCCGCCGAAGAGGCACGACGCAACTCGGAATCCTTCGCCGCGGAGGTTCCCGCGCAGGTCTGGGCCGATCTGCGGGCCGCGGGTCTGCTCGGTCCGACAGCGGTTAGGGTGGTCTGATGGTGTCGGTGAAACAGGTCCAGGTCACGTTCGATTGCGCGGAACCCGAGCGTCTCGCCCGTTTTTGGTGCGAGGTACTGGGTTATGTCGTGCCTTCGCCGCCGGAGGGGTTCGCGACCTGGGACGACTACACCCGCACGCTTCCGCCCGAGAAACAGGACGCCGACTTCGCCTGTGGCGACCCCAACGGCGTGGGTCCGCGGCTGTGCTTCCAGCGCGTTCCCGAAGGCAAGGTCGTCAAGAACCGGGTGCATCTCTGTGTGCGGGCGGGCATCGGGCTCGTGGGGGAGGAGCGTCTCGCCGTCCTCCAGGCCGAACGTGCCCGCCTGGAGGCGCTCGGCGCGGTCTGCGAGCGGGTCATGCTCGCCGACGGGGAGAACGAGTCCTGCATCGTGATGCAGGACATCGAGGGCAACGAGTTCTGTCTCGACTGAGGCCGGGTTCATCGTGCGTCGCGGATGCTGAACGTCGTGACGCAGAAATCGCCGTCCGCCTTGCGATCCGCGATCACGGTGCCCCTGGCCGACCGTCCTTTGACGACTCCGGCGACGTCGGCCAGGACGAACTTGGCCGTCCCGCCGGTGGTCGTCACCTGAACGCGCGAACCCAGCGGGAGCAGGGAATCGATCTTGTCGTCCATGAACCTCTTCTGCGTCTCGCAAGCGAGCGCGATCGCCGACGGCTTGTCCCCGGCGGCGATCTTGGCGAGGAAGTCCGCGATCACCTGAACGCCCTTTTCGGGCGGTCGAGCCGGACGCCTGGTGATGGTGCTCCTCGGGCGGCTGACCCTGGTGCTGCTCGGGCTTTCCGTGGTGCTCGTGGGGGACGAGGTGGTCGTCGTATGGGTGGGCACGGGCAGCGAGATCCCTGGTCCCTTGCGGAGCAGGAACCCGGGCGCGGCGAACGCAGTGACGCAGAAGGCGACCAGCGCGATCACCGCGACCAGGATCCCGATGGCGACACCGGGTTTGACGGTCGACGGCTGGGTGTTCTGCTGGCCGGGCAGGCCTGGATAGGTCATCGGAATCACCTTTCGTGCGGATCTGAATCGGCGATCCGACGAGGCGTTTCCGGAGTGGGTTCCGACCCTTTCGGAGGTCTTACGGCTGTCGCGAAAGGTGTTCCGTGACAGAGAGAAGCGTGCTTTCACGGCGAAGTGGCCATCTAGCGTGATTGGATGGACGACACGCGTGATCAGGCGGACGACTCGCGTTGGAGCCGTGCCGCGGGCGTGTCGTCCCTCCTCTCACGCGTGTCGTCCGGTCGGCTTCAGCAGGGTTGCAACAGCCAGCAGAGCCGGTACTTCGCCTGGTAGGTCGTGGACGTACCCGGCGCGATGATGTTCTGCGTCCGCGCGCCGCCTTGCGCCCAGCCGGTGTAGGCGTACTTCAGGTTGAGCGGTGGCAGATTCTGCGGGCTGTCCGCGCTGATCGAGTTGGTGGATCCGGCGATCACCGTCCGGGAGAACGGCGTGCGCTGCTGCGTGCCGCCGACGGTGAGCATCGCCTGATTGGGACTGGAAGTGAAGTTCAGCGACACCGTCTTCGGCTGGAGGTCGACCGTCTTGCTGCCGGTCCGGCCGGTCGAGTCGGTCGCGGTGAGAGTCAGCTGCAGGTACGACGGGTAGTCGTGGTCCGGTGCGACGAACGAGCCCGCCGCGACGCCGGGGAAGTCCTGGACGTTGTGCGTGTGGCAGGTGCCGTTGGTCGCGCAATGCCGGATCGCGAGCCGCCACGAAAGCGCCGAAGCCGGGAGTTGCCCGTCCTGGGCGTCGACGGCGCGGCCGGCGAAGGACACACTCTGGCCGACCGACCAGGTCAGCGTGCCCGCCGGGCCGTCGATGACCGGCACCGGGTCGAGACCCTCCGGGTTGCCGACGGTCACCCGCACCGTCGTGGTCGCGCTCGCGCCGTGGGAGTCCGTCACCCGCAATCCGGCGTCGACGGCGGCGGCCGCGGTGTAGGTCCAGGTGGGATCGGAGGCCGACGAATCGTCGTAAGCGCCGTCCGCGTCGAGGTCCCAGGCGTAGGCCAGGCTGTCCCCGGCGTCCGGGTCGGTGGACGACGTGCCGTCGAACCGCACGGTCAGCGGCGCCGGCCCGCTCGTCGGAGTCGCCTTGGCCACCGCGGAGGGCGGCCGGTTGGTGCCCCCGGGATGGCTCACGCGACGGAGTTCGCCGCTGCCCAGCGCGACGTAGAACAGGTCGCCGCCAGGCCCGGTGAGCACCTGCACCGGGACGTTGACCCCGGTCACGAACGGTACGAGACGGCTCGGGCTCGGCTGACCGCCGACGGTCTGCATGGCCCAGATACAGCCACGGGACGAGTCGGAGAAGAACAGCGCGCCGGCGTATTCGGCGGGGTAGTTGCTGCCGGATTCGAACGCGATCCCGCTGATCGACGAGCCCCCGGTGGGGCAGGGGTCGCTCGCCACCACCTTGGCGCGATGGTTGTAGGCGTAGTACGGGGCGGAATGCCCGCCGGAGGAGTACAGGGATTCGCAACGGTCGAGGTTCGCGCCGTCGTAGCCGGCCTGCCTGGCGTTGCCTTCGAAGCAGGGCCAGCCGAAGTTCTCCGCCACGCCGTCACCGACGTCGGCGACGCGGTTGATCTCCTCCCAGGTGTCCCAGCCGACGTCACCCGCCCAGAGCTCGCCGGTGCCCGGCCGGAAGCCGAACCGGAACTGGTTCCGTGCGCCGTAGGCGATCACGCGCCGGGCGTTGGCGTCGGCGCTGTTCGCGAAGGGGTTGCCGGGGACGCCTTCGCCGGTGTCCGGGTCGATGCGCAGCACCGTGCCGTTGAGCAGGACCGGCTGCCCGGCTGGGCGCCGCGGCGACTGCGACCGCAGCGCCCCGCCCTCCGCCGTCGGCGGTGCGAGATTCGTTCCGGCAGGCGAGGGCGGATCGGCGCACGGGTTCCCTGCCTGGCCGTAGTCGGCGAAGGCGAAGCTGGCGCCATCACCGCCGCCGGCGTACAGGGCACCGTCCGGACCGAAAGCGAGCGCGCCGACCGAGTGGCTGGGGAACTGCTGGCACCACCCTGTGACCAGAGGCTTTTCGCTGACGGCCGTGCCCGCCGAACCCATCGTCAGCTGGGAGACCCGGCCGGTCACCACGCAACCCTTGTCCGTCGCGCCCGGTGGGGTCGGGCAGGTGTCACCCCACCGCGGCGCGGTCCCGCCGGGTTCCGCGTCGAACGTGTACGAGACGTAGACGTACGGCCTGGCGGGAAAAGCGGGGTCGACGGCGAGCCCGAGCAGGCCGCGATCCCAGAAGTCCTGTGTCTGCGGGCGGAGGTCGGCGAACACCGTCGCCGTCGAGTCGGCGAGCGAGTCGAAGACCTTGACCAGGCCGCTCTTTTCGGCGACGAACACCCGGCCGTCCGGCGCGAACGCGGTGGCGGTCGGCGAGCTGAGCCCGCTGATCGCCACCGTGTCGGTGAACCCGGCCGGCACCGCGGCTTCGGCGGGCGCGACGGTGACGAGACCGACCGCGAGCGCGCCGGCCAACGGGCCGACCACGCCCACCGCCAGTGCGCGCCGTGATCTTCGGGGGAACGGGAAACGACGGGAACTCAGCACACGAACTCCTCCTGCGCGGGGACCGGCCGGAAAAAGACGGCTCTCCGGTATGCCGCGAGAAAGCCGAAAGTTGTTACGCGTCTGCCAGAAAACGCAGGCCAGGGGCTCTCCGCCGAGTGATCGTGACCGGGTGGATTTTGGGACGTCAGATGTCCGGAAATCCACCCGGTCACCTCAGCCCGTGGGGAAGCCGGTCAGGCGGGCGAGCGCGCCGAATCCGTCGTCGGTGCCGGGCCAGTGCGCGCGGACGGCGTCGAGCCCGGCGCGGCGGACGACGCCACGCAGCACGACGGTGACGATGATGGCGTCGTCGGCATAGCCCAGAACGGGGATGAAATCGGGCACGAGATCGAGGGGAAGGGCGAGGTAGACCAGAAGGAGTGCGAGCCTGATCCGTACGCCACGCGGCAGCGTCTCGTCCGCGGCCAGACGGCGGATCAGCCGCAGCACGTCGGGCAGCAGCCGCAGCGCCTCACGGAGCAGCCCGCCACGCGGCCGCGCGACGACGAGCGCCACAACCAGCGCGAGCCAGGCCAGGAGCAGCGCACCGGCGAGGCCGAGCAGCAGATCCCACCAGAACGACCCGGTCATCGTGGGTCGGGAGCGTCGGCGCGTAGAGCGGCTTCCTCGACGGCGTCGCGGGCAGCGTTCGGTTCGGCGATCACCGCCTGTTCCCCGGCCGGGCCGGTGAACGCCATCGGCAGCACGCGCGCCGTACCGCCTTGATGGCGGACCCGGTCGACGAGACGGCGTACGTCCCGCGTCACCTCCGCTCGCACAGGGGACACGACGTCAGCTGTAGGCGCGAAGGAACACGTCCACCCCGTCGGCGAGGATCGCGAGAACCTCCGGCTCGCCCACCGCGCCCTCCTGGTCCTCGTCGGTCACGTCGAGGACCAGACGCATGGTCAGGGCGACGAAGTGCTGCATGGCGCGCCGCGGGTCGGCCGGCCGGAGCTTGCCGTCCGCCGCGAACTTCGCGAACCGTTCCTCCATCATCCGTTCGGGTTCGTCCCGGGCCGCTTCCGGTAGCCGCGGCGCCACCGGGGCCTGGGAACTCAACCGCCGGAACGTCGCGTAGTCCGAAGTCGGGAACATCCCCGTCGTCACCCGGCGCGCGAAACCGAGTAAGGCGTCGCGGATGTCGCGGTCGTCGGCGAGCTCTTCGTCGATCGCCTTGCGCACGGTCGCGACCACGGCGTCGTTGGCGCGGCCGAGAACTTCGCGGAAGAGGGTCTGCTTGTCGCCGAAATGGTCGTAGACGGTGCGTTTGGACACTCCGGCCCGCGCCGATATCGCGTCGACGCTGGTGAGTTCGTAGCCGTCCGACACGAACAACGCCTCGGCGGCGTCAAGGATCGCCGCTCGTTTGGTCTCGGCTCGCAGCCGACGGCCCGGTGTCCGCGCGGTCGCTCTCGGGGTCGCCATGTTCTCATCGTATTCTCAGCCGCAGAAAACTGCACCGTGTAGTGTAGTTTTTGAGGCGGAAGACCCGCCTTTCCCTGAATCCCGCACAAGGAGTCCTTCATGCAGGAGAGCAGGATCGGCGCAGGACCCCAGACAAGCTGGAGCGGGCGGCTCATCGGCCTCGTGGCGGTGCTGGTGCTCGTCAACTTCATGGTCGACACGGCCATCACCGCACCGCTGCTCGTCCTTCCGGAGATGCTCGACCACTTCGGCACCGATCAGACGGCCTGGCTCAACGCCAGCGCGATGCTCGCGGGTGTGATGTGGGCGCCGTTGCTCGGCAAGAGCGCCGACGTGTACGGCAAACGCAAGGTGCTGGTGCTGACCTTGCTGCTCAGTTGCGCGGGCGCGCTCGTCTGCGCGGTCGCACCCGGCCTCTGGCTCTTCGTGCCAGGCCGCCTGTTGCAAGGGGCGGCCGTTGCCGCCTTGTTCCTGTCCGTCGCGATCGTCCGCGAGATCTGCGCACCCCGGATCGCGATGATCGTGGTGGGCATCGTGACCTCGGGGTCCGCGGTGCTCAACATCGGTTCCCGTTTCCTCACCGAGAAACTGGCCGCGGAGTTCGGTTTCCAGATCTTGTTCCTCGTCTCGGCGGTCGTCGCGATCGCGATGGCGATCTGTGTCCGCGCCGTCCTTCCCGAATCCGTGCTCAAGACCCCGGGCAGGATCGACATCGGAGGAGCGCTGCTCCTCGGCGGCGGCCTTGCCGGAGTGCTCGGCTACGTCAGCCTCGGCTCGGAGTTCGGCTGGTTCGCCCTCGGTCCGGTGGTCCTGCTCGCCGGTGGTGCCGCGGCCTTGGCGAGGTGGTTCCTCGTCTCGAGCCGGAAGCCCGATTCGCTGATCGACCTCCGGCACATCGGCGCGCCCCTGGCGCTCACGTTGCTCGTGCTCGTCCTCGGCACCGGTTCGTACCAAAGCATGCTCCAGCTCATTCCGCTGGTCAGCGATGTCTCGGCGGACCAGGGACTCGGGTACGGCCTGGCGGGCCAGGGAACGCTGGCGCTGCTGCTCGCGGCACCTGGAATCGGTGTGATGATCGGCGGTCCGGTGGCCGGGGTGCTCGCCACCCGTGTCGGGCCGGCGATGACCCTGGCCGGCGGAATCGCGCTCGGAACCGTGGGCACCCTCGGGATGTTCCTCGGCGTCTCGCGGTTCCCGGTCGCGGTGTTCTTCGCCTTCCTGCTGGGTTTCACGGTCGGCGCGCTGGGAACCTCCGGCTTCAACCTGGCGGGCGGACTCGCGCCCGCCGAACGGCAGGGCATCGTCTCCAGCCTGGTCATGGTCGTCGTCGCGATCGGCTCGGTGGTGCTGGACTTCGTGGGCGCCGCGGTGCTCAAGTCGACCGCCGTCTCCGTCGGCGGCGAGACGGTGAATTCGGGAGCGGGTGTCTTCACCTACATCACCATCGCGTCCGTCGCCTTCGCGATCGCCGCGGTCCTCGTCGTCTTGCTGGTGCGAAAGTCGCGCTCCAGCACCAAAGTTCCGTCACTGGCAGCTCTCTGACGGAATCCGAGAAGGGAAAAGTACATCGTGAAAGGCACTGTTCTGGTCTCCGGCGCGAGCATCGCCGGTCCCGCCGTCGCGTTCTGGCTGCGCCGTCACGGATTTTCCGTGACAGTGGTGGAGAAGGCGGGCGCGCTGCGCGGTGGCGGATATCCGATCGACATCCGCGGCACCGCCCTGGAAGTGGCTCGCCGCATGGGAATCCTTCCGCTGCTTCGAGAAGCGCATATCGAGACACGTTCGCTCACCTTCGTCGGTGCCGACGGCGGCGAGGTGGCGTCGGTGAACCCGCAGGCGGTGACCGGCGGAGTCGACGGGCGCGACGTCGAGGTACGGCGCGGCGATCTGGCGGAAATCCTCTACGGAGCCACGCGCGACGACGTGGAGTACGTCTTCGGCGACTCGATCGAGGCGCTCACCGAACATGAGGACGGTGTCGATGTCACCTTCCGCGGCGGAGCGCGACGCGGTTTCGACCTGGTGGTCGGCGCCGACGGACTGCACTCTCGCACCAGGGAACTCGTTTTCGGTCCCGAGTATCAGTACCACCGCTATCTGGGATACTGCTTCGCCGGTTTCACCATGCCCAACGAATTTGGCCTGGCGCGGGAAGGCGTCATCTGGAACGCGCCCGGACGCGGAGCGGCGCTGTACGCGGTGAAGGGAAGCGAGAAGGTCCACGGCTTCCTGGTCGCCGCCCGCCCCGAACCGCCGTACGAGGTCCTCCGCGATCCTCAGGCGCAACGCGACCTGATCGCCACGACTTTCGCCCATGACGGTTGGGAAATCCCGGCCATGATCGGCGCGATGCGCGACGCGGACGACCTGTTCTTCGACACCGTCAGCCAGATCCACCTGCCACGCTGGTCCAGTGGCCGGGTCGGGTTGGTCGGCGACGCCGCTTACGCGCCGTCGTTCCTGACAGGACAAGGATCCAGTCTCGCCCTCGTCGGTGCCTACATGCTGGCGCGGTCGCTCGCCGCCACCGGCGCTTTCGACGCGTACGAGAAGGAGACACGGGAATTCGTGGAACTGAACCAAGCACAGGTCGGCGTGGGTGAAGCGGCACTCTTCCCGGTCACCGCCGAAGCCCTCGCGCGACGGGACAGCCGGCTCCGCGGTCTGACCACCTTGCCACCGGAAACCGGGCGACCCGCGCATACCGCGCTCGTGCTGCCCGACCCGATCGTGGTCTAGCAGGGATGCCGAAGGGCCCGTCGCCGGCGTGGCCGACGGGCTCCTCGGGGGTTCAGACGTGGTGCAGGGTGTTACGCCGGGGTTGTCGGAGAGGATCTCGGTACTGGGGTGGGATGAACTCCGGTAGCCCGTCGGCCGCCATCCGTACTTGCCAATCACCGTGGTGGATCAGCCGGTGATGAAAACCGCACAACAGCACCAGATTCCGGAGATCGGTTGGTCCGCCGTCGACCCAGTGCTCGATATGGTGGGCGTGGCAATTCTTGGGTTTCCGATCACATCCGGGAAATGCGCAGCCGCCGTCGCGGATGTTCAACGCGCGGCGTTGGCCTGGAGTGACGAACCGTCGCAGCCGTCCCATATCCAGCGGTTCACCCGAGGCGCTCATCACGACCGGCAACATGAGACAGTCGCAGGCGGCGAGGCGTGCTTCCCGGGCGGTCATCGTCCCGACGAAGTCCAGACACGTGGTCCCGAGACCCGACTTCAACTCATCGAGCCCGATGGTCACGTGTACCAAGGTGCGGTAGCCGCTGGTGCCCGGCTGGTCTGGGCAGGCGATCGCGAGATCGAGGAGGTCGACCCAGGCGTCTCCCAGGCGTTCGCACTTCATCCGCAGATCGGCTTGCCCGAACTCGTCCACCGGGCGCGGCTGGGCGTGCGCCTCCAGTGCGGCGGCGGTGCGGGCACCGGTCTCGTCATCAAGCAGACCGGTCAGCTTCCAGAAGCCGTCCTTGCGGCGCTCCAACGTGATTTCCCGGCGTGGTTCCTTGGGTTCGGGATCTTTCGGTTCCTTGCCGTCGGGGTCTAGCCAGCCCAGAAGTTTCGCCTCGGCCTTCGCGAGTCGTCGCGGCCCGGCATCGGGGGCAAGTTCGGCGAGGATCCTGTCCGCTTCCGCCCGATCCTCAGCCGTGGTGTCGGCAGGAAGGTTCTTCAGGATCTCCAGGATCTGATCGATCCGCTCATCCCCGACCAACCCCTCCGCCGCCACCGCAGCCGTCGCGGGAGCGACCGGCGGAACCTCGCTACCGTCCAAAGCCCGCGTCGGATTCAACGCGAGCGCACGGTTCACCACCGCACGTGCCTCACCCACCGACAACCCCGCCATATCCGCGAACCAATTATCCGTACGGCCATACCCATACAAGTCTTTGGGGCCCCGATTCTCGATCTCCGCCAAAAACTGCCCCAAACCGGCAGTGGCCATCCGAATCACCCGCAAAGACTGCTGCACACCATGCGCAAGCTCCAGCTTGCCGGCGCGCCACAACTCCTGCGGCAACTCGGGGAGAAAGGTCTCGGACACCCCTCCAGAATACCGCAAACAATAGAACAAATATTCGTAATTTTAAGCGACAAGGAAACGAGCAAACCAACACTGAAGGGTGATTCGGTCGCGAAACGACGACTACGCCCTGAACGCGATGGCCAGATCGCCCGCGGCGCCAAAAGCACCACCTGGGTCGCAGGACACGGGCTAGCGGGGCAGCGTCGACAGCTTCGGTGCCGCCGGGATCGAGTCACGTTCGACGGTGAAGATGGCGAGGAAGTAGTTCGCCGTAGCGCAGTTGACGTTCTCCCCGCCGGTGAGATTCGCGGTCAGCGTATCGCCTTCGACGGTCAGTTCCGCGCCATCCTCGGCGCAACCGGGCACGACGAAGGCGAAACCGCGCCGGCCTGCCGGCGGCGCGAACGACAAGGCGGCACGGACTTCGTCCGGGTTCGAGATCTTGGCGCGTTCCAGGGCTCGCTGGAGCTCCTGTGCGTCGGCTGTTCCCAGCTCCGCGGGTTTCAAGCCCGCCAGTCCGCGGGCCGAGCCGAGGGCCGTGAAGGTTTCGAGCTCCACCTGCCCGTTGCCCGCGCCCGCGCCACATCCCGCCACGACCAGTAGAAGGCATACCGCGATCCATCTCATGCGACGTGGACGTAGCGAGCCGTTCCGTCGGTTGCGCGGTCCGGGTCTCGAAGCGATATCCGAAGTGTTCCGGCGGCTGACCGTTCGTCCTACGGCTGTCGCCCGCGCCGGAAGGGTTCGACGCCGACGACATGGCGAGAACGAGTCGGCTCGACGAGGACCTTGACCCGCCGTTCTCCCGGGATCCGCCATTCGAAACGGTCGGTCCCGACGTACTTCTTCGCCAGCCGGTCCATGCACCGATCGGCCTCGTCGCCTTCGACGAACTCGACGACCCGTCCGTGGATGACTACCCGGTCGTAGGGATTCTCCGTGTCCAGGCAGGAAAACGACACCCGAGGTTCGCGGCGGAGGTTCTCTTCCTTCACCCGGCCGACGGCGGTGTTGAACACGATGTGGTCGCCTTCGACGTCGATCCACATGGGGGACACCTGGGGGGAACCGTCCTGGTTCACCGTGGCCAGGTGCCAGAACCTCGGTGCCGCGACCCAGTCGCGGATCTGTTCGCTCAACTCGGCCACGCGGTCCTCCAGTGCGTCGGGACGACGATTGTCGCGTGACCGGCAGTGGATGTCACCCCTTGACAGTCATGACAGTATTTTTCCAACCATATGACTTGTGCGTTGCCGGGGTTGTGGCAGAGGAGACGACGACGATCCGGGCCGGCGCCTCTGGGGAGAGGAACTGTCCATGCGGCCAGCCCGCCGAATCTCGGTCGTACTCGCGCTCGGCGTCACGGCGGGAATCGCCTTCGCGTCGCCGACCCTCGCGGGCCCGTCCGGTGACGACTACTACCAGGACGCGCTGGGCAAGACCGGGCCCGAGCTCAAGGCGGCGTTGCACAAGATCATCAGTACCAACACCAAACTGACCTACGAACAGGTGTGGGACGGGATCAGGGCCATCGACGAGGATCCGGCCAACAAAGCGAACGTCGTGCTGCTCTACAGCGGCCGCTCACAGGCGAAGACGGCCAACGGCGGGGGAGTCGACGACTGGAACCGGGAACACGTCTGGGCCAAGTCTCACGGCGACTTCGGCACGGCGGTCGGGCCCGGTACCGACCTGCACCATCTGCGCGCGGAGGACGCGTCGGTCAACAGCACGCGCGGGAACAAGGACTTCGACGCCGGCGGTTCCCCGGTCGAGGAAGCGCCCGGCAGCTTGACCGATGACGATTCGTTCGAGCCACGCGACGCGGTCAAGGGCGACGTGGCCCGCATGATCCTCTACATGGGCGTCCGGTACGACGGCACCGACGGATTCCCCGACCTCGAACCCAACGACGCCGTCGGCAACGGGTCCAAACCCAACATCGGCCGGGTCTCGGTCCTGCTGAGCTGGCACACCCAGGACCCGCCCGACGCCACCGAGCAGCGCCGTAACCAGGTGATCCACGACCAGTTCCAGCGCAACCGCAACCCGTTCATCGACCATCCGGAATGGGCTGCCTCCATCTACGGCTAGGCGATTTTCCGGACGAAGCACACCCTGTCCTGGCCGGGGCCGTCGTAGTCGCTGTGCACGGGGACACCGTCGGGTTCGAGGGTGAACCCCATGGCGCGGTGAAAGGCGATGGATCCGGTGTTCCCCGGCGACGTGATCGCGCGGACTTCCGTGCGGCCCGCCTCCGCGGCGCGCCGGAAGAAGGTCGTGTACAGGCGGCGGGCCGTCCCCCGTCCGCGAAGTTCCGGATCCACGCCCACGAAATGGATGTACGCCTGGACGTCGTCGTCGGGGGAGTAAAAGCCGACGAGGAACGCCCTGATTCCGGTTTCGTCCTCCAAGACCAGGCTCGTTCCGGAGAAGAACTGGAGGAACAGTCTGGGGAGCAGCAACGAGAGCTCCCGGGCCTCGGCGGGGGTACGCGAGTCGCCCCACCACCGTTGGACCCGGTCGACGATCGCGCTGTGGTCGGAGACGTGGGCTCGGCGCGGTTCGGGCATGGCGGTCCCCTCTCGGACGATCTTGAGGCCACCCCGTTTCTACCGGGTCGTCAGCCGATCGGCGAGGAAGGCGAGGATCTCGTCCCTCGCGCGCCGCGTGGGATGGCCATCCGAGTCGACGAAATGGGCGGTGACAACGCTGTGCGGCGTGCCGACCAGGTCGCGGAAGAACGGGGGAGGGTCGGTGTTCGCGGCGCTGTCCGGCAGCACCCGTCCGTCGAAAGCGTCGCCGAGGAGAGCCTGGTAGGCGGCGAACCGCTGTCCGGTGCACCAGCGGTCACCTTCGAAGCGGTAGGCGAGCACCTTCAGGCCGTCGCGAGCGATCCGGTCTCGCACCTCGGTCGCGTCCTCGTCGGAGAGTTCGAGCGCGCCCTGGTCGTCCAGTGGCAGTGACGGGTGGTTGACCACGGGTGCGACGACGGCGGGTTCGAGCGCCATGGTGAGGGCGAAGTTGCCGGTGAAGCACAGGCCGATCGCGCCGACCCCGGGGCCGCCGCATTCGGCGTGGGCGATCCGCGCGAGCCCGCGCAGCCACCGCGTGACGGGGCTGGTCCCGCCGCCGGCGAACGCCCGGAATTCGGCACTGACACACGCGCGGCGGACCACTTCTTCGCCGTCCTCCGCGGTGGGATACGCGCCGTCGCGCCCGAAGAGCGAGGGGACGTAGACGGTGAAGCCCGCGTCTCGCACCCATCGCGCGAACCGGAGAACGTCAGGACTGATACCGGGCATCTCCGGCATCAGCACCACGCCGGGCCCGGATCCCGCGACGTGCACCGTCTTCGTCACGCCGTCCACCTCCACGGGCCGGCGGGAGAAGTCGGTGAGGGCATCGTCCGGGTGTTTACGCATGGCGAAAGCCTCGACCGGTGCGGCCTTCGCGGGGATAGGCCAGATCGCCGGATAGCGGGGTAATCTCGCCACATGCTGCGCGTGGGGGTCTTGGCCTACCCGGGCTGCTTCGCGTCGGAGGTGTTCGGTGTTCCCGATCTCCTCACGATGGCCACGCACGTCGCGGGGCCGGACCAGGCCGGCTACGAAGTTTCCGTCGTTTCCCCCCGTCGCCGGGTCGCGGCGTCGGGTGGTGTGGGGGTGGCCGTCGCGCCACTGCGTGAAGTCGACGTCCTCGTCGTGCCGGGATTCGAGCTCACGCCGGGACAGGACATCGACGCGAGGATCGCGAACCTCGCGCCGGAGATCGAAGCGATCCGGTCGCACGCCGCCGCGGGCCACGTCGTCGTCTCGCTCTGTGTCGGCGCGTTCCTGCTGGCCGCGGCCGGGCTGCTCGACCATCGCCGCGCGACCACATCGTGGCTCTTCGCGGACGAACTGGCTCAGCGGTGCCCCGAAACCGAAGTCCGGCCCGAGCGGCTCGTCGTCACCGACAGGGGAGTCACGACGACGGCGGCGTTCAGCGCCATGTACGACTTCGCCCTCGAACTGATCCGCGAGCACAGCGGCGCCGAAGTGGCACGGACGACGGCGCGGGTGGCGCTGGTGGACGACGCGCGATCGTCACAGACGCCGTACGTCGACACGCGGCTCCTGCCGCGGCCGGGCAACGCGTTCTCCCGCCGCGTCATGCGATGGCTGGACCAGAATCTGGCCGTCCGCTACGACCTCGCCGCCCTGGCCGCACGGTTCAACGTGAGCACCCGGACGTTGCTGCGGCGGTTCGCGGAGGAGGCCGGGCAGACGCCGCTCGAATACCTGCATTCCTCGCGCGTCCGGCGCGCCCGCCACCTCCTCGAAACGACGGATCGGACGGTCGCCGCGATCTGCGCCGCCGTCGGCTATCGGGATCCGGGAACGTTCGCCGCGCTTTTCGCGAAGCACACGGGAAGGCGGCCCGGTGACTATCGGGCCGCCTTCCGGCGCGACCCCAGTACTCTGTGATACTTTGTAGTGGTAGTCAGTGCCACTGAGTACCAGGAGTTCAAGAGGGTCACGATGGATGGTCTGACCGAGATGCTGAAAGGCACGCTCGAGGGTTGCGTGCTGGAGATCGTCGGCGGCGAGGAGACCTACGGGTACGCCATCACGCGCCGGTTGAACGAGCTCGGCTTCGCGGAAGTGGTCGAGGGGACGGTGTACGCCATCCTGCTGCGGCTGGAGAAGAACGGGCTGGTCCAGGTGACGAAACGGCCGTCCGGGCAGGGGCCGCCGCGCAAGTTCTACGCGCTGAACGACGCCGGGCGCGAGGAGCTCGCGAAGTTCTGGGCGAAATGGGAATTCGTCACGTCGCGGATCGACGAACTGAAGGAGGGCGGGAAATGAAGTTCTGGGACACCATCACGGGCAGCGATCTCACCAGGGAATGGAAGGCCTTCGAAGTCCGGGTCGGGGCCTTGCCCGCCGATCACCGGGCAGCGTGGGAAGAGATCACCGGGCATCTTTCGTCCTATTCGGACTTCACCGGCAGGAACCTGATGCCGATTTTCGACGGCGCACTGGGGCTGCTCGAGGAAACGGCCGCGGACGGGCAGAGCGTGCGCGAGGTGCTGGGTGACGACATCGAGGGCTTCTGCGCGGCGCTGGCCGGAGGGGAGCGCCGTCGTGGCTATCGCGACCGCTGGCGTGAGCAGCTGAACCGGAACGTCGCCAGGAAACTGAAGCAGCTGGGAGGCTGACGTGGGCATCCGGGACATCATCGAGGGCAAGAAGCAGTGGCGTGCGCACGTGGCCAGGGTCAAGGCGCTCCCGCCGGACTATCAGATCGTCTACCAGGAGATGCAGAGGTATCTCTTCAAGGTGGGGCCGGTCGACCTGGCCGATGGGCCGCTCCTGCCCGGGATCGTGGATTTCTTCGAGGAGGGCGTGGCGTCCGGAAAGGGAGTGCTGGCACTCGTCGGGGAAGACGTCGCCGCGTTCTGCGACGAGCTGATCAAGGACACGCCCACCCACGCGGACCTCTATCAGGAGTCCATCGGCGGGCGATCCGGCGAGGCCGGTGAATAACGCCGACAGCACTTGCTTGCGGGCCAGCCTTGCCTGACTGGTGTCATGATGTCCGGTTCCCGCGAGGGTCGTGAGTGGTAAAGACGGTTAGAACGATCATTGCCACTCACGACCCCTCACACATAGCGCACAAATAGGGGACACGGGGGAGTCTTGGTGTCCCTTGTGGACGGTGCGGTCACGATCGGCCGGCCCCCGGCATGCAAGACGCCACATTCGGCTTTCCCCTCAATGGTAGTGCTCCGAGAAAGGCTTGACGATGGCTGCGCGGCAAAGCGAGGCGATCCGGGTACGAGGACTGGAGAAGTCGTTCAAGGCTCTGCATGTCCTACGAGGCGTCGATTTCGAGGTGGCGCGGGGCAGTATCTTCGCCCTTCTCGGCTCCAACGGGGCGGGTAAGACCACGGTCGTGAGAATCCTGTCCACGTTGCTCAAGGCGGACGCGGGGACGGCGAGCGTCGCCGGCTGGGACGTCGCCACACGACCGGCGAGCGTGCGGGAAAGCATCAGCCTCACCGGACAGTTCGCCGCCGTCGACGAGATCCTCAGCGGGCGTGAGAATCTCGTGCTGGTCGCCCGGCTCCGGCATCTGAAACAGCCGGGCAGGATCGCCGACGAACTGCTGGACCGGTTTTCGCTGGCCGACGCGGGTGCGCGGAAGGTGTCGACGTATTCGGGTGGAATGCGCCGTCGGCTGGACATCGCCATGAGCCTCATCGGGAATCCGCCGGTGATCTTCCTGGACGAGCCGACCACCGGGCTCGACCCCGAGGCCCGTGCCGAGGTGTGGGCGGCGGTGAAGGAACTCGCCGCCCGTGGCACGACGGTACTGCTGACGACGCAGTACCTGGAGGAGGCTGAACAGCTCGCCGACCGGATCGCCATCCTCCACAAAGGACGGATCATCGTGAACGGCACGCTCGCCGAACTGAAGCGGCTGCTCCCGCCCGCCGAGGTCGAATACGTCGAGAAACAGCCATCTCTCGAAGACGTCTTCCTGGCCATCGTCGGTGCGGACAAGGAGCGGAGCGGGCGATGAACAAGCACTTCTTCGGCGACACGACCGTCCTGCTGGGCCGATCGATGAACACGTCACGCGCAGCATGGACACCATCGTCACGACCGCGATGATGCCGGTCGCCATGATGCTGATGTTCGTCTACGTCTTCGGCGGAGCGATCGAAACGGGGACGGATTCGTATGTGAACTACATGCTGCCCGGCATCCTGCTGATCACCGTCGCGTCGGGTGTCGCCTACACCGCGCTCCGGCTCTTCACCGACATGAAGAGCGGGATCTTCGAACGATTCCAATCCCTGCCCATCGCACGCTCGGGCGTCTTGTGGGCGCACGTGCTGACCTCGCTGGCCGCCAGTCTGATCTCGCTCGTCATCGTCGTGGGCGTGGCCCTGCTCATGGGCTTCCGTTCCACGGCGGGTGTGGCGACCTGGCTCGCGGTCGCCGGCATCCTGCTCCTGTTCACCCTGGCGCTGACGTGGCTGGCCGTCATCCCCGGTCTGTCCGCGAAATCCGCCGACGGGGCGAGCGCGTTCTCCTACCCGCTCATCTTCCTGCCGTTCCTCAGCTCGGCGTTCGTGCCGACGGCCACCATGCCGGGCCCCGTGCGGGCCTTCGCGGAGCACCAGCCGGTGACGTCGATCGTGAACGCCATCCGTGACCTGTTCGGCGGGCAACCGGTCGGCGACGACATCTGGATCGCCCTTGCCTGGTGTGCCGGTCTTCTCGTCGTCGCGTACTCGTTCGCGACGATCAGCTACCGGCGCAGGATCGCCTGACGCCGCCGGTCAGTCGTCCGGGCCGCGCAGGGTGAGAACCACGCGGAGCACGTGTTCGACCGCGGCCGGGAACGCGGCTCCGCGTAGTTCTCCGCGGCTGACGAGGGTGCGCCCGGCGAAGTCCAGCATCCGGTCCTCGCCGAGACGCCGGACGGTCAGCGTCGCCACTTCCTCGAGGTCGAGTCCGGGATGATCCAGGCGGGTCAGTGCGAATTCGATGAGCAGCTGTTCGTCCGTCACTTCACACCTCCGTCCCGCCTCGAGGATACGGCGGCCGTGGTCAGCGCAGGACGCGGCCGAGGAAGTCCCGGATGAGGCCGGCGATCTCCGTGCCGTGTGTCTCCAGCGCGAAGTGCCCGGCGTCGAGCAGATGCAATTCGGCGTCGGGCAGGTCGCGAAGGAACGCGCGGGCACCGTCGGCGCCGAAGATCTCGTCGTGCTCGCCCCAGGTGATGAGCGTCGGCGGGCGGTGCTCGCGGAAGTACCGCTGGAAGGCCGGGTAGGCGTCGAGATTGAACTGGTAGTCCCAGAAGAGCTGTAGCTGCACCTCCTGGTTGCCGGGGCGGTCGAGCAGGGCCTGGTCGAGGGTCCAGGTGTCCGGGGTGAGCCGGTCCAGCCGGTCGGCGGGGACGCCGTGGGTGTACTGCCAGCGGGTCGCCGCGGGCTTCAGGAGCTCGCGCACGGCTTCTTCGTGGGTTTCGCGGTCCTTGGCGTGCGCGAACAGAACGTCCCAGAACGGTGTGAAGCCGTCGACGTAGGCGTTGCCGGACTGGACCAGCAGCGCGGTGACCCGGTCCGGGTGACGGCTCGCGATGCGGAGCCCGATGGGGGCGCCGTAGTCCTGGATGTACAGGGCGAAACGGTCCAGGCCGAGCGTGTCGACGAGACCCATGGTGATCGCGGTCAGATTCTCGAACGAATAGTCGAACCGATCGACGGGCGGGGCGTCCGAGTGGCCGAAGCCGATGTGGTCGGGGGCGATGACGTGGTAGCGGTCGGCCAGCGCGGGGATCAGTGTGCGGAACATATGCGACGACGTGGGAAAACCGTGTAGCAGCACCACGGTCGGCGCGGTCGGATCACCGGCTTCCCGGTAGAACACGCTGCGGCCGTCGATGGTCGCCGTGCGGTGCATGGTGGCTTCGGACATGGGTGGGTGCTCCTCGCGACTGGTTCTAACCGTCTAAATACTTGAGAACGGTTAGAGATAAGCAGGAGGAGACCTAACCTGTCAAGCGGTCGACGGAGGGTAGGATGACGGCTGTGTCGCAACGCCCCTTGGTCGGTGAGCCGATCGCTCTGGACCTGCTGAACACCACCTGGCCCGAACGTGGTGAGCAGCGGGACGTCTTCGACGAACCCGGCGGGGTCGGTGCCTGGCTGGCCGAATGGGGCCTCCCGGATACGCCGGGAGCGGAGGAACCGTTGCGGCAGACGCGTTCCGTCCTGCGCGCAGCGCTCGAAAGCCCCGGCGCTTCAGCGGAACGCGCGCTGAACGAGGTGCTGGCGCGCGGACGTTTGCGGCCGGAGCTACGGCAAGGCGGCCCCGAGGAAGTGATCGAGGTCGAGGAAGCGGCTTGGCGACCTGCGTGGCTCGCGGCGTACGGCTACTTGGGCCTGCTTCGCGCGCGCCCGGAACGGATCAAGCGGTGCTCGGCGTATCCGGTGTGCACGCTGTACTTCGACGACACGACCCGGAACGGCACCAGGCGATGGTGCTCCATGGAGACCTGCGGCAACCGGGCGAAAGCCGCTCGTCACTATCGCCGCGAACGGACGGCCTAGCTACCGCCCGAACCAGCGGTGCCGCTTCGCGGCGGGTTCCTGCAGTCCCAGGCTTCCGGCCAGGAAGAAGGTCCCGGTCACGACGTTGCCGGGTGCGGGTGGCTGCTCCAGGTCGGTGGCCGCGATGGCGACGTCGAGTTCGATCGCGGCGATGGTCCGGACCCGGATCCGATGGAATGCCTTGCCGGTGACCGTGTTCACGGGAGTTTCGGCCTCGACGACCTCGCCGGCGAACAGTGCGCGGGCGGAGGGCGTCCTTCGCGGGCTTCCCACCTGTCGACCGTGTCGCGAAAGCCACTTTCGGGACATCAGGCGTCGCGAAAGTGGCTTTCGCGACACGGGCGCCGGTGGCGAGTGGTCGGCGCGGGTGACTGGCCGGGGCGAAGGGAGCTTTCACTGCATTAGATACGGCGAAGGGAGCCTTCACTCCGCCATCCACCCCACCCGCAACACGCCATCCCGAGCGGGGCCTCGGCCGGCTCGCCGTCAGACCGGGTCCGACCCGCCAGCCGAGCTGTACGACATGGCCACGCCCATCAGGTGATCGGCCGGTCCTGCTGTCACGCTGGGTCGGCCATTCGGCCGAGGTGCACCCGGCCGATGAGCCGATCCGGTTGTGATCATCACCCCATAGCGTGACGACTGTCAGCAATTCGTCGTCTACGGGGAGTTCATGATAATGCTTCGCAAAACAGGCGTACTGATGGTCGGGCTGGCCGCGGCGGGAGCGGTGCTGGTGCCGGGGGTCGCGGCGGCGGCCGACGGGCCGACGCCCTACGTCATCGGCGGGCACGACGCCACCGAGGACTATTCGTTCATGGTGTCGTTGCAGGAGGGCGGGCGGCACTTCTGCGGCGGTTCGCTGATCAGTGAGGACTGGGTGGTGACCGCGGCGCACTGCGTGCGGGGAGCGCAGCCGGGGCAGATCAGGACCAGGATCGGGGCGCGGCAGCACAACAGCGGGGGCACCGAGACCGGGGTCAGCCGGATCATCGTGCACCCGGACTTCACCGGGAAGGAGCCGCTGGGCCAGGACATCGCGCTGGTGCGGTTGGACAAGGCGGTGACCGAGCAGCCGATCAAGATCGCCGAAGCCGTGGGCGGCGCGGGGACGGCGACCCGGATCCTCGGCTGGGGTGAGCACTGCGCCGAGCAGAACTGCGGCGCGCCGGAGATCCTCCAGGAGCTCGACACGAAGGTCAGGCCGGCGGAAGACTGCCGCAGTATCGTCGCGGGCAAGGAGATCTGCACCGGTTCCGACACGCCGGACGCGATGGGCTGCTACGGCGACTCGGGCGGGCCGCAGATCAAGGGAAGGCCCGGTGAGTGGGAACTGGTCGGCGCCACCAGCCGCGATGGTGACGCGGATCCGAAATGCGCCAGCGGTCTGGGCATCTGGACCGATGTGACGGTGTACCGGGACTGGATCGCCGAGCAGACGAGCCGAACGCCGACCGTGGCGTGATTTCGGGGCGTGTCGCGAAAGCCACCCTCACCTCGGACGTGGCTTTCGCGGCACATCCGGCTCGTCGGCCGCGTCGAGTTGCCCGTAGGGGCAGCCGGGCGTACCCGAAGGTCTGCCGTCGTGCGGCTGGCCGGTCGGCGCCGCCGCGACCATCGTGGGAAGACCGCCGTCCGAGGAGGTCCGCAGTGATCCATGAGGTCGATGAGGCGCTGCGCCGGCTGGTCCGGGGCGAGGCCCGGCGCGGCAGCGAGATCGAAGTCGCGTTCGACGCACCGACCAAGGAGTGGGCGTCGCGGCGCAACGCTCCCACGGTGAACGTCTATCTCTACGACGTCCGCGAGGATCTGCGCCGCCGCTCACGCGGCCTGCTCAACGAGTACGACCCGCTCGGCAAGATCTCGGCGCGGCATCTTCCGCCCCGGCACATCAAGCTGTCCTATCTGGTCACCGCGTGGACGCAGCGCCCGGAAGACGAGCACCGCGTGCTGTCCGACCTGTTGCTCGGCCTGCTCGCCTACGACGCCGTCCCGGAGCCGGTGCTCACCGGGTCACTGGCGGAGATGGGCCTGCCGGTGCCGATGACGGTCGCGTTGCCACCGCCCGAAGACCGCGCGTTCGCCGACGTCTGGACCGCCTTGGGCGGCGAACTGAAACCGTCGCTGGACGTCGTCATCTCCGCGCCTGTCCACAGTGGACGGGTGTACCCGGCGGAACGGCCGCCGAAGGAAGGCCTGAAGCTCGACACCGGCGACGGCGACGTGATCGGCCATCATGTGGCGGAGAGCGGGGCGGTCGAAGGACAACGCCGGGTCGCGATGGCGCGCACCCACCGGAAGTCCCGATGAGCCTGGAGTACCTGTTCGAGCGGCTGGCCCGGCTCGAACAGCGGATCCGCGACGCGGTCGAGAGCCGCCGGGCCGCCGACCCGAACCCCGACGACCCCTTCCGTGGGCTGTACCTGTCGAACGAGACGATCGACGCGCTGCTGGAAGGCCACCGTGAGCCGTTCCCGCCGTTCACGGACTCCGTGCCGGACGGCCGCCTGTACCCGTTGGCGAAGCGCGCGGGACTCACCGGCGTCGACGTCGAACTGCTGCTGGTGGCGCTCGCGCCCGACCTCGACAGCCGGTTCGAGCAGTTCTACGGCTACCTCAACGACGACGTGACCCGCCGCCGGGCGACAGCGGGTCTGGCCCTGCGCCTGTGCGGCATCCCCGAGGCGTCGGCCGCCGGCAGGGCGCGGCTCGACGCCGACGCTCCGCTGATCACTTGTGGCCTGCTCACCCTCGAGGAGCAGGATCGCCCCTTCCTGTCACGGACGCTTCGTGTCCCCGACCGGGTGGTGAACCACCTGCTGGGCGACGATCGGCTCGCCCCGGAACTCGCCGGATGCGCGCGCCTCGGCACGGAGTTCACCGACGCGGCCGGTGCGGATCGGCTCACCCGGGCGATCAGGGGCCAGGTCGGATTGGTCTATCTGAAGGAGCATCCCGGTGGGGGTGCCGAAGAACTCGGTGCCGCGGCGCTGGCCGGTGCCGGCTTCCCCGCGCTGGTGGTCGACGCGGCACGGTGGCAGGGCGAGCTCACCGGTGCACTCGTGCGGGAGGCTTTGCTGCGCGGTGCCGGGTTGGTGCTGGGCCCGGTCGACGACTCGCCGCGACTGGAGAAGCTCGTTCATCCGGCGGTGCCGGTGATCGTGCACGGCACCGGGGCCTGGGACCCGCGGTGGAGCGCCATCCCGCCGTTGCAGCTCGACGCGTTCCCCCTGTCCGCGGCGAGCCGGGTGGGTCTTTGGCGCGGCCATCTCGAGGGTGGGCTCGCTCCGGACGTCGACCCGGGGGAAGCGACCGCGCATTTCGTGCTGGGGCCGGGGCAGATCGCCCGTGCGGCGAAGGCGGCGTCGGTGACGGCGCTGGCGGATGGCGGGCCGGTGCGGACTGCCCACCTGCGCGCGGGCGCGCGGAGCCAGAACGCGGCCGGTCTTCAGCGGCTCGCCCGGCGGATCGAACCCGTGGTCGGCTGGCGCGACCTCGTGCTGCCCGCGGGCGTACTGTCCCTTTTGGACGAACTGGCCGCGCGGGCGCGCTACCGGGACCGGGTGCTCGACGAGTGGCGGATGCGGCCGGGTGGCGGCCGCGGCCGGGGTGTGACGGGGCTGTTCGCCGGCGATTCGGGGACGGGTAAGACGATGTCCGCCGAGGTCATCGCCGCCTCGCTGGGGATGGATCTCTACACCGTGAACCTGGCGACCGTGGTCGACAAGTACGTCGGCGAGACGGAGAAGAACCTGGAACGGATCTTCACCGAGGCCGCCGGTGTCAACGGGGTGCTGCTCTTCGACGAGGCGGACGCGATCTTCGGCAAACGGTCCGAGGTCCGTGACGCTCACGACCGGTACGCGAACATCGAAAGCGCGTACCTGTTGCAGCGGATGGAAACCTTCGACGGCATCGCGGTGCTGGCCACCAACCTGCGGGCGAACCTCGACGAGGCGTTCACCCGCAGGCTGGACGTGATCGTGGACTTCCCGTTGCCGGACGTCGAGTTGCGGCGTCAGTTGTGGGACCGCTGCCTCGGCGCCCGGCTGCCCCGGGCCGACGACCTGGACCTGGGTTTTCTGGCCGAAGCGTTCGAGCTCGCCGGAGGACATATCCGCTCGGCCGCGGTGACCGGCGCGTATCTGGCCGCGGAGGCCGGCCGTCCGGTGGCGATGACGGATCTGGTCGGCGCGGTCGCGCGGGAGTACCGCAAGCTGGGCAGACTTTGCCTGGACCGCGAGTTCGGCCCGTATCTGGCGCTGGTGACCGAAGGCTGACCTGCCCGTTCGGGCGGCCGATACCGCCCTTTCGGCCGTGCGGGGCAGCCTGGTGCGCGGCGCCGCGACGGCGCAAGCTGGACAGGCGGCGTAGCGACCCGAGGGAGCGGACCATGCGCGGGCACAGTCACGACGACGACTTCGAAGCGAGCTTGCGGCCGAAAGGCGACCGGCTGGAGCGGGACGAGGGCGGCCTGCTGGGCCGCGCCGCCGCGGCCGGGCGCCCTGACGTCCTCGGTCCGGCGGGCATGCTGGATCTGCAGCGCGCGGTGGGAAACGCCGGCGTGAGCACCTTGGTCGAAGAAGAACGTTCGCCGGTGCACGACGTCGTCGGCTCCGGTGGCGGTTCGCCCCTGGACACCGAGACCCGGGCGGATATGGAAGGCCGCTTCGGGCACGACTTCGGCGACGTCCGGGTGCACACCGACGGCGCGGCGCACGACTCGGCGAAGTCCGTCAACGCCCAGGCCTACACGGTCGGTTCGAATATCGTGTTCCAGCGGGACAAGTACGACCCGGGGTCGGACGCGGGCAAGCACATGCTGGCGCACGAGCTGACGCATGTCGTCCAGCAGCGGAGCGGGCCGGTGGACGGGACGGACACCGGCGGCGGGGTGAAGGTCTCGGATCCCTCGGATCGGTTCGAGCGCGAAGCCGTCGCCAATGCCGACCGGCTGATGTCGGCTCCTGCACCTTCACCTGCCGTCCAGCGGTGCGAGGACGACGGCGAGGCGCACGTCCAGCGCGAAGAAGCTCCTGAGGCCGAGGAAGGCGAAGAGGAGAAGATGGCGCAGACGTACGTGCAGCGCGAGGAAGAGGCCGAGGAAGAGGCTTAGATAGTCGTGAGTGGTAATGACGGTTAGAACGATCATTGCCACTCACGAGCCGGCGCTCAGGTGCCGTCCGGCCCCTTGAAACCAGGCTGAATGGCCCAGATGCCCGTTCCGCTTTCCGCGGCACCATTGGATTTGTTGCAGGTTCCGCACATGCCGTGAAGGTTTTCCAGGTCGTTGAAGAACGTCGTGCGGACATCCTGATCGGATCTGCGTCCGGTGGCGTTCCAGTGCTTGATCACGGAAGGTTCCTTGTGATCGAGGTTTATCGCGGAATTTCCTATTCCCGGAACAAGGTGTGGCGACTTGTAGTCCTTGCCGGGGCAGATGTACGAGGTACCCATATTGTACACCGGGTCGTGCTGCCAGCGAGCCGCTTCCCGCAGCTTCTGGCTCATCAGGCGACTGAGTTCCGACTGGCGTTTGAGTTTGGCGGGACCGTTGAAGCCTCCGTAGAACGTGGGGCGGAACTTGCCGTCGGTGCGGAACTCGGAGCGGACCTCGCCGCCCAGCACGTAGGTGGACTCTTTGAGCATGTCCAGGTCGATCTCGTGACCGATCGCCTGCAGAGTGGAGGCGATGAGGAGCCGCTCCTGCCAGATCGCGGCCTCGGCGTTCTGGATTTCCTCCCGGGCGTTCGTGGCGAGGGCGTCCTTCAGTTTCGTCTCGTGCCCGACAACGATGCCGCGCATTTGTGACAGCTGGGTCCCCACGGCAGGCCTGCTCTTGATCATGTCGTGCTCGAGCGCTCGGTCGATCTTGTCCACCAGCGGGTCGGCATCGCTCGCCATCATCAGGACCGGGCGGCCGCCACGGACTTCCATGTAGAGGGAGTGACTGTTGCCCTTCATGGTGACCGCGGTCTTCTTCTTGAGTTTGGCGAACAGCGCGTCTTTGAGGGACTTCGCGCCTTCGATGACCTTGGCTCCCTTGCCCTTCAGCTTCGACCAGATCTTCTTTCCTGCCTTGACGATCGTGCCGACCACCGTGTCGATCGCCTTGCCGACCGGGGCTTGGACCTTCTCCAGGATCGACTTGATCTTCTCCGAGATCCCGCCCAGTCCGAGCAGGCTCGCCAGGAACCCGAGCACCATCGGCAGCGCCTTCGCCAGCGTGCGCTCGATCAGCCCGGCCACTGCGCCGGCCCCGCCACGGGCGATCGACTCGACCGAGTCCAGCACCGACGAGACGAACTCCTTGATCTGGGCGGCCTTGTCGACGAAGAACATGACGATGTCGTAGATCGCCTTGCAGGCCTTGATGAACGCGGCCGCCGGGTTGAGCATCGAGATGATCCAGGTGATTCCCGCCTTGACGATCTTCTCGATCACGAATTCCTTGATCTGGCCCAGCACCAGCTCCTTGAGGTCGCCCAGTTTCTCGACCACCCAGCGCCAGAGCCCCGGCACGCCTTCGGTGATCAGGATCTTGACCACCTCGAAGGTCTGCTCCAGCTTGGCGAGCACGGGTTCCGGGATGAAGCGGAGGATCCGTGCCCGGACGCTCGCCCAGGTGAGCCCCAGGAGCGACATGATCATCTTCAGGATGCCCTTGGCGTCCAGGGTTTCCGGGATCTCGATACCCGCGCTCGCCAGGTTCCCGAGCAACCAGGCCTTCAGCCCGTCCTTGAGATGCTGCACGATGTTCGCGCCGAAGTTCATGACGCCGGTCTTGACCGCGTTGACCAGGTTGCCGAGGAACTCGATGGGTTTCGCGATGATCAGGCCGACCGCGTTCGCCGCCCGCGACAGGACGCCCAGCAGCATGTCCTTCAGCTTGAGGATCGTGTCGATCGCGCCGCCGACCGCCTCCTTCGCCTTGTCCCACAGGCCTTTGTTCTCCGCCTGCAGCGCCTTGATCTCTTCGTCGACGGCGTTGCGGGCTTCGCTGTACTTCTGTGCCAGATCGTCGACCAGCGACTGCTGTTTCTCGTCGACGGAGTTCTCGAGTTCGTCGAACTGGCCGCCGAACTCCTTGGCCGCCTCGCCCGCGATCTTGCGCAGGGCAGGGGACTGCGAGTCGACCTTCTGCCGCACGCGCTCGCGCCCCTCGGCGATCAGCCTTTTCGCTTCCGTCAGCTGCTGGCCGACGAAATCGGCGATCTCCCCGATGACGCCCTGCATCTTCGACTCGTAGACCTTCTTGGCTTCGAGGAAGAGGTTGTTCGCCTCGGCGGGCAGGCCGGCGAACAGGTCGTAGGTCCAGCGGGCCGCGCCGGTGACACCGTCGTAGCGTTCGTCCTTGTACTTCTTCATCCGCGCCTGGTGGTCGGCGGTGAACGCGGCCTTAGCTGCCGCTTCGCCGGTCTCGAACCGTTTGGCCACCTGGTCGTCGAGCGCGCCGATGACCCCCTCGACCTTCGTCTTGGTCTCGTCGAAGATCGCCTTGATCTCCGCGGTGATCCGGGCCCGGTCCTGTTCGTCCTTGGATTTCGTGGCCGCCTTCGCCGCCTGCCCGCGTTGCCCGGCGGACGACCGTGCGCCGGTCATACCCGCCATCGCGGCCTGTCCGGACGCCTGCGCCGCGCCGGTGACGGCGGCCAGCGTGCCCGCTTCCGACTCGCGAACCGCCGCGGGTGCCGCCGCCGTGTGCTGTTCGCCTTCTCGTTTCGCGGCGAGCGCGCCGGTGAACTCGGGTTCGTTGGACTGCGCGAGCTGCTCGTCGGTGACTCCGGCTTCGGCCATCTTGCCGTGGGTTTCGCACTGATCGGCGCGCAGATCGGTCTGACCGGGCGGGGCCTTGTCCGGGGTGGCCTTGCGGGGGTCCGGCGGCGACAGCACGGGCGGCGGTGGGGATTCCGGTAGCGGCTTCACCGGTTTCTCCGTGGCACCGCCGGTATCCGGCGCTTCTTTCGTGCGGTCGGTGACGTCCTTGGCGGAAGCGTCTTTTCCGCTGGTGACCTTGCCCATCACCTCGGACTTGATCTGGTCCGCTTTGCCGGAGGAGGCGAACTTGTCGGCTTCGTCGAGATTCTTCGGCGCTTGCTTGGCCACGGCGGCGTTGACCGCCGCGACGAAGGCGGCCTTGTCGAACCCGGCCGGCTTGGCGGCGGCCATCTTGTCCGCCTGCGCCGCCTTGGCCTGCGCTTCCTTGTCGTCGGCGGGCGCGACCGCGGCGTCCTGCGCCTTCTTGACCTCCGAGGCGGCGGGCGGATGCGCTTTGGCCGCCTTGGCCTGCCCGCTGACGTCCTTCTCGAGCGACCCGAACTTCGGGTCCGACGCGGGCGTCACGCCGGTGGGCGCGACCGGGGGAGCGGGGCAGCTGCTGCGCTGCAAACCGACGAGACGCGTCACCGCCGCGTTGCCCGCGGCGGCCTGGAGCCGCAGCAGTGCCGGCGGGGTGGCACGGCGCGCGGGCTTGACCGGCCGCGCGGGTTGCGCGGCCGGGGCCTGTACCACCTTGTCCCGGCCCGCCGGCATGTCTTCACTTTCGGCTTCGCCGGGCCGATTGCCAACAGCCGGAAGGGCGGGCCCCGCTGCCCGAACGGGCAGCTGCCTTTTCGGGCAGGAATTGGTTCCCGCCGACCTATCCGCTTGGTCGTTTCGCGGCGAACGCCCGCACAGGAGCATCGCCGGGACAGAGAGTGCGTCGAAAGGGAGGCCCGCATGCCCACCTATCTCACCCCGGGTGTGTACGTCGAGGAGATCGAGGCGGGCGCCCGGCCGATCGAGGGTGTGGGCACCGCCGTCGCCGCCTTCGTCGGTTTCGCGGCGGACGGCCCTTTCAACACGCCCACCCTGGTGTCCAACTGGACCCAGTTCACCCAGACCTTCGGTGACTTCGTCGAAGGCTGCTATCTGGCCCAGTCGGTTTACGGCTATTTCCTCAACGGCGGTGCCAACTGCTACATCGTCCGGATCGGCGGCCCGCGGGGCCAGGAAAACGGTGCGGCACCGAAGGCGGCGACACGTCAGGCCGTGCTCGGTGGCTACCGTTTCGTCGCGAAAGAACTCACGAGTGGCGGACAGGCCGGAGAGCTCACCGTCGAAGTCACCGAACCGACCGGGGAGAACCCCGGCGACGACCGGTTCACCGTGCTCGTCAAGAAGGACGGCAAGGTCGTCGAGACCCACAACGTGACCACCAAGCGCACCAAGGAGAACGTCGTCACGCTGGTGCGCGAGAAGTCCAGCTTCATCACCATCGAAGAGCTCGCGACCGGTGGCGCGGTGGCGAAACCGGACCGGGGCACCGCCGTGCTCACCGAGCCGCCGCAGCCACCGCCCGTCCCGCGTCGCATTGCGGCGGACGACTATGTCGGCGACGTCGCCGACCGCACCGGTTTCGGTGGCCTGGAGGCGATCGACGAGATCACCATGGTCGCGGTGCCGGATCTGATGGCCGCTCACCAGCGCGACCTGATCGACCTCGACGGCGTCAAGGCCGTCCAGCTGGCGATGATCGCGCACTGCGAGCTGATGGGCGACCGGATGGCGATCGTCGACCCGCCGCCCGGGCTCAACCCGCAGGAGATCCGCTCCTGGCGCATGGACCAGGCCGGGTACGACTCGAAGTACGCGGCGCTGTACTACCCCTGGGTGCAGGTGCTCGACGCCGCCAGCGGGACCAACACCTACGTGCCGCCGAGCGGATACATGGCGGGTGTGTGGGCGCGCACCGATGCGACTCGCGGTGTCCACAAGGCACCGGCGAACGAGGTCGTCCGCGGCGTGCTGGCGCTCGAGACCCATCTGACCAAGGCGGAGCAGGAGCTGCTCAACCCGATCGGCGTGAACTGCGTGCGTTCGTTCGCGGGCAAGGGGATCCGGATCTGGGGAGCGCGGACGCTGTCGAGTGACCCGGCGTGGCGCTACCTGAATGTGCGGCGGCTGTTCAACTACCTCGAGGAGTCGATCCTCAACGGCACCCAGTGGGTCGTGTTCGAGCCGAACGACGACGCGCTGTGGGCCCGCATCCGGCGCACGATCAGCGCATTCCTGGTGATGGAGTGGCGCAAGGGTGCGTTGTTCGGCCTCACTCCCGACGAGGCCTTCTACGTGAAGTGTGACCGGGAGACCAACCCGGCCGAGGGGATCGACCTCGGCCAGGTGATCTGCGAAGTGGGCATCGCGCCGGTGAAACCGGCGGAGTTCGTGATCTTCCGGCTGGCCCAGATGTCCGGCGGCACCAGCCTGGTCAACGAATAGTGAAAGGGCTCCGAAATGGCACTTCCCGATCTTGACAAGGCCGTCGGCTGCTCGTTCGGGCTCGAGATCGACGGCGTTCAGATCAAGCAGATCTCCGAGGTCTCCGGACTGAAGATGGAGCAGGACGTCATCGAGCTCAAGCAGAACACCGTGGACGGCAAGTACGTCATCAAGAAGCTCCCCGGCCGCCCGAAGGCGGGCGAGGTGACGCTGACCCGCGGTCTGACCGACGACAGCAGCTTCGAGAAGTGGGTCAAGGACGCGCACTTCGGCAAAATGGGTGCCGCTCGTAAGGGCGGCGCGATCATCGTCTACGACTACGAAGGCACCCCGCTCAAACGCTACAAGCTCACCAACGCGTGGCCGAAGAGCCTGGAGATCGGTGCGCTGAAGGCGGGCGACACCAGTGTGCTCACCGAGAAGCTCGTGGTCACCTACGAGCAGATGGAAGTCGAGTGAGCCCATGCGCAGGGTGATGGCGTCGGCGCCGGCCGAAGAAGCGCCCGTCGTGCCGGACGCGCAGGCCCGGCCCAGGCTGCGGACCGAGTTCGCGTTCGAACTCCCGCGCGGCTACGTCGACGACGCGGGAAACGTGCACCACTCCGGGGTGATGCGGCTGGCGACCGCGAGGGACGAGCTCGTCCCGCTCCGGGACGACCGGGTTCGCGAGAACTCGGCCTTCCTCACGGTGGTGCTGCTGGCCAGGGTGATCACCCGGATCGGCGACGTCACCGATGTGCACGCCGGGATCATCGAGAACCTGTTCGCCTCGGATCTGGCGTTCCTGCAGGACATGTACCGGCGGATCAACAGCGAAGGCCATACCCGGGCGGGTGTCGCCTGCCCGGAGTGCGGCCACGAGTTCGTCGTCGACGTCGCCGGTGGCCGCCTGGGGGAATCGTGACGTACGCGGCCGGACGGCTGCACGAGGAAGTCGCGTACGTCGCCTACCACCTGCACTGGTCGCTCGACGACATCCTCGACCTCGAACACCACGACCGGTTGACCTACGTCGCCGAGATCGCCCGGATCAACACTCGGATGAGCGAGGGACGGTGACGCCGCGATGTGGATGTGGCGCAGGAAGCAGCCGGACCCGCCTCCGGAATCGCCGGCACCGGCCACGTTGCCGGTGACCCGTGCCGAATGGCGAAGCCTGCCGCCGATCCAGCGCGCCGTCGCGGAGCATCCGCTGATCAATCCGGTGCAGCGATTCAGCTCCACGCTGACGTCCTGGCGGAGCCCGGCCTACCTTGAGCCGCTGGGCCATCGGGTCGGCCCGGCGGAGCCCTCGGGGGTCATCGATGGTCTCGCGCGGGCGCCGATGCCAGCGCCGGACATGCCCGTGGTGCAGCGGTCTGTGCGCAAACGTGGTGTGCTGTCGCGTCTTTGGGGAATGTCGGTGCAGCGCGCTGCCGAGCCGGACCCGCCCGTGGTCGAAAGCCTCGCCCCCGAACCGGAAGCCGAGCCGCCGGCAGCGATCGAGGAGCCGGGGCGGTCTTTCGAGCCGACGGCCACGTTCGTGCTACCAGCCGTCGCGGCCGCGCCGCGGGAAACCGATCGGCCGTCGATGCCGCTGACCGCCGCCGGCCCGTCGGCGGTCTCGGCGCCGGTGAGGACGATCCAGGCGATCCGGTCGGAAACCCCGAGCGCTCCGTCGCCTACGCCGGAGCCTCCGGTCGAACCCATTCCGCTGTCCCCTGAACCGCCCGAGGGCGACCATGGCGCGATCGTGCCGGAGCCAGACCCGGTTGGTGCCGAGTTCTTCGAGACCGTGCCGGTCGGGGCCGCGGACCCGCTTCCCGCCGGACCACCGGCCTCGGAGGCGGTGACCCCGCGCCCGGTCGAGCCGTCGCGGCCCGCGCTACCGGTCGTCCAGCGGACCGGACAGATCGAGGCGGCCCCACGGCGGCTGGGGCTCGGCGCACCGATCCTGCCGGACTCGGACCAGGCCGAGGTGCTGGTTCCACCGGTCGTCGAAGTGCCCGACGCGGCTGGACCCGTCGTCGAAGCCGAGGTGGACGCTCCGTTGGCGGGCGCCGTCGAGACTTCGGTGCTGCCCACGGCGACGGCCGCCTCGGCGCCGGTGGCGGACGAGGTTCCGCGGCCGGTGGCCCGGATGGTGGCGGGGGAGGAGCGGATTCCTCCGGCCACGTCCGTGGAGACGCCGTCGCCGGTGTTGCGGACCTCCACGCCGGTGGCGGTCCAGCGTTCGGTCGTTGAACCGGTTCGGGGTCTTCCGTCGCCGGTCCACGGGGAGGTCTCTGCGTCGGTGGCGGTTCAGCGTTCGGTCGTTGAGCCGGTTCGGGGTCTTCCGTCGCCGAACCGCCAGGACGCACCGCGGTCCGTGGCTTCGGTTCAGAGACCGGTGCAGCGCCTGCGAGGCGAGTCACCACGGGAGCCCGCGGAGGCGCCGATCTTGGTCTCCCGGGCAGTCGAACCACCGCCGAGCCTGCCGATGGTCACCTCGTCGCGATCTTCACCCCGCACCGACTCCCACCCGCTCGAACCACCGCGGATCCGGTCCGGGACAACAGAAATTCCAGAACCGCCCGGCACCCCGGGCGGCTCGGTGAGCGCGCCACCGGCATCGGCGATCCCCACATCGCCGCTGCCGGTGGCACGAGTCGTCGACGGCGTGGCCACTGCATCGCCCGCACCGGCGGTGGTGGCTCAGCCGTCGGCGACCCGGCCGACCCTCACCGCCTTGATGAGCGGGCAGAGCGCTGCCTCCCCGCTGCCGGAATTGCCCGTGTCCCGCTTGACGAGCGAGGGCAGTGCTGCCAACCCGCTACCGGAACTGTCCGTGTCCCGGGTGATCGAGGCTCCGCCGCTCACGAACCCGCTGCCGTCCGCCCGTGTCGCGGACGCTTCGACACCACGGGCCGTCCAGCGCGCCCACGAGCCGAGCCCGCTGATCGCGGAGACGCTTACCGCCAAGAGGATCGCGTTGTCGCCGGTCGTTCAACGGAATGACGTAGGAGCGTCCCCTCAGCCGACGGCGGTGCTTCCAGTGGCGAGAACCGCGGAGAACGTCGAGCCGAGTGAGCGAACCGGGCCGTTGCCGGTGGCGAGGACCGCCGAAGCAGCGAACGGCTCGCGGTCCACAATGGACGTTCCGCGGACCGCGCCACGCGCTGTCCCGAGCGAGAACGGCCTGGTACTCAACCTGCCACCCGTCGTCGTGTCGCGGCAATCCGAGGCGGCCCCGGTCGTCCAGCGCGAGCCGGAAGCTCCACCGCCGGAGCCCGTCGCGCCGCCGCCCGCGGCATCGGTGCCCACGGCGCCGGCGACCGCGACGGCGGCGCAGCCGGAGACCGAGGAACTCGTCAAGAAGCTGTTCGACCCGCTGCTCCGGCGGCTCAAGACCGAACTCCGCCTCGACCGTGAGCGCCGCGGCGCGCTCACCGATCGCCCGCACTGAAGGAGAAACCGATGCCGAACGCGGAAGAAGCCGTCGCCGTCTGTTACGTCGTCAAGCTCGACGACAAGAACCTCGGCAACCTCGGCGCATTCAGCAGTTGCGACGGGCTGGGCTGCGAGTTCGTCATGGAGCAGCGGGAAGAGGGCGGCAACAACGGGATGGTCTGGCAGCTCCCGACGCGGATCAAGTACTCCAACATCAAACTCTCCCGGCCGATCACCGAAGCCAGCTCGCAGATCACGAAGTGGTTCGCCGGTATGGCGGGCGGCATCGAGCGCAAGACCGCGACCATCGAAGCACGCACCCTCGAAGGCACCGTGATCGCCAGCTGGTCGCTGGAGGGTGTCGTTCCCGTGCGCTGGAGCGGGCCGCAGCTCTCGCCCGACTCGCCGAAGGTCGCCACCGAGACCCTCGAACTGGCCCACCACGGCTTCCTCAGCCCGGCGAAGAAGGGCTAGCCATGTCCTCGCCCGTCACGTTCACCTCCGCCGGATCCCAGCCGCCCGCGGCGTACGGCTCCGGCGAACCGGCGCCGAACAACCTCCAGCGCGCGCTGCTGGAGGTCCGGAAACCCCCGCAGTCCGGCGGCACCGGGCAGCCCGGCGCCAAACTGTTCGAGATCAAGTTCCAGTTCAACCCCAAGGAACTCTCGCTCACCAAGAACGCCAAATGGGGCCGTGACCCGCAACGCAACGCGAAGAAGAGCGGCCCGCCCGAGTTCAAGGGCTCGGACCCGTGCAAGCTCGCGCTGGAGATGTTCCTCGACGCCACGGACAAGATGGACGACGCCGTCGTCAAGAAGGTCGAGCAGCTCTTCACCTGCTGTGTCGCCACCGAGGAAAGCCGCCAGCACGGCAAGGGTTCGCCGCCGTGGGTGATCTTCAAATGGGGCGGCATGACCGGCTTCCCCGCCTACGTCGCCAACGTCACCGCGAAGTACACGCTGTTCACCCCGTCGGGGACCCCGGTGCGCGCGGTGTGCACGGTGAACCTGGAGGAGATCGCGGGCGAGCTGAGCGGCCAGAACCCGACCTCGGGCGCGCTGGCGGCACGGGACACGCACGTGTTCGTCGCCGGCGATTCCCTGCAGGCGGTGGCGTTCCGTGCCTATGGCGACGCGGGGAAGTGGCGCGAGATCGCCGACGCCAACGACATCGACGACCCGATGCGGCTGCGGCCCGGAACCCGGTTGCTCGTGCCGGCACTGGAGGAACTCGATGGCTAACGAGAGCTTCGCGAACAACCTCATCGTCGAGGTCGGCGGCGGTCCGCTGCCCGACGACGTGAAGACGCTGCTCTCGTACGCCTATGTCGACGACAGCCGGAACCTGCCGGACATGTTCGTCCTGCGCTTCCGCGACTCCGGGCACGTGGTGCTGGACAAGGGGAAGTTCACGGTCGGCGCGCCCGTCAAGCTGAAGGTGCAGACCTCCGATCCCGAAGGGCCGCAGGAGCTGCTTTCCGGCGAGGTCACCGCGGTCGCGATCGACCTCGACCGGATCGGCACCTTCACCGAGGTCCGCGGCTACGACCACGCGCACCGGCTGTTCCGCGGCCGCCGGGTCGCGGTCTACCCGGGGATGAGCCTCGCCGACGTCGTCAGGAAGGTGACCCAGCGGGCCGGGCTGAAGGTCGGCACGATCGATGCGGTCCGTGGGGTCGGCGGCCGCCCGAACACGCAGTTCAGCCAGGACAACGTCAGCGACTGGGAGTTCCTGTCCCGGCTGGCCGATTCGGTCGGCGCCCAGATCGCGGTGCGCGACGGCGCGCTGGACTTCAGCCTCGCCGAGAAGCCTTCGGCCGCACCGGCCGTCACCGCCAAGGCCAACACCGACCCGCTGGTGCTCGAAGCACATCGGACGCTGGTCAGCCTGCGCGCCAGTGTCACCGCGGCCGAGCAGGTGCCCGAGGTCGAGGCCCGTGGCTGGGACATCGAGCGGAAGAAGCCCCTGGTGGCCGCCGAAAAGCCGAAGAACGCGGGAACCGAGGTCGAGGGTGTCGACCCGGTCGCGCTCGCGAACAAGTTCGCCAGCCCCAAGTACGTCTCGGCGGATAAGCCGCGGCGGACCCAGGCCGAGGCCAAAGCCGCGGCGGTCGCGCTGTCCGAACGGCTCGGCAGCGCCTGCACCGAACTCGACGGGGTGGCCAAGGGCAACCCGAAGCTCCGGGCGGGCGCGGCGGTGACGCTGACCGGCGTCGGCAAACCGTTCGCCGGCAAGTACACGCTCACCAGTACCCGGCACCTGTTCAACGCGGAAGTCGGCTACACCACCGAGTTCGCCGTCTCCGGCAGGCAGGAACGGTCCCTCTACGGGCTGGTCTCCGGTGGTCACGGGGCATCCGCGTGGCCCGGAGTGGTGCCTGCCGTGGTCAGCGACGCGCGGGATCCTGCCGGGCTCGGCCGGGTCAAGCTGACCTTTCCCTGGCTGGATCAGAACTTCACCAGCAACTGGGCGCGCACGGTGCAGCCCGGCGCCGGGAACGGGCGGGGCGCGATGGTCATGTCCGAGGTCGGCGACGAAGTGCTCGTCGGCTTCGAGCAAGGCGACTTCGACGCGCCGTATGTTCTCGGCGGGTTGTATAACGGCGTAGACGCGGTCCCGAAGTTCACCGCGTCGCCGATCGACGGCAACAGCGGCGAGATCGCCGTACGGGGCTTCGTCTCCCGCAAGGGCCACAAGCTCGAATTCGCCGAGCAGGACGGCATCGTCGTCGCCTCCGGGGACGGGAAGCTGGTGGTCAAGCTCGACCAGAAGAACCAGATGATCGAAGTGACCAGCGGCAAGGGCGTCACGGTGAAGGCGCGCAACGGGGTGAGCATCGACGCGGGCAGCGGTCCGCTGGAGCTCAAGGGCCAGAAGGTTTCCGTGAAGTCGATGACCGAAGCGACCGTCGAGGCGGGCAGCGGCCTGAAGCTGTCGGGTAAGGCGGGTGTGCAGGTCGAAGGCGCGACGGTTTCGGTCAAGGGACAGGGCCAGGCGGAGCTGACCGCGAGCGGCATGGTGACCGTGCGCGGCGGCGTGGTCAAGATCAACTGAGGGGAGGGCGGAGCCGAGATGTATGCGACACGCCGGCGACTTCGCGCACCAGGCAGACCGGCAACCGAGACCCGCCGGGTCTTGAGCGACTGAGGGGAGTGGGCATGCCACCAGCCGCGAGGGTCGGCGACCCGACCGGGCATCCGGGCGTCATCGCCGGGCCCGGTGTGCCGACCGTGCTCATCGGCGGGATGCCCGCCGCCACCGTCGGCACGCCGCACACCTGCTCGTTCCCGCCGCCCGCGGTGCATCCGCCGACACCGATCGTGCCACCGGGCTGCCCGACGGTGCTGATCGGCGGCCTGCCCGCGGCGCGCATGGGCGATCTGGCCGCCTGCGGCGCGCCGATCGTTTTGGGTTGTCCGACCGTCCTGATCGGAGGCTGACGTGGATTTCCTCGGCAGGGGGCTGGCGTTCCCGGTGCGCACCGACGCGACGGGTTCGATCGCCTTGGTCAGCGGAGAACGCGAGGTCGTCGAGAGTATCCGGCTGATCTTGGCCACCGCTCCCGGTGAACGGCCGATGCGCCCGGAGTTCGGCTGCGCGGTGCACGATCTGGTGTTCGCGCCCGCCGATTCGGCCACCGCCGGGCAGATCGCCTACGAGGTGCGCACCGCGCTGGAACGGTGGGAGCCGCGGATCACGCTCACCGACGTCGTGGTCGGGTTCTCCGAGGCCGAGCGCGGCACGCTGCTGATCGACATCAAGTACCAGCTGCGCGGCACCAACGACCCGCGCAACCTGGTCTTCCCGTTCTACGTGATCCCGCCGCACGAGTCCATTCAGGACGGTGTGTGATGTCGCTGCCCCTGCCCAATCTCGACGACCGCCGGTTCCAGGACCTGGTGGACGAGGCCAAGTACCTCGTCCAGCGCAACTGTCCGGAATGGACGGACCACAACGTCTCCGACCCCGGCGTGACGCTGATCGAGACGTTCGCGCAGATGGTCGACCAGGTGCTCTACCGGCTCAACCGGGTGCCGGACCTGCACTACCTGCGGTTCCTCGACCTCATCGGCGTGCGGTTGTTCCCACCGGCCGCCGCGCGCGCCGACGTGACGTTCTGGCTGTCGGCGGCGCGGGACGTCCCGGTGGTCGTGCCCGCGGGGAACCAGGTCGCGAGCGTGCGCGACGAGGTCGAGGACCCGGTCGTGTTCACCGTGGAGCGGACGCTGACGATCGTGCCGTGTTCGCTCACGGGCCTGGCGATCGGCGGGTCCGGCACCGGTGCGCCACCGGTCGACCGCACCGACGAGCTGCTGGTCGGCGGCGAACCCGCGTGTTTCGCCGAAAGTCCCGCGCCCGGCGATTCCGTCTACTTCGGACTTTCGGACGCCGTGCCCGGCTGCGCGGTGCTGCTGCGGATCGACTGCGAGGTCGAGGGACAGGGCGTCGACCCGCACGACCCGCCGTGGGTGTGGGAGGCATGGGACGGGCACGGCTGGGCGGCCGGTGAGATCGACCGGGACAGCACCGGCGCGTTCAACCGGCCCGGCGACGTCGTCCTGCACGTGCCGCCGACACACGCGGTGTCGGTGCTCGCCGGCAGGCACGCGGGCTGGATCCGATGCCGCTTGACGGAACCGAAGCAGCATCAGCCGTTCTTCCAGCGGCCACCGCGGCTGCGTTCGGTCGAGGCGTCGACCATCGGCGGCACGGTCGGCGCGGTGCACGCCGAGGTCGTGCGCGGCGAGATCGTGGGCACCTCGGACGGTCTGCCCGGCCAGCGGTTTCCGCTCGGCAGACGCCCGGTGGTGGCCGGCGGGGACGAGCTGATCGTGGAGGTGTCCGGTCCCGACGGCTGGCAGGTGTGGACCGAGGTGTCCTCGTTCGCCGAGTCGGGGCCGGACGACCGGCACGTCCAGTTCGACCGGGTGAACGGTGAGATCGCGTTCGGCCCGGCCGTGCGCCAGCCCGAGGGCGGCCTGAGGTACTACGGTGCCGTTCCGGCCAAGGCCGCCGCGATCCGCGTGCCCGCGTACCGGGCCGGTGGCGGGCGGCGGGGGAACGTCGCCCGCGAAGTACTCGAGGTGCAACGGGATCCGATCCCGTTCGTCAGCACCGTGGAGAACCGCCGCCCGGCGACCGGCGGGGTGGACGGCGAGTCGGTACGGGACGCGGCGGTCCGCGGTCCCCTGCTGCTGCGCACCCGCGACCGCGCCGTCACCGCCGAGGACTACGAACAGCTCGCGCGCGAAGCGGCGCCCGAGGCGGCGAGGGTGCGGTGTGTACCCGCGCACGGCCCCGACGGCCGCGAGACCGGCGCGATCCGCGTCCTCGTCGTGCCCGCGGTTCCCGACACCGGCGAGCTGAACTTCGCGACGCTGATGCTCGAACCCGGGATGCGCACGCGGATCGAGCGGTATCTGGACGAACGCCGTTGTGTCGGCGCGCTCGTGTCCGTGGAAGCGCCGTTCTACCACGGGGTGACGGTCGTCGCCCGGTTGAAGGCGCGCCGCCGGACCAGCCCCGGCGCCCTCGGCCCGCGCGCGACGCAGGCGCTCTACGACTACTTCAACCCGCTCACCGGCGGGCCGGACGGCGATGGCTGGCCGTTCGGGCGGCCGGTGCAGTCCGGCGAGGTCTTCGCGGTGCTGCAACGGCTTCCCGGGGTCGAGATGGTCGAGGACGTCCGCCTGTTCTCGGCCAATCCGATCACGCGGGAACGCGGCGAGCAGGTCGACCGGCTCGACCTGCCGCCGCACGCGCTCGCGTTCTCGTTCGGGCACCAGGTCCGGGTCCGGGAGAGTGACGGATGAGAACGGCCGTGCCCGGGCTGCCGAGCCCGCATCCGATCGGCGAGCAACTGCCCTCGGTCTACGCCGAGGACCGGTTCGTCCAGGGCTTCACCGGTGCGCTCGACGAAGTGCTCGCACCGGTCTTCGCCACGTTGGACAACTTCCCGGGTTACCTCGACCCGGAATTGGCGCCGGAGGACTTCGTCGGCTGGCTGGCGCATTGGGTGGCGTTGCGCGTCGACGAGGGGTGGAGCCCGGCCCGGTTGCGCGAACTCGTGCTCCGGTCGGTCGAGCTGCATCGGTGGCGCGGTACGCAGCGCGGGCTCGCCGAGCACGTGCGGCTGCTGACGGGTGGCGCTGTCGAGGTGACCGACAGCGGCGGTGTCGTGGCGTCGCCGGAGCCCGGGGCGCCGCTCCCGGATCCGGGAGCACCGTGGGTCCACGTGCGCGTGCGGGTGCCCGAGCGGAACCGGATCGACGAACGACGGCTGACGGCGACGGTCGTGGACTCGGTGCCCGCACATGTGCGCGTCACGGTGGAAGTGGTGGAGGGGTAGCGATGGTGATTTACCGGGAGTGCGGGCATCAGGGGCCCGCCGACGTCGAGTTCTGCGGGGAATGCGGGCGGTACCTGAAATGGGACGACGAGGAACCCGTCGCGGCGCGCCGGCCGGTCGCCCAGTACCAGGCCGTGCAACCCGCCGAGCCGCTCGCGCCGGTCCGGCAGCCGCAGCAGCGGACGGTCGAAGACCAGACGCTCCACCCCGGCGACCTGATCTGCGGCAGATGCGGCAAGGGCAACGTGCCCACCCGCAATTTCTGCGGCCGTTGTGGCGCGTCCCTGGCCGAATCGGAGGTCGTGAAGACCTCGTGGTGGCGACGGTTGTTCGGTCGCCGCGCCAAGGAACACAAGGCGGGGGAGCGGCCGGGCAAGGACGGTGTCCGCCGCCGCGCCGGCCGCGCCGGTGCCGCGCGACGCCGCGTCGGCAAGGCCGTCCGCCGGGTGGTCGCGGTGATGCTGCTGCTCTCGGCGCTGATCTACGCGCTCTACCAGCCTTTCCGGGGCGCGATCAACACCGCCGCGGTCGGCCTGTGGAATCAGACGACGGGAATCTTCGAAACGAAACTGAATCCGGTACGCCCGAGCAAGGTGACCGCGAGCGCGCAGTCTCCCGGCCATCCGGGGAACCTGGCGGGCGACAACGCCACGAACACCTTCTGGGCGGCGCCCGCCCAGAGCGAACCCGTACTGGTGTTCACCTTCGACCGTCCGGTGGATCTGCGGAAGGCGATCGTGCATTCCGGCAACGGCGCGAACTTCCAGGCCGCGCACCGGCCGAAGGCCCTGCATCTCGTCTTCTCCACCGGCAAGACCTACGACATGGTGCTGGCCGACACGCCGGACGCCCAGGAGGTCCCGATCGAGAACAGCGCGGGCGCGACCGGCGTCGAGCTGCACGTGGTCGGGCTGCATCGTTCGCTGGACGGCATGGACGTCGCGATCTCCGAGATCGAGTTGTTCGAGGCCGGCTGAGGAAGGGGGCGAGTGTCGTGTCACGAGCCTTGACCGTCCACAAGGGACACCCAGGCCGCGCTTCGCCGCCAAGTCACCGGGGCGCGCCGCCGAGACCGCTGACGTTGCGAAAGCCACTTTCCCAACCTTCAACGTTGCGAAAGTGGCTTTCGCGACACGCCACCTTTGCCTTGCGCGAAGTGATCGAAGCGGACGCCGAAAGCCGATCTTTGGTCCTTTATGGACAGTCGCCGATGCTTTCGGGACCTGACACTTTCCGGTGGCACCACTGAGGAAGGACTGGATGACCATGCGCCCGAACCGAGCGGTGGCGGCGATCGCGTGCGTCGCGGTGCTGGGCGGAGCGGCGCTCACCGGGGTCTTCGCGCCGACCGCGGCGCAGCAGCCCGCCCCGCCCGCCGCGCCCTACCGCGTCGGATACGTCAGCGCCGCGACCACGGGCCTGGTCCAGGCGACAGGCGAGGGCGTGGTGGCGGCGCTGCCCCCGGGCGCCGCGGGCGTCGATTCCGACGCGTCCGCGGGCAACGGCGGCCTGGTGTGGGTGAGCAAACGGGCCGTCCGCGACGGAGCCGAGCGCGACGGCGAGATCTGGTACCTCCGGGACGGCACCCAGGTTCCCGCACGCCTGACCGACGACGCGACCGCCGACTCGCGTCCGGCGTTGTCGCCCGACGGTTCGTCGGTCGCGTTCGTCTCGGAACGCACGGGCAGCAAGGACATCTTCGTCATCGGCGTCGACGGCCGGGGTCTGCGCCAGGTGACTTCCGGCCCGGCGGCGGACGATTCGCCGAGCTGGTCGCCCGACGGTGGCCGCCTCGTGTTCAGCGGCACCGGCGACGACCCGGCCGGTGACCTCTACACCGTGCCGGCGAGCGGCGGCGCCCCGACTCGCCTGACCACTGACCCCGGCGCCGACATCCAGCCCGCCTGGGCCCCCACGGGTTCCCGGATCGCTTTCACCACCACCAGGTTCGACCCGGCCGGGGACGTCGTGGTCATGGCCGACACCGGTGGCGCGGTCACCCGGGCGGTACCGGAGCCCGGTGACTCGTCCGAGCCCGCGTGGTCGCCGGACGGTGCGCGGCTGGCCTTCACCACACGGCAACCGGATCCGCTCGGCGACGTCAAACAGGTCGCCCTGTCCGGCGGTCAGGTCTCGGTGATCTCCGCGCGGCCCGAGGCCGGCGAGACCGAACCGACCTTCCGCACCGGAGGGCAGCCGGTGTTCACCCAGCTTCGCGGTGGGGACACCACCGACATCTGGAGCGCCGACGCGCGCGGCGGTGATCGCCGCGACCTCACGAACCGGCCGGACGCGGACGAAGCCGATCCCGCCTTCTCACCGGACGGGACTTCGCTGGCCTACACGGAATTCGGCACCGGTGAGTTCCGGAGCAGCCGGATCGTCGTGGCGAACGCCGACGGCGGCGCGCCCCGGCCGCTGACCGGGGCCGAGGACGGTGAACGGGAGCGGCACCCGGCATGGTCGCCGGACGCGACGAAGATCGCCTTCACCCGGACCGTGTCGATCGGCGACGGGTCGGACAGTTTCGTCCGGATCGTGCGCGTCGCGGACGGCCGTCGTCTCGGCGACATCCCGATCCCGGCGCATCTGCGCGGTGACGACTCGCAGCCGGTGTGGTCGGCGGACGGAACGAAGATCACGCTCACCCGGGCCGCCACCCGGATCGGGCCGCCGGGACCGTCCAGAGTGGACCCCGCGGTGGTGGACGTCCCGGTCGGGCGCGGCGGTTCGGCGCGGATCGGGAAGACGGTGCAGACCGACCGGATCCGGTCGCTGCCGGATGTCGTCCTGCTGATGGACCAGACCGGTTCCATGGGCGGGGTGATCGAGCAGGTCAAGACGAACCTCGGCAAGGTCATCGACAGCGTGCGCGACCGGGAGCAGGAAGCCCGGTTCGCGGTCGCGGCGTTCGGCGACGTGGCCGACGACGAGGGTGAACCGATCCCGCGGTCGTTCTTCGTGCAGCAACCGCTGACCCCGGCGGGCACCGAAGCCGAGCGCAAGCTGCTGTCCGACGCGTTCGCCCGGATCGAGGCTGGCGGCGGCGGAGACACCGCGGAAGACTGGCTGCTGGCCCTGCAGAAGGTCGCGACCGGAGCCATCACCTTCCGCCCGGGCAGCAGCCGGATCGTCGTCCTGGTCGGAGACGCGGCGAGCCACGAAGACCCGCCGGACAGGGGTTCGCCGGTCCGGGCGGCGGTGATCGCCGCGCTGAACGCGGCGGACATCAGCGTGGTGGCCGTGCCGGCGGTCACGGGCGGGTCGAGCGAGGATCCCGACCGCGGCCTCGACGCGCGGGGGCAGGCGACCGCGATCACCAAGGCGACCGACGGTGTCCTCACCCCCGGCACCGACGCCGGCCAGATCGCGGAGGCGATCATCGCGGGTATCGGCGACCTCCCGGTCAGCGTCCTGCCGGTGAGCTTCTGCGATCCCGGCCTCACGATGACGTTCGATCCCGCGGGGCCGCAAAGTGTTCCAGGCGGCACGAACGCGCGATTCACCGAAACGGCGACGGTGTCCCCGACGGCCGTGCCGGGTTCACTCCTGCGCTGCCGCGTGGAGTTCCGGTTGAACGGGGAGACCACCGTGCGGCCGGGCTACACCGAAAGCGTCACCGTGCGCGTCAAAGATCCCGCTCTGCCACTGATCACGCTGCACGACCGGACGGTGAACGGGACCGGCCCCACGGTGATCGACTATCCGGTGAGCGCGGTGGATGTGGACGGCGGCCGGCTCAGTCCGAGCTGTACGCCCTTGTCCGGCAGCTTGTTCCCGGTCGGGGCCACCACGGTGACGTGCAGGGCCACCGGGAAGAACGGCACGGCCGTCGAGACCGCGGTGATGGCCGTCGTCCCGCCGGGGGAGGGCCGGCGGAAGCAGGTGTGGCAGGTCTCCTTGACCCAGCCTTCGCCCGACGTCGTCGTGCCGGGAGACCAGCGTGATCTTTCGTCGCTGTTCGGGCCGGGTTGCGGTGCGGGCGCGGAAGGAGCGGCGGACGTCTCGCCGGACGGGGCCACACTGGCGTTCCAGAGCGGCAACACGCTGGTCTGTGTCGCTCCCGCGGACGGCGGGCCGGGCCGGATCCTGGTGCAGCGCACGGGATTCGTCGACGATCCGGCCTGGTCGCCGGACGGCGGGCTCGTCGCCTACACGAATTCCCCGGGTGAGTCCCCGTCACGGGTCGCGGTCGTGCCGTTCACCGGCGGCGACGGCCGGATCCTCATCGAGGGCCCCGGCGGGGCCGGGCAACCCGCGTTCCAGCGGATCCCCGACCTCGCCGTGAGCGCGACCGCCGTACCCGCCGCGATCCCGTTCGAGGGGCTCACCACGTTCGAGTTCGTCGTCACCAATCGCGGGGTCACCGCGTCACCCGCGGTGGGTCTGTTCGTCCGGCTGACCGCCGGACTGCGGCCGTCCGCGGTCCTTCCCACCAAGGGCACCTGCACCCCCGAACTGGTGTGCGCGTTCGGCACGCTGGTGCCGGGCGAGGAAGTACGGGTGCGGTTCGGCGCGACGGGCCTGACGGCGGGAACGCAGGTGGCGACCGGCACGGTCACCGCCACCGGCCAGGACGCCGACCCGCGGGACAACTCCGTGACGGCGGTCGTGACGGTCGGTGGGAAGCCGGCGCCGCCGGTGACTCCCGGCTCGCTGTCGGTCGGGATGTCGGTCTCGGCGGTCCCGCTGTTCGCCGGCGGCGACGACGTGGTGCTGACGTATCTGGTGCACAACGGATCCAAGGCCGCGATGCCGGGTGTCCGGCTCGTGACCCAGCTGCCCCCGCAACTCCCCGCGACCTCGGCCGCACCAGGATGTGCGCCGGGTGGCGGAAGTTGCGCGCTCGGGACGCTGGCACCCGATCAGACCGTGACGGTCCGGATCTCCTTGGCCGCGAAGGCCGCTTTCGAGGGCCAGGTGTCCGGAACGGTGAGCACGACGGGACCGGACGGCGACGCCGGGGACAACACGGCGAACGCGCGAGTGGTGGTCCGGCAGCCGGTGGTCGAACTGGACCCGAAGGTCGGCACACTCGGCTTCGTCCCCCGGGTGCGGGGAACGGACTTCCCGCCGGGCGCGACGGTCCGGCTGGCCTGGTCGGCGGGTATCTCCGCGCCGGGGCTGGTCACGGTCGGCGCGGACGGAAGATTCGAGGCGCGCTTCTTGATCTTCCACCACGACCTGATCGGCCCGCGCACCGTGAACGTGACCTCGGTGGCAGGCCCGAAATTCGGGCAGGCGCGGTCGGAGCCGATCCTGGTGGTGCTCCGCACCCTGCAACCCCCGTTCCTCACCCGAGGCTGAGTGTCCGTCGGCGGATTCGGGGCGGGTAGGTCACGATTTCCCGCCGCCGGGCTGAAGGCTCCTTTCGTCGCACCAGGCGCGGCGACGGGAGCCTTCGGCCCCCACCGGCCCCGTCCACGAACACGGCACGGTCGGTCTTCTCCCTGACCGGTTCCGGCATGTCGTGAACCCGCCGACAGGCCGAGGAAGGCACTGCCCCTATGGGCAACAACCGGCGCACCGCCGCACACCCGTCCGCTGGTGCCGGTGGGAGCGCCGGACGCGCAGACTTCCGGGTATGGGAGCAACGGCGACGCTGTCGGAGGCGGGCCTGGTCGCGGAACCGGGCCAGGAGATCAGCTGCTCGGTGACCGTGCGCAATGCCGGGCGGGTGGTCGACCAGTTCGCGATCGAGGTGGTCGGCGACCCGGGTGCCTGGGCCACCGCGGAACCGGCGACGGTGAACCTGATGCCGGGGGAGGCGGGCACGGTCGTCGTCCGGTTCGCGCCGCCGCGGTCGTCCGACGTCCGGGCGGGCGTGATTCCTTTCGGGGTCAGGGTTTTTTCGAGCGAGGACCCGGCAGGGTCGGTGGTCGAGGAGGGCACCCTCCGGCTCGGCGCCTTCACCGAGGTGACCGCCGAAGTCGTTCCGGCGAAAGTGGAGGCCGGTTCCAAGGCCGACTTCGAAGTGGCCGTCGACAACCGCGGGAACCATCCGGTCGCGGTCGAGCTGAGCGCGCTCGATCCCGAGGACGAGCTCGACTTCGAGCTCGAACGGAACCGGGCCGACCTCGCGCCGGGAACGGCCGCGTTCGTCCGTCTCCGGGCCAGGCCGCGGAAACGGTTCCTGCGCGGGCAGCCCGTCCGGCATCGCTTCCAGGTGTTCGTGATCGCCGACGACGCCGAACCGCTCAAGACCGAAGGCACCATGGTGCAGCGCCAGTTGCTGCCGAAATGGCTGCTGCCGGCGCTGGCCGCGTTGCTGGTGTTGTTGCTGGCCTTGGTGGCGTTGTGGTTCACCGTGCTGAGGCCCGCGGTGAAATCGGCCGCTCGTGAAGCCGCTCAGGAACAGAACCAGGAGGTGATCAAGGCCGCGCAGGACGCGGGTGGTGCCGCGGGCGAGGCGAAGAAGGACGCCGATCAGGCCAAACAGAACTCCGAAGACGCGATGAAGGCCGTCGGGCTGACCCCGCCCGTGGACGGCGCGCCTCTCGCCCCCAGGCCGTCGAACGGTGTCCCCAACCCGGCGGGCAACGCCGCCGGGACACCGACCGACTTCCGCGTGGCGGCGGACGCGGCCGTCGACTCGAACGTCAACCGCTTCACCGAATTCCCCTACACCCTCCCGGATGCCGCGAAAACGTTGGTCGTCACCGACCTGATCCTGCAGAACCCGCGTGGCGACAACGGAACCCTGCGGCTGTTGCGGGACGCCGGCGGCACCAAGACGGTCCTGCTGGAAGTCGGCCTCGCGAACTTCCGCGATCTCGACCACCACTGGTTGCAGGCCTGGCGGTTCGCCCCCGGGGAGAAGATCGTGCTCGCCGTCAGCTGCCAGACCCCGGGAGGTGGTGCCCGGTGCACTCCGTCGGTCTCCTTCTCCGGCCGGATCGAATGAGCCGGGTCAGATCAGCCCCTCGCGCAAGGCGAACGCGACGGCGTGAGCGCGGTTGCGGAGCTGGAAACGGTTGGTGATGTCGTGCAGGATCGACTTCACCGTCCGCTCGGAGTAGCTCAGCCGGTCGGCTATCTCCTTGGTCTCGAGCCCGTCGGCGATCATCCGCAGCACCTTGGTCTCGCGTTGCGACATCCCGGCCAGATCCCAGCCGTTCGGTTGCAGCACGTCCCGCTGCAACCGCGACACCCGGGACAGCAGACGGCCGAGCAGGTCCGGCGGCAGCGCGCCTTCCCCGGCGGCCGCGGCCTTCACCAGTCGCACCAGGGTGTCGGGGGTGGCGTCGCCCCGGCGGATGATCGCGGAGACGCCGTTGCCCACGACGTCCAGCAACTCGGAGTCGTCCACCTCGCCGGCGACCAGCACGATCCCCGCGCGGCCGGCGCAGTGGAGGCTGCGCAGCAACTGCCGCGCCTCCTCGTTGAGCCGCTCGACGATGACCAGGACGACGGCCGGCTCGTCGGAGTCTTCGGCGAAGCGGATCTCAGGGCGTGAGCGCAGCGCGGCGGTGACACCCGCGTGCGTGATGGTGTCGGTGGCATGAAGCAGCACCGGGATCTGGTCGACGAGCATCGATGAACCCTCCCCGTGAACGGCGTTTCGTCCTTTCTCAAGGATCGTGCGGACCGGGTTCGGCGAACAGGGACCCGGTGTCCCGATTTGTCCCGCTTCGCTACTCCGACCGGGCGACGCCGGCCTTCCGGATCTTGGCGATGGCCTGGGCCCGGTCGGTGACCTGGAGCTTGCGGAAGATGTGGGACACGTGGTTTCGCACCGTTTTCGGGCTGAGCACCAGCCGGTCGGCGATGGAGGCGTTCCCCATACCCTGTGCGATGAGCCGCATGATCTCCCGTTCGCGCGCGGTCAGCTGCGGAAAGGACTCGTCGCGCGGGGATTCCGTGCCCAGCAGCGAAAGCACCCGGGTCGCGATCGCCGGGCTGAAGATCGCCTCGCCGTCGCCGATCACCCGTACCGCGCGGACGACCTGTTCGTTGCGCGCCCCCTTGAGCAGGTAACCGCGCGCCCCGGCGCGCATGGCGGCGAACACCGCGGCTTCGTTCTCGAACATGGTCAGCATGAGCACACCGGTGTGCGGGCCGGCGGCCACGATCCGGCGGGTCGCCTCGACGCCGTCGAGGTCCGGGAGGTTCAGGTCCATCAGGACGACGTCGGGCTCCACCCTGCGCGCTTCCGCGACCGCGGTGAGGCCGTCCGGCGCCTGGCCGACGACCTCGATGTCGTCGGTACCGTCGAGGATCGCGCAGATGGCCGCCCGGAAGGCGGGATGGTCGTCCACCACGAGCACACGGAGGGCCGGGAACATCGCTCACTCCTTGGCGGCGAGCGGCAGCCAGGCGGCGATCCGGGTGCCACCCGACGGCACCGGCTCGATCACGCAGCCGCCGCCGAGGTCGCCTGCCCGCTCCCGCATCGAACGCAGCCCGGTCCCGCCGACCGCGGGCAGCGCCTCGCCGCCGGTGCCGACGCCGTCGTCGACGATCTCCACCCGCAGATCGCCGTCCCGCGGCCAGAGCCGCACCGCGCACTGCCGGGCACCGGAGTGGCGGGCGATGTTCACGAGCGCCTCGCGGATGATCCGGTACGCGGTGACCTCCACCTCGGCCGACAGCGGTGGCAGCTCACCGCGGACCTCGACCGCCACCGCCAGCGGGCCGTGCTCGGCGGGTACCCGGTCGGCGAGCAGTCCGGCATACCGGCGCACGGCCGTGACGAGGCCGGTTCCGTCGAGCGCGGGCGGGCGCGCGTCGGTCACGATGCGGCGCAACTCGGTGATGGCGCCGTGGAGTTCTTCCTCGAGCCGGGCCAGGAGGCGCTCGGCCCCGGCCCGGTCGCGGACGAGCAGATCGCGGGCCGCGCGCAGCCCGAGCACCGCCACGGCGAGGGTCGGTCCGACGCCGTCGTGGAGATCGTTGAGCACCGTCCTGAGCCGGTCTTCGTACCCGGCAGGACGAACGACGTCGGTGACGACGAAGGTCCGGCGCATTCTCTTCCCCCCGTCCGGCGGCAGGACCTGGAACCAGTTCTCGCGACTCGAACGCGCGTAGCGTTCTGGTCACTCGCTGTACTAGTCGCGGAACGCGGCCCCGGCGTTTCCTCGCCTACCGCCAGGTCGGGTAACGGTTTGGGGCCGATGCGAACGTGCCGGGGTCGGTCTCCGCGCGGGCGCTGTGGTTTCCGGACCTCGGGGTCGCCCGAGCGGTCGATCACCGAGCCGTCTCAGCCGGCCTGTCCGCGGCGGACGAGGCCAGCCGCAGGTAGTTGCGCGAAGCCTCGCGCCACGATTCCAGCTCCAGCCTTTCGTTGGCCGCGTGCATCTGCCGGGGATCTCCCGGGCCCCAGATCACGATCGGGGCTCCGGCCACCGATCCGGCCAAAGCCGAGGCGTCGGTGAAATAGGTGGCGGCGGGTGCGGTGGTCCGGCCGGCGAGCAGCTCGGGCAGGAGCGCGGTCCGGACGGCGGGCAGGTCGAGCTCCACCTCCGCGACGATGGCCGGGTCGAGCGAGGAAGCCCAGGCGATCGCCGGCGCTCCACCATCCACAGTGCGCACATCCAGCGTCAGAACAGCCGACGCGGGCACGATGTTCGTCGCGGTCCCGCCCTCGAAGGTACCGACGTTGACGGTTTCCTCGCCCAGGTAGTCGTCGGCGGCCAGCGGGAGGGAATCGAGCGCGCCGAGGGCCCGGCCGGCGAGCAACCGGATCGCGTTGCGGCCGAGCCCGGGTGTGGAACCGTGCGCTGCCTTCCCTTTCGCGGTGAGCCGCAGCCAGGTGGCGCCGCGATGTCCGAGTGACACGCGGTTCCGGGTCGCTTCCGGAACCACGACGATCCGCGGTGTCAGGTCCAGAGAGGCCGAAGCCTCGGTCGCGCCGAGGCACCCGATCTCTTCGTCGCTGGTGATGAGGACCTGCGCGGGGACACCGGTTTCCGCGGCGTTGCGCAACGCGGCCAAGGCGGCGACCAGCCCGCCCTTCATGTCGACGCTGCCGCGGCCGTGCAAGAACTCCTCGTCGACGTCCGCGGAGAACGGGGTGCGTTCCCACAGTGCGGGGGAGCCGACGGGGACGGTGTCGATATGGCACACGAACAACGCCCCGTCGCCGGAATGGCTGCCGAGCAGTACCCACGGTCGCCCGGTGGTGGAGCGCCGCAGCACGCGTACGCCCGCGGTGGCGGTGGCGTAGGAGACGGCCAGCTCCTGCGCGGCGGCCTGTGCGGCGCTGTCGCCGGAGGTGGTGTCATGGCGCACCAGGTCGCGCAGCAACGCGAGGGCTTCGTCGGTCATGCGGGGTACTCCTGGGTCGATTCGCGGACGACGAGCCGCATGGAGAGCACGTGGTCGGCGGGGGCGCGACCGGCCGCGAGCCGGGTGATCTCGTCGACCGCCTTGCGGGCCATCTGCTCCGTCGGCTGTGCGACGGTCGTCAGCCGTGGCGAGGTCCATTCCCCGAGGGTGATTCCGTCGCAGCCGATCACCGAAAGGTCTCCCGGCACCGTGACGCCGGCGCGGCGGGCCGCTTCGAGCAGACCGACCGCCGCGATGTCGCTGGCGGTGAACACGGCTGTCGGCGCCGCGCCGGCGCGTGCCATATGCGCGAAGAAGTTCATGCCGAACGCCGAGCTGAAGGCGCCGCGCACGATCATCGACTCGTCCACCTCGACCCCGTGGGTCTTCATGGCCGCCCGGTATCCGGCCTCACGCTGGTCGGCCGTACGCAGTCCGGCCGGTCCGCCGACATGGGCGATCCGCCGGTGGCCCAGGGAGAGCAGATGGGTGGTCGCCTGGTAGGCGCCGCCGAAACCGTTCGCGGTGACGTGCGCGATCCGCGGCCCGGTGGCCTCGACGTACTCGTCGAGGAAGACGACCGGGAAATCGCCTGCCAGCCGGCTCGCGAAGGCTTCGTTGGTGTTGTTCATCCCCAGGTAGACCAGCCCGCCCACATCCGGCACCCGCATCAGGCGCTCGACGGCGGCGCGCTCCCGCAACGGCGATGAACCGGTGAGCGTGGTGAGCACGTCGATGCCGTCCGCCGCGGCGGCGTCGACCACCGCGTCCGCCAGCGTGGAGAAGTACGGGTTGTCCAGGGACGGGACCACCAGGCCGAGGCTGAGGCCGGTGACTTGTTTCTGCACGGGCGGATGCCCGAGGACCGACAGTGCGGCGTCGATGCGCCGGGCCGTCTCGGGGGCGACGTTGAGCTCTCCCTTGACGTACCTCGACACGGTCGACACGGCCACTCCGGCCTCTCGGGCCACCTTCGCCAGTGACATCCGGCTCCTCCCCGTTGAGCGTTGACGGCGACTGCAGCGCATCCTATATTGACGCCGTTGCGCTATGTTGCGCAACGAACGCTAATGCTTTTAGCCCGAAGGAGTCGTCGATGGTCAAGGTCCTGCTAGCCGGGGAGTCGTGGGTCAGTGCGACGATCGACCACAAGGGATACGACCCGTTCGCGCACACGCAGGTGGAGATCGGGTGCGAGCGGCTGCTGGCGGCGCTGGCGGCGGAAGGGGTCGAGGTGACTCACCTGCGTTCGCACGACGTGGCCGAGAAGTTCCCGCAGACACTGGAGGAACTCGGCGCCTACGACGTCGTCCTGCTCTCCGACGTCGGCGCCAACACGCTGCTGCTGCATCCGGACACCTTCACCCGCGGCCGTCCGACACCCAACCGGCTCAAGCTGCTGCGCGAGTGGGTCACGAACGGCGGCGGCCTGATGATGGCCGGCGGCTACCTGAGCTTCCAGGGCTTCGAGGGCAAGGCCAACTACCACCGGACCCCGATCGAGGAGATCCTCCCGGTCGACATCGACCCGTACGACGACCGAGTCGAGGCACCGGAGGGCGTCCGTGCCCGCGTCGTGCGGCCCGGCCACCCCGTGGTCGACGGCCTCGACCAGGAGTGGCCGATCCTGCTGGGTTACCAGCACACCACGCTGAAACCGGACGCGGAGCTGCTCGCCACCGTCGAAGGCGACGTCATGCTGGCCGTGCGCCAGGTCGGCCGCGGCCGCACGCTCGCGTTCACCTCGGACATCTCCCCGCACTGGGCTCCGGAGGAGTTCATGGACTGGGACGGCTACCGCAAACTCTTCGCGCAGGCGATGACCTGGCTCGCCGGCCGCGAACTCTGAGCCGCGCACTCGGGATCAAGGAGGATTCGATGAGTACGTCACCCACCGGCCGCGCGGCTTCGGTCGTCGTCCTGACGATCGCGACCGTCTTCGCCGGAATGCTCGGCCCGTTGCAGTCGCTCGTCAACGGACATCTCGGTACCGCGCTCGCCGACGGGCACGCCGCCGCGCTGGTGTCCTTCGGTACCGGACTGGTGCTGATGCTGATGCTCGTGCTGGCGCGCGCCCGGACACGCGACGCGTTCTTCCGGCTGCCCGGTCAGCTGGTGCGCGGCGAGATCCCGCGGTGGAACTTCTTCGCCGGCCTGTGCGGTGCGGTGATCGTGCTTTCCGAAGGCGTCACAGTGGGTTTCCTCGGGGTGGCGATCTTCCAGACTTCGCTGATCTCCGGCATGGTCATCTCCGGCGTGGTGTGCGACCGCCTCGGTATCGGAGTTCCGTTCAAACAGGCGATGAGCGCGCCGCGCGTGGCCGGGGCGATCCTCGCCATCTGCGCCACGGTGCTGGTGGTGTCCCCGAACTGGTCGGCTCCGCACATGATCGCGCTGGCGATCATGCCGTTCGTCGGCGGCTTGCTCGCCGGCTGGCAGCCCGCGGGCAACTCCGAGGTCGGCCTGCTGTCCGGCTCGATGTTCGTGTCCATCACCTGGAACTTCCTCATCGGCTTCGTGGCGCTCGGCCTCGTGTACGTGGTGCGGATGGCGGTCGCGGGCGCGCATTTCGCGTTGCCGGGCACCTGGTGGATGTACTTCGGCGGCCCCCTCGGCCTCCTGTCGATCGCACTGATGGCCTTGCTGGTGCGTGGTCTCGGGCTCCTGTTGCTGGGATTGGCCTCCACGGCCGGTCAGCTCATCGGGTCGCTGCTGCTCGAAATCGTCGCTCCCGCGGCGGGTTCGAGCCTGCATCTGGTCACCGTCATCGGCGCGTTCGTGGCGCTGGCGGCCGCGGCGATCGCGATGATCCCGTCCCGGCACACGGCCGAACCGGTGGTCCTCGCCCAGCCGGCCGAGGTGCGCCGTGGCTGAGGTGCGCGGTGTTCTCGGCGCGGTCGACGCGGCCGGCCTCGGGTTGGTGCTGCCGCACGAGCACCTCTTCAACGATCTGTCCTCGGCGGTCGCCGAACCCTCCTATGTGTCCACGCGGCGGCTCGTCGAGGCGGAAGTGGGGCCGGGCTGGCAGTTCCTCCTCCGTCAGGATCCCTACTGCTGCGCCGACAACGTGGCGGCGAAGGACCGTGCGAGCGTCGTGCGCGAGGTGACCGCGTTCGCCGCGGCAGGCGGCGGCACGGTGGTCGACGCGACCGGAAGCGCGGCGATCGGCCGGGATCCGGTGGCCCTGGCCGCGGTCGCCGAGGCCACCGGGGTCACCATCGTCATGGGCACCGGTGCGTATTTGGAGAAGTTCGAGGGGGAGCGCATCACCGCGGTCACCGTCGACGCGCAGACCGAGCACATCCTCGCCGAACTGGACGAGGGCGTCGGCGAAACGGGGATCCGGGCCGGGGTCATCGGCGAGGTCGGTGTTTCGCCGTTCTTCACCGAGGGGGAGCGGGCCTCCTTACGGGCCGCCGCGCTCGCGCAGGCGGCGCGGCCGTCCGTGGGGCTGAACATCCACATGCCGGGCTGGCAGCGCCGCGGGCACGAAGTGCTCGACCTCGTGCTGGAGGAATGCGGCGCGCTTCCGGCCAAAGTGGCGCTGGCGCACAGCGATCCGTCCGGCGAAGACCCGGCATATCAACGAGAGCTGCTCGAACGCGGTGTGCTGCTGGAGTTCGACATGATCGGCCTCGACATTTCGTTCCCCGGCGAAGGCGTCGCCCCGACGGTGTCGCAGACCGCTCGCGCCGTGGCGAGGTGGGTGCACGAGGGCTTCGGGGACCAGATCATGCTGTCGCACGACCTTTTCCTGAAGCAGATGTGGACGCACAACGGCGGGAACGGGCTCGTGTTCGTGCCGACGATCTTCGCCGATCTGCTCGAAGCCGAAGGCGTCGCGGCCGACGCCGTGGCCCGGCTGATGCGAGACGTCCCGGCCCGGTGGCTGACCGCATGAGCCGCGCGATAGCGGTGGTCGCGTCGCTCAACGTCGATCACATCGTGAAGGCGCCGCGTATCCCGGAGCCGGGGGAGACCCTGATGGGCTTCTCGGCGAGCCGGGAACTGGGCGGGAAAGGCGGCAACCAAGCGGTCGCCGCCGCCCGGCTCGGCGCGGAAGTGGCCGTGATCGGCTGCGTCGGCCGGGACGAGGACGGCGACGAGTACCTGGAAGCCCTGCGCGCCGAAGGGGTGGACGTGTCCCACGTGCGCAGGTCCGCGCTGCCCACCGGCAGGGCGGCGATCACCGTCGACGCGGAGGGCGTCAACTCGATCGTCGTCGTGTCCGGGGCGAACGCCGGCATCCCCGCGGCGGCGGCCGAAGCGGCGATCAGCGAACTGCCGGGGCTTCGGGTCATCGCGGGTCAGCTGGAAGCGGCGCCCGAAGCGACGGAACGCGCTTTCGCGGCTGCTCGCTCCCGGGGCGTGCTGACCGTGCTCAACACCGCGCCCGCCGACGACGTGGCCGGGAAACTGGTGCCGCTGAGCGATGTCGTGGTGTCGAACGAAATCGAGTTCCGTCAGCTCACCGGTCAGGATCCGTTCGACGACGACGGTTTGCGGCGTGGCGGTGCCGAACTGTTCGCCGCGGGCTGCCGGTGGGTGATCGTGACGCTGGGCGCCGGGGGATGCGCGGTCCTCGACGCGTCGTCGTCCACGCGCGTCCCGGCCGTCGCGGTACGGGCGGTGGACACCACCGCAGCGGGGGATTCGTTCGTCGGAGCGCTCGCCGCCCGGCTCGCGGAAGTCCCCGGTGAGCCGGCGGCCGCGGACGTGGTGGCGGCTTGCCGTTTCGCGGCGAAAGTGGCCGCTGTCGTCGTGACGCGGCACGGAGCGCACCCCTCGCTGCCGACCTTGGCCGAGGTGTCGGAGGACCGTTCGGGATGAGAGCGCGATGTCCGAAATCCGCCAGCATGCCGACGGTGGGCCGGGCGAATATCTGCTGATGATCGCTGAAACGCGGGGGATCCGCATCCGGCACCGCGGGCAGGAACCACAGGTCCACCCCACCGCCTACGTCGCCCCGACGGCCACGCTGGTCGGTGATGTCCGCGTGGGGCCGAGGGCGCGGGTGATGTACGGGGCGGTGCTCGACGCCGAGGGCTCCCGGATCGAGATCGGGGAGGCGGCGGTGATCTGCGAGAACGCGGTGTTGCGCGGGTCCGCGGTCGCCGGTGATCAGCCGGTGCTCGTCGGCGACCACGTTTTCGTGGGGCCGCATGCCACGCTGCTGGGTTGTGAGGTCGGCAGGTGCTCGTACGTGGCGACCGCGGCGACGATCCTGCAGCACGCCCGGTTGGGGGCCGGCTCGGTCGCCGCTGTCGGCGCGCTCGTCCACGCGCGGACCGTGGTGCCGGACGAGTACTTCGTGCCGCCGCACACCGTGGCGCTGGACACGCCGGTGCGGCTGGTGGCCCCCGGCGATCCAGAGCTGGCCGAGGCCATCGGCCGGGTGGGTTTCGCGCGGACGGCGTTCGGTGTCGACGCGGACTGGACCGACCGGATCAGCAGGTACGAGCGCATCGCGGAGGTGCGCGTCGCGGAATTCGGCACGCACGCGGACGATGAGGTCCTGAATCCCGGCTAGGGCGCGTTTCATAAGCCAGGCCCCAGGAGCCTGCTGCGAACGCTGTGGATTTCGCTGCCGGTAACGCCGATGCCGAGCAAGTACTGCTCGGCATCGAATCCGTCGAGCGTCGCCGTGACGGCTTCTTCGAGCGTGGTGGACCGGTCCGCGAGGGCGGCCTGGATGAGTGGTTCTTGGCCGGGGGTTCCCATGGCGGCGAACAGGGCTTTGAGGGCTTCGGCGGACATGGCGTAGTCCGCGGCGATCGCCCGGGGCTCGACATCGGCGAGCGCGAGCAACAGAAGCGCGACGAGCCCGGTTCGGTCTCGGCCGGCGCCGCAGTGGAACAAGACCCCGCCGGGGCCGGTGCCGGCGATCGCCTTGATGACGGCGGCGCAACGCCCGGCCTTCCGCTGGAGGAAAACGGGATAGTAGAGCGGGGTGCCGTTGAGCCGCTCACGGTTGACGTGCCGCCAGAACTCGATGTCGTCGATGTCGTCGAGCGGGACTTCGAGCCGGTCGACGCCGGCCGGGGTGGCGGGACCTTCCGGGGAGGCGGCGAATCGCGCCGAGCCGGCCTGTGCCGTGGACGGAGTTTCCGCGGGCCGGATCTCGTCCGCGTTACGCAGGTCGATAACCGTGTGGACACCGCACTCGCGCGCCTGGGCCCAACCCGCCTCCGTGACGAAACGAAGGTCCGCCGCCCTGAAGAACGCGCCGTAGCTCGTCGTCGCGCCGGACCTGGTCGGTAATCCACCGAGGTCCCTGGTGTTGAAGAAGCCTTCCCAGGCAACCGTTCTACTGGTGCTCATCGATCAGGAACTCCCACTCCTGCCCTGCGGCCCGGCACCCCCTTGGACGTCGAGCCGGGTTCCGTCGCCGAGGCTAGCTCGGGCGTGGCCCGGTGTCGATCACCCCGGCCGAGGCGCCGCCAGTACGAACAGTGAATATACGTATGCAGGCTGAAGATCCCGATCGTCGTCGCCGACCGGTGCGGCGTCGAACGGGGCACCGACTGGATCCGGGGCAGCGCGGTCATCGACCAGTCCGGATACCTCCTGGCGGGACCGGGATTCGCGGACGACGACGGCGGTTCCGCGGTGCTGACCGCCGGCGTCGATCCGGCTTCCGCGAGGGACAAGGTGCTCGGCGAGTACAACGACGCGTTCGCCGATCGACGGCCCGGCCTCTACGCCGCGCTGGTGAAAACCGGTGCCGATGAAGGGAAGTCCATGTCCCCTCCGGATGCCGGCCGGGCTGGAAGAGGTGACCGGCGGGCAGCGGCCTCGCCCTCTCGGCTCGATGTTCCGGCCTGGGGTGCGCTCAAGCACGAACAAGCGCCGACAACGCGAAAGTCACCCTGACCCCGCGCGAAGTGTCCACAAGGGACACTTCGCCTCGATCGAACGCCCGGTCGATGTCATAGTGTCCGAGTCCACGCGGGGTCTTGAGTGTTGGAACGATCATTGCCCCTCACGACCCCGCACAACGGTCTCCGGCTCGCAACACGCCACGTTCGCCCTACCGCTCTGAACAGGCCCGCGATCACGGCACGATGGCCTGGGTACCGGAGACTCCGGCACTCAGGGCCAAGGCCGCGGCTTCACCACGTGAGGTGACGTTCAGCTTCTTCAGAAGGCCGGCGACGTGGAATTTGACCGTGCTTTCGGTGATGCCGAGCGCTGCGGCGATGGACTTGTTGCGTTGACCCTGGGCCACCAGCCGTAGCACTTCGAGTTCGCGAGGGTTGAGGTCTGCCAGCTGACTCTCGTCGACGCGGCCCGCGGCAGGCTCGAACGGGAGGTCGATGGTGACGCGGCTGCCCCAGCCGGCGACGGCGTCGATCTCGACGGTGGCCCCCAGTGTTCTCGCGCGCCCGTCGAGCTGCGAGCGCAGTCCGTGGACGTCGAGGTTCCCGGATTCCTGGTCCCGGATGTCGAGGTGCAGCGCGGTGCTGTCGCTCGACCAGGCGATCCGGAGGCGGGTCAGATCCGGCTGGCCGGTGAAGGCCAGGACCGCCGCACATGTCATCGCCCTGGCGGCATGGGCGACCTCGCCCGGTACCGGCCGTCCGTTCTTCGCCGGGGCCGTGAACTCCAGCTCCGCGTCGTGGTGGCGCAGCATCTGCCGGATTTCCCGCCGCAGCCTGGCGAACGCGGTGTGCATGGGCTCTTCGGACTGAGCGAGATCGGTTTCCCGGGCGGATCGGAGCGCGACCAGCGCGGCCGAGGCGGAGTCGGTCGCGGCGAGCCGGGCGCGGTGGTCGTCCAGCCGGGCCGACCGCAACGTGGTCAGAACCGTGACGAGAGCGGTTTCGTGGGCTGCGGCCATTTCGGCGATCGTCCTGGCGCGTTCGCTGGAGGCCGCGCGGGATTCGGCGAGGTAGTCGGGGCTGGCCTGGGTCACCTGTTGGCGGATCGAGGTCGCGACGATGCCGAAGACCTCGGCCAGGGGATCGGGATACGGGAAGCGAGCCCGGCTCGACCGGGGGACGAGTACGAGCAGGGTGCCGATCGGATCCTGCACGGCCCACACCGTCCGGAGGGTGCCGCCGAGAGTGGCCTTCGTGGTCAGCTGGCGGCCGGGCCGCACGTTCGCCTTGAGTGCTTCGAGTTCGGCGATGGTGACCTTGTCGGTGATTTCCCGGGCGCCGGTGACCTTGCGAGGCCGTCCGGTGCACTCTCGGGTGAAGATGACCAGGGCCTGATGTGGCCAGCCGTCGGCGAGGAAACGCGAAAAACGGTCGGCGATCTCGCGCAGCGGGCCCCCGATGACGTCGCGCAGCGCGGTCAGGTCGGCGGAGTCGGGCATCGGTTGAGCCTAGCCGTCGGCTCGCCTGGTCGAAAGGACAGGATCCACTGGACCGATGACCAGGTCGCCGCCGCGCGTTTCCGGCCTAACCTCACGTGAAGCATGCGCTCATGTGCATGCCTATGTCGCCGAACGGTGGAGGAACAGGGAATGCCACAGCAGGTGCGCGGGGTGATCGCCCGGTCCCGGAACGCTCCGGTGGAGCTGACGGACATCGTGATCCCGGACCCGGGCCCCGGCGAGGTCGTCGTATCGATCGCGGCCTGCGGGGTCTGCCACACGGATCTGACCTACCGTGACGGCGGCATCAACGACGAGTTCCCGTTCCTGCTCGGCCACGAGGCCGCGGGCACCGTGGAAAGCGTCGGAGAGGGCGTGGATTCGGTGCGGCCGGGGGATTTCGTCGTCCTCAACTGGCGCGCGGTGTGCGGGCAGTGCCGCGCCTGCAAACGCGGACGTCCGCAGTACTGCTTCGACACGTTCAACGCGACACAGAAGATGACGCTGACCGACGGCACCGAGCTGACCCCGGCCCTGGGCATCGGCGCGTTCGCGGACAAGACACTCGTCCACGCCGGACAGTGCACCAAGGTCGATCCCGCCGCGGACCCGGCAGTCGCGGGCCTGCTCGGCTGCGGCGTCATGGCCGGGCTCGGCGCGGCGGTCAACACCGGCGCGGTCGGCCGCGGGGATTCGGTCGCGGTCATCGGCTGCGGGGGTGTCGGCGACGCCGCCATCGCCGGGGCTCGGCTGGCGGGCGCGGGTACGATCATCGCGGTCGACCGGGACGAGCGGAAGCTCGCGTGGGCACGTGAACTCGGCGCGACCCACACCGTCGACGCCTCCGGCACCGACACGGTCGCCGCGATCCAGGAACTGACCGGCGGTTTCGGCGCCGACGTCGTCATCGACGCGGTCGGCCGTCCGGAGACGTGGAAGGCGGCCTTCTACGCGCGTGACCTGGCGGGCACGGTGGTCCTGGTCGGCGTTCCGACGCCGGACATGCGCCTGGAGATGCCGTTGATCGACTTCTTCTCCCGTGGTGGCGCGCTGAAATCGTCCTGGTACGGGGATTGCCTGCCGGAGCGGGACTTCCCGATGCTGATCGACCTCCACCTGCAGGGCCGGTTGCCGCTGGAGCGGTTCGTGACCGAGCGGATCGGCCTCGACGGTGTCGAGAAGGCCTTCCACGCCATGCACGCCGGCGAGGTGCTGCGTTCGGTGGTGATCCTGTGAGCGGGGACCTGCGGATCGAACGTGTCGTCACCGCCGGGGTCTTCGAACTCGACGGCGGGTCGTGGGACGTCGACAACAACGTCTGGCTCGTCGGGGACGACGACGAGGTCGTGATCGTGGACGCCGCGCACGACGAGAAGACCATCACCACGGCGGTGGGCGGCCGTGACGTGGTCGCCGTCGTCTGCACCCACGGGCACAACGACCATGTCACCGTCGCTCCGCAGCTGAGCGAACACCTGCACGCGCCGGCAGTTCTGCATCCGGGGGATCAGGAGCTGTGGGAGATGACCCACCCCGGCATCCGTTTCCGGCGGATGGAGGACGGTGAGCGGATCGCCGTGGCCGGCACGGAGATCGAGGTCATCCACACACCGGGACACTCGCCTGGATCGGTTTGCCTGTATCTTCCCGAGGCCAAGGCGCTCTTCTCCGGGGATACGCTGTTCTCGGGAGGGCCCGGCGCGACGGGACGCTCGTTCTCCGACTTCCCGACGATCATCTCCTCGATCAGCGAACGGCTTTTCACCCTGCCCGAGGACACCACCGTCCACACCGGACACGGCGACCCCACCACGATCGGCACCGAAGCGCCGCACCTGGCCGAATGGATCGCCCGCGGACACTGAGGATCGGTGGTCGCGCCGATCACCATCGGCCTGCTGCTCATCGAGATCACCGGCGCCGACGCGGCCGTCACGGTGGACACCGACCGGCCTTTCGGTGCGAATTCTCTCCCGCCCGGGGTCACCCCACTGGGTTATCTCTGCGTTTCGCGCGAGACAGGAGCGTCCGCGCGGTGTCCCTCCAGTGCGATGTTCCGCAAAGGAGGGAGGACGGTATGCGGCTTCCGGAGTCACGAGGGCCGGTGAGTGCCCGGGTCATCGAAGCACTGACAGGAAGTCCGGGGCAGGCGGTGCTGGCCGAAGTTCGTTCGTCCGGCCAGCCGGGCGCGGTCTGCGACGACGATCTCCAGCTGGCTCTTTACCTGTGTTACGAGCTGCATTACCGCGGTTTCGCCGGGGTGGACGAGCGCTGGGAATGGGATCCGGGCCTGCTCTCGTTGCGGTCGGTGCTCGAACGCGAATTCGAACGGGATCTGCTGCGAAGGGTCGGGCATCCGGTCGCCGAGAATCCGCGCGATCTGCCGGTGACGCTCACCGCGCTCGTCGAGTCCGCGGACGGCCCGCCGCTGGCCAGGTATCTGCAACGCTCCGCCACGGCGCAGCAGTTCCGCGAATTCGTCCAGCACCGGTCGGTGTATCACCTGAAGGAGGCCGATCCGCATACGTGGGCGGTGCCGAGGCTGGCGGGGCCGGTCAAGGCCGCGCTGGTCGACATCCAGGCCGACGAATACGGCGGCGGTCGCGCGGACCGGATGCACTCCGAACTGTTCCGCTCCACGATGCGGGCCTTCGGGCTGACCGACACCTACGGCGTTCACGTCGATTCGGTGCCCGCCGTGACGCTGGCGACGTCCAACCTCATTTCGCTGTTCGGCCTGCACCGGCGGTGGCGGGGCGCGCTGATCGGGCATCTCGCGGCCTTCGAGATGACGTCGTCGCTGCCGAACCGCCGCTATGGGCAAGGCGTGCGCCGGCTCGGCGGCGACGACGTCGCCGCCCGGTTCTTCGACGAGCACGTGACCGCCGACGCGGTGCACGAGCAGATCGCCGCCCACGACCTGTGCGGCGGATTCGCGCGCCAGCATCCGGAACTGGCGGGGGATGTGCTGTTCGGGGCCGCCTGCTGCCTCGACCTCGACGCGGCCTTCGCCGAACACCTGCTGGATTGCTGGCGGCGGGGCGTGTCCTCACTGCGACCCGAGCACGCGGCGAGGGCGTCATGACCGTCCGCGGCGAAGGGGCGCGGGTCACCGTCTACGAGAACGGGCCGCTGCTGCTCCGCGGCCGGTTCACCGTCGAGGATCAGGGCGGCAAACCGGTCGTGACCGCACGCACGGTCGCGGTGTGCCGCTGCGGGCGGACCGCCTTGCCGCCGTGGTGCGACGGCAACCACAAGGCAGGCAAAGGCGCGCCGATGAGCCGCTGAGTGGTGACGGGGCGTCCGGACAGCGGCTCGCCGTCACCTGCCCGGGTGACCGGCCCACCGATGCTTCACGGCGTCGACGAAGGCACCGAACTCCACGGTCATCGAGACCGTGCCGGGGTCGAGCATCCACTGCTGCTGCAGGCCGTCCAGTACGGCGATCGTCGTGTGCACCAACGTGGCCACCGGGGCGTCGGCCCGGATCTCCCCGCTGTGCTGTCCACTGTGGATCGCTTCGGTCAGCCACCGGGTCACTGTCGAGTAGTGCGATCGCGTCCACTGGTGCGCGGGGTGCAGCGGATCGGTGGCTTCGGCGGTCACGCGTACGAACAACCCCACCAGTTCCGGTCGCGTGGCGTTGCGGGCGACCAGCGCCTCGAGCGCCGCGAACGCGGCCCAGCTCAGGGGCATCCGGTCACCGCCTTGCCGGAGGAAGCGGGTGTCCTCCGCGTCGCGCGCTTCGAGCACCGCCGTCAAGAGGGCGGTCTTGCTGGGAAAGTGGTGCAGCAGCCCGGACTGGGAAAGCCCGGCGGTGCGCGCGACGGTGGCGATCGAGGTGCCGCGGTATCCGGTGGCGGAGAACAGTTCGGTGGCCACTCGTACGACGGCCGCCCGCGACGCCGCGCCGGCCGCTTCCCCGCGTGTGGTGGGCCGGTCGGCGGGGAGGGACATGAAGCGCTTCTCCTGGCGGTCCTGCGCTCGCGCGCCCGATGGGGTTACGAGCGCAGGGTAGCCCGCCAAGGCCGGAGGGGCGCGAACCAGGCCGCCTAGCCCGTTTGCGCCCAGAATTCCGCGAAGAGGCGCGCCGTGACGTCCGGCTTTTCCTCGTTCGGTGTGTGCCCCGCGCCGGCGATGACCTCGTACCGGGCGCCGAGGCGGGCCGCCATGTCGCGTTGTGCCTCCGGCGGCCACGCCGCGTCGTTCTCCCCATGGGCCACCATGATCGGGACCCCGGCCGCCCGCAGTTCCGCCACGCGGTCCGGTTCGCCGGTGATGGCGCGGGCGATGCCGAGCAGATTGGCCGGGTTGGTCTCGTGGATCCGGGTCCGCAGATAAGTCACGACCGGTTCCGGTGCCCCGGCGGCGAAGAACGGTTCGAGGAATCGCCAGGCGCCGGCCGAACCTTCGGCGGCGATGGCGTCCTGCAGCGTCGGTCCGGCCGGTCCGGTGACGGTGGAGCCGCCAGGGCCCGAGCACAGGATGGTGTAACTGCGGAAGCGGTCCGGCTCCCGGATCACCGCCGCGCGCGTGACCAGGCCGCCGAAGCTGTGCCCCGCCAGATGGACCCGCTCGCCGGGCACGACGGCGTCGAGGACCTCCAGCAGGCCGGTGGCGAAGGCGTCCACGGTGTAATCGCCGGCGTCGTCCGGGCCTTCGGACAGCCACTGTCCTTGCTGGCTGTAGGTCAGCACGTCGTAACCGGCTTCGGTCAGCCCGCTCAGCATCGGCACGAAGTCCTCTTTGGACCCGGTGTAGCCGGGGACGAGGACGGCGACGCCCTTGGCCGCGCCGGCGCCGCCTTCCGGCGTGGCCCGGACGGCGGACAGCCTGCCGGCCGTGGTGGGCACGGTGAGGGTGCGGGCTCGTGAGGGAAGGGAGTACAACGGTTGCTCCTCGGGGTCAGCGGACGGATCGGATGGGCAGGAACGCGGCGGCGCCGACGAGCACGAGCAGGCCGGCGACGGCGAACAGGACGTGGTACCCGGCAAGGGTGATGAGAAAAGCGGAGAAGGTCGGTGCCACCGCTTGCGGGAAATTGGTGGCGACGTTGAGCAGTCCGAGGTCCTTGGCGGCGTCGTCGCCGCTCGGCAGCACCTGGGTCATCAGCGCGACATCGAGGGTCATGTAGGTGCCGAACCCGAAGCCGGAGATCGCCGCGAAGGCCAGCATGCCCCCGATGGTCGGGCTGATCAACGGGCACGCCAGGCCGACGGCGATGATCACCGATGCGGCGATCACGAACGGCTTGCGGCGTCCGACGCGGTCCGACCACGGGCCGGTGACGAAGCTGGAGAGCACCGTGCCGACGAGCATCACCAAGGACAGTTGCCCGGTGACGGCGTTCGCGCGCTCCAGCGGAATTCCCACGTGGTCGACCAGGATGTAGAGCTGGAAGTTGTAGACGGCCCAATAGCCGAGCACGAACGACATCCGGGCGACGAAGGCCCAGGCGAAGTCGGGGTGACGGCGCGGGCTGACCCAGAAACCCTTCAGGAACGCCGACCACGACCAGGCCGCACGCGGCTGCCCCGCACTCGAGGTGTCGCGGTTGACGAGCACGAACAGCAAGATGACCACGAGCACGACGGCGGCGAAGACGCTGTAGCCGATCCCGAGGTCGGTGGCGAACCGGGCGGCCAGCAGCACTCCCGCGGTGGCGCCGACCATGCTGCCGACGCCGACGAAGGCGGACGCAGTGCCACGCTGCCCGGGCGGCAGCCGGTCGGCCAGGATCGCCGTCATCGGGCCCTGGACGATATTGAGCGAGACCTGCACGAGGAGCCACAGCACGGCCAGCAGCGCGACGGAGCCCGCCACGGGAAGCGTCACCAGGAACACCGCGCCGAACAGCGCGCCGAGCATCATCCACGGGGTGCGGCGGCCGAACCGGCTGCGCGTGCGATCGGACAGCGCGCCGACGATGGGCTGCACGAAGAGCGTGGCGAACGCCGACACGCTGACCACCAGGCCGAGGCTGCCGACCTTTCCCGCGGGGTCGACCTCGGCGACCTGGTTCGGCAGCAGGATGCCCAGCAGGCCCGAATAGGCGAGGAAGAGGGAGAAGTTGCCGACCAAGAGCGACCCGATGAGCACGCGCCCGCGCCCTGGACCAGGGCGGGGGCCGGGAACATCGTCCGGCGCGACGGTCGCGGGGTGCGGTGCTGGGTCAGGCAGTGTGGGGGCCATGGCCGCCTCCTGAACGCGATGCCGGGCACCACTGCCACGGCGAATGCGGCGCATCACATCACGGCAACCGACCGCGTGGTCGGTCTGTTTATGTGTTCGTGACCTATTAGGGTCGGGTATGTGACTTCGGCCGGGTGGCTGGCCGGCTCAGGTGGCCTGGCGCAGCAACTGGACCAAAGCGCTGAACGAGGCGGCCATGTCCGCCTCGTCGGGGTCCAGCAGCCACTGGAACTGCATACCGTCCATGACCGCGATCACCAGGGGTGCCACGGCTTCCGGGGTGAGGTTCCCCGGCAGGCGGTCGCCGAATTCCCGGCGCAGGGTCTCGGTCAGTGAGGCGCGGATCGTGGCGTACCGGCGGGTGAAGAACTCGCGTGCCGGATGGTCGCCCGTGACGCTCTCGCCGAGCAGTGCGGAGAACGTCTGGACCACGCCTGGCCTGCTCGAGTTGTATTCCACGAGGGTGGCCAGCAGGTCCAGTGGCCATGGCCCCGTCGCCTGTTCGGTGGTGCCGGCGGTGTCCCATTCGTCGCGCGCCTCGAGAAGGGCGACGAGCAGGTCCTCCTTGGTGGGGAAGTAGTGCAGGAGGCCCTGCTGGGTGATGCCGACGCGTTCGGCGACGGCGGCCAGGGACGCGCCGCGGTAGCCGCGTTCGGCGATGACGGCCATGGCCGCCTTGAGGATCTCGCCGCGCCGGTCCGCGCGCCGCCGTCCGGGGCGGGCCGTGTCGGCGTGCTCGGCCGGGTCTGTTGCGCGCACTGGGCAAGGGTAGCCGGTGGCTTGTCGATAACAGAATGAATACGAAACCTACCGAGTATCAGGTAGGTAGGTCACGATGGCTGCCATTCGAGCGGAGCCCGCCGGGCACCGTCGCCACCTCGACGAGGAGGACCGGCTGTGGACAACGTCATCGCGGCCACTCCCACGGCCCCCGAGGCCGAGGCGGACGCGCGTGCGCCCCGCGGTTTCGTGCTCCGGCTGGGACTCGCCAACTTCGGTCTGTACGCCGCCTTGATGACCCCGGTCATCGTCACGCTGGCGCTGCGGGTCGCCGAGGTCGCGCCGCAGGCCAAGGAATCCACCCTCGGCCTGGTGCTGGGGGTCGGCGCGATCCTGGCTCTTCTCGTGAACCCGTTGTCCGGCAGGCTTTCCGACCGGACCCGGTCGCGGTTCGGCCGGCGCCGTCCGTGGCTCGCCGGCGGCACCGTCGCCGGAATCCTCGGCCTGGCGGTGATCGCCTTCGTGCCGTCCGTGCCCGCGCTGGTGGCCGGCTGGGCGATCGTGCAGGCCGGATTCAACGCCGTCTACGCCGCACTGATGGCGACGATTCCGGACCAGGTCCCGGAAAGCGGCCGCGGCACGGCCTCCGGCGCGATCGGCACGAGCGTGACCGCGTCCGTGCTGGCCGGATCGGGTATCGCCGCGCTCAGCTCGGACGCGCGAGTGATGTTCCTGCTGCCCGCCGTCCTGACCGTCGTGCTGGTCGGCTGGTTCACCCTGAAACTGCGGGACCGGCGGCTGGAGACGGCCCCGGAACGCTTCTCCGCGAAGCAGTTCTTCGGCAGCCTGGTGTTCAACCCCGCCGCCGCGCCGGACTTCGGCTGGGCCTGGCTGACGAAGTTCCTCGTCATGTTCGGCTCGGTCGCCCCGATGACCTACCTCGCCTACTACGTCCCGTTCCGGATGGGCCTCGCGCCGGCGGAGACGGCGGGCATCGTCGCCGGGATGATCGCCGGCGGATACGCGGTGCAGTCCCTGATGGCGCTGCTCGGCGGCTGGGTCTCCGACCGGTTCGGCAGGCGCAAACCGTTCGTCATCGGCTCCGGCGTGATCGTGGCCATCGGCCTCGGCGTGCTGGCCGCCGCCCCGAACCTGCTGTGGATCGGCGTGGCGCAACTGGTGCTCGGCATCGGCGGCGGCCTGTTCTACGCGGTGGACATGGCGATGATCACCCAGGTGCTGCCGGATCCCGCCAACCCGGCCAAGGACCTGGGCGTGGTCAACATCGCCAACGCCCTTCCCCAGTCGCTGATGCCGATGATCGCCCCGTTCGTGCTGGCGGTGGGCGGCGGCCGGAACTATCCGCTGTTGTTCGGCATCGCCGCCGCGGCGGCGCTCGCCGGAGCCGTCCTGGTCGGCCGGATCAAGGGAATTCGATGAAGCGGCGGACCGGCCGCCGTGTCACTACAGAGGGAGTCGCAGTGAACAGTCACCACGCCGATCACGGGGCCGAGATCGAGGCGGCGATCGACGCCGCCTTGCCCGCCCTCGGCCTCGACGTCAAGACGAGGCTGGTGGCGGGTCAGGGCATGTGGTCCCTGCCCCCGCTGCCGGAGATCGGCCTGCGATCGCTGGTGATGTCCGACGGCCCGATCGGGGTCCGCGGTGTGCGCTGGACTGCCGCCGACCCCTCGATCGCCCTGCCGAGCCCCACCGCGATGGCGGCCACGTGGGACCCCGGGCTCATCCGCCGGGCAGGCCACCTGCTGGCGCAGGAAGCGCGCCGCAAAGGCGTGCACGTGCTTCTGGCGCCGACGGTCAACCTGCACCGTTCACCCTTGGGCGGCAGGCATTTCGAGTGCTATTCCGAAGACCCGTTCCTCACCGGCGCGATCGGGACCGGGTATGTGCGCGGCGTGCAGGAGGGCGGTGTCGGGACCACCGTCAAGCACTTCGTCGCCAACGACGCCGAGACCGACCGGTTCACCGTCGACAACCTCGTCGACGAGCGCACGCTTCGCGAGCTGTACCTGACGCCGTTCGAGATGATCGTCGCCGGTGCGAAGCCGTGGGGGGTGATGGCGGCCTACAACTCGGTGAACGGCCCGACGATGACCGAGCACGACGAACTGCAGAACGGGGTTCTGCGGGGAGAGTGGGGTTTCGACGGCGCCATCGTCTCCGACTGGTTCGCCACCCGGTCCACCAAGGGCGCCATCGACGGCGGGCTCGACGTCGCGATGCCCGGCCCGCGCACGGTCTACGGCGAAGCCTTGGCCGCGGCCGTCCGCGCCGGTGCGGTGCGAGAGTCCACAGTGGACGAGGCGGTGCGCCGGGTACTGCGCCTGGCCGCGCGGACCGGTGCCTGGGACCGGGTCGCTCCCGCCGTCGCGGAGGACGAGCTGCCTGCCCCACTCGACGGCGTGGCGCTGGCCAGGGAACTCGCCGGACGGACGTTCGTGCTCCTGCGCAATCGGGACGAGGTGCTCCCGCTGGACGCCGCCCGTCACGGCACCGTCACCCTGCTCGGCGCGGCCGCGCGGGACGCCCGGGTGCTGGGCGGCGGCTCGGCCCAGGTCTTCCCGGAGCGCGTGGTGTCCCCGCTGGAGGGCCTGCGTGCCGCTCTGCCGGAGGGGGCACTGACCTACCGCATCGGTGCCGACCCGACGGACGAGCTCAGCGTCGCCGGCAACTGTTTCGGGCTGCGCGCGGTGTGCCGGGACGTCGAGGGAACGGTGCTGGGTGAGGAACCACTGCCCCAGGGCATGGTGCAGTGGTTCGGTACCGACCTGCCCGACGGGGTCACGCTCGACCGCCTGCACTCGGTGGAGATCACCGGACGGTTCACTCCGCGCGAGTCCGGGCTGCATTCGTTCGGTACCAAGGGTCTTGGCGCGTTCGTCCTGTCCGTCGACGGCGCGGTGCTCTTCGACGGCGTCGCGGTCGCCGACGGCCTCGACCCCTTCGAGGCGTTCTTCGCCGCGCCGTCCGAGCGGGCCAAGGCGGAGCTCGTCGCGGGAAGAACCGTCGAGGTCAGCCTGGTCTACACCGTTCCCGACCTGTCGGAGGCGCCGGTCACGACCATCAGTTGCGCGCTGGTGCACCGCGAGCCCCAGCTCGACGCCGACGAGCTGATCGAGGAGGCGGTGGCCGCCGCGTCCGTGTCCGACACCGCGATCGTGGTCGTGGCGACCACCGAGCGGGTGGAGAGCGAAGGATTCGACCGCGCCGACCTGCGCCTGCCGGGCCGCCAGGACGAACTGGTGCACCGGGTGGCCGCGGTCAACCCGCGCACGATCGTCGTGGTCAACGCCGGCTCCCCGGTGGAGATGCCGTGGCGTGACGAGGTCGCCGCGGTGCTGCTGAGCTGGTTCCCCGGACAGGAGGGCGGTTCCGCGCTCGCCGACGTCCTGCTCGGCGAGACCGAACCAGGTGGCAGGCTGCCCACCACGTGGCCGGCCCGGCTCGGCGACGCGCCGGTCACCCAGGTGCGTCCTCAGGACGGGAAGCTCGGCTACGACGAGGGTGTCTTCATCGGCTACCGCGCCTGGCAACGGGGCGACGCCGAACCGGCCTACTGGTTCGGTCACGGACTCGGCTACACCGACTGGTCCTATGAGGACGCCCGCGTCCTCGAACCGGACACTGTGGACGGTGACGTGCGGGTCATGGTGACCGTGCACAACTCCGGCATCCGCGACGGCCGTGAGGTCGTCCAGGTCTACGCGTCCCGTCCGGACAGCGCGGTGGACCGCCCGCACCGGTGGCTCGCCGGTTTCGCGACCGTGAAGTGCGCCGCCGGGGCGCGGGCCACGGTGGACATCACCCTTCCCCGGCGTGTCTTCGCGCACTGGGACGGCGGATGGGCTGTCGAAGCGGGGGAATTCGGTCTCCACATCGGACGGTCGGCCGCCGACATCCGGCTCGTGCGCGCCACGACCCACACGCCAACCGCAGGCCAGGCGTAGGTCCGTGAAGGCCTCCTTGAGGGACCCAGAGTCCCTCAAGGAGGCCTTCACGGACCTTCGGCAGCCGACCCGCGAGATTGCCTTACCCCTCGATAAGTCCCCAGCACGAAAGGAAACCGCCCATGAAAACACGTTCGGTCCTCAAGGCCGGTGCCTTGCTGGCGGCCACCGCCACCGTGGTGTTCACCGGTGCCTCGGGTGCGGCCGCCGCGCCGGCGCCGCTGGCCGGGATGCGCGTCCTGCTCAGCAATGACGATTCGATGCAGGCCGCGCGGCCGGACGGCGCGGACGGCGTCGGCCTGTACGACCTGCGGAAACGGCTCTGCGCCGCGGGGGCCGACGTGATCGTGGTCGCGCCGTGGGCGTACATGAGCGGTGCGAGCGGAGCGGTGACCACCGGTGGCACCGTCTCCGCGCAGCGTCGCACCGTGATGCCCGCCGGATACCGGCAGGACTGCGCGGGAGCGCCCAGCGGCGGCGCGGTGTTCGGCCTGTGCCGGGGAGCTTCGCCGTGCACGGCGGCGTCCCCTTCGGCCACCCCGGCCGACACGGTGAAGTTCGCGCTGCGCGGTGGACTCGGTCATCTGGTGGGTTGGCGCGACGAGCCCGACGTCGTGGTGACCGGGATCAACTCGGGGCCGAACGTCAGCTCGGCGATCAACGACTCGGGCACCGTGGGCGCCGCGATCGCCGCGCTCGACAGCGAGGTCCCGGCGGTGGCGTTCAGCGGGATGGTCGGGGACGGCCTGGTCGTCGGCCGGAAGACCTACGAGGCCGCGGCCGGGTTCGGTGCCCGCCTGCTGACCCAGCTGCGGCAACGCGACCTGCTGTCCCCGCGGTTCGCGCTGAACGTGAACTACCCCGACGCGGCGCGAGGCAAGGCGAGCCGGGTGTCCTGGACCAGCATGGGCACCGGCCCGCTCGGCGTGGCCACGTTCGCCCCCGTGGACGCCGACACCTTCACCCTGGGCCTCGGTCTCTGCCCGGCGGACCGGTACTGCCTGCCCGAGACCAAACGCGATTCGGACACCGAGGCCATCCGCCGCGGCGAGGTCTCGATCACGCCGATCACGGCGGACCGGACGCTTCCGGGCCGGGACGCGGACCGGGTCCGGGCGGCCGTCATCGGCGGACGGCTGCCCGGCTGAGGGGGAGCTGCCCGGTCACCGATGCGTGGTGGCCGGGCAGCGGGCGTCCGCTGACTACAGCCCGGTGGCACGGACCCGTTCCCGGCCGGAGAGGCACAGGACGTTCTCGGTGTGCTGCGGCGCGGCGAGGGTGTCGACCGCGAAGTAGTGGCCGCGAACGGTATCGCTCTCCGGTGCGGGATCGCAGGAAACAGCCCTCGGTGCCCGCGGGCACGAATCCGGTCGGAGCGCGCGGTTGACTGCGCGGTGCGCACCGGCTTACCTTGATGTGAGGCTGATATATTAGTCGTCATGTTATAGATATACGGAAGGTGGGTTCCATGTCCGCACCGGTCGACCGCCCGCGGGCGGAGACGGCGTGAGCGTCGTGACCGAGCCGCCCGGCGCCGACCTGCCTGATCATCCGGACTTCTTGTGGAAGAACCCGGAACCGAAGAAGACCTATGACGTCGCGATCGTCGGCGGGGGCGGGCACGGGCTGGCCACCGCTCACTACCTGGCCGCGAACCATGGCATCACGAACGTGGCGGTGCTGGAGAAGGGCTGGCTCGCCGGCGGCAACATGGCCCGCAACACCACGCTGATCCGGTCCAACTACCTGTGGGACGAATCCGCGGCCATCTACGAGCATTCCTTGAAACTCTGGGAAGGACTGGAAGACGACCTCGGCTATCCGATCCTGTTCTCCCAGCGCGGTGTCCTGAACCTCGCGCACACCGAGCAGGACGTCCGGGACTCCGTGCGCCGGGTGGAGGCCAACAGGCTCAACGGCATCGACGCCGAGTGGCTGACGCCCCGGCAGGTCAAGGAGATCTGCCCGATCGTCGACATCTCGGACGAGATCCGCTACCCGGTGCACGGCGCGACGTACCAGCCGCGTGCCGGGATCGCCAAGCACGACTACGTCGCGTGGGGTTTCGCGCGGCGCGCGGACGAGGCCGGGATCGACCTGATCCAGGACTGCGAGGTCACCGGGTTCACCGTGGACGGTGACCGGGTCACCGGGGTGCGCACGACCCGCGGCGACATCGGCGCCGGCACGGTCGCGCTGTGCGCGGCGGGCCACACCTCGGTGCTGCTGGAGATGCTCGGGATCCGGGCGCCGCTGCAGTCGCATCCGTTGCAGGCGCTCGTGTCCGAACTGCTGCGGCCGGTGCATCCGACGATCGTGATGTCCAACGCGGTGCACGTCTACGTCTCCCAGGCGCACAAGGGCGAGCTGGTGATGGGCGCGGGTGTCGACGCCTACAACGGTTACGGCCAGCGCGGTGCGTTCCACGTCATCGAGCGGCAGATGGCCGCGGCCGTGGAGCTGTTCCCGGTGTTCGCCCGCGCGCATCTGCTGCGCTCGTGGGCGGGCATCGTCGACGTCACTCCCGACGCCAGCCCGATCGTCGGACACACCCCTTACGAGAACGTGTTCGTGAACTCCGGCTGGGGAACGGGCGGGTTCAAGGCCACCCCGGGTATCGGCTGGTGTTACGCGGACACCATCGCCAACGGCGAACCGCATCCGTACGTGGCGCCGTTCGCCTTGGACCGGTTCGTCTCCGGCGCGCTCGTGGACGAGCACGGCGCCGCCGCCGTCGCCCACTGAATCGAGGACCGTCATGCAACTCGTCCGCTGCCCGTGGTGCGGCCCTCGTGAGGAGGTCGAGTTCCACTACGGAGGCCAAGCCGACGTCGCCTACCCCGGGAATCCCGCTGAACTGACCGACCGGCAATGGGCGGAATTCTTGTTCTACCGCGACAACCCGAAGGGCCCGTTCGCCGAGCGCTGGAACCACACGGTGGGCTGCCGTCGCTGGTTCAACGCCGTCCGCGACACCCGCACCTACGAGTTCCTCGCCACCTACCTCGTTGGCGAGCCGCCCCCGGCCGCCGTCCGGCCGGAGGTGACCGGATGAGCCGCGTCGCCGGATACGGCCGGATCGACCGGGACCGTCTGCTCACCTTCACCTTCGACGGCCGCGCCTACACCGGCCACCCGGGCGACACGCTCGCCTCGGCGCTGCTCGCGAACGACGTGCACCAGGTCGGAACGAGCGTCAGGTTGGGCCGCCCGCGCGGGATCGGCGCCGCGTGGACCGAGGACCCGACCGGCCTGGTCCAGATCGAGAAGCCGTTTCCCGAGCCGATGCTGCAGGCGTCCACTGTGGAGCTGACCGAAGGTCTGGTGGCCCACAGCCTCGACGGGCAGGGCCGGCTCGCCGAAGTGCCTGATCCGGCCCGCTACGACCGCAAGCACACCCACACCGGCACTTTGGTCGTCGGCGCCGGGCCTGCCGGGCTGCTCGCGGCCCGCGACGCGGCCCGCGCCGGGGAATGTGTCGTGCTCGTCGACGACCGTGCCGAGCCCGGCGGCACGCTCACCGGAGCCGAGATCATCGACGGACGCCCGGCCCGGCGGTTCGTCGACGAGGTCGTGGCGGAGCTGACCGCGCACCCGCAGGTCGTCCACCTGCAGCGCACCACGGCGTTCGGCCGGTACGACGACGGGTTCGTCCTCGCGGTCGAGCGGCGCACCGACCACCTCGGTGCCGAGACTCCGGCGCATCGCTCGCGGCAGCGGGTGCACCGCATCCGGGCGCTCAGGGTCGTCGTCGCGACAGGGGCGATCGAACGACCGGTGGTCTTCGAGGACAACGACCGGCCGGGCGTCATGCTCGCCTCGGCCGCCCACGACTTCCTGCACCGCTACGGCGTTCTCGTGGGCCGGGAGATCGTGGTGTGCACGACCGGCGACTCCGCCTACGCCGTGGCCGTCGACCTCGCCGGGGCCGGTGCGCGGGTGACCGTGCTCGACGCGCGCGACCGCGCGCCGGCGGAGTGGGACGCCCGCTGTGCGGCCAGGGGGGTCGAAGTCCGGCCGGGCGCGGTCGTCACGGGCACCGAAGGAGAGCGGCGCGTCTCGGGCGTGCTCGCCCGGACCTCGGACGGTGGCGTCCGGCTCCCCGCCGACCTCCTGCTCGTCTCCGGCGGCTGGAACCCGGCCGTGCACCTCTTCAGCCACGTCAAGGGAGCACTGGCCTACGACGCGGGCCTCGGCGCGTTCCGGCCCGCGAGTCCGCTGCCTGGCGTGACCGTGATCGGCGCGGCCAACGGGATCTTCGCCTTGGCCGACGTCCTGCGCGACGCCGCGGGCGACGACGCTCCGGCCGTGGCCCCCGAGCCGGTGCCCACTCCCGCGAAGGTGCTCTGGAAGACCGACGGGGATCCCGCGCGGCAGTTCGTGGACATCCAGCGCGACGCCACGGTCGCCGACATCGCGCGCGCCGTCGGTGCGGGCCTGCGATCCGTGGAGCACGTCAAGCGCTATACGACGGTCGGCACCGCGCACGACCAGGGCAAGACCTCCGGTGTGATCGCGTCCGCCATCACGGCGGAGCTGCTCGGCTGCGGGGTCGCGGAGCTGGGCACCACCACGTTCCGGCCGCCGTACACCCCGGTCGCCTTCGCCGCGCTGGCCGGCCGCGAGCGCGGACGCCTTTTCGATCCCGAGCGCGTCACCGCGCTGCACAGCTGGCACATCGAGGCCGGAGCGGTGTTCGAGGACGTCGGGCAGTGGAAGCGCGCTCGCTACTACCCGCGTACCGGTGAGGACATGGACACCGCCGTCCTGCGCGAATGCGCCGCGGTCCGGGACGGCGTCGGCATTCTCGACGGGTCGACACTGGGCAAGATCGACGTACAGGGTCCGGACGCCGGAGTGTTCCTCGACCGGATCTACACCAACATGATGAGCACGCTGAAGATCGGCCGCGTGCGCTACGGCGTCATGTGCGGCGTCGACGGCATGGTGTTCGACGACGGCACCGTGCTGCGCATCGCGGAAAACCGCTACCTCGTCACCACGACCACCGGCGGCGCGGCCGGCGTGCTGGACTGGATGGAGGAGTGGCTGCAGACCGAGTGGCCGGATCTGCGGGTCCACCTCGCCTCGGTCACCGAGCACTGGTCCGTCTTCCCGGTCGTCGGACCGCGCTCGCGCGACGTCGTCGGGGCGGTGTTCCCGGACGTCGACGTCTCGAACGAGCGGTTCCCGTTCATGTCCTGGCAGGACACCTCGCTCGACGGCGTACCGGTCCGGCTGGCCCGTATCTCGTTCTCCGGCGAGCTGGCCTACGAGGTCAACGTCAGCTCCTGGTACGCCGTCGCGCTGTGGAAGCGCCTGCTGGCGGCGGGGGAGCGGTTCGGCATCACGCCCTACGGCACGGAGACGATGCACGCCCTGCGCGCCGAGAAGGGATATCCGATCATCGGCCAGGACACCGACGGCACCGTGAGCCCGCACGACCTCGGCATGAGCTGGGTCGTGTCGAAGAAGAAGGACGACTTCCTCGGCAAGCGGTCGTTTTCCCGTGAGGAGAACCAGAACCCGCTGCGCAAGCAGTTCGTGTCGCTGCTGCCGACGGACCGCCGCACCCGGTTGCCGGAAGGTGCCCAGATCATCGAACGTCGCGACGACGGACGGCTGCCCGAGCCGCCCGTTCCCATGCTCGGCCACGTCACGTCGAGCTACCACAGCGCCGCGCTCGGCCGCCCGTTCGCGCTGGCGCTGGTGAAGAACGGACGGGCGCGCGTGGGCGACCTCGTCCACGTTCCCGTCGGCTCCGGGCTGATCGAGGCACGGATCGGCGAAACCGTGCTGGTCGACCCGGAAGGAGCACGCCGCGATGGCTGACACTCTCTACCGCGCATACCCGCTCGATGCCTGGAAGCCCGCCCTGGCGGCGCTGAGCCGCGCCGTCGACGGGTTGACCGCGCAAGCCGAAAGCGGGGTCGCCGCCGTGGACCTGCGGCTCGATCCCGATGGCCCGGGTCCGCAGGCGCTCGGCCGCACGATCGGCGCCGCGCTCCCAGTCGAGCCGAACACCTGGACCCCCACCGCGGACGGCCAAGTGGTCTGGCTCGGCCCCGGCGAATGGCTGGTCACCTCCGCGAATGCCGTGCCGCACGAACTCGAGGAGACGCTCGGCCGGGCCGCCTCCGGCTACGACGGCGCCACGGTCGACGTCACCGCCCAGCGGACCGGCATCCGGCTGCGCGGACCGCTCGCGCGTGAGGTGCTGACGTTCGGGTGTTCGCTGGACCTGCGGCCCGCCGCCTTTCCCGCGGGGGCCTGCGCGCAGACCACCGTCGGCCGAGCCGTCGTGCTGCTGCTCGCCCTCGGCGAGGAGGACCTGCGGTTGTTCGTCCGGCCCTCGTTCGCCGGATACCTCGCGGAGTGGCTGCTCGACGCCGCCGGCGAATTCCGCTGAGCGGTCAGATGATCGCGCGGATCGCCTTCTCGAACCCGGTGACGTGAGCCAGCGCGATCTTCCCGGCCGAGCCGGCGTCTCCGTCGGCGATCGACCGGAGGAGGCCGACGTGCTCGGCGATGTGCCGGTCGAACTGGGTCATCCGGTCGAGGAACAGGCAGAAGATGCGCGTCGCCAGATTGTGGTACCGGATCAGGGTGTCTTCCAGATGGGGGTTGCCGGCGGCACGGTAGATCGTGCGGTGCACCCGCAGATCCCACTGCATCAGCTCGTGCCGGGACATCGCGCGGACGTCGCCACCTTCGATCGTGTCGGCGAGCTCGACGACGTCCGCGCGGACGTCCGGCGCCGCCATCGTCGCGGCACGCCGGGCGGCCAGCGGCTCCAGCTGCGTGCGGATCTCGGAGATGTAGGCGAGATCGGAGATGTCCACACCGGTGGCGAACGTCCCGCGGCGCGGGTACGAGACCACCAGACGATCCAGCTCCAGCCGCTTGAGGGCCTCGCGCACCGGCGTCCGGCCGATCCCGATGGACTCGGACAACGCCGCGTCGTCGATCGGGGCCATCGGCGGGATGTCCAGCATGATCAGCCGATCCTGGAGCTCGGCATAGGCGCGGTCGGCGAGCGACCGCGGCCGGCGGTCCAGGTCGCGCGGGAGACGAACAGGGCTCACGACGTCATCCTAGCCGGTGATATCCACAGCGGCACCAGAAGTCACAGCACTGGTCAGAACTTAAATACAACTGATATATTAGACTGGTCGTCGGACGTCGAGGAGTACCCAGATGAGCCGGAGCACCGTCCTCACCCTGAGCTGCCCCAACCGCACCGGGATCGTGCGCGCGGTCAGCGGCTACCTGTTCGAAAACGGCTGCGACATCGATCAGCACCAGCAGTTCGACGACTCCGTGCGGGACCGGTTGTTCATGCGCACCCAGGTCTCGGCTCCCGACGAGATCGATCTCCGGGAGCTCGCCGAAGGGTTCGCGCCGGTCGCCGCGACGTTCCAGATGACCTACGACTTCGCCGCCGACCACGACGCGCGGGTCCTCGTGATGGTCTCCAAGCTCGGCCACTGCCTCAACGACCTGATCTTCCGCTGGCAGGCCGGCGGCCTTGGTGCGGACCTGGTCGCGGTGGTGTCCAACCACGAGACGCTGCGCCCCATGGCCGAGGCGGCCGGGTTGCCCTTCGTGCACGTACCCGTGACCCCCGAAACCAAGGAAGCCGCCGAGGCCAGGTTGTTGCGGCTGGTCGACGAGTTGGACGTCGAACTCGTCGTCCTCGCCCGGTACATGCAGATCCTCTCGGACGCGACGACCAAGGCCCTCCACGGACGCGCGATCAACATCCACCACTCGTTCCTGCCCGGTTTCAAGGGCGCCAAGCCGTACCACCAGGCCTACGAACGCGGCGTCAAACAGGTCGGCGCCACCGCGCACTACGTGACCTCCACTCTGGACGAAGGCCCGATCATCGAACAGGAGGTGATCAGGATCGACCACACCTACGACCCGCGCGCCCTGCAGACGGTGGGGCGCGACGCCGAAGCGCTCGCGCTGTCCCGCGCGGTCCGCTGGCACTGCGAGCGCCGTGTCCTGCTCAACGGCGCCAGCACGGTCGTCTTCCCCTGACCGCAGGGGATCGTGTGCGTGTGGTGCCTCGCTGTGCGGCGCTCGCCGGGGCGCACCTGTCGGATGGGCGTCGACGACCTCGATCATGGTCGGGGAGAAGGCCGCCGATCTGATCACCGGCTGACGCGGCCCGCCCCACCGAAGCACTGACCGGCAAGCGGCAGTTTTGGTTTGCAGGGGTCACAATCGCCCCGCATTCTGTGACACTTTCACGGGCTGTGTCCCGCTGTGACAGCGCGAGAAGGGAATCTGCTGTGTCCGGAATGCTCAACAGACGCAAGGCGATCGCTCTCGGTGGTGGTGCCGCGCTCGGCGTCCTGGCCGCCGGTGCCGACACGGCCGCCGCCGCGACGGGATGGTTCAGGCTGCCGATCGTCACCGCCAACATCGGCCGTGACAACCTCGGCGCGCGCGAGGCCGCGATCGACGCCGTCCGCAACTGTGACCCCCAGGTGCGGCCCCTGGTCGGCTGGCAGGAGATCAACGAGGGCGACACCGGTGAGCGCGCGATGATCGACCACTACTTCGGGCCCCTGTACAACAACACGTTCCTGCGGCACAACACGTCGTTCCGGATCCCGATCTCGATCCCGCAGCCCTGGGAGGTGGCGAGCGCGAAGACCACGTACGTGCACGGCGGCATCAGCGGGGTGACCCCGCCCCGCTGGATCAACGAGGTCGTGGTGCGGCACCAGAACCACCCGGCACTCCAGTTCGCGCTGATCAACTCGCACTACATCGCGAACGCGTACAACGGCGACCAGCGCGCCGACCTGCGGGACGAGTGGAACGAGCACAAGAGGATCCACGCCAGTCGCGTGCTCGCGCACCACAACGTCGGGCGCCTGGTCTTCTGGACCGCGGATACCAACAACCGGAACTATTACAAGGCCACCAGCCTGGACGCGGAGCGCCGGTGCTTCGGCACCGGGATCGACCGCATCAACTGGCTGGCGGGCAACGGCGTCGTCCAGGAGCAGTTCATCGACACCAAGACCGTGGACATGCGCGTGGACGGGCATGACGCCCGGGTCGCCGTCTTCCAGGTCCGCCTGGCCTGACGGCGGCGCGGGCCGGGTGCCACTCCCCGATCCCGCGGAGGCCGGCGGTTCCCCACGCCGAGGGAACCGCCGGCCGCTCCATCAGGGCCGGAGCCAGGGCCCGGTCATCGCGGCGAGAAGGCTGTGCTGCGGATCGTCGGCCCCCAGCTCCCACATCATCATGCCCGCCAGGCGGTGGCGTTTCGCGAACAGCGAGCGGTCCTGGATGGACCGCGGGTTCTCGTAGCTCACCCAGATCTTCTTCTCCGGGTTCCAGAGGTACGGCGAGCGGACAATGGGGTCCCAGCCCTTGCGGAATCCGGGATCACCGGCCCACTCCGGGCCCATGAGGACCTTGTAGTCGAGGAACTGCATGGCCGTGTACGGCTGGTAGAGGCCGTCGTTGGCGGTCGAGGTGACGGTGAACGCCCGACCGTAGAAGGGAACGCCGAGGACGATCTTCTCGCGCGGGACACCGTGGCCGGTCATGTACTTCAGCGCGCCGACGTTGTTGTTGTACTCGTCGTTCGGATCACCGGGCCGCTTGACCAGCGGGTCGTTGAAGCAGGAGAACTTCGAGTAGCCCGTGCAGAAGTCGTAGGTCATCAGGTTGAAGATGTCGACGAGCCTGCCGACTTCACGCAGGTCGAAACTGGTGGACGCGTCGTAGGGCGCGCCCCCGGTCCCGGTGCCGTCGTCCTGCACGCGGCCCGCGGGGATGTCCGCGGACAGCTTCATGGCGCGGCCGGGCCTGCCGTGTTCGCGGGCATAGCGCTGCAACTGTGTCCGGAATTCCTTGAGCAGCAAGGTGAAGTTCGCGCGGTCGGCGGGCGAGTTGCCGATACTGGGCAGCCCTCCGGAGACCGGGAACTCCCAGTCGACGTCGAATCCGTCGACCAGCCCGACTGGGAACGCGCTCAGCCAGTTGTCCACACAGGACTTCACGAAGGCGCGCCGGGATTCCGCGGTCGCGGCGCCGGCACCGAAACCCGGTGCGGCCCAGCCGCCGATGGAGATCAGCACGGTCAGGTCGGGGTGGCCGCGTTTCACCGCCGCGAGGCTTTCGATGTCCTTGCGCTGCTTGGCGTCCGGGGTGCTGCACCGGCCGCCCGCCGGTGAGGCGAACCAGTAGCTGATGGTGTTCAGCATTTCCCAGGGGACCTGATCGGCGGGCGGCGTGCCACCCCAGAACGCCTCCAGGACCGGCCGGTCCGGTGGCGGGGCGGCCTCGATCTCCGGTGTCCCGGAAGCAGGCGAGGCGGGGAGCAGTGCCAGGACCGCGGCGAGGCACAGCCCCAGCCGTAAGGCCAGATTCTTCGGTCGCATGGAAGATCCTTTCTAGTGGGGATGCGTCGGAAATGCGGTGCGTACATCGGTGTCGCGCACGATTTGAGCGCTTCCGCCTGTCGAACGTGTCGCGAAAGCCACTTTCGGGATATCAGGTGTCGCGAAAGTGGCTTTCGCGACACGGACGCCGACGGCGAGGTGGCCGGCGCGGGTGAGTGTGGCCCAACCAAAGACGCTGGGCCCTAGTGGAGATGCGTACGAGTGGTAGTGGCGACGAGGCCCGCCCGTGCGGCGGCGACGCCCGCCTGGAACCGGCTCTCCGCGGCGAGTTCCTGCATCATCGCCGAGATGTGCCTGCGCAACGTCCGTTCGGACAGACCGACCCGGCGCGCGATCACCTCGTCCTTGAGGCCGGCGGCGAGCAGGTCCAGCACCCGGGACTTGACGACGTCGAGGGTGCCGGCGTAGCCCGCCCGGCCGGGGTCGAAGTCGGTGCCGGATTCCCAGCCTCGGTCGTGCGTCCCGGCGAGGAACTGCGCGATCACCGGCCCGTGCACCATCGCGACGGCCTGGTCGCCTTCGAGGCCGGCTCGGAGGAACGCGACCTGGCGGTCGAAGACGGCGAATCGGTCGAAGATCTCGTCCGAGGTCCGCACCCGGCCGCCGAGGGAGGCGACGTTGCACAGGAACGACCGGGTCGCCGCGTCCGCGCGGGCCGCGTGCGGGTACAGCACCCGGACACGGATCCCGCGCCGCAGCGCGTCCAGCACGAGCGGCCGCAGATGCCGCGCTTCCGGCGGCTCGTGCGCCACGCAGGACTGCATCATCAGCACTTCGGACTCGCAGCCGTTCGCCGTTTCGACGAGCCGCAACTCGGTTTCGCGCGGATCGCGCGAGACCTGGACCGGCGGGTTCGCCCGTTCCGCGCGGCCGAAGGCGTCGGCGAACGAACGCAGTTGCCGCCGCCGGGCCAGCAGCAGGCTGCGCTGGTCGTGGATCGCCCGTTCCAGCGGCAGCAGCAGTTCGGCCCGCGCGCTGTCGGGGTCGACCGCGACGACCTCACCGTCGCGGGTCTCCCGGATCAGCCGCAGCCGCCGCAGGAGGCCGAACGCGCGGTCCACTTCGGCCGCCGGGACGCCGAGCCGGGCCGCGATCCCCGCGGGCCCGTCGCCGTCGAGGATCCGTTCGTAGACCTCGACGGCGAACTCGTCGGCCTCGATCCGCTCACTGAGCACTTCGCAGATCCCTGATCGAGCGGACCGCGAGCAGCAGCCCGGTACAGACGAACCCGAGCACGGTCGCGAGGATCATCAGTGGCCGTGCGCCGAAAAGGCTCGCCATCGGCCCGGCGAGCGACCTGCCCAGCACCAACGCGAGCAGCGACCCCGAGACGTCGTAGGCGTAGACCCGGTTCAGCAGTTCCGCGGGAATCTGGGTCTGGACCGTGGTGGACCACAGGACACCCCAGTAGGCGAGGCCGAAACCGGCCAGCGTCCAGCCGACGATGAGCAACGCGACCGGAAGCCCCACCGCGGGCGTGATCGGGTACAGCGCGAACAACGCCCAGCCGATCGCCCCGGACAGCAGTGGACGGCCCGGGCGGACGCGCATGGCGATCGCGCCGCCCGCGACCCCGCCCGCGCCGAAGGCGGCCATCCCGATGCCCAGCGCGGTCGACCCGTAGTCCGAGACGACCAGGTCCGCGCCGACCGGCAGGGAGACGCCCGCCACGAAACAGCCGTACACCAGGTGGATCGCGATCACGCCCCAGAGCCAGCCACGTGCGGCGAACTCCCGCCAGCCTTCGACCAGCTGACGCCAGAACGACGGTTCACTGTCCTCAGTGGACTTCATCGGCTTGAGCCGCAGGGCGAACAGGCAGATGGCGCTGATGCCGTACGTCGCGGCATAGATCCCGAACACGGTCCCGGTTCCGGCGACGGCCACCAGCACACCGGCGAGCGCCGGGCCGAGAACGCCCGAGATCGCCTCGGAAATCCGCAGGATGCCGTTCGCGCCCTGGACGTCCTCCGCGACCTGCGGGACCATGCTCGCCACACCGGGCTGGAACAACGCGGTGGCGGCACCGCTGAGGAACTGCAGGACGACGATCGTCGGCAGCGAGGGTGTTCCGACGGCGAAGGCGACCGCCATCCCGCCCTGGACGACCAACCGGACGAGGTCCGCGATGATCATCATCCGGCGGGGCGTGAACCGGTCCGCGAGCACGCCGCCGAACAGCATGAACAGCGCGAGCGCGCCCATCCACGCGCCGAGGGCGTATCCGACGCCGTCGATCCCGTGACCCGCCGCCAGCACGGCGATCGAGAGTGCGACGGGCAGCATCGCGTCGCCCAGCATCGACCCGCTGCGCGCGGTGAGGTAGAGCTTGAAGTTGCCGGACCAGAGCCGTCCGGCGGCCGGTTTCCCTTCACCGGTCAGGGTTTCCGTGTCATGACTCATACCGGCAGCTCCCGCCCGCTCGCGGAGCCGATGGCCGTGGCCGCCCAAGCGCCCGGATCCAGCGGATCGGCGGGAGGCTCGGCGCAGATCACGTAGTGGTGCGGTGCCAGCGCGGTCGGCCGTCCCGGCAGCGCGGCCAGTACTTGGGCGTGCAGGTCCGCGGGCGTCGCCGGTCCGGTCAGATGACACACCAGGCGGTGACCCAGGACGTCGTCGGGCTCCGCGGTCACCAGATGCGGCCGGTCACCCAGGACGTCGGAGACCAGTTCCCGGACGGCGTCCAGCTCGACCCAGCACGAGTCCGAGAGGTACCAGCCTTCCCCGCGTTCGACGGGGGCGAGCGTGGTGAGCGAATGCAGTTCCTTCACCGGAAGATCCGCCTCGGCCGCCGCGCGCAACAACGCCAGGAGGCCGCGGCCGAACTCGGTCACCTCGGCGGTGTCGAGACAGCCGGGGTCGACCCACAGGGTCAGATCCAGTTCCGAGTCGAGGCGGTACAGGCAGCCGAAGAAGCGGGTCGGGATGTCCTCCTGCGGCAGGAGCGCCAGCGTGCCACCGATCTCGGGGTCGTCTTCGACGTCCGGTCCACCCGGCAGCCACACCGACGGCAGCCTGCTGTACGCGGCGCGAGGCGGCTCGCCGACCGCGGTGTCGCCCAGCGCGCTCATGTCGTTGAACACGAGATCCCTGGCGAAGGAGAAGCCCCGTTCGCCGGTGACGCGGGTGATCACTTCCCAGATGGCGTCGGCTTCGAACCAGCTGTGCCGGTACGCGGGCACGGATGCGGCGCGGACGGCGTGGACCAGTTCGTCGAACGTCTCCGGGATGGTGACCGGGAGCAGCGCGTCCTGCGCCATCGAACCGAAGAAGCGGCGCAACTGCTTGAGCACCCGGTTACCGGACAAGGACGTCGTCACGCAGGTGGACTGCGCGGTCCGGTGCGCGATCAGCGCGTTGAGCGCGGCCAGGGCGATGGCGGACGGGCTCGCGCTGGTCCGCTCGGCGATCGCCGCGATATGGCCCATCGCGGCCCGTGAACGGACTCGCAGCCCGGGCCGGAGGAAGCCGGTTCCGGTGGCGGGCACGGGGAACATCGCCTGCGGAACCGTGCGCAGCTTGCTTTCCCAGTACCGCGTCGCCGCTTGCCCCAGCCGCTGCACCGCGGGCGTCTTCTCGAGTTCGACGACGTCGAGAGGCTGCGGTGAGTCGTCCTCCGGCAGCTCGTGCCCCGCGGCCAGCTCGGTCCATTCGCCGAGGAGGAGTTCGCAGGTGGCGACGTCCATCGCGGCGTGGCTCACCACCCAGACGAGCCGGCGCGGGACGGCGTTCTCGGTCACCACGGCGAGACGCAGTGGCAGCTCGGCGGTCAGATCGAAGACCCGGGACCGCAGGGCGCGCGCGGTGCCCTCGGCCGTCCGGAGGACGTCGCCGCCGCTCTCGACGACCTCGACCTCCACCTCGCCTTCCGCGAGCACGTGCTGGAGCGTCCGGTCTCCGAACGAGTACGTCGTCCGCAGCGACTCGTGGCGTTCGAGCAGCCCCCGGATCCAGGTGGCGACCTGTTCCAGCGGCGCGCCGGGCACGTCGAACACCATCGCGAGGTTGAGCCGCGTCGGATCGTCGTCGAGGGTGATGGCGCGGACGATGTTCGCGTGGCCGAACGCCAGCGGACCGGAACGTGCCGTCTTGCCGGTGAAACGGACCTGGAACCGGGTCATTTCGTCACCTCGTGGGTCGGGCGGGCCAGGGGAGCGGCGGTGGTCTCGAACCGGCAGAAGGCGACTGTCGCGTCGTCGTGGTGTTTCCCGGCGAAGTGGCCCGGCGCGGTACGGAGTTCGGCACGGCGGGTCTCGCGGACGACGGCGGCCGGGCCGTCGAGCTCGGCGACGTCGAGCAGCTGGTGCCAGGTCCACCCGTAGCGTTCGACGAGCCGGTACGCGCCGTCGGTGAGGAGCGCGGCGCGCCGCAGTCGCGAGACTTCCACGGTGCCGGTGCGGGCCTGGTCGGCGGCGGCCGGGTCACTGCCCGCGACCCAGAACCCGCCGGGCGCGTTGCGCAGGGGCCGGACCTCCTGCCAGGACAGGTGCAGCAGCCGGTCGATCCGGTCGTCGATGACGGCCTCGACGGTGCCGTCGAGCCGTTCGAGCACCACCGCCGAATCGCTGAGCACCAGGTAGTCGGCGAGTCCGTCCCGTTCGCGCAGGATCGCCACGGTCGCGGTCGGGCCGCAGGGATTGCCGAGATCGCAAGTGCCGGAGTGGGCGTCGCGGACCGACTCGATGGCCGCGCGGAGGACGGCGCGCAGGTCTTCGGCGGGACGTTCGACGAGGAGCCGGTCCAGCGCGGTGCCGAGCCGGGCCACCAGCCAGCGGACGTCGTGCACGCAGCCGGTCTCCGCGCCCGGTTCCGCCGTCGCACCGTCGATGACCAGCGCGTGATACCGGCCCGACAGCACCAGATCCTCGTTGACCAGGCCGTCACCCGGCGTGGAGAGACGATCGACTTTCATGCTTCTTCCCTTTCGTAGGCGAGCCACTGGGCCAGTGCGCGGATGCCTTGATCGAGTTCCGTCGCCGGTTCGTCGGCGACCAGGGGAGGGGCGGAAGGGTCGGGCGGCGACGACGGCCAGCTGACCGGAACCCTCCGGACGGTCCGGGCCACCGCGTCGGCCAGGTCCTGGCTGGTCAGCGGGGACGGCGTCGCGACGGTCCGCCGCGGCACGGGCTGGTGCAGGAGGTGGTGCACGGCGAGCGCGATGTCCCGGATGTAGGCGGGCCGGTGGGTCGCCCGCGCCGGGACGTCGGCCTGGATCGGTTGTGCCAGCAGGGCTTGCCGGGTGAACGTCTCCAGGACGGAATAGCCCTCGATACCGGGCCCGTACGGAGAGCCGGTCCGCAGGACGCTGGTGCCCGGCGTGGCGGCGGGGACGGGTGCGCCGGGAGGGCAGACCTGGACCACGTGCCGCGCCGCCACCGGCGGGAGCGTGGAACCGGGTTCGGCGACGTGGACAACGGCGTCGACGTCCGGTCCGTCGTTTCCGTCCAGGACCTCGTATCCGCGATCGGCCAGATGACGCGCGATCTCCCGGCCGAGCGGGCGGTGGGTGGTGGTGACGAGGACGCGTTCCCGCCGCCGCGCGGGCGAACGTCGCGCCAGGGCACCGGCCTCGTGACCGAGACGGGCCAATTCGGACAGAGCGGGCCGCAGCGTCCGAAGCGTGGAAGCGCCGACGGTGGTGCACACACCGCCCGCGCCGATCGTGCCCAGCGCGAGCGAGCCGACCCGGTCGAGCCGGCGGCCGGTCCCGAGCGCGCCGAGGAGATAGGCCGTGGTCCAGAGTCCTTCGACGGCTTCTTCGTCGAGATGCCGTTCCAGCTCGTCGAGAGCGTCGAACACCGACCCGGTGACGTCGAGCCGTTGCTTCTGGCAGGCGTCGAAATCCAGTCCCGCGCGGCCGAAGTACCGCTCGGCGTCGATGGTCGCCGGTCTTCCGTCGTCACGGACGACGCACTGCGCGATCCCGTGCTTGAAGAACGGGATGACGTCGGGATCGAGCGGGCCCGCGCCGAGCGACCAGTCGTCGCCGGGCGGGACGGCGAAGCACGCCGACCGCCGTGATCCGTGGGAGTCGTTGCGGAGGACGCTGGGTTCGTCCGCGTGCTCGACGAGGTTCGGCGCGACCAGGAGCACCGGTACCCCGGCCGCGCGCAGATAGCGGGACATGACGACGTCGTCGGGCCAGGTCGAGCCGTGCGCTTCGGCGAAATCCGCGAAACCGGCCGCGATCTCCGCGGGCAGGGCCAGCGCGACGGTCGGGGTGTACTCGTGGGTCGCGGTGACCCATCTCGCCCCGGCCAGCGCGGCGAGCCGCACGGCGGCACCGTTGCGGGAGTTCCAGTTGGTGTAGAAGGCGATCGCGGCATCGGGCGCGGCCGCGACGGCGGCCATGGCGTGGTCGAAGAAGCCGTCGGCGGGAACGGCGTCGTCCTGGAGGACCAGGTGGTGGGTCGTGCCTTCGGCGATCGCGGACCAGGCCCGGATCGCGGTGCGCAGGGCGGTCGGCGGTCCGGCAGGGTCCGGATCGGCGACCGGCCGCAGCGCCCCGGCGGGCGCGGCGGCCAGCAGACGGCCGGTGAGTCCCGGCCGCCGCGGATGGGTCATGACGGCACCGGTGAGCACCATGTCGTGGCGGGGAGTCGGAGTGGTCACGTGGCAGGTCCAATCAGGACGTGAATTCGAGACGATCCAGAACGGAATCTAGGTCGGTCCCGGCAGGCGCCACCAGAATTTGGCCGAAAGCGGACTCGGCGACCGGCGAAAGAGACATCGATCGGCGACGCCGGAAATGATCAATCCACAGTGGACGAAGAATGCGACCGGAACCGGACAACCGCTTCAGCCGAGTGCGTCGGCGGGAAGCCACCCGCATTCCGCCGCCCGGAATCCGAGTTCGAACCGGCTCCTCGCGCCGACGCGGGCCATGAGGACGTTCACGTACCGCCGAACGGTCCTCGCGGATACGCCCAGCCGGTTCGCGACCGCTTCATCGGTCATTCCGTCGACCAGGCAGCGCAGGATCGCCTGTTCGAACTCGTCCGGCCGAGCGGACGTCAGCTCCCAAGGCGTCGCCTCCTCCCATCGAGGGTCGAAGGCGTCGGCGAGGGCGGTGATCAACGTCGGCGTGGTCACCATGAGCAAGCCTCTGGCGTCGTCACCACCTGAAGGGACCAACGCCAGTCTCCGGTCTATCAAAAGGGATTCTTCGATCGCCCGATCGGTAACCTTGACCCGGAGCCCGTGCCGCACCGCCTCGATGAGCTCGCCGCGCGCGTGCTCCGCCGGTGTCGTGCACAGCAGCCGCACCCGGACGTGCGGCGGGAAGGCGCCGCGTCGCGCGGCCTCGGTGACGGTCCCGCCGAACCACGGCGAACCGCCCGTCGCGGTGGTCAGCACTTCCCGTCTTGCGGTGGAAACCAGATCGAGTACAGTCGACAGGCTCGTTCCATCGGTCGGGTTCGGAGCGGATGACGCAGACACTGACCTTGCCCCCAGGCGTGTTCGTCCTACACGGTCGCACTTTGTTTTCCCGCCAGCTGAATTCTTGTTCCGAAGCATGCGGAGAGCCGGTATAAATCTGGTATAGACCACTAATCCGGGAAGGTCGCGAGTACTTCGCGATTATTCCGGCGAGGTGAGTGGGGGGTAGATGGAGTTCACGATTCTCGGGCCGCTCGGTGTCCGCGACGGAAATACCGAACTCGATCTCGGCGCGCCGAAGGTCCGCCGTCTGCTGGCGCTGCTGCTCCATCGCGCGGGCGAGGTGGTCCCGGTGAGCGCGCTGGTCGACGGCCTGTGGGCGGGCCGCCCGCCACGCACCGCGGCGAAGAACCTCCAGCTCTATGTCCTCCAGCTCCGCCGCGCGCTGGCGGATCCGGATCGCGTGGTGCACCGCAGACCCGGCTATCTGCTGGTGGTGAATCCCGGCGAACTGGACGTGCGGCGGTTCGAGGACCTCGCCGACCAGGCGCGCACGGCACACGAGCGGCGGAACGCGGTCGTCGCCGGAAGTCTCGCGCGGCAGGCGCTCGCGGTCTGGCAGGGCCCTCCGTTCAGCGGGCTGGCCGACAACAGCGCCGCACTCCAGGTCGAGGCGGACCGGCTGCAGGAACGACGGCTGGTCCTGCTGGGGCAGCGCATCGACGCGGATCTGGCGCTCGGCAGACACGCGGACGTCGTCGCCGAACTCACCGAGCTGGTCTCGGAACATCCGTTGCGGGAGCATTTCCAGGCCCAGCTCATGCTCGCGCTCTACCGGTCGCGGCGCCAGGCCGAGGCGCTGAAGGTCTACCGGCGGGCACGCGCCCTGCTCACCGGCGAGCTCGGCCTCGAACCGGGTGCGGAGCTGACCGACCTCGCCCAGGCCATCCTGCGCACCGATCCGGCACTGGACCTGCCCACCGCCGAACAGCCGGTTTCCGCCGGACCGAGGCAGCTGCCCGCCGCGGTGCCGACGTTCACCGGCCGCACCGCGCAGCTGCGCCGGATCGACGCCCTGGTCGCCGGCGGCGCACCGGTGGTGGTCGTCAGTGGCACCGCGGGGGTGGGCAAGACCGCGCTGGCACTGCAATGGGCACACGGCGCGCTCGACCGGTTCCCCGACGGCCAGCTCTACCTGAATCTGCACGGCTACGCGCGGTCGGCCACGGTGACCGCGGCCGAAGCGCTGGTCCGGCTCGTGCGCTCGCTGGGCGTCCCGCCCGACCGGATACCGGTGGACCCCGACGAACTGGCCGCGCTCTACCGGTCCGAGCTCGCGGGCAAACGGATGCTCGTGGTGCTCGACAACGCCGGCACGGCCGATCAGGTGCGGCCGCTGCTGCCCGGCCGTCCCGGCAGCCTCGTCGTGGTGACCGGCAGGCAGGAACTGCCCGGGCTCGTCGTCCTCCACGACGCCGGTGCCGTCCGGCTCGACCTGCTGACCGAAGAGGACGGGCTCAGGCTGCTCGCCAGGATCGTCGGCGCGCAGCGGGTCAAGGAGGAACGGCGGGCGGCGGCGACGCTGGTCCGGTTGTGCGCCGGGCTGCCGCTCGCGTTGCGGATCGCGGCCGCGGACATCGGCATCGGCGGGGACCGGCCGATCGGCGCCGTGGTCGACGGGCTGCTGCGGGCCGACCGGCTGGACCGGCTCGGGATCGACGGTGACCCGTCGACCGCGGTCCGCGCCGCGTTCGCGCTCTCGTACCGGCGGCTCGGTCCGGCCGCGCGGGGCTTGTTCCGGTCGCTCGGCGTGGTCCAGGTGCCGGATTTCACCGCACGGTCGATAGCCGTGCTCGCCGGGCAGATCCCCGAGAACACGTCCCAGGCTCTCGCCGAACTGGAGCGTGCCCATCTCGTCGCCCGGGGCGCCGACGGCCGGTACCAGTGCCACGACCTGCTCCGGCTGTACGCGACCGAACGCGCGCGGGCCGAGGACGGCGCGGCCGAACGCGAGACGGCCAGGCTCCGGCTGTTCGGCTGGTATCTCGCGACGGCGACCGCCGCGGTCACGCGGATCACGCCGCAGATCCTCCGGCTGCGTGAAGGAGCCGAATTCGGCGAGACCGGCGTCGTCTTCGATGACGACGCCGATGCGCTGGAGTGGCTCGAAGCGGAACGTGCCGACCTCGTGGCCATCGTCCACGACGCCGCCGCGCAGGGCCCGCACCGGGTCGCCTGGTTACTGGCGGACGCCCTTCGAGGTTTCTTCTGGCTCAGGAGGCATTCCGTGGAATGGGTCGCCGTCGCGAAGGCCGGGCTGGCCGCGGCGGTCGTGGACGGCGAGCCGCGCGGCCGGATCGCCGCCCGGCAAAGCCTCGCGCAGGTGTATCGCGGGCTGGGCGACTACGCGGCCGCCGTCCGGCACTACACCAGGGCGCTGGAGCTGGCGACCACCGAACGGTGGCCGGAGGCGGAAGCCGCCGCGCGCGGCAATCTCGCCGGAGTCCACTGGGAGCTCGGCGCGCTCGACGAGGCCGTCGCCGAACTCGACCGCGCGATCGAACTGAACAGCCGGATGGGCTGGGAAGCGGGACTTTCGGTCAACCTGCACAACATCGGGACGTTGCTGCGGGAGCTGGGCAGGCCGCAGGAAGCCATCCGGCGGCTGACCGAGGCCCTTTCGCTCATCGAACGCACCGGCAACCGCGACGGCGCCGCGCACGTGTACACCACGCTCGGCGAGGTCTATCTCGACCTCGGCAGGCTGACCGATGCGCGCGAGTCGCTGTCGAAGAGTGTTTCCCTGCACCGGGAGAACGGCGCTCGTTACGGCGAGACGACCGCGCTCTGCACGCTGGCGGCGTTGTGCGCCGAGACCGGGGAATTCGCCGAAGCGGCCGAGCATGCCGAGGCGATGCTGGAACTGGCCCGGGAGACAGGGGATCGCCGGGCGGAGGCGAACGCGCTCGCGGCGCTGGCCGAACTCGGTGGCCGGACCGAGTTGTCCGTGGCTCCCGAGGTGCTGGCCGGACAGGCGGTGGAACTCGCCCACGAGATCCACTACACCCGCGCGGAGATCGTCAGCCTGCTGGCGCTGGCCGAGGTATGCCGTCGTGGCGGGCGGCTCGACGACGCCGTCACGCATGCGGGCACGGCCGCGGAACTGGCCGCACGGCGGGACTTCCGGCTCCTCGCGGCCCGGGCGCAGATGGTACTGGCCACCACCCGGCGGGACCGCGGCGACCGGAAACAGGCGGCCGAATGCGCAGAGCGGGCGCTGATCCTGCACCGCGGCACCGGCAACCGGATCGGCGAGGGACACGCGCTCGCCGTCCTCGGCGAAGTCACCGCGAAACGGGATCCCGGTGCAGGGCAGGGACTTCTGCGGAAGGCGCACGACATCCTCGCCGACTGCGGTTCGGTCGAACGATTCCGGGTGGCGAACCTGCTCGCGACCTGAGGTCAGGCCGTCCCCAGCGCGACCGCGATCACGAGCCCGCGCTCACAGGAAATGGAGACGTCGACCCGCTCGATGCCCAGCGCGCGGGCTCGTTCGGCCGCCGCACCGCGCAACTCCACCGACGTCGTTCCCGCTCCGGACCGCCGGATCACGATCTGGGCGGGCGGAACCGGACCGGACAGGCAGGTCCTGAGCACCTTCAGCACCGCCTCCTTCGCGGCGAACCGGCAAGCGAGACAGACGCTGTCCGCCGTCGCGAGGTCGTCGATTTCCTCCTGGGAGAACAGGAACTTCAGGAACCAGCCGCGCCGCGCGAGCAGGTCGAGTTCGGCCACGCGCAGCGCGTCCACTCCGACGAGCGTGGTCATACGTTCCCGGTCCCTTCGCATCTCGCGCCGGTCGCCCGGTCGAGCGGGTCAGATGTGTCATGGTCGCGGGCGGCCACCTGCACCGGCCGACCCCTCGCCGCCGGCGCGTCCTGACCTCTTGGGCGGGCGGCTGGGGTTGCGAAAGCCACTTTCCCAACCTTCAGCGTTGCGAAAGTGGCTTTCGCAACACCCCACTGTTCCCCTGCCCCTCGATCGCTCGAACCGCCATGCGGCCACCCTATGCCGCCACCGCACCGGGAAACCAGGGTGCTGGCCGGTGTCGGCCAGACCGCTTGTGGACGTTGAATCGCGCGGATTCCTTGCCGTAGCGTCGAATCGAGCCCGGAAGAACGGAGGAAGCCTTCGTGGCCAGTGACATCAGCGACATCATCGACGCGGACGAACGGTTTCGCGGCCTGCTCGATCGCCTTTCGTCGAAGTCGATCGACGACTACTACAACCCCTATCAGATGTTCGAGTGGCCGGACAGCCTGCCCGAACGGATGTGGTGGATGAGTCCCGAGCTCACCACCACCTACGGCACCGAGTTCGCCACGACGCTGAGCGAAGACCGGCTCTTCGCCCTGTCGCGGTTCGAAAGCATCAACTTCTACAGCCTCAACGTGCACGGGATCCGCGAGCTGCTCATCGAGGTCGTCGCGCGTATCCACACGGCGGGCTTCGAGACGCCGTCGGAGTTCTTCCACCACTTCATCGGTGAGGAGAACGAGCATATGTGGTTCTTCGCCGAATTCTGCCTGCGCTACGGCGGGAAGATCTATCGCGCACCGGGTGCCGGCGTCGCCATCCCGCCCGCGTCCTCGTCCAAAGTGGAGAGTCTGCTGGTGTTCGCGAGGATCCTGATCTTCGAGGAACTGGTGGACCACTACAACTCGCTGATGGCGCGGGACGAACGCCTGCACGAGACGATCCGCGCGATCAACCGCATCCACCATCAGGACGAATCGCGACATATCGCGTTCGGCCGGGAGCTGGTGGAGCATCTCTACGGCGACCTCAAGAAGACGGCGACCGAAGAGGACCTGGCCGAGGTCTCGGCCTATCTCCGGCGGTACCTCACCTACAGTTTCGAGTCGCTGTACAACCCGCAGGTCTATCGCGACGCCGGCATCGAGAACCCGCTGGAATTCCGGCGTGCGCTGCTCGACGCGCCAACCCGGCCCGCCACCGAGAAACAGGTGTTCCGCAAGACCTTGAAGTACCTGGAGCGAACGGGGATCCTGCGATGACCCGCACCACCGGAGTGGACGGCGCCGAAGCGCTGGCGATCCTCGGTCCCGACGAGACCGCCCTCGTCCAGGAACTCGACCGGACCTTCCTCGGCTGGGCCGGTGCCGCCGGGGCGCGGGAGATCAGCCCGCCGCCGCTGTATCCGGTCACCGACCTGGAGAAGTTCGACGTCTACGCGAACTTCCCGCAGCTGGCGTTCGTGGCCGGTCCGCTGGATCTGGCCGACCGGGAGGGAAAACCGGTCGACGGGCGGTTCGCCGGCGGCGATCTGCAGGACGGCCGGTACGGTCTGCCGCACGCGACCTGTTACGGTGCTTACCTTTTCTACGAGGGCACGAAGGTGTCCGAGACGGAGATCGTGACACTCGTCAACCGCTGTTTCCGCAGTGAGGACCACTACAGCGGATTGCGGCGGCTGGCGAGTTTCCAGATGCGTGAGATCGTCGCGCTCGGCTCGTTCGAGCACACGCAGGAAGTCGTTTCCCGCTTCACCGAACGGATCCTGGCGTTCTCCGGCGAACTCGGCCTCGGCCTGGAGAAGGAGGCCGCGATCGATCCGTTCTTCCAGAACGACGGCGCCCGCGCTCTCCTGCAGAAGCTGAGCCCGGTCAAATACGAGTTCCAGCACGGCACCCTCGCGATCGCCTCGGTCAACACCCATCGGAACTTCTTCGGCGAACGGTGCGACATCCGCTTCGGTGACGGCAAGGAGTTCGCCTACACCAGCTGTGTGGCGTTCGGCCTGGAGCGCTGGCTCGCCGTGCTGACCGAGGTCCACCACGGCGATCTCCCGGCGGCGCTGGCGGCCGTCCGAGCGGCGGCCGGCCGGGCCGGGTGACCATGGCCGCGAGACGGATCGGCATCGACGTCGTCCCGCTCAGCCGGGTGCGCGAGCTGGTCGGCCAGGACGCGGAACCCGCGCTGCGGCGCCTGCTCTCCGCCGCCGAACTGCTGAGTTCGTCCACTCCGGACGGTCCGGACCTGCCTGGTATCGCGGGACGCCTGGCCGCCAAGGAAGCGGTGTTCAAACTCTTCCACGTCGGCGGGCAGCCCGTGCCCTGGCTCTCGACCGAAGTGCTCAAGAGCGACGGCGGCTGGCCGGTGGTCCGGCTCACCGGACGCGCCGCGCGACTGGCCAGGGAAGCCGGGCTCGACGAGATCGAAATCAGCATCACCCACGACGACGCGTACGCCATCGCGGTCGCGGTGTCCGCCGCGGACTGAGAAGGAACCAACCTCGAAGGAGAAGACATGCCCACCCCTGGTATCGAGAAGGTCAGTGACTGGATTCTCGGCAGGCACCCGGAACGCACCGAGCTGGCGTTCGAAGAGGACCTGATCGAAAGCCGCTTGGTCGACTCGCTGTCGTTCGTCGAACTGGTCTACGTGATCGAGGACGCGAGCGGTGTCGAGGTCGACTTCGACAACATCGACATCGTGGACTTCAAAACCCTGTCGGCCATCGAGAAGGCGTTCTTCGCCGGAGCGGGAGTCAGCTGATGCACGCCGTTTCCTATACCGCGCAGTGGATGGCGGCGGCTCGGTCGCTCGAGTCCGAGCGCGAGGACGCGCTGTTCACCGACCCGCTGGCGAGCGCCCTCGCCGCGCCGGACGGGTTCCGGCTGATCGAGCGCTACGCCGGTGGCGGGCTGCTGCCGTTCATCAGCATCCGGACGAGGTTCCTCGACGACGCGATCGGCGAACTGCGGTCGGATCCCGCCATCCGCCAGGTCGTGCTGATCGCGGCGGGGATGGACACCAGGGCGTTCCGGCTGGACTGGCCCGAAGACACCGTCGTCTTCGAGGTGGACCACGAGCCACTGCTGGTGGAGAAGCAGCGGCGGCTGACCGAACTGGGCGCCGAGCCGCGTGTCGATCGCCGGGTCGTACCCGCCGACCTGACCCGTGAATGGCTGCCGGAACTGGAGAAGGCGGGCTTCGACCCGGCCCGCCCGACGTTGTGGGTGGCCGAGGCGCTGACCTTCTTCCTGACCGAGGAGCAGGCGGGTGGCCTGCTGAAGACGCTGGGTTCGGTGTCGGCTCCGGGAAGCAGGCTGGCGCTGGACATCCTCGGCCGTGCCCTGCTGCGCAGCCCGTTCTCGAAGCCGTTCCTCGACCGGCTGGCCGACGACGGGACACCGTGGATCTTCGGCACCGACAAGCCGGAGGAGTTCCTGCTGGCCCACGGCTGGAAGGTCGACGAGCTCAAGGAGCCCGGCCAGCCCGGCGCGGGTGAGGGCCGCTGGCCGTACGAGGTACAGCCGCCGGAACGCCGCGGCGCCAACCGGCTCTGGCTGTTGCGGGCCGAATACCTGGAGGGCTGATGGGCGCGACCACACTGGAACGCGTCGAATCGTTCGTACCCGAGCGCAGCGTTCGCATCGAGGAGCTCGGCGAGCACCTCGGGCTGCGCCGGGCGGAACTCGGCGTGTTCCGGAAGTTCTACGGCCTCGACACACTCCGGTTCGATCCCGGGATGGACCTGTTCGACCTGCTGTTGCCCGCCGCGAAGCGGGCGCTGGCGGCGCTGCCCGCCGGCCGGAGGATCGACAGGCTGGTGTTCGCGCATACGACCCAGGCGCTCGCGCCGGCCGACGTCGACATCGCCCAGGAGCTCGCGCGGCGGCTGGGGCTGGTGGACGTCGAGGCGTTCGCGTTGTCCCACCAGGCGTGTGTGAGCAGTCTGGGTGCCATCGACGTCGCGGCCGAGCTGCTGCGGGCCGAGGGCGAGACCGGCGGTTACGCGCTGATGGTGACCGGCGAGCGGGCGTACTCGCCGATCGTGCAGCTGATCCCCAACACCGCGATCATGGCGGACGCGGCCTCGGCGTGCCTGCTGACGGTGGACGGCGACGGCGACGTCGTGCATTCCTTCGTCACGAAGACGCTGGGACAGTACGCGGAATGGCTGGCGCTGACCCCGGAGCAGAACACCGAATTCGGCCAGCTCTACGGGCCGCGGCTGGCCGAGGTGATCCTGGAGGCGGTGGCCGAGGCGGGATGCGGGTTCGACGACATCGATCTGGTGATCCCGCACAACGTCAACGCCCTCGCCTGGCGGCAGACGGTGAAGGCGCTGGAGGCGCCGTCGGAGAAGTTCTTCCTGGAGAACATCCCCAAGCTCAGCCATTGCTTCTCGTCGGACGTGTTCCTGAACTACACGACCTTGCGGGAGAACGGCAGGCTCGTCGACGGCGCCCGCTACGTGCTCGTCACGGTCGGTCTCGGTGCGACGTTCGGCGCCATGGTGATCACCCATCGGACGCGGGGGAGCGGGACGTGACGGCCCGCGACGAGGTGGTGTCGGCGATCGGGGACGCGCTCGGGGACGTCCTGGAACGGGAGATCACCGGGCTGACCGAGGACACGCGGCTGTTCGACGACCTGCGGCTGGACTCGTCGAAGGTACTGGAACTGCTGATGCTGGTGGAGATGGCCGTCGGCATCACGGTGGATCCGGACGACCTCGACATCGATCACCTTCGCACCGTCCGTTCGTTCGCCGACTACGTCGAATCCAGGCAGGCCATCGGGGAAGGAGTGTCATGAGCGGTGAACCGACCCTGCGCGGCACGAACGCGGTGATCTCACCGCCGGGGCCCGGCTACCGGGAGGACGCGGCGGTCTCGAGGTTCCTCGCGGATCTCGTCGAACCGTTCGGATCCAAAGTGGACGAAGAACGCTGGCAACGCGGCGCGCACGTCTCGCACAAGGCGCTGACCGACCGGTTACTGGAAGCCGAGGGCGTACGCGCGAGCCGCCCGCAGCTGATCATCGTGACCCACGCCCTGCCCGACGTCCTCCCGTTCACCGCCGTGGCGCCGTACCTTGCTGACCGGCTTGACGTCACGGCGACCACGTTCTCCGTGGCACAGCAGGGTTTGGCCGCGCCGTTCACGGCCCTGCGCATCGTGTCGGCGTATCAGCGGTCGGGACGGTGCGAGGAGGCGGTCGTCGCTGTACTGGAGCAGACGACGCTCCCGACCCCGCATCCCCTGGTCGACGACGGCGGGCTGGTCGACTCGGGGGCCGCGCTGGTCCTCGGCACCGGGCCGGGGCCACGTCTGGCGTCGGTGTCGTCCGGCGGGACGGTGGGCGAATTGCTCGAACCTCATCGGGAGTCCGGCACGCTCGTTGTCCTCGGCCCGTGGGTGACGGAAACCGTCGAGGCCGGGGACGTCCACCGGGTTGCGCCGGGCTCGTACTGCACCAGTGTGTGGCTCGCCCTGGCGGGAAACTGGCCGGCCTGGCAGGAGACGTACCGGAAGGTCGTGCTCTGCGACACCGATCCGCTGAGCGGTCGCAGTCACGCCGCGGCCTTCACCTTCCCGGCCGGGTAGCCCGATGCGGATCGGGGCCGACCTGCTGCACCTCGGCGAACTGGACCGGCTGCTGGCACGGCCATGGTTCCGTGCCTACGTCTACGCCGAGTCCGAACTCGCCACCGCGGCCGGGTTCGGCCCCGATCGGCGACGGGAGTTCCTGGCGGGCCGGTTCGCCGCGAAGGAAGCCGTCGCGAAGGCGATCGGCACCGGTTTCGCCGGTGGCGTCGCGCCGCGCCAGATCGCCGTCGAACGAGCCGATTCCGGGGAGGCCCTGGTGGTGCTCACCGGCGCGGCGGCCGCGGGCGCCGCCGCGCTCGGGGTCGTGGAGGTACAGGTCTCGATCACGCACAAGGCGGACCTGGTCCTGGCGGTCGCGTTGGCGGTGATCACTCCAAGACGAAATCAGCGATCCATGGTCGAAATCGGACGAAATCCTTGAGACAGACCGTTGCGACGCTGCTTGACTCCGCTGGCGGGAACACCGGCGGTGCGCCTGAGACAGCTCGGCGCCGATTGGCGTAGGCGACTTCGCCGGTTCCAGGAAGCCATCGGGGCTGGGATGGATCCGACGTGGACTGGGCGGAGATCGCCGGGAACGCCTCAGTCGGACCAGTCCCGGCCCCAGTACATGATGGCCCCCTTCCTTGCGCCTACCGCAAGGAAGGGGGCCATCATGTACTTCACGCAAGGCCGCTAGCGGGGTCCCGACGAGTCAGGAACTCTTCGGAGCCGGGGGTGCCATGTGGCGGCGGTCGACCAAGGGCACTTCGCGGACGAAGTAGGCCGAGATGAGCGCGATCAGGCCGGCGATCGCCGAGCCGATCGCCACGAGGTGCAGGCCGTTGGTCACCGCGGCCGACCAGGCTTCACGCACCGGCGCCGCCAGCGTGTCGAGCTGTTCCGGCTCCAGCCTGGTGCTTCCCGAGGCCAGCAACGTGCTCGCTTCGGAACCGAGTTTGCCGGTCAAGGTACTGCTCAAAGCGCCGAAATACAGGGTGCCGAAGATCGCGGCGCCGATACCGCCGCCCAGCGTCCTGGTCAACGAACCCATTCCCATTCCCGCACCGATGTCGCGCGGTTCGACGCTCGCCCGGATGATCAGGATCGTGTTCTGGATGAGGCAGCCGAGGCCGATGCCGAGCGGGATCCCGACCAGCGAGGCGACCACCGGATTCGTCTCCGGCCCGAGGAAGAGCACCATGAGCATGCCGACCGTGATGGAGACTCCGCCGATGATCGGCAGGATCCGATACCGGCCGGTCCGGCGGATGTAGGCGGAACTTCGTGTCATCACCAGCACCATCCCGGCCATCAACGGGATCAACAGGAATCCGCTGACGGAGGGCCGGATGCCCCGTGCGTTCTGGAAGTACAGCGGCAGGAAGTTGACCGTCGCGACCATGGTCACGTTGAACGTGAAGCCGAGAACTTGGGCGAGCGCGAAGTTCCTGGTACCGAACATCCGGAACGGAACGATCGGCTCGGGGACCCGGCGCTCGACGTACACGAACGCGGCCAGCGCGAAAACCATGACCGCGCACAGTCCGATGATCAGCGCCGACCCCCATGAGTACCGGGTTCCCGCCCAGCTCGTGATCAGGGTGAGGCTGACGACCGCGGCGATCAGCAGGATCGTACCGAGGTAGTCGATCCGCACCTTCTCCTTCCTCGGCGGCATGGGGACGTTGACCCCGACGACGGTTCCGATGAGGCAGAGAATGCCGAACGGCACGTTGACGTAGAAGCACCAGCGCCAGGACCACGCGTCGGTGATGACGCCGCCGATCAAGGGACCGCCGATGAGCGCCACTCCCATCAGCAGGCCGGACCAGCTCGAGACCTTGGTGGATTCCTTCGGTGGCAACAGAACCTGCACCATCGCCAGTGCGCCGACCAGCAGGCCGCCCGCGCCGATGCCTTGCAGTGCGCGGAAAGCGATCAGTTCGGCCATGTTCTGCGCCAGGCCGCACAGTACCGAGCCGACCAGGAAGACGACCACGGACAGCACGAACATGATCTTGCGGTTGAACAGGTCGCTGAGCTTTCCCCAGACCTGGGTGGAGGCGGCGATCGCCAGTGCGTACGACGTGATGACCCAGGCCATCGACGCGAGCCCGCCCAGATCGCCGACGATGCTCGGCAGTGCGGTGGCGACGATGTAGCTGTCCAACATGCCGAGGAACATGCCGAACAACGCGCCCGCGATCCCGAACTTGGCCAACCGTGGATGGCCGGTCGTGGACTGCGGTGGGGTGGCGGTCGTTTCCGGCATCGTGTCTCGTCCCTTTCCCTTCGTGTCGAGTGCTCCGACGCCGACACCTCGATGGCGTACCGCATAGCGTTATGACTCGGTCGCTCTTTGTAGTCGAGTGAAGCCGTGGCCATTCCCGGTTTCGGGCGTGGCGGAACGCGCCCGTGTTCAGCGGGCCGTCGTGGACGGCCTCGTTCGATCGCGCGATGGGGTCAGGGGCGGGGTGGTGGCAGCCCCAGGGAAATCCCGGTGAACACCTCGTGCACCAGAGCGGGCATGGACACTGGTGGGTCGGTGTCCACGTAGCGGTTCAGTGCGGCGTTCATGGCGCCGATGGTCACGTTGGCGACGAGCTGTGGGTACAGATCGGCGTGCGGGTCGGTGCCTGTGCGCTCGGCGATCGCCTCGACCAGGTCGTCGATGGTGTTCCGGGCCATCGCGGCCTGCATTTCCGGCGTGGCGTTCAGCTTGCGCACTTCGAGGAGCTGTTGGTCGGTCGGCTGCCCGAAGGGCACCCCGTCATCGCGCAACGGCTCGATCAGCGCTTCGGCGATCGCGGTCCACAAGGGCTCCTCCGCCGGCCGGGCGCGCAACAATTCGGCACTGCGACGTAACCGGTGGCTGACCCGGTAGGCCAACGCGTCGTACTTGCTGCTGAAGTAGTTGCTGAACGTACGCAGCGACACCCCGGCGCGCGCCGCGATGTCTTCACGGACGACGTTCTCCAGGCCGACCTCGAACATCAGCTCCAACGCCGCGTCGCTCAGCGCCTTGCGGGTGTCGAGCTTCTTGCGTTCCCGCAGGCTGACGGGTGCTTCGCTGGGCATGTCCCGATCGTACCGCTCAACCTGCCCAGCGGGCAACTTTGCCTTCCGGGCACATTTAACGTCTCGACGACGGCCGCTACCGGATCGGGATGCGCCTCTGGACGATCGGCGCGCTCGCCCCGCAGCAGCGCGGGCTACGGGAGGCGGCACTTCCCTACATGCACGACCTGTACCAGGCGACCCAGGAGAACATCCAGCTTGCGGTCCTCCAGGACCGTCAAGCCCTCTGCATCGAGAAGATCTCCAGCGCCAAGGCCGTGCCCACACTCACCCACATCGGCGGCCGCCTTCCTCTGCACGCGACCGGGGTGGGGAAGGCCCTCCTGGCCTTTTCGGGTGATGAGGTGATCAGATCCCTCGCCGAGGGAGGCCTGACCCGGATGACTCCGCACACCATCACCCAGCCCGGCAGGCTGGCGGCCGCACTGGCCGAGGTTCGCAAGTCCGGAGTCGCCTACTCCTATGAGGAGATGACCCTGGGGCGGTGTCCGTCGCCGCCCCCGTCCTCGGACTCGATGGCCGGGTTCGTGCCGCGCTCGGCATCGTGGCGCATTCTCGAGCCGCCGTCGATCGGCTCGCTCCCGCGGTACGCGCTGCGGCACTCGGCATCGCCCGCTGGGCCGACTGAGCCACGCCGTCCTGTCCGGACAGGACGTTCAGGTCGATGGCCGGCTTCAGGATGTCGGCGACGCTGGACTTCGACCACGCGTCGGAGTCCGCCGCCACAGACCCGACACAGAACCAGGCAGGACCGAGATCGCCGAACGACTGGACGCCTGCGCCCGCCGAGCCGAACTTCCCTCCGGCGAAAGCATCCCACGGTCGACGACGAGGGCATGCTCCAATGGCTGTAAGAGAACATGGCCGAATCGCGCAGGCCATAACCTCCACAACGGTGCTCTGTCGGTCCGGCAGAGGCCACGGGGCGGGCCAGTGCGTTGTTCAGTAGTGCCGAGGTCGTCAACCCCAGGTGGGCCCTTCGGTCATCGCCGGCCGGGGATGGTGAGCCAGGTCAGCCCGAGCGCGGCAGTCCAGGCGACCGCGCCGATCACGCCGATCGTGTGCAGCCCCGAGGTGAACCCGGCGCCGTCGGTGGGCGAACCGGCGACAGCTCCGTAGACGGCGACGGCCAGGGCACCGGCCGCCTGCCGGGAAGTGTTGTTGACGCCGCTGGCGAGCCCGGCGCGGTCGGCGGGGACCGAGCGGACCGCGGCGGCGACGACGGCGGCGGTCATCAGGCCCATGCCGATGCCCAGGCCGAGCAGGACCGGGAGCAGCCGGAGGTATCCGCTGTCCGGTTCGAGCCCGACCATCGCCAGCGAACCGGCCGCGCCGACGAGGAGACCGCAGGTCAGCGGCAGTCGCGGGCCGTAGCGGCCGGTGAGGCGGCCGGTGACCGGGGCCAGCGCCGCCAGCGGGACGAACAACGGCAGCAGCATCAGACCGGCGGTGAACGCGCTCCGGTGCTGCACGGTCTGCAGGTACAGCGTCGCGACGAAGATCGTCCCGATCCCCACCAGGTTCATCGCCGCCGCCACCAGGTTCGCCCCGGCGAAAGCGGGTTCCCGCAAGAGGCTCAGCGGGAGCAGTGGTTCGGCCGCCCGGTGTTCACGCCAGCCGAACCCGGCGAGCGCGAGCACGGCGCCGAGCATCGCCAGGGGTTCGCTCGCGATGACGGCGTATACGGTCGCGGCCAGGGTCGTCGTCGCCAGGAGGATGCCGGGGATGTCGAGCCGGCGCGGGTGCTCGTCGGTGCTTTCCGCGACCAGCCGCAGGGTCAGCGGGATCGCGGCCACGATGATCGGCAGATTGATCAGGAAGACGGTCCGCCAGCCCACGCCCGAGACCAGCGCGCCGCCGATCAGCGGTCCCGCGGGCAGCGCGAGCGCCGAGACGCCCGCCCAGACACCGACTGCCCGCGCTTGCTCGGCCCGCCCGGGGAAGGCCCGGGTAATGACGGCGAGGGTGCCGGGCAGCAGCATCGCCGCGCCGATTCCCTGCAACGCACGGCCGCCGACCAGGGTGGCGACATCGGGCGCGACCCCGCACACCAGCGACGCCACCCCGAACACGCCGAGCCCGCCGAGGACCACCCGTTTGTGACCGTAGCGGTCACCCAGCGTGCCTCCCGCCAGCAGCAGGCTGGCCAGGACGACCGCGTAGCCGTCGACCACCCATTGCTGGCCGCGCAACCCGGTGTGCAGACCGTCGGCGATCTGCGGCAGCGCGACATTGACGATCGTGACGTCCAGCTGTACCAGGAACATCCCGACGCACATGACGGTCAGCAGTAGCCGCCGTCTCGTCGAGGCGGGCCGTTCCGTCGCGGTCGAAGCCATCGAGCGCTCGTCCTCCGTTCTCTGGGGTCACGCCACCTTCGGCGCCGCGAAGTCGAAACCGAAGATCTCGGCGAACCCTTCGCGACCCTCGTCGGTCACCCGTAGTGCGCGGGGAACACCGTTCGCCCGCCGGGACACCCAGCCCAGCTGTTCGACCCGGGTCAGCAGCGCCGCGCCAAGGGCACCGGCCAGGTGATGCCGTTGTTCGGTCCAGTCGACGCAGTAGCGCACGACCTTCCGCCGCCCCGCCGGGACCACCACGCCCAGCCCGTCGAAGAACTTCCAGCCGGTCTCCGTGACCCGATACTCGATGTCGTTGCCAGGCGAGGAAAGCCGGTCGCTGCCCGCGGACTCCGGATGATGCAGCCCGTCGCCTCCGTCGAGTGCGTCGTTGGCAAGCAACGATCGCATCACCTCGACACCGAGCCTGCCCGCCATGTGGTCGTAACAGGTCCGCGCCGTGCGCAGCGTCCGTGCCCGGCCGGCTCCGCGCAGCGATCGGACCGGTCGCGGCGGAGCCAGCCGTGCCAGGGCTTCCAGCGCTTCGGCGACCCGGGCGGACGCCAGTTCGTAGTAGGCGTGGCGGCCCTGCCTGCGGACCCGCAGGAGACCGCCTTCGGTCAGCCTGGTCAGATGCGCACTCGCCGTCGACGGCGCCACCCCGGCCTCCGCCGCCAGCACGGACATCGGCAACGCGCGGCCGTCCAGCAGCGCCAACAGGATCGCCGACCGGGCGGGATGACCGACCAGTTCGGCGGGAGTGGTGAAATCCGCTTCCCCGCCGAGCCGGGCGGTCTCGTGCTTCCTGGCCATACATCCACTGTAGGACGCTTTCGTTTCGCTTCCGGACGAAACATGGGCGCCGTGCCGTCAAGCCAGGCCCAGCAGCCGGCAGAGCAACGCCGCTCGCAGGGAAACTCCCCGCTGAACTCCCTCGAAATAGTGAACATTGGGCAGTGCCGTGCTTTCCGGCGGCAGCTCACCCGCACGCGGCCCGGTGTGGAAAACGTGGGCGTGCGCACCGACCGTGCTGAGCAACTTCCGGTCGAACACGTATTCCGGGGCCAGCGGGGCGGCGTCCGGATCCCGCCGGGCGGCGGGGACGTGGAAGTCCGGAAGTTCGAACGGGATCATGCTGACCGCGTCGGAGACTTTGACCAGATCGACCGCATTGTCCACTTCGTACGAACTGACGCCGTGTTCCTCCATTAAGGACTCTTCGTCCAGATCGACACCGCGGCCGGGAGGGATCAGGAAGACGATGCGGGCGATCCCCAGCCTGCACAACGCGATCAGGGTCGATCTCGTGGCCCGGCAGCCCGGATCACCGACCAAGCCGACGGTCGCCCCGTCGAGCGAACCGAGTGTCCGGCTGATCATCCAGCTGTCCAGCAGGCCTTGTGTGGGATGCTCGCGTTCGCCGGTGCCGGCGCTGATGACGGGCACCGGCGAGACGGCTGCCGCGCGCTCTGCCGCGTCGTCGTCGGTGTGCCGCAGTACCAGCAGGTCGGTATAGCCACCGACCACCCGCACCGTGTCTTCCAGGCTCTCCTGGAAGAAGTCTCCCGCGCGTGTGGTCGAAACGTCGGCGAACCCGATCGACGTGCCGCCGACGCGCCGTGCCGCCGCCTCGAAGCTGAGCCTTGTCCGGGTGCTGTTCTGGTAGAAGCAGCAGCCGATCACCGCGCTCGGCGCCAGATTGGGCAGCACGGACGGTGGTTGCGCGGCGATCCAGTCCGCCAGGTCGAACACCGACCGGATGTCTTCGGTTCGCCAGTCCAGCAGGGAGATCGCGTGCGCCGGGGTGGTGCCGGTGCCGACCTGGAACGGGGCGATCATCGTTCCCACCATCGGCCTTCGACGGTCTTCGCCATCCACTTCTGGGTGTCGAGCATCGCGTAACCCGGTGTCACCGGCAGCTGCTGCGAGCCCGGCAACTGGTCCAGCCCGGTGATCGCCTGGCCGAGTCGTGACGCGAGCATGCCCTGGGCCAGTGGCGGTGTTCCGGCGAAGATCGGGCAGGTGAGCTCGTCGATGAACCACTGCTCCAGCATTTCCGGGCCGGGGTAGTCGGGCATCTCGGGGATGAACCGGCTGATCAGCTGTCGCGCGTTGTACCGGCGATCGTAATCCGAGACCAGGGTTGCGGCGCCCGAGTCGACGAGGACGGTGGCGAACCCGGACTTCCGGAAGCCGACGGCCGCCTTGGCGCAGCAATGCTCGTACTCCGCGGCTCCCGTCAGCGGGCCGAGGATCAACATCGCGGGAATTTCCGGTCCGCTGAAAGGAGGCGGATCTGTCCACAAGGGAATCTGCAGGGTTCCGGGATCGAGTGCGGTGATGTCGTGGCGTTCCAGTACCCCGCGCTTGGCCAGGGTGGCGGCGCAGCCGGAGGTACCCGCTCCTGCCAGGAGATGGTCCACCGGATGCCCTCGCGTCTCTTGGTCGACGATGATCTTTTCGATGATTCGAGGGGTGACCGGTTCGAAGTACACCACGTCCGCGACGCCGGGATCGGTCGCGATCGCTGTCGGATCCGTGCTCACCGCGGTGACCCGTATGCCCTGCTCCCGCAGAATCCGGCAGGCCGCGCCGCATGATTGCGCCGACTCGGCGTCGTTGCCTATCACCAGTACATGTTGAACGACTGTTCTCTTCGGCATTTCCCCACCACTGATTGCCGATTCGGTAGGCGGATCGCCTTTCCGAGCTGATTTCGAGCGTAGAAACGCGCCGGACGATCCGCAACCGGGGTCCGTGTGGGAATTCCGCCCCCGGCTACCTGAACCGCCGCAGTGGAGGCCTGCACACGCACTACCGGAGGCTGGGCCGAATGGCGCAGCTGGGACACCAGGTCATGACGTATGTCTGATTGGTGCCGGACTGTTCACCTCGGTGAAACTCACCTGATCGGCGCAAAAAGAATTGTCGGGATAAGAGGTGATCGTCAGGAATGCCCGGAATGACTCGACCGTATGTCGAATGCGAAGCCATGCGGATTCCATTTCCCGGCATGGAGTGTTCGACGAATTCGATGTCGTTCGAGGACGGACAGCACATCGCACCGATCGCAGAGCGGTCCGGGCGGAACCGGCACCGTCCTGGACTCGGGTAGAAACTTGCATCTCGGTCCTGCTGAAGACCACGCGTGAGCAAGCACAAGGTGAACCGGTGGCCGGGGCGAAGATCACCGTCCAGGCCGGTCACCGGCGACTCGTTCTATCCAATTTGGACAAACCCTTGTATCCGGGCGGATTCACAAAAGGCGGGAGGTGATCAACTGCTACTCACGTATCGCCCCGGTGTTGCTGCCGCATCTGGCAGGGCGTCCGGTGACGTTCATCCGCTTCCCCGGACGGTGTCGGCGGTGAGCAGTTCTTCGAGAAGAACGGCGCGCCGGCGTGGCTGCCGACCGTCCGGATCGCTCGCAGCGGCAGCCGCGGCTCGACAGAGCCGATCACGTACGCGTTGCTGGACGAACTCGCCGCGGTGGTGTGGGCGGCGAACATGGCCGCACTCGAACTCCATGTTCCACAATGGACAGTCGACGACAATGGTGGGCACCCCCGCCGGACCAGCTGGTGTTCGACCTCGACCCGGGCCTGGAACCTCGATCGTGCACTGCTGTCGCGTCGCCGAACGACTGCACGACGCCCGGGCCGAGGACGGGTTGACCCCGTTGGCGAAGACGTCCGGCTCGAAAGGCATGCAGCTCTACTGCGCCATCGCCACCGACGACCCCGTCGGCGTATGCCAAGAGACTCGCGCAACGCCCGGGAGACACCGGACCGGGTGACCGCCGTGATGGCCAGAGTCCAGCGGACCGGGCGAGCAGAACAACTGGTGTTCACCGCCGACGACGTCCTCGACCGCGTCAGCGAACACGGCGACCTCGACGCCACGCGAGCGGCACTCCCATAACGCTCGACCGTCCGGGACGAACACCGTTGCCGCCAAACAGGTCAGAGCGCTTAGCCTTGTGCATCGCTTAACCGCTGATGGGTCGCTGTCGGAGACGTTTCCCGCGCCTGCCGCGCCGTGCACGCGAGACCGTCCCTCAAAGGCGGCCGCACGGCGTGAACAAGGGGAGGGTCGCGCCGCGGCCAGGTGATTCCACCCTGAGATCTCTGCAGGTCTATCCGCATTTCCGAGAACGGGAAGCCACCCGTTCAGGCAGCGTGGCGGGGGACGTCACGAACCGTCGGGCACACAACCCGCGAGGAGGGTGGAGCGGCATGCCCGGCGGCCGGCCACACGAGGCGAGGACCAGACCGGGGCAGCGCCCCTGAGTAGACACCCGTCCGGGGCGTCCCGGCGAGACCCCGAACGGACGACGTTCGGACAGCCACGTGACCGGGTAACCACTGGCTGTCGATGACGATGCGGGAGAGGAGTCCCACGATGCAGGGTGACATCGAGACCTATTACGAGGACGGCCAGTGGAAGAACAAGGTCGAGGGCAGCACTCGCGCGGCCAGTACCCATGACACCAAGGCCGACGCGGTCGACAAGGGCCGCGACATGGCGCGGGAACGCAAGGTCGAGCACTTCATCCGGAATCAGGACGGCCAGATCGGTGAGCGCAACACCTACGGCCACGACCCTCGCAACATCCCTGGATGAGCGCTCGAAGACGAGCCCATAGGCGCCCAGCCGTTTAGTCAGGCTGGGAGTGGACACTGCGCGGCGCAGTGCGTCGTTCAGAAACAGCGGTGCTCTGGTCCCGCCGGTCCAGAGGTGTGTCCGCGGGACGCACTCGCCGAAGGTCGAGCCCAGCACAGCGCGCACCGCCTCGCGGTCGGGCAGGGACGGCTCGACGTCGTGCAGCTTGACGTTGGTGTGCTGGGAGATCGTCTTCAACGCCGCGAAGGCATGCTCGGCCGACCAGCCGCGCAACAACATGAACATCCCATCGGCCTGTTCGATCACCGGCAGGGTATCCAGGGCCTGACGCAGCTGGTCCCGACTCGGCCGCAAGCCGTCAACCTCGACGGGCAGCGCGCCCTCGCGCGTTCAGGCGGTCTGCTCGACTAGTGCGACGTCAAGGTTCGTGAGCAACCATGGCCTATGCCGACTACCTAACGCAAAATCCGGCACGCTCCAACGCCCATGCCCGCTGCGTTTCCGCCGAGCGGTCACGCGGCGGACGGCGAGGTTCAACTCGAGACCTCGGTCCAGGTCGGCATGCCGCGTAGCGTCGACGCTGCGACAAGGGCGGGCCGGGCGATGCCGCCGAAAGGCTGCGCCGCCATCGTCCGGCGGCTCGTTCGGACACGTCCGGGCCGCCGCGTTCGCCCGCGAAATACTGACTGCCACGGCTTTCCGCCTAGTGGGGGCCGAACGCGATGAGGTCCGGATTCGTGGTCAACGTCGCTCGGATCTGTGCTGGGTGACGAGGACGACGCCGAGAGCGGCGAGTGTGAAGCCGATGACGGCACCGGGCGTGAGGTGTCGGCCGAGCAGGGGTACTCCCGCGAGCGCGGTGGGGAGACTTTCAGCGATTGTTGTCCTGTTTCTGGAGCGGGGCGAGGTCATCGCAGGAATGCGGCGTGCAGGTCGTTGCCGAGCCCGCGTAGCGCCGTGATGTCGAGGCGGTAGACGACGCGGCGCCCCTGTCGCTGTGCGCTGGCCAGTCCGGCCTCCTTCAGCACGGCGAGATGACGGGAGATCTCGGCGTTGGACAGATTCCACAGTTCGGCGAGCTCGCTCGTCGTGCGGGGGCTGCGGGCGAGGCTGCGGGCAAGGCGGAGCCGGATGGGGTTGTCGAGGGCGTGCAGGCGACGCCGGACCTGGGTCGAGTCGGGCCCCAGGTCGGGGGAGACGTCGGGCACGGGGTACTGGACCACCGGCGCCAGTGCGGGCGCGTAGACGACCAGCAGGTGGGGACTGCCGAACACGCTGGGCAGGAAGGTGACGCCGGTCCCCACAGCGGTGGCGAACCCGTCCTGCACCTTGTCGACGAGGAGCCGGGATCCGTCGTCGCTGAGCCCGATCCACGGTGACACCTCGGCCAGCGGCGGTCCCGGTGTCGGCGTGGTCCGGAACAGGTCCCGCTTGCGCCGCGCGTCCCTGCTGAGGTGCGGCTCGACCCGCTGCCACATCGCGGCGAAGAACGCCGACTCGCATGCCTCGAACAGCGCGCGGACCGCGCGTCGAGCCCGGGACGGGTCCGTCAGGGTGGCTTCGGCGAAACGGGCCGCCCGCGCGCCGCGCGCCCGCGCACGGTCGAGTGCGACCTGACGGACACCGGCATCGGAAAGAGGGGACGCCGCCCTGTCGACCAGTGGGATCGACCCGCAACTGCTGGTCAGCAATGCTGACGAGATCCACGTCTCGTCGCTGAGCCGGTCGAGGGCGTCCAGTTCGCCGGTGATCGAGGCACGCGGCTGGTCCGGCAGGAACATGTCGGGTCGCGACGTGCGGAACAGGTAGTCCATCCGACGCAGTTCGTGGACCAGTTCGACCGGCAATCGGTCCACAGCTGAGCTGACCCACTCGCGCTGCTCGTGATGATGCCCCGGCTCGGCGATGACATGCAGCACCGCGCACAACTCGGCGAGCGGCGAGACCGCGAACCGGTAGTCGCCGGGACGCACGCCGCGCACGTCGATCGCGATGGTCATCTGGCATCCCCTCCTTGATGATTGACGATATCCGTCAACTGTCGAGGTGGCGGCGTTCCCCTCCGGAACAGTGGGGTCCGTGCTCAACTCCCCAGCTCCGTCGAGGTTGCGGCTCGGCCTCCGGTATTGGCGGCTCTGGTCGGCCGCGTCGCTGTCCAGCCTCGCCGACGGCACCCTCAAGATCGCGTTGCCGCTGCTGGCGCGGGCTCACACCGACGCGCCGGTGCTGATCGCCGGGGTCGGGTTCGCCGCCACGCTGCCGTGGCTGCTCTTCTCGTTGCCGGCCGGTGCCATCGTCGACCGCGCTGACCGGCGACGGGTCCTGATCGGAGCCAACCTGGCGCGGGCCGTGCTGCTGTCCGTCGCGGCGGTGGCCGGCGTGGCCGGTGTCGGCTCGATCGCGGTGCTGTACGTCGTGGCCTTCGGTGCCGGGGTGACGGAGACGCTGTACGCGTCGGCGGCACAGGCGATCGTGCCCCGGCTCGTGGAGCGCGACCGCCTCGACCGGGCCAACTCCCTGCAGCAGATCGCGGACCAGGCGGCCAACCAGTTCGCCGGTCCGGCATTGGGCGGGCTGCTCGCCGGCCTCGGTGTCGGGGTCGCGCTCGGCGGTCCCGCCCTCGTCTGGGCGCTCGCCGCCGGCATGCTCGTGACCCTGCCCGGCGTCTTTCGGGCCAGGGTGAGCGCGCCGGGTGTGCAGAGCAAGCTGGCCGCGGACATCGCGGCGGGACTGCGTTACCTGGCTGCCAGCCGTGTGCTTCGGTCGGTGAGCCTGTGCGTCGCGATCACGAACTTCGCCGGTGCGGCGGCCGCCGCGGTGTTCGTGGTGTACGCGGTGGGCTCCGGATCCGCGCTCGGGCTGGAGCCAACTGGCTTCGGGCTGCTCATGACCGCGTCCGCGGTGGGCAGCGTGGCGGGCTCGGGGTTGATCACGATCGCGACCGCACGGCTCGGCCTGCGTACGCTGCTGATGATCAACAGCGGGACGCAGGCAGTCCAGATCCTGGTTCCAGTGCTCACCCATGACCTCTGGGCCATCGGAGCCGCCTACGCGCTGGGCGGCCTCGGTGTCGCCCTGTGGAACATCGGCACGGTCACCCTGCGCCAGCGGCTGGTACCCGAGGCCCTCCTCGGTCGTGTGATCAGCACACACCGGCTCATCTCCTGGGGCAGCCTCGCGCTTGGTTCACTCGCGGGCGGCGTCGTCGCCCAGACGATTGGCCTGGCCCCGCTCTTCTGGACTGCCACCGCACTCACCCTGACCGGCATGCTCGCCCTGATACCACTGACTGCCACCCTGATCGACAGGGAAGTGCGCGCCGGCTCACCGCGCTGACCCCGGAAATACCACAGGTCGAACAAGATCGACAGGTCATTGGCGGTGAGGCCCTGCACCGCTGTCGTTGCAGGGCCTCATTTCCGGTGGCTGAATCCCGTTGATTTTGGCCGACGTCGGCAAATTCGTGACTCGCCGAGGCGTTGTCCTGCTCCTGTGCGCTGGTGCGGTGAACGAACGAACCAACAGCGTCCGCTCATGCCGACGAGCGTGTTACCGAGCTATCGAAGGATCTGGGTGTCCTTGAAGCCCATGTTGCACATCTTCTCGGGCGAGAAGACAACCATGATCTCGTCACCTCCGACGAATACGCGCCGCCCGTCCGGCGGCCCCGGGGATGACGGCGACGAACCAGGGTCTGTCAAACGAGCGGTGTAACTCGGGGTGAAGGAAATTACTTGCGTCCGGCGGCGAGCTGGCCGTCGAAGGCGATCTCGAAGGCGTTGAGCGCGGGTTTCCAGTGCATTGTCCAGCGTTTGCGGCCGGTGCCGGTCGGGTCGAGGCTCATGATCGTCATGTAGACGCACTTGAGCGCGGCTTGCTCGTTGGGGAAGCGCCCGCGGGCCTTGACGGCGCGGCGGATGCGGGCGTTGACGCTCTCGATCGCGTTGGTCGAGCAGATCATCCGCCGGATCTCCGGATCGAACGCCAGGAACGGCACGAACTCGGCCCAAGCGTTGTCCCACAACCGCACGATCGCCGGATACCGGCCGCCCCAGGTTTCGGCGAACTCGCCGAACCGCTCCCGCGCGGCGGCCTCGGTCGACGCCGTGTAGACCGGTTTGAGGGCTTTGGCGATCGGGTCCCAGTGCCGGCACCCGGCATAGCCCTTGTCGGCTATCGGCGCGCGCTGGTGTCGAGGAGCTTGGATTCGATCTCGACGGTGGCGGGGTGGGACAGGGGGTCAAGGATTTCGAGCGCTCGGGTCCATGCGTCGCAGGCTCCGGGGTGGTCGCCTGCAGCTTGCAACGCGTCGCCAAGGTGGTCGAGAGTTGTTGCTTCCAGGTAGGGACTGCCTAGTTCGTGAAACAGGGCGAGTGAGTCGCGGTAGTCCTGCGCGGCTTCGGTGTACTGGCCGAGGTTGTGGTGTGCGCGTGCGAGGCAGTGGAGGTTGTGGGCTCGGCCGTCTCGGTCTCCGATGCGGTCCAGTAAGGGTTTGGCCTCTTTGCAGCGGGCGAGGGATTGGGCGTGGTGGCCTGCTTTGCCGTGATACCAGCCGATGGCGGTGAGCGTGAATGCTTCCCATGCGTGGTCGCCTGCTTCGCGGCACAGCCGTAGAGCGTGGTGGGCGTGCAGCAGAGCGCGGGTGTGGCACTGCTGTAGGTCGTAGACCGAGCTGAGGGAGAAATGTGTGATGGCCATACCAATGGTGTCCCCGAGGCGTGTGTAGAGATCGAGCGCGTGCCGCAGGTTCTTCAGGGCTTGGTCTTGGTCGCCCAGCAGGATTTCGGCCCTGCCGAGTAGTTGGCGGCTGGTGGCTCGGGCGAAGTCGTCGTCGAGGCGGTCGGCGGCCGCCAGTGCCGTGCGCTGGGACTCGGCGCGGTGCGCCAGATGACCTCGCCTGCTCAGGTATGTGCTTTGCACCCAGGGCAACTGCCAGGCGTGCACGTCGAGGCCCGCGCGGACGGCTGCCGCGGTCACGGCGAGCAGGTTGTCGTGCTCCGTGGTGAGCCATTGCATGGCCTGGGGGTAGTCGTCGACGGGCAGTTGTGGGACGTGGTCCTGTGCTGTGGCGAGCACGATCGGTGGCCAGTGCGGTGCCAGGTGTCGTTCGGCGGCGAATCCGGTGTGGAGGTAGAAATCGAGGCATCGGTGCAGTGCGGTTCTCCGTTCGTCGTCGGTGTCCTCCAGCTCGGCCAGTTCGGCCGCGTAGACGCGGAGCAGGTCGTGTGAGCGGAAGCGGCCGGGGCGGTGCTCGTCGACGAGGTGTGTCCGTGTCAGTTCGTTCAGCAGGGTGCGGGTGCGTGACATGTCGGTCCCGGCCAGCGCGGCCGCGGCGAACCGGCTCGCGTCGGGGCCGGGGTGCAGGCTCAGCAGCCGGAACAGCCGGGCCGCCTCGGGGCTCAGCGTGCGGTACGACCAGGCGAACACCGCTCGCACGCTCGATGTGGTGCCTTCCTCGTCCAACGCGTCCAACCGCGCTCGCTCGTCACGCAGTTCATCGGCCAGTGCGCTCAACGGGAAGGCGGGGTTGGCCACCGCGCGCCCCGCCACGACGGCCAGGGCCAGCGGGAGCCGGGCGGAGTGCGCGAGAAGTCGCGCGACCGCGTCGGGTTCGGCGGCCACCCTGTCGGATCCCAGCCGTCTGACGAGAAGAGACACGGCCTCGATCTCCTCGAGCACGGTCAGGCGGACGGGCACGGCCCCCTCATGGGTGATCAGATCGGTGGCCCGCCCACGGCTGGTGATCACCGTGAGGCAATCCGCGCCACCGGGAAGAAGGGGCCGGACCTGGTCGGCGTCGTAGGCGTTGTCCAGTACCACCAGTGCTCGCCGTCGGGCCAGCAGACTGCGATACAGCGCGGCCCGCGCGTCCAGGCCCGCCGGGACGTGCTCTGCCGGCACGCCCAGCGCCTCCAGGAAACCGTGCAGTACATCGACCGGAGACAACGGCTTGCCCACTCGATCGAACCCGCGGAGGTTCACGTACAGCTGCCCGCCGGGGAACCGCCCGGCCTCGCGATGCGCCCAGTGCAGCGCCAAGGACGTCTTGCCTGACCCTCCGGTACCCGTCACCAGAACGACGCCGGCGGCGTCGTTCCGCGCCTTGTCGAGCAGACTGAGTTCACGGGTGCGGGCGACGAACCATGGTGACGCCGCCGGTAGCTGCCGTGGCACCGGCGCCTGGGCGTGCTCCGCCCCCTGGGCGGTGGGCGGAGGCGGCACTTGCGAGGCGAGCATCTGCTGATGCAGATCTCGCAGCTGATCGCCGGGCTCGACTCCGATCTCCGCGACGAGCCGGGCGCGGAACGTGCGGTACTGCGTCAACGCCTCCACCCGGCGCCCGCATCGGTACAGGGCGAGCAGGTGCTGACCGGTGAGTCGTTCGTCGAACGGGTTCGCCGCTGTCGCGGTGGTCAGCTCGGCCAGTAGTTCGGCGTGCATCCCGAGGTTCAGTGCGACGTCGTGGCGCTCGACCTGGGCGGTGTACCGCTCTTTCTGCAGCTGGTCGCGCATCGCCGCCAGCCAGGGGCTGTCCAGCTCGTCGAACGGCGCACCTCGCCAGAGCCGCAACGCGCGGTCGAACACGGCCAGCGCTCGCCGGTCTTCGGCGGCTTCGCGAGCTTGCCCGAGCAGACGCCGGAAGAGGTGCAGGTCGACGGTTTCGACGTCGACCTGCAGCACGTATCCGCCATTTCTGTGGGCGATGTCGAACCCAGCGACGTCCCGCAGGGCGGTCCTGAGCCGGAAGAGGTAGCTGTAGAGGGCGTTCCGAGCTTGGCGAGGGGCTCGCTCGCCCCACACCCGGTCTTCCAGCTGGGCGGCGGTCACCTTGTGGCCTGCCTCGGAGAGCAGGACGGCGAGTACGGACCGCTGGCGAGCGTGCCCGATGTCCAGATCCTGTCCGTCGAGCCGAACACGAACGTCGCCGAGGACGGCGAACTCGACCTCCACAACACCTCCCTCTCTACCTGCGGATTCAAGATTAGCGCGAGATACGTACAGGACTGATCACCCATCGTAGTAGTCCAAGGCCGACCCATAGAGCGGCCTCAGGACGGAGGACGAACGCATGAGGCTTCACCCCGGTGGGCCGGTGCCGCAGTCGGTCATCGCCGTGGTCCAGCCGGTACTCGTGGTCGCGTTGTCGCTGGCCGGGGCCTGGCTGTGCGCGCACTCGTCGCGCGTGCTGGGCGGGGTCCTGCTCGGCGTCGGCTTGTTGCTCTGGCTGACCTCCATTCTCCTCGCCGCGCCTCTGGGATGGGTCATGGCGGGCGCGGCGGCCACAGTGATCGCCGCTTTCGCGGCGTGGGAGGGGGTGAACGACGCGGCGTTGTCCGAACGCGGCGTCCGCACGTCCTGCACTGTGCTCGACATCCAGACCCGTCGCGTGCCGATCCGGACCTATGACGGTGAGCAATGGAGCACGACCACGGACACGTACTACGACCATCGCCTCGCCTGCTCGGACGAACGCGAGGAGAACGTGTCTCTGTCATACCGTGCCGCCGGGGAGGGCGCCCGGCTGGACGTCGTCTACGACTCCGTCGGCGCGGTCGCGACCCAGCCCGCCGACGCGGTGTCGGACGGAACCCTTTCCGCCTGGGTCGGTGGTGCCTCGTTGCTGGTCGCCGTGGGTGCGCGTGTGGCCGGGGTCATGCACGATGGACGGCCCTTCAACGGCCACCTTCGGCGTGGGAGAAGTCGGCGGCGGTGGCGGTCCCGGTCGCTGGAAGGGGCACGTCCGTCGTGACCCGGGAACTCATCCGTGCTTCCGGCGGCAGGGGCACCGGCCAGAGGGCGGGATACGAACCTGATCCGCACCGGCGGATCTTGGTGATTTGCGCGGTGATCGGTGGCGTCCTCGCTCTGGTGCCGTTTCTGCTTTTCCTGACCAAACCGGCATTGGAGATTCAGCCCGGCGCGTTCTCCGAGAGCTTCGACGCCGCGGCGAGTACGCGGTCCCGGTCGTTCGCCGCCGGATTCCTGGTGGTCATCCGGATCCTGATGCTCATCGTCCTGTATCGAGCGGTGCGTCATCGCTGGCTCGCCTCCCCCGACGCACCGGTGACGCGCGCCCTGGTGGTCATGGCGGCGGCGCTGGCCACGCTCTCCGCCTTCCATCTGATGGTGGCGGCCGTGCAGCTCGCCCAGCCGGAGTACCAGGTGTCGGAGATGGTCACCGCGAACATGAACGCCGGCCTCAGCGCCCTGCTGCTGGCGTGCCTGATCCTGGGCGGCGACCGACTCCACCCCAGACGTGCCGCCGACGGTGAGCGACCGCGGCGACGGGACAGGAACAGTCAGCTGTGGATCGCACTCGCGTGCGCTCTGCCGCCGATCGCGCTCCTGATCAAGATGATCCACGCGAGGGCCGAGAGCGGGGCGGACCTGGTGTCCGCGGCGCTGCTCTCGCTGCCCACGACGGCGATCGCGCTCTGGGCCGTGCACCGGATGCAACGCCATCGGCGGATGCCTTTCCGGCTCCTGATCGCCGGATTCGGCTGGGGTGCGGCGGTGGCCGTCGGATACGGAATGGCGCTGCCGGTCCTGTACACCTCCTTGAGCGATCAATTGCTGGGCTTCACCAGGTTCGTCGTGATCATCGACGGTGTCAAAGTGCCCGTTTTCGAGGAATTGGCCAAGGGCGTCGGCGTGCTGCTGATCGCCGTCGTGGCACGGCGGTGGGTCACCGACCTGGTGTCCGGTCTCGTCGTCGGTGCCAGTGTCGGCCTGGGGTTCAACTTCCTCGAATCCATGTTGTACATGTCCGCCCCGGGGATGGGCGGCGCCGTCTATCAGCACTGGCTGCGGCAAGTGGTCGGGATCATGCTGATGCATGTGGCCTTCTCGGCGCTGGTCGGTGCGGCGATCGGTGCCGCCCGGCAGATACGCAACCCGAGGACAAGGCTCGCCGTGATCGGTTGCGGCCTGCTGACCGCGATCTGCGGCCACTATCTGTACAACAGCCTGATCTCGTTGCTGCCACTGATGTTCCGGGTCAGCGAGCCGGTGTTCGCCATGGTCGTGTTGCCAGCCCTGATTCTGCTGCTGCTCGGCCCGCTCCTGGTGATGTATCTGGTGCTGCTGCGCCGCGGCCTGCGCTACCAGAGCACCGCGCTCGCCACCGAACTCCGGCACGAAGCGAACAGCGGGCACCACGCGGTCACCGCCGCTGAACTGCCGGTGCTGCTCAACCCCGCACGCCGCTTCCGAACCCTCGTCGACGCCTTTCTGCGTGGTGGGCCGCTTGCCTATCGCCGACTGTCCCGCCTGTACCAAGCCCAACTCGACCTGGGCATGTGTCACTGGCACCAGGCACGTCAGGACCCCGACCGGGCAGAGGTGGACTTCACCCAGCTACGGCGAGAGATCCAGGAGTTCAAGACCGACGACGAAATCCGCACAGGACGGGGCCGCTGATGCGTAACGCGCTCCGGAGGGTCGTGCACGTCGTCACTATCGTGCTCGCCGTGCTGTTGCTCACCCCCGCGACAGCGGTCGCCCGGTGCACGGGTGGCCTGGTCAACACCCTTGGCTCCACGGGAGACGACGGCTGCGGCGGTATCTACCCGGCGGTCGGCTCTGCCGTCGCGGTGGCCGCCGCTCTCGCCGTCGCCGCCGGCCACGCCGCGTTCAGTTACGCCCGAGGCGGGACCAACGGGAAGGTCGGCACCGGCACCAAGATCGGCGGCGACCCGACACCTGAGTCGATCGCCCATGGCACGGTGCGGATGGAGGAACACCCTGACTTCGCGGCCGAGACGGCAAAGGTGGAGGCGATGGGCTTCACGATCGTCGCGGTCGAGAGCGACCCCTCCGTGGCGATCCGCCGCTTCGTCGGGCTGGCCGGGGAAACGATCAGGACCGACCTCGAGCTGAGACTTCGACCAGGCATGCGTTATCTGGACCTAGAGCACGAACTCGGACACATCAACCAGCTCTTCGACACGAATCGCTTCCCTGATGGCCCACCGCCGAGCGAGATCGTCACACCGACACGGAACTCACCGAAGGGCTACAAGCGAGCGTTCAACCAGAGCGGAGTATTGACGATCGATCAGAACGCAGTCCTGGAATACCACAACCGGCTGCAGGAACTGCTCTGGCTCAGCGAGCGTGGCGCCCCGCAGGACGTCATGCGGGAGCATCTCGCCGGAGCCGACGACTGGTTCGACCGCTACCGCAAGGCCACGTCCGGACGCCAGGGGAACAGGACGGTCGACTGGCAACGCCGGCACTTCGGTGACCTCCAGGAACTTGAGCAGCGGGTGCGTTCGATGCACGCCCATCTGCGGCCCTGATCGCGGTGACGAGCAGGAGGAAGGTGGCACCGTGCAGGTGACTCCCAAAGCGGACTACCCGGTGGAAGTGCGTTCTCGGCGCTGGGAAGTGGATGGCCCTCAAGCCGCCCTCTACGAGGGCATCTGGGACGTTCTGCTCAACAGAATGGTGACAGTGTCATTCGTTCCCGACATCGGTCAGCCGGTCCACGACCGCGCTCGATCGCCGGCCGACCTCGACGAGATCGCCACCGAGCGACAGGCTCGGCTGGAAGCCGCCATGTTCGCCGACTACACGGTGACGCCGAACACCGAATTGGCCGGCCGCACCACCCGGTCACAGACCACATCCTGGCGCGAGGGCCGGTACGGCGTGGTGTTCTACGTCGGCCCGGCCGAGTACGCACGACTGACGGCCGACCTGCAGGCACTCGACGTCGTGGGGGCCACGGTCTCCGAACTTCGCGGGCACCCGGCCGTGGATTTCGTCGAACGTATCGTCGCCTCACCCGAGTTCGCCGACGAGGATGCGTTCTGGTTGCGCGGAGAGGACTGACGGCGGCCAATTCGCCGGGTCGCCGTTTCAGTGTGTTTTAAGGAGAAACAATGGAATTCGACTTCTATGTCACCGATCTCGGGAGTCTGTTGGGCGGCTGGACGGTCAACGTGATCGGGGCCGAACTGAGTAAGCACAGCCGGTTGCTGTGCGCCGAGGTCTCCCGTTCGTCGTACTCCACTTCGGACAAACTCGTCAGAGCCAGTCGGGAGGACCGGGATCGGTGGTGCTCGGCGACGCGCCGACTGCTGGCGGAGATCCGCACCCTGCAGGAACGTGAAGAAGCCGTCAGCCTCCACCGGCGGGCGCCGTTTCGGGGTGGTCTGTGGTGGCGAATCAAGTACGCGCGGCGGAACTGGTTGCTGCGAAAGGGATATGACGCGGCGAGCGCGCGGCTGCGGTCGGACTTCGCGGCTGCTCGCGCGGACCACCAGAAGAGCATGGATGATCTTCCCGGTTACCTGGAGGAGTACGCCGTGCGGGAGAAGGAGCGTGAACGGCGAGAGGATGCGCAGACCAGGAAGAAGCGTGCGGAGGCCATCACCGACGTGTCCGGTCCGGTGTGGGCCTACGAGATCCGTAAGCATTCAGGCGGACGCCGCAGCTTCTGGATCTATCTAGGGAGCCTGGACACCGGAGGCGGCAGTAAGCACACCGTCCAGGAGGTCCACGCCGCGCTGACCGCGGAACGGGCCGAACATCGCTACACCGGCGTGTATTGGGGGCAGGAGACCGCTCGCGCATTGAAGGAGAAATACGAGACCGTGGGCTGGGGGTGGGCACGGCTTACCGGCGAAGTGATCATCCCACATCCCCACGACCCGAGGAATCCGCCGATGTGGTCGAAGTACCACGGTGGTCCCTCGAGCAACTACGGCAGCGGCAGCTTCTGATGAAGGGCAAGGCCAACGTGGTGGGCCCTGGTCGCTCGAAGCGGCGTCACCAAATGCGTCATGGGCGGCCTCCCACGGTCGGGAAACACTACCGCCGTACGCACCCGAGGTCCCCATCAGTGCCTTACTGCGGCTAGCTCGGTCTGCGCCGCTGCCACGACGACTTCGTCAAGTCCGCTGGCGGGACTGTAGAACGAGCGGTGTAACTCCCGATCATGGATGTGCACCTGATGGCCGACATGATGTCTGGCGTGGAGAACGTTGAGGGCTCGACGCCTGTGACCGGCCTGGACGGCCTGGATGAGCAGCTTGTCGCGCAGCTGCTGGGCAGCGCCAAGGCCAGTGGGCTGAAGTTAACCGGTGAGGGCGGGGTGTTGCAGCAGCTGACGAAGCTGGTGCTGGAGTCCGCGCTCGAGGGTGAGATCACAGATCACCTGGGCTGTGACAAGCACGACCCGGCTGGTCGTGGGACCGGTAACTCGCGCAATGGTGTCCGTTCGAAGACCGTGCTGACTGATGTCGGGCCGGTCGAGATCGACGTGCCATGCGACCGCGACGCCAGTTTTGAGCCCAGGATCGTCGCGAAGCGGCAGAGGCGTCTTGGCGGTGTGGACGAGATGGTGATCTCGTTGGCTGCCAAGGGATTGACGACCGGGGAGACCTCCGGCCCGGCGGCTCGGGGATGGCGGCGACGAACCACACTGCTCCTGCGGCGAAGTCGGGACGCACAGCCATATGCCGATTTGAGCGTGTTCGGCTGTTGCTGTCGATGCGTCCGATCAATGGTTCGTTTGGTAGGGGGTGGTGCCAAGGAGTTGGTGGGCGTTGCGGGTGGTGAGTTGACGCCAGGCGGGATCGGTTCCGGTCCACGTGGTGTCGAGTGTGGTGAGGGCGTGGAGGACTTGGGGGTGGCGGGTCCAGACGTAGTCGCTGCCGTAGAGCAGGTGCTCGGGTGTCGTGATGGTGGACAGGGCCGTGATCTGGGACGGGGTGGGGGTGCCTGCCAGGTCGTAGTGGAAACGGTGCAGCAGTTCGGAAGCCGACGGGCTGTGGGTGTCTTCGTTCAGGGTGGCGAACAGTTCGAGCCGGTCGGCCAGCAGCGGCAGCACGCCGCCGGCGTGGGGGACGATCAGGCGCAGGTGGGGGTAGCGGTGGGCGGCGCCGCTGAGGATGAAGTCGATGACGGTGCGGGCGGTGTCGAACAGGAACTCGACCATGGGCCGGGGTCGGCCGAGGGCGAGGGCTTCGTGTCCGGCGCAGCTGGTGGGGTGCAGGAACACGACGGCGCCGCGGCGGTCCAGTTCGGCGAGGACTGGGGCCAGCAGGGGGTCGCCGAGGTAGTACCCCGCGGTGTTGGTCATCCAGATGACTCCGTCGGCGCCGTGGGCGAAGGCGTGGCTGACCTCGTCCAGTGCGCCGTCGATGTCGGGTAGTGGCAGGGAGGCGAAGTAGCCGAACCGGTCCGGGTGGTTTCGTTTGATCTGGGCGGCGGCCTGATTCACCTCGCGGGCCAGCCGCCGGGCGGCGGCGGCATTGCCGAAATACACCCCGGGTGAGGAGATCGACAGGAGTGCGCGGTCGATTCCGGCGTCGGTCATCAGGGCGAGGTGATCCTCGACGGTCCAGTGTGGCCAGTAGCTTTCCGGCATGCCGTCGGCTTCGCGGTGTCCGGCCGCGGTCGCGGTGCGGATGTAGTCCTCGGTGGTGAAATGCGCGTGCACGTCGATCAATCCGTCGGGCATGCCCGGGCCCCCTCGTCGGCGTGGGCGGTGACGAACCTGGCCATCGGGGCTCCTGTCCTCGCGAGTTATATACCAACTAGTATATACGTGTTGGTACTTGCGGGAGGAGGGTCCGTGGACTCGGAGATGATCGACATAGCGGTGCTGCTCAGGCGAGTGCAGCTGCGCAAACAGGCGGCTTGTGATCAGGCGCTCGCCCGGTGGGAGATGACCCTGCCGCAGTGGGGGATGCTCCGCGCGGTCGCCGCGCGCCCGGACTCGTCCACCCACGCCTTGGCCTTGGTGACCGGGCAATCCGACCAGGCCGCTGGTGCCGTCGTCGCGCGGCTGGAACAACGAGGACTGCTGGAACGCCACAACGGCCGCGGCAAAACCATCCTGCACCGGGCCACCACCGCCGGCACCGCACTGCTCAACGACTGCGATCAGGCGGTCGCGCAGACCATGCGAGCCAGCCTGTCCGGCCTCGACGACAACGAGATTCACACCTTGCGTGACCTTCTCGGCCGATTCACCTGATGCCGAGTGCCCGATACTCCCGGACCGACGCAACCATGGTGACAAAAACGATGCCGGACGACCGATCATTGGAGCCGCGCCGGCGAGCTGCTTCACTCCATTAAGCCGCGCCTGCTTAAGCCGGGGCACGCTACCCTCCGGAGTTGACTGGAGACGTACTGCGGTGGGAGTTCGATGATGGAGCAGGCAGCGGAGATCACGATTCTCGACGGCGTTCAGCTCGACGTCGAACGGCGGTTTCTCCACGACTGGTTCCGGACTGCTCCCGGTTTCCGCGGATCTGTACGCACACCGGCGCGGCCTCCGGAATCGGGAAAGCTGGGTGGTGTCTCTGACGTGCTGGTCGTGGTTTTCGGGGCCGGTGGAACCGCCACGTTGTTCGTCAAGCTGATGGCGGACTGGCTCGTCGCCCGTCGCCCCAAGGTGCGCATCAAGGTCACCGGTCCTGACGGGCGGACTGTCGAGGTCGAAACAGAGAATTTGACCGGAGACCAGCTCACCGACGTGGTGTCGAAGATCGTGCACCTCGAAGACAAGGCATGAACGTCCCACATTCCGCCACCTCCTCGGCTGTGCTGGTCGGGAGCAGCCGCTTCGCCGACCACGAGCTGCTCAACGTGCCCTCGATCCGCACGAACGTCCACGACCTCGCCCAAGAGCTCTCGCTCGAAGGGCACGGTTTCCTGGCTCCGAGCAGGATCACGTCGGTGATCGACAAGGAATTGGCCGAGGTTGGAAGCGCGGTGCGGCAGGCCTGTGCCACCGCGACTGATCTCCTCGTCGTGTACTACGCGGGCCACGGCCACCTCGATCACGCCGGCGAGCTGTACTTGAGCCTGCCCGGGACCTCTCCGGACCTCCTGGCCTGGACGGCCATGCCGTGCGCGACGTTGCTCGCGGAGATCGACGCTTCGCCCGCGCGGCAACGGATCCTGATCCTTGACTGCTGCTACGCGGGCCGCGCGGCGCTCGGTGGGGAACCGCGGGAAGGCCTCATTCAGCAACTACCCGAACCGGAACGAACCTTTGTGCTCGCCGCGACCCCAGCTCACACCCGCGCTGACGCACCCGTCGGTGCCCGGTACACCGCCTTCACCGGCGAGCTGATCGAGCTGTTGCGTCACGGCGCGCCCGGAGGCCCTGACCTCCTCGACGCGGAGTACGTCTGTAGCCAGTTGCGGACCCGGCTCACCCGTCGTGGACTGCCGTCGCCCTGTCGCAAGGCCACCGGCAGCATCCGGCCGGTCCTGATCGGGCGGAACCCCGCCGTCGGTACCGTCGCGCCGGAAGAACCACAGCCAAGCGTCGAAGACCACGTGGAGCGCGGGACCCCGGTCCCGGCTGCCCGGACAGAGCGGCTGTCCTGGGTTCCTGATCCCGCGGGAGACGTGGTCCGGCGGCTGGACTCGATCGTGGACCAGGCGCATGCCGCGGACGGGTTGGGGGGTGCCGGCCGTCCGGAACGCGCGGCAGCGCTTCTTGAGGAGCTGATCGCCGACGCTGCACTGCTCGTCGGTCAGAACGACCGCCACGTCGTCCTGCTGAAAATCAGGCGTGCCGGATGGCTGAGGCGAGCCGGCGCGATGGCCGACTGCCGTGAGGTGTGCGAAGACGTCCTGTCCGGATACGACGAACTGGATCTCGACAACCGGTGGACACGGGCCGTGGTCATCGACTACGCCCACGTCCTCGGCGAGGCCGGAGACATCAGCAAGGCGAACGAGTACGTCGACCTGGTCGCGGCCGAGACCGACGGACTCGTCAACGACTACGACCTCGAGCCGGTCGTTGAACTTCGCCTGGCACGGATCGAGTGGGAACGCCGCGGTGGCGACCTTGAGCAGGCAGCCCGGCTCGCCGCCGATCTGCTGGGACTTTTGCGAGCCCGCAAAGGTTTCTCCGGCGACCTGACCTGGCGGGCGGAGAGGGTCTACACGAAGCTGATCAAGAAGATCGGCCGGCGCCGCGGGCTGAGGCTTCGGCTGCGTGCGGCGCGCACCACGGCAGGCACCATCCTCAAAGACAACTGGTGACCCTGCCCCACCCGGCCCTGGGCGCTGGCACGCATTCCGAGGCGTCGTGAGGAAGTGACTGGACTCCATCGCGCCCGGCGCTCGCCGTTGTGATCACTGTGACGAGCTCCCGAACCGGCATTACGCGCACGATGATGGACCGGATTCCGTACTGGTGTTTCGCCGGCGACGGAGTGGTGGTGACCGTGGCGCCGGGCTGAGGGCTCGGCACCACGGTCTCAGCTCAGCACTTCTTCGTGGAGCCGCCGTTGCTGAGGTACTTGTCGGAGAACCAGCCTGCGCGCTGTGTGCCCGCGACACGTCCCCAAGTCCAGGTACTCACGCCGCCGACCGATTCACCGGAAGTCCAGCAGTGGTAGTAGATCAGCGTGTTACTGCCGGCTTGTCCCAGTGCCTCGCAGGTGGTGTGCGGTCCGGTCCGGTAGCGCAGAACCGTTGTCGTCCGGCCCGAGCCGCTGTCCTTGTTCGAATGCGCGTGACTGCAGTCCATGGTCTGAACAGGTTCGGGCGCGGCCGTGGCTGTCCCGCCGACGCTGACCAGCGCCGCCGCGGCCACGGCAGGCAGTGTGAGCAAGGCGCGGATTGACGATTTTCTCATCATTCTCCCTCTCGATCGCTCTTTTCCGATGTGAATGCGTCGCCGTGAAGACGCAATGGAAATCATTCGACGGCCCCAGTTGGGGCGTAGGCCACCTCGGGAACTTGATCCAGTGGATCGCATGACCAGTTTCTGGCACTCTCGACCGCGCTGCCATGTGTTCAACCACAACTGAAACGTGCGGCACAGCTACATCTGGGGGGATGACTTGCTGAAAGTGTTTTTTACCGCGGAAGACCTGCTCAAGGTCACCGTGGCGGGCACTCCCGCTCCGCTGATGGAACTGGTCCTTGCGTTGATGACGTTGCAGCGCCGCGACAATCGCCACGTCTTCGGTGGCTGGCGAAGACGGACGGCACGCGGTCTGCCCGTGCAGGCCGAGCCGCTACTGCAGTTGTTGTCTCCTACCGGTGTCGGGCCCCTGTTCCTCGACCCGCCGAGTGCCGGGCTGGAGGATGGCTTGTCTCAGGTTCTCGCTACCGACCGAGCGGTCGTCGAGGCGGAACTGCGACGGATCTGCGCGGTCGACCAGCCGCGGACCGCCTGGATCCGGCAGCTCGCCGTACAGGATCGCCACGCCTGGCGCATCCTCGAGCACGCCATCACGGAGGCGCACAGGCACATCTTGGCCGTGGAGTGGCCACGGCTCCAAGTCGCCTTCCACGCCGAAGCGGCCTGGCGTGCGCATTTCCTTGCCCGGCACGGACTCGAGCGCACCTTCACAAGCCTGTCCGCTGGGTTGCGATGGCGCGATATGAGCCTGGAGATCGATTCGCCCGGTGTTGACAGGGAAGTGACGTTGGGTGGCGAAGGCGTGGTGCTCCTGCCGTCACTGTTCTGGACTGGCCGGGTTCTCGTGGCGCCGCAGCCTGCCGGACCGGCGTTGATCATCTACCCCGCCCTCACACCGCTTCCCTTGCACGATGCCGACACGGTCGGCGATCCTCTCGCGGCACTGCTGGGCGGCACGCGAGCGGACACCTTGCGTGCTCTGACGAAGCCGCACACCACGACTGAACTCGCGCGCACCCTGCACGTCTCCGTCCCCGCGGCCTCGATGCAAGCCAGGACCCTGCGCGACGCCCGGCTGATCACCACCCATCGAGACGGCAAAGCCGTCCTGCACTGGTGCACGCCACTCGGCGTCGGTCTGATCGCCGCTCCGACAACCGAGCCCGTGAATCACCGCGGCGTTGTCGCGGGTAAATAACGCAGCCGGTCGGTGCGGAGTCGCTGCACGGCCTCACGCCGTGGCCTGGTCAGAGATCCGGAAGCCCTCGGCGAGGGGTACTGGTCGGAGGTGACCTGGCCGCTCTCGCGCCAGAACCGGTCGATAGACGGCGGCCGTGGGCCATCCGCGGCCACGGGGCATGCCGTGCGCCCCGCGCCCAAGAGAGAGTCGAATCTGTTGGATGCTATATGTACGGCGCGTCAATTTCCGCAACGGTTGGTGCGCTTGAATTCCCTGTCCAGGTGAATCGGTAAGGGACATCAATGGAGGTGGTGGCCTGCAGGGCGCGGAAATACGGACAGATAGAGGCAGTCCAAGCATATTCTCAGGTGTGTGCCTTGGTCGGCCCGACGTGGTTGTCCCACTGGCCTCAAGTAAGCGCCTTCGGCTCCGAAGTCGATGTTGAAGTCATGTGCCGGGTTCAGTGCGCGGTTGTTGTCGCCGAGAATCGACGACAAGTTCGCCTTCCAGTACGAGTCGGGTTCGACGCGGTAGCCGGCCGAGTCGCACGGTCCTGCGTTAGGGGCCGGGGACGGGAGGTCGGTGATGAACTCCGCCTCGCACACGGATCCGGTCGATCAGGTGGCCCGACCGCCTGCAACGCCACGACCTCGACCCTGTCCCGGTCGGTCAGGCGTGTCCTCGGTATCAGTTCCGCTCGTTTCCCGTACACGGTGGCCGTCGACGCTTAGCCTCACTCCGTGGAGGAGTTTCCCGACCCGTCGGGGCCACCCTACCCCTACCGGTACCCGCTGCCCGCTGAGGCGAAGGCGGAGCATCAGCGCGCCGTCGAGTACTTCCGGCGGAAGCATGCGTTCTGGGACAGCCTGATGATGCCTTCGATCTCGGTGGCCTTGGTCGTGGCCGGGATATTGGCTGAGGACGACGAAGGCTACCTGTCGGTGCCGGTGTTACTCGGTGTGTTTGTGATCACCGGCGTTCTGATGGCCCTCGTCGGTCCCCGGAAGGACGCCCTGGCGGACAAAAGGGACCAGCATGTGAATCTGCTGAAGACCTACCGTGTCCTGCCACACGAGATCGACGGATCGGCGCCTGCGACGCTTCCCTCGGACTTCGACACGAGCCGCGACCACTTCGGCGTGCCTCTCCCAGGCAAGGCGGATCCGTCTCCCCGTGCGACGCCTGACGTCACACCCGCCGCGACCGGCATCGACAAGATCCCGGGCGAAAATCCCTACAACGGGATGATCCGGCTCAGCCCTCCCCAACGCCGACCTGAGATCGACCCTTAGCAACGGGCCAGGCGGCGTTGGTCGGCCATTCTGCGGACATCGTCTGGGAAAGCGTTACCACTTGGCATTAACCGAAGTGGGCGTTCGCCGTTGGAATCGCCAGCAAGATGATGACCAGCAGTGAGCCCGCGGTAGCCAGCACCAGGCGTAGTCCGATCACGTAGCGGTACCAGGTGGGGACGCTGGTCACCGCGGCGTTGACGAACGGTGCGACTTCAAGATTTCGCAGTGTCGGGTCATCGGACTTGGCGAAGGCCGACGTGATGAAGCGCGTGACGAACACTTCGCCCGGCATGATGACGCATCCGAGGATGAGAACGATCGGCTGGAAGATCCACGACAGGAGCTGACCTGCCCCGTTTCCGGTGAGGTTGAGCGAGGCCAGCGTCGCGAGGCACAGGCCGATCGCGACCGCGACCACGACGCTGGCGCGGCTGGTGCCGAAGTTGATCCCGCGCTCGGCCAGGAGCGTGGCCGGGAAGCCTTGTCGCACCACCTCGGTCTCGGCGGCCCGCTGGGCGCGGGGGCCGTGGAGAGAGCCGGCAACGGGAATGACCACGAAGGTCGCTGCCAGCGCGAACTGCAGGATCGAAGCGGCAACGACGACGAACGGCACCACTGGAGTTCCTTTCCTTGGACTTGCACACTGTTCGAGTCCCACTGTAGGGAAGCACTCGAACAGTGTGCAAGTGTGCTCTCGAACACCGTGCAAGTCGTGGTCTATCCTGAGCGGATGCCGCGCGAAACCTTGACCCGGGAACAGATCGTCCGAGCCGCAGTCGAACTGCTGGACGCGGACGGAGTCGACGGCCTGAGCATGCGGCAGCTGGGTGGCCGGCTCGGCTCGGCCGCGACCTCGGTCTACTGGCACGTCCAGAGCAAGGAGAATCTCGTCGTGCTCGCCGCCGACACGGTATGGGGTGAAGTCGAGCTGCCCGACCTGGACGAGGCTGACTGGCGGACCGCCGCCACCGTGATGGCCGAAAATATGTACGCGATGATCCTGCGGCACCCCTGGCTGGTGCCTGCCATGAGCACCCACCTTGTTTATGGCCCAGGTAAAGCGCGCCACGACGACCACCTGCTCGCGATCTACGAAGCCGCCGGGTTCGCCGGACGAGACGCGGAACAGGCCATGAAGGTCGTGTTCACCTTCGTGCTGGGCACCGCTCTCGGCGCGGCGTCCGAGATCGCGTGGAAAGCACGACCAGGCCGCGCCGCAGGTGACGAGGACGACCAGGCAAGGGTCACCCGGATGACCGAGATCGCCATGCGGTTTCCACGGCTGCGCGCCCTCAGCGAAGGATGGACCGACAACGACCCGGCCACCACCTCCGGCCGGGAACTCGAATTCGGCCTCCAGGCGATCCTCGATGGCCTGCAAGCCCGACTCCCCGCCCGGCCATAGACACGCCGCCCAGCGACAGAGCAGTCGCCGCCCCGTGCGACCACTCCGACCCAACGTTACGGGGGAGGTTCAGCTTGCCGTGCAGCCATGATCCGGTCGCCTCAGACAGCCGGGATCGCCGGAGCTTGGTGGAGCACTGACTCCTTCGGTGACTCGTCGAAGAAGTGGGACGTGTCGCGGCGCCGCTCGGCTATCCGGCCGAGCGCGCTGCTGATTCTCCGAAGTGCTCGCGCGCGCGACGCTGACGAATTTGCCGCATATACAGCCAAAAAGCTGTACATGACACCAGCGATACGCGCTCTAGTCGGCCGGGGCCAAGCGGCCGGTCAAGTGGCGTGAGGCAGGCGATGGAAGTGGTTTCTCCGGTACGCCGTCGAGAAGTTCGCGCATCGCGGCGAAGTAGGGCGGCGCGGCGACGGCGCCGCCGAACGCTCCTCGCGCGCAGCCACCCAGGCGGACTGGTGGGCCGGGGCAGATGGTGGCCGGTTCCGCGCCGTCGGCGAACACCATCGAGGACACGGCGTAGTCGTTGACGCCGCCGACGAAGCTGGCCGCCCGGCTGTGTTGTGTCGTGCCGGTCTTCCCGAAATCGGGGCGGCTCCAGCCCGCTTTGCGTGCTGCTGCGGCGGCGGTGCCGGATTCGGTGTCTTCGCTGAGTCCTGCCATGAGGGTGTCGGCGACGGCGGGGGAGACCGCTGTCTCGCATGGTCGCCTGCTGACCGGTACCGGGTTGCCGTCGCGGTCGGTGACCGACAGTACGGGGGTCGGCGGGCACCAGATTCCGCCGCTCATCAGGGTGGCCGCGACGTTCGCCATTTCCAGTGGGCTGACCGGGCTGTTGCCGAGGGTGAAGGACAGCAGGTTCCGGAAGTACTCCGATTGCGGCTGGTTGTAGCGGGGGTCCGTGGCTCGGGGGTCGTCCGGATCGGTCACGGGTGCTTCGCCGGCGCTGTTGGCGGCCAGGGTCTCCCGGAGGCCGAGCCGGTGGGCCATGTCGATGACCGCGGGCACACCGACTTTCCTTTCGAGGCCGACGAAGGCGACGTTCGGCGATGTGGCCAAGGCCCGCGAGAGGGTGATGGGGTCGGGATAATCGCCGCTGTTCCGTACGCGGTAACAGGGAGTCCGGTCGTTCGCGTCCGGTGGGGTGAAGCAGGCGCTGTCCGGGTTCGGTAGCCGGGTGTGCAGGCCGGCCTCTCCGGAGGCCAGCGCTGCGGCGGCGGTGAAGATCTTGAAGCCGGATCCGGCGCCGAATTTGTTGGCGGGCCCGGCGACGATGTTCGTCGAACGTTGGCCGCGGGCGGCGTCGGGGCCGTGGTTCCGGTTGGCGACCATGGCCAGTACTTCATGGCGGATCTTGCCGGGCCTGATGACGGCGAAGGTGTTGGCGACACCCGGTTCGGTCGTGGCCACGTTGTCTTCGACCGCCGATTTGGCCACTCGTGAGACGCGCGTGTCCATGGTCGTACGGATGGTGTAGCCGCCGGTGGCCAGCCGCCGGGCGGTGAACCCGGACTGCTCCAAATAGGACTGGACGTAGGCGCAGAAGAATCCTGCCTCCGGCGCGGCTCCCACGCAGGTTCCCGGCATCGTCACCGGGCCGTCCGGGAGCACGCCGAGGGGCTGGGCCTTCGCGCGCTCACCGTCCGGCGCGGCCAGGGAGCCCGCGGACACCATGGCGTCGATCACCACATTGCGACGGACGAGCGCCGCGTCGGGATGGGTGTAGGGATTGAAGGCGCTGGGGTTGTTCACCATACCGGCGAGCAAGGCGGCTTGCGGAAGCGTCAGCTCGGCCGCGGTGGTGCCGAAGTAGGCCCGCGCCGCGGTGGCGATGCCGTAGACCTGGCCGCTGAACTGGACGAGATTCAGATATCCGGTGAGGATGTCCTCTTTGGACATACGGCGGCTCAGGTCGAGCGCGAGTTTCGCCTCACGGATCTTGCGGGCGAGGGTGTCGCGTTGGGCCAGCTGCTGAGCGGCGGGGTCGTTTCGGTGGAGCACATGGATGAGATAGTTCTTGACGTATTGCTGGGTGATGGTGGAGGCGCCCTGCAGCGAACCGCCCGCGGCGTTGTTGATCAATGCCCGCAGAATCGCCCGTGGGTCGATCGCGCCGCCGTCGTAGAAGGCCCGGTCTTCGATCGCGACGATGGCCGCCTTCATCGTGGGAGCGATTTCGTCGGGTTTCAGCGGAAGCCGGTTCTGTTCGTAGAGCGTCGCGATCGTCCGGCCGTGCCGGTCGGTCAGTGTCGTCGTATGCGGCGGGATTTCCGTGAAGAGGTCGGCCGAGGTCGCGGCGACCGAATCACTGACCTCATTGGACACGACACCGGCCCCGATCGCCGCCGGCGCGAGGATACCCGCCAGGAGGATCCCGGCGAGCGAACACAAGGCGACGAACGACCTGAGACTTCGGCTACGAGACATTCCGCACCCCTCGCACGAACGGCTCACCCCAGGCAGGCTCCTCGACCTCCACCGTGACACAGCGGCGTCGTGGTTGACCTGACGAACTTCTTACGATGAGCTTCCGTCATCGGCTACCCGGCTCGGAACCGTTGCCACGACGGCGAATCGGCCCCTGGTCGTCGCCGCTGAGGTGGAGCGCGGTGTTGATCAGCGCGACGTGGGAGAACGCTTGCGGAACGTTGCCCACAAGCCGTTCCGCGCCGGTGTCGTACTCTTCGGACAGGAGGCCGACATCGTTGCGCAGGTCGAGCAGCCGCTCGAACAGTTCGCGGCCTTCGTCGCGGCGGCCCTGCAGGATGTAGTTGTCGGCGAGCCAGAACGTGCACGGCAGGAACGCGCCTTCGCCGGGTGGCAGGCCGTCCAGCTCCTCGGTCCGTTTCGTCATGGTGTAGCGCTGCACGAAACCGTCTTGGCACAGATGCTTTTCCACCGCCTCGACGGTTCCGCGCATCCTCGGGTCGTCGGCGGGCAGGAACCCGACCGCGGGGATCAGCAACAGGGCGGCGTCCAGACTGGAGCCGCCGTAGTACTGGGTGAAGGTGTTCCGTGCGGTGTCGAAGCCCTTGTCGCAGGTCTCGGTGAAGATGTCGTCCCGGAGCGCCTTCCAGCGGTCCACCGGGCCTTCGAGCCCGAACTGCTCGATACCTCGTACGCCGCGGTCCACCGCGGCCCAGGCCATCACCTTCGAATGGGTGAACTGCCGTCGTGGCCCGCGCATCTCCCAGATGCCGTTGTCCGGGTCGTCCCAGTGGGACTCCAGGAAGTCGAGCAGCGTGCGCTGCAGCTGCCACGCGTCCGGATCCGGCGGGATACCGTGGGTGCGGGCCTGGTGCAGCGCGTCCATGAGCTCGCCGTACACGTCGAGCTGGAACTGCTCCGAAGCCGCGTTGCCGATGCGCACCGGCCGTGATCCGGCGTATCCGGGCAACCACGGCAGTTCCGATTCGGTCAGCCTGCGTTCCCCCTCGACGCCGTACATGATCTGCATCTGCTCGGGAGCGCCTGCCATGGCACGCAGCAGCCACTCACGCCAGGCGCGGGCCTCTCGTTCGTACCCGGCCTCCATCAACGCCATCAACGTGAAGGTCGCGTCGCGGATCCAGCAGAAGCGGTAGTCCCAGTTGCGCACGCCGCCCAGCTGCTCGGGCAACGACGTGGTGGCCGCGGCGGCGATCCCGCCGCTCGGGCTGTACGCGAGCGCCTTCAACGCGATCAGGGAACGCACCACGGCGTCCCGGTACTCGCCGTCGTAGGTGCACTGTCCTGCCCAATCCCGCCACCAGTTCTCCGTGTGCCGGACGGTTTCTTCGATGTCGACCGGCTCCGGGTCCGGCTGGCCCGGCCTGGTCCAGGCGAGACGCAGCCCGACCCGCTCACCGGCACCGGCGCTGAACTCGGCGGAGCACACCCCCTGGTCGTCGGGGCGATGCGGCACATCACCGTCGAGGACGACCGCGTGCGGACCGGCGATCGCCCGGATCCGGTCGCCGTCGGTGCGGATCCACGGCCGGTCGTGGCCGTATTCGAAGCGCACCCGGACGTCGCTGCGCAGGTGGACCCGGCCGTGCACGCCTTCGACGGTGCGGAGCACGCGGGGGTGGTCGTGCCGGATCGGCATGCAGTCCACGATCCGCACGGTGCCCTCGTCGTTGGCGAACTCCGTTTCCAGCACCAGCGTGTCCTCGCGGTAGGAGCGGCGGACGGTGCGCGCGCCACCGAGCGGTGCGAGCGTCCATTGGCCGTGTTCGGGATCACCCAGCAGTGCCGCGAAACACGCGCCCGAGTCGATCCGGGGCAGGCACAGCCAATCGAGTGAGCCGTTGCGCCCGACCAGACCCGCGGTCTGGGTGTCGCCGATCAGTGCGTAGTCCTCGATGCGCAGGGACATGGGGCCTCCTTCAGCGCTTGCGGGTCGCGACGGCCAGTCCCGCGGCCGTCACGGCCGCGGCCGCCGCCCCGAGAACGCCGTGATGCCGGGACGCCCACAGCTGCGGGCTCCGTGCGGTGGCCTTGCGGTCGAAGCGTCCGTGCGCGCCGAAGTCCTTCCCGTCCTCGTCGTCGGCGGCCACCCACAGATTCGCCGGCCGGTCCGGGTCGCGGGACCGCCCACCCTGTTGCGACCGGAAGGCCGTGCGCGCCAGATAGCGGTCCAGCAGGCCGGGGGCGAACTTGTTGGCGATGAGCGTGCCCACCGTGGAACCGCCGACCCAGTATTCCCGCCGGTTCGGGTGCTCGGCGGCGTAGACGACCGCTTTCGCGGGGATTTCCGGCTGGTAGATGGGCGGGACCGGCTGGGCTTTACGAGGAAGCCGTGACAGCACCCAGTCGAATTGCGGGGTGTTCACACCGGGCAGCTGGACCATCGTCACGTGCACGCCCGACTTGGCGTGCAGAAGTTCGCAGCGCAAGGCTTCGGTGAATCCCTGAATCGCATGTTTGGCGCCGCAGTACGCGGTCTGCAGGGGAATGCCCCGATACGCGAGTGCCGACCCGACCTGGACGATCGCGCCGCGGTCACGCGGCCGCATCCGGTTCAGCGCGGCGCGGGTGCCGTGGACGTATCCGAGATAGGTCACCGAGGTGATCCGGCTGAACTCGTCCGGTTCGATGTCGGTGAACGGAGCGAAAACACTGGTGAAGGCGTCGTTGACCCACACGTCGATGGGGCCCAGCTCGTCCTCGGCCCGCTGAGCCGCGGCGTCCACGGCCTCGTGGTCGGCCACGTCGACGGGCAGGACCAACGCCCGCCCGCCTGCTTGTTCGACTTCGGCGGCGGCCGCCTTCAGCCCCTTTTCGCCGCGGGCCAGCAGCGCCACCCGGTCACCGCGCGCACCGAATTCCCGCGCCACGGCGCGGCCGATGCCGCCGCTGGCGCCGGTCACGACGACCACTCGCCCCTGTTCCACGGTCGGATGCCTCCTGGTCGGACGGTTGCCTGGCGTACACCTCCCCGCGTACCCGTCTTCGGGCCGGACATGCCTGCTGATCGCGTCCGGCCGAAATCGTCAGGTGTTCGTAAGGATGCCGGGTTTCCCCGGTTCACATGGCTTCCTTGATGCCGCGCCGGATGAGCCAGGCGTTGACCGGCCACGCGGTGAAGAACCCGAGGATCATGCCGATCTGCATCCCGAACCAGTAGACCGGATGATCGGGATGCAGCTGGTGCGGCGCGGGGAAGAACACGAACGACATGAGCGCCATCCAGCCGAACAAGCCCACCTCGAACGCGGTCAGCGACAGGAAGTCCGCTTTCGCCGCCTGGAGCAGCCCTTTCCGGACGCCCAGATTGCGCATCGGGGCGATGGCGAAGTACTGGAAAACGATGCCGAGCGCGAGGGCGAGCACGTAGTCACCCACATAGGCGGCGTAGACGGCCTCGCCGGCGATCGTCAGCCCGAAGCCGAAGATCACGAACTCGGCGATGATGTCGCCCAGGGTGCAGCCGGCCCCGCAATGCGAGACCCCGACCGCGGTGACCGCCCGCCGCGGCTTCTCCGGCGGTTCACCGTGCCGCTCCTGCCATCGACGGCTTTTCGGACGGCCCCACGCCCGGTAGGCGGCGACCGCGACGGGCCCGAAGTACAGGGCGGTCACCGGCCAGACGGCTTCCATGATCCGCATCGGCTGGCGATAGCGCCGGAGGTAGAGGTCGGCCAGTATCCAGGCCGCGGAAGCGAATCCGAGGCCGAGCGCGCACCAGGCCACGATCGTCAGCCACAGGGGTGGAATCGTCAGCACCTCCTTGCCGTCGTCCTTCTACGAAACCATCAGGCCGGTCTTACCGCAGCGCTCTCGGCGGGACGCAGCGCGGCGAGGATCGCCTCGTGACTGATCCAGCCGGTGAGGGTTTCGGTCGCGGTGTCCAGTACGGGCAGGCCGGTTCCCGTCGCGCGGGAGAGAGCGTCGAGTGCTTCGTCCAAAGTGGACTCCCCGGTGACCAGGGGTGGTAACTCGGCCAGCGTGCCCACGGTGACGGCGCGCTGCTCGTCGCCGCCCAGCACCTCGGCGACGACACGGGCGGTGACGCAGCCGCGGTACCGCCCGTCCGCACCGGTGACCGGCAGGATGCCGTGTCCGGAGAGGGCCAGTTCGCGCGCCGCCTGTGCCGCCGGCATCCGCTCGGGCAGCGCGTGGGGGAGCGGTTCGGCGACGTCGGCCACCCGGGTGCCCGCCAGTGCCCGTGTCTCGTGCCGCTGGTCGAGATCGACGCCGCGGCGGCGCAGCTTGACGGTGTAGATCGTGTCGCGGCCGAGCAGGCCTTTGCTGGTCAGGGTGGCGATCACGATCGCGGTCATCAGCGGCAGGATGATCGTGTACTGCCCGGTCAGCTCGAACAGGATGATGACGGCGGTGATCGGCGCGCGGGCGGCACCGGCGAAGGCGGCCCCCATGCCGATCAGCCCGTAGACACCGGGGGAGGACGTCGTGCCGGGCAGCAGCCCGTGCACGGCGACACCGAACGCCGTGCCGCCCATCGCGCCGATGAACAGGGATGGCGCGAACACCCCACCGGATCCGCCGATGCCGATGGTCAGGCTGGTCGCGACCATCTTCGCGGCCAGGAGCAGCAGCAGGAAACCGAGGACGTACTTGCCCTCCACCGCGTTCTGCAGCACCGGGTAGCCAACGCCGTACATCTCCGGCAGGAGCAGGAGCAGCCCGCCCAGCAGGAGACCTCCCGCCGCGGGACGCAGCCACTCCGGTCCTCGCCAGGCCCAGTCGCAGACGTCCTCGATGCGGTACAGCACCTTGGTGAACAGCACCCCGCACGCGCCGACCACCACACCGAGCACCACGAACAGCAGGTATTCGAGCGGGCCGCGCAGGGTGAACGGCGGCAGGTCGAGGAAGGCGACGTCGCCGAGCACGGCCCGGCCGACGACGCTCGCGGTCACGCTGGAAAGCACGACCGCTCCGAAGGACTCCACCGCGAAGTCGCGCAGGAGCAGCTCCATGGCGAAGAACGGCCCCGCCATCGGCGCGTTGAAGGTCGCGGCGATACCCCCGGCCGCGCCACAGGCGACCAGTACCCGTAGCCGGTTTTCGGGCAGCCGGAACCAGCGTCCGAAGGTGGACCCGAGCGCCGAGCCGATCTGCACGATCGGGCCTTCCCTGCCGACGGACCCGCCGGAGCCGATCGTCAGCGCGGACGCCAGTCCTTTGACGACGGTCACGCGGGCGGGGATCCGGCCGCCGCGCTCGGCCACGGCGTACATCACCTCCGGTACCCCGTGCCCGCGTGCCTCCGGCGCGAACCGGTACACGAGCGGGCCGTAGACCAGCCCCGCCAGCACCGGCGCGATCAGCAGAAACCACGGTCCCAGCGCCGGGAACCACGGATGGGCCGCGCCGCCTGCCGCCGAGTAGTCCTCGTGACCGGAGAACAGCCGGGTGAACGTGGAGATCAGCCAGCGGAAGAGCACCGCCCCGGCTCCCGCGCCCGCGCCGATCGTCACGGCCAGCAGCACCAGTCCGGTCGAGCTCTCCCGCAGCCACACCCCGATCGGCTGCCGGGCCGGTACGCGGACCTGGTCGCGGTCGTTCGTTCCCGTCGTCACCATTGCAGTATGCAACAGTTGCCTAGGGCATGAATATGGGGCCGGAGCGGAGAACGGGCATGCGGTACAACTGTGACGTGCCCGCACGCCGTCCCTCGCGTCCCGCAGCCGCCGCCGAGCCGCCCGGCCCCGACGACGTGGACGCCCTGACCGACGCGTTCCTGACCGCGTCGCGCCTGCTCGTCGCGGTGTCCGCGAGGTCCATCGGCGCCGTCGACGACTCGATCACCGTCGCCCAGTTCCGCGCGCTGGTGGTGCTGGACACCCGAGGGCCCGTGAAGCTGACCACGCTCGCCGAATACCTGGCCGTCACTCCGTCGACCGCGTCCCGGATGGTCGACCGGCTGGTCCTCGCGGGCCTGGCGGGCCGGAAGGCCAGTCCGACCTCGCGGCGGGAGCTGATCGTGAGCCTCACCGGCCAGGGCGCCGCTGTCGTGCGCTCGGTGACCGAACGACGGCGCGCGGAGATCACCCGGATCGTGTCGCGGATGCCGGCCCCCGCCCGCCGTGGTCTCGTCCGGGCGCTGAAGTCGTTCGCCGAGGCGGGCGGCGAGCCCCCGCTCGACGCGGGTGCGGACGTCCCTTGGTTGTGAGCCGCGACTTCCGGGGATTCTCCCGCCTTTGATCGGGAATGCTCTGGCGAGAGTGCGGCGAAGGGATGCGCATCGCGACGGCGAGCGGACCGACGTGCCGGTGAAACCCGGTGAGCGGTCAGGCCGGTGACCATCCGGTGGTGGCCAGGAGCAGCGCGATCGCCGGGAGCAGATTGTTCAGCTGATGGGCGACGACGCCGGCGATCAGGTTTCCGGTGAACATCCTGGCGAGCCCGAGGGGGATCGAGATCACCAGCAGCAACGGGGTGCGCAGCAGTTCCAGATGCGCGATCGAGAACAGCACGCCGGTGGTCGCGAAGATCGCCCAGCGGTTCCACCGCCAGTGCTCCAGCGCACGCCAGAGCACGCCTCGGAACAGCACTTCCTCGCACAGCGGGGCGACCAGCAGGACCGTCAGGAAGGCGAGGATCGCCACGGCGGGGCTCAGCCGCCGGTCGGCGAACGCCTCGCCGACCGCCGACTGTGCCTGGTCGCGCCCGACCCAGACGCTCCACAGCACCGACGCGGGAATCGTGAACAGCAGCCCGCCCGCGCCGATGGCCAGTCCGACGCCCAGATCACGCCGGTTCCAGCGGATCACCAGCTCGCGCTGGACCCGTCCCCGCCGCGGCCCGTCGCCGAGCAGCGCGGTACCCGAGACGGCGACCAGGGCGGCCATGAGCGGCGGCAACGCGAGCAGGGCCACCAGCGGCCACGGCGGGAGGCGGCGGTCTTCGAGCACCGCCGGATCCGTGGCGGCGAAAAGCACGAGCAGCAGCACCGACGAGACCAGCAGCGTCAGCTCCGCGGCGATGGAGACACCGAACAGGCGAAAGCCCGAGCCCAGCCGGCCGGTGACCGGGGCGGGCCCGATCACGAGCCGGATCCGGAAGCCAAGCCGTGGGCGGCGGCCGCCCGGCTGATGTCGCTTGGCGAGACGATGCCGACCAGATCATCGCCGTCGTAGACCAGGGCACGGCCGTCGGCGCGGTCGTTGAGTCGTGGCAGCAGTGCGGACAACGCTTCATCGGGGCGAGCGGTGGGGATTTCGGCCTTCGGGCACGCCGCCTCGCGCAGGGTGCTGAGTTCCCGGCGCTCGGCGGGCACGGAACGCAACCGGTTGAGCGTGACCATCCCTTGCGGACGTCCTTCGGCGTCGAGCAACGGAAAAGCGGAATGCCGCCGGAGCATCGCGACGTCGCCGAGGAACCGGGCGACGGTGACGTCCGCCGGCGCGGTCTCCGGATTCGGCGTCATCACGTCGCGAACCCGGACACCGCCCAGCGCCGCACCCGTCCGCGCCTGTGCCTCTTCGGCACCGGCCATGGTGACGACGAAGAGCCCGAGCAGGATCCACCAGAGACCGAGCCCCATCCCGGACAACGCGCGGACGAGGCCGAGACCGATCAGCACGAAACCGAACACCCGGCCCGCCCTGGCCGCCCAGATCGTCGCGGTCAGCCGGTCGCCACGCCACTTCCACACCGCGGACCGCAGGATCCGGCCGCCGTCCAGCGGAGAGGCGGGAATCAGGTTGAACCCCGCCAGCAGGAGGTTGATACCGGCGACGTAGCCGAGCACGCCCACGCCGAGCATCGGCAGGCCCGCCGCGCCGGCGGCCCACGCCAGCAGGAACATCCCGGCGCCGGTGACCGCGCTGGCGGCGGGACCGACCACCGCGATACGGAACTCGGCTCCCGGGGTCAGCGCCTCTCCCTTGAGCCGCGCCACGCCGCCGAGCAACCACAGCGTGATTCCCTCCACTTCCACCCCGTTGCGCCGGGCGACGACCGCGTGCGCGAGTTCGTGTACCAGGAGGGAAAGCACGAACAGCGCGGTCGCCACGACGGCAGCGATCAGGTAGAACCCCCACCACAGGCCGGGAAAGGCCTTGGGCAGTCGCACCGACAGGCCGACGAGCAGGAGAACGCCGATCCCGAACACGCTCCAGTGCAGGCCCACCGGTACCCCCGCGGGCCTGCCGAGCCGGACACTCGCTTTCATCGTGGGGACCCCTTTCTTGAGCGGCTCCGGGTGGGATGGTGTGCTACCGCGACAGGCGATGACGTGCGACGAGCGCCGCCGTCACCCCGCCCAGACCCGTCAAGATCAGCACCGGGGCGCCGGACAAGCAGCCGAGCAGGAACAGCGCCCCGGAGACGATCGCGAGCGTGAGATAGAGCCAATCGTGACCCCGGCGCGCTCGTGGCTTGGCGAATTCGGCGGCGAACTCGGGTTCCTCCTGTTCGAGCCGCCGCTCGATCTCGTGCAACCGTTGCTTCTCTTCGTCGCTCAGCATCTGTGCTCCCTGGACGAACGGAAATCCCGCATCAGTGGACGCCCTTCATCAGACGTTTGATGAACGGGCTGACCGCGGCGAGGACGAGCCCGAACAGAACGGCGCCGCCGCCGACGAAGGCGAAGTAGGCGGCTTCGTCGGCGGGGTCGTAGTACTTGGCCAGCGAACCCGCCATGGAGGTACCCAGGGCGATCGAAAGGAAATTGAGCGCGACCATCTGGGTGCGGAACGCCTCGGGGGCGAGCTTGGTCGACAACGACAGCCCCACCGGCGAGAGCAGCAGCTCGGCGATCGTGAACATCAGCAGGATGCCGACCAGGACCAGCAAGGGCGTCGAGTTGGCGGCCCCGCCGGCGGTCGGGAGGAACAGCAGGAAGGCGGCGCCCATGGCGACGGTGCCGAGCGCGAATTTGATCGGTGTCGACGGCTGGCGCGGGCCCAGTTTCGTCCAGAGCGCCGCGAAGGCGCCGGCCAGCAGGATGATGAAGACCGGATTGATGGAATTGGCCCAGGACACCGGCATCTGCCAGTCGAAGAGGGACCGGTCGAGCCGCTGGTCGACGTAGATCGTCACGACGGTGAACTGCTGCTGGAAAAGGGAGAAGAAGACGAAACTCGCCAGGAACATCGGGATGAAGCTGAACACGCGGCTCCGCTCCACCCGGGTGATCTTCTTGCTGGAGAGGATCACGGCGAAGTAGCCGACGGCCGCGGCCGTGATCACGATGACGGTGACGTTCGCCAGATTCGCCGCGGTGACCAGTCCGGTGAGCACCGCGGCCACGACGACCCCGATGACGACGGCCACGCCGCCGAGCACGAGCGGTCGCTTCGACCGGGGCAGCGGATTGGGGACCACGTTCGCTTCCGGGCCGAATTTCTTGCGCCCGAACGTGTACTGGATCAGACCCAGGGCCATGCCCAGCGCCGCGAGGCCGAAACCGTAGTGGAAGCCGATTTCCTTCTGGACGAGCCCGGTCAGGAGCGGCCCGACGAAGGCGCCGAGATTGATGCCCAGATAGAACAGCGAGAAGCCGGCGTCCCGTCGTGTGTCGCCTTCCGCGTAGAGGGAGCCCACGATCGACGTGGCGTTGGCCTTGAGCCCGCCGCTGCCCAGCGCGACCGCGCCCAAACCGACACCCACACCGAGGAAACCGGGCAGCAGGGCGAGGGCGAGGTGGCCGAACATGATCAGTATCGCGCTGAAGAACAGCACTCGTTCGGACCCGGCGACACGGTCGGCGATCCAGGCGCCCGCCACGGTCGACAGGTAGACGAGCCCGCCATAGGCCCCGACGATGCTCGTCGCCGTCGCCTCGGAAAGACCGAGTCCGCCTTGCGTGGCCGAGTAGTACAGATAGATGGTGAGAATGCCCTGCATTCCGTAGAACGAGAACCGCTCCCACATCTCGACCCCGAAGAGGGTCGCGAGCCCCCGTGGATGGCCGAGGAACTTCTTGTCCTGCTGGGTTTCAGCGCTGCTCATGTCGGCCTTCCTCGTGTCGGGATTGCTTTCCCTCTGGTGCCGGCCGGGTGTTCCGGTGCCGGAAAGAGATACTCAGTGACCGCGCCGCCGTCTCGACTTGAACGAGCGAGCGTCCGCCACCCGCTCCATGGCGCGCTGATCGCTCATGACGGCCCCTCGGTGCCGCCGTGCTCGTCCGCGTCGGGCCTGGTATCGGTGAGCACGGCGACCGAACACGGGGCGTGGTAGAGCACCGCGTGGCTGACCGAGCCGAGGAGAGCCCGGCTCAAGGCGCCGCGGCCATGGCTGCCCACCACCAGGAGTGCCGCGTCTTCGGCCTGGGCGATCAGCGCGTCCGCCGGCCGGTCGACGACGTGGTGGCGGGACACCGACACGGACGGGAACCGTTTCTCGCATTGACGTAGCTGACGCTCCACCAGACTCTCGGCGAGTGCCTCGAACGTCTCGTGCTCCCGCGGTCCCAGTGCGGCCATCACGAGGGTCTGGGCGGCCTTGTCCAGCGGCCGGTCCGACCAGGCGTGCACGGCCCGCAACGGCACGCGGTGCCGGTCCGCGAAGGCGAACGCGAAGGCCAGCGCCCGTTCGCTGATATCCGAGCCGTCCGTGCCGACGACGACGGGTTTGCTCATCGGCACGACCTGCGGCTCGCGCACCACCACGGTCGGGCGACGGGCGGCGCGGGCGAGTTCGGCGGCGGTGGAGCCCAGGAGCGCCCTGGTCAGCGCGGCGGTCCCGGACGCGCCGAGGACCAGCAGGGGCGCGTCGACCTCGGCGGCGACCATCGGCAACGCGGTGACCGGGTCGCCGTCGACGACCGAACCCGTGACCTCGAGCCCCGGCCATTCGAGGAGAGTGCGCTCGACGGTCGTGGTGAGCTGTTCTTCCGCGATCTCGCGCAGGTTCTCGCCGTTGAGCTGCGGGTAGGCCGCCGTGCCCACCGCGTGAAGAGAAGGAGTGACCGGCGCGTACATCGCCTCCGGCACGGGCCATTCGAAGCAGTGGACGAGCAAAAGGGGACGCTCCAGGAGCGCGGCTTCCGCAGCACCCCATTGGACGGCCTGATGTGACTCCGCGGAGCCGTCGAAACCCACGAGCACGGCGCCTTGGCCATTTTCGACCGGTGAGGTGGTCAAAAGATCTCCCTTCGCAGTGTGTTCGGCGGCTCGGCGTCTCGCCGAGTCCGGCCGGCACTGGGAGGCCTTGCCCCGCCGACCTTCGCTCACACGCGGCCAGGGCGGCCCGTGACGCCTTCGTTATCGAGCGGACAGTCGCAGTGAGACCCAGGGCGGGTGTTCCCACCTGAAGCGGCGGGTAGCCGAAAAGGCACCTCAAAAAACCGCGAAAGAAAGGAGCGGCTGATGACCCGAAAAGCGCCCGCCCTCCTGGCAGGGGTCATGCTCACCATGATCGCCGGTTGCGGAGGAGGGACAGAGCGGGCGGCTTCGGCCGACGACGTGTCCCAGGACGCGACGGACATACGACCAGCCCCGGCGAGGCTGGGGCCGTCACCGGAACCCCCTGAAGCCGACCCATCTGCGACACCACGGTGCCTGGGGACCGCGCTGCGGGGCGAACTGCGACCAGGGCATCCCGGTGCGGGTAATCGTTACGCGACGCTCGTGGTCACCAACCAGGGTGGTACCTGCCGGCTGTACGGCTACGGCGGTCTCGAACTGATCGGTGCCGACGGCCGCCCGTTGCCGACCGATCTGCGGCGCACGCTCAAACCCGAACCGCAGCCGGTCACGCTGGCACCGGGGGCGTCCGCCGGGAAGAAACTGCATTGGGGAGTCGTCCCCGGGCCGGGAGAGCCCGCCACGGATCCATGCCAGCCGACGGCCGACCACATCGAGGTGATCCCGCCGAACGGGACGAACCGGTTCGACGTCCCTTGGCCGTTCGGCCCCGTGTGCCAGCACGGACACATCGAGGGGAGCGCCTACTTCCCGGCGCCGTAACGGACTTCGGCTCCGCGCAGCCGGCCCATCCCGCTCTGGCGGCGTTGCGAAAGCCACTTTCCCAACGTTGAACGTTGCGAAAGTGGCTTTCGCGACATACCACCTTGCGATGCCTCGCGGCGGAAGCGTTCCCCTCAACCGTTGCGGTTGGGGAGGAATTCCTGCGCCTTCGTCTTCACCCCCTGCGCGATGAGGTGCAGCGCGTCGGGGTCGCCCTTGAGCACCGCCTGGGCCGCCGACTTCATCTGCTCGAAGGTGGCGTGCGGGGGAATCGGCGGGACCTCCGGGTCGCACCGCACGTCGAGCACGGCCGGACGGCCACAGGCGAGCGCCCGGTCCCACGCGTTGCCGAGGTCGTCGGGCGAGTCGACCTCGATGCCTTCGAGCCCGAGGCTCCGGGCGAAGCCGGCGTAATCGACGTCGGGAAGGGTTTGGGATTCCTCGAACTTCGGTGCTCCGCCCATGGCGCGCAGCTCCCACGTCACCTGGTTGAGGTCGTTGTTGTGGAAGACGCAGATGACGCAGCGGGGGTCTTCCCACAGTTCGCGGTAGTGCGCGATGGTGATCAGCTCGGCGAGCCCGTTCATCTGCATCGCTCCGTCGCCGACCAGCGCGATGACCGGCCGGTCGCTGTGCGCGAACTTCGCGCCGATGGCGTACGGCACGCCCGGCCCCATCGTGGCGAGTGTGCCGGAGAGCGACCCGCGCATGCTGCCGCGGAACTTGAGGTCACGCGCGTACCAGTTGGCGGCGGATCCGGAGTCCGAGGTGACGATGGCGTCGTCCGGGATCCGCTGGGACAGTTCCCACACCACTCGCATCGGATTGACCGGCTTCGCCTCCACCATCGCCTGTTTTTCCATGGTGTCCCACCAGTCGGCGACGTCCTGCTCGATCTTTTCCCGCCACGACCGGTCTTCCTTCCGCTGCAGCAGAGGAAGGAGCGCGCGCAGCGTCTCCGCGGCGTCCCCGACGAGATTGGCCTCGGTGGGATAACGCATGCCGATGAACCGGCCGTCGAGATCGATCTGCACGGCACGCGTCTGCCCGAATTCGGGAAGGAATTGCGTGTAGGGGAAATTCGACCCGATCATCAGCAGCGTGTCGCAGTCCTTCATCATTTCGTAGCTGGGCCGGGTGCCGAGCAGCCCGATGGCCCCGGTGACGTAGGGCAGATCGTCGGGAAGCACGTCTTTGCCGAGCAACGCCTTGGCGACACCACCGCCGGTGACCTCGGCCAGTTCCCGCACTTCCGCGACCGCGCCACGGGCGCCCTGGCCGACCAAAATGGCCACCCGCTCGCCCGCGTTGACGATCTCCGCTGCGTGCTCGATCCCTTGCCGGGCGGCGATCACCGTCGGCGCGGCTTCGCTCGGCGGGCTGGACGGCACGTTCTTGAAGGCGTGTTTCGGTGGTGTGTAAGGCTCTTCCTGGAGGTCGGCCGAAATGATGACGGCGGTGGGGGTGCGTTGCGATTCGGCGATCCGGATGGCGCGGTCCAGCGCGTTCGGCAGCTGCTCGGAGACGTTTACCTCGACCAGGTATTCGCTCGCGACGTCCTTGAACAGGGTCTGGAGATCGATCTCCTGCTGGTAGCTCCCGCCCATGGCGCTGCGCGCGACCTGCCCCACGATGGCGACGACGGGCACGTGATCGAGTTTGGCGTCGTACAGCCCGTTGAGCAGATGGACCGCCCCCGGGCCGGAAGTGGCCGTGCAGACGCCGACCCGGCCACTGAACTTGGCATAACCGACCGCTTCGAAGGCGGCCATTTCCTCATGCCGCACTTGCACGAAACGCGGCTGGTTGTCCGCTTTGCCGAACGCGCCGATGAGGCCGTTGATGCCGTCACCGGGATAGCCGAACACCTGCTCGACGTTCCATTCCCGCAGCCTTTCGAGTACGTGGTCGGCGACCGTCGTGGCCATGATGTCTCCTTCGCGGTTCGTTTTCGGAGCTGTGTCCTCACTGGTCGCCTACCCGCACAGAACGGTCTGACACGTACCGGCTCCAGGAACCGGTGAACTCTTTATTCCATCGTTTTCTCCGAGCTCGTTTGGGGCCGCTCCCGCCGGGTAGGCGACCAGGAGCGAAAGGGAGGTGATGGAGTGTTTTCCGGCAACGATCCGGCCGACGGTGATGTGGTGATCGAATCGCTCCGGGCGACGGCGTACCGGCTTCCCACACCGGTGCCCGAGGGTGACGGCACCTTGGAGTGGAACGCCACCACGATGGTGTACGTCGAAGCGACGGCGAACGGCACCACCGGTTCCGGCTGGACCTACTGCGGCGCCGGTGCCGCGGACGTCGTCAACGAGGTGCTGGCCGAGGTGGTCCCCGGGCGGCCGGCGCTCGACGTGCCGGGCGCCTGGCTGGCGATGCAGCAGCGGATCCGGAATCTCGGCAGACCCGGCGTCGTGTCCTGCGCGTTGTCGGCGGCGGACATCGCGTTGTGGGACCTCGCCGCCCGGCTCACCGGGCTCCCGCTCAGCAGGCTGCTCGGCAAAGTGCGTGACAGTGCCCCGGTCTACGGCAGCGGCGGGTTCACCACCTACGACGACTCCCGGCTGCAGACGCAACTGGAGGATTGGGTCGGCGGTCAGGGCATACCGCGCGTGAAGATCAAGATCGGTGAATCCTGGGGTGGAGCGGTCAGACGCGACCTCGCGCGGGTCCGGTTCGCACGGGAGGTGATCGGCCCGTCCGCCGAGCTGTACGTCGACGCGAACGGTGCTTACCAAGCAGGCCAGGCGATCCGCGTCGGCGAGCGGCTGGCGGAGTCGGACGTCCGCTGGTTCGAGGAACCCGTGTCGAGCGACGACCTCGCCGGGCTGCGAAGGATCCGGGAGGGTGTCCTGCCGGACGTGGCAGCCGGTGAATACGGCTACGACCTGCCGTACTTCGGGCGGATGGTGGCCGCCGAAGCCGTCGATTGCCTGCAGATCGACGTCACGAGGTGTGGTGGCTACACGGAATGGTTCCGCGCCGCCGCGGTCGCCGCGGCGGCGAACCTCCAGGTGTCCGCCCATTGCGCGCCCAACCTTTCGGTCCACGCGGCGGTCTGCACCCCCAACTTCCGCCATATCGAATGGTTCGCCGATCACGATCGGCTCGAACGACTGTTCTTCGAGGGAACCGTGCCGCCCGATGGCGGCCTGGCCCGGCCCGACCTGGGTGCTTGCGGGCACGGGCTCGTTTTCCTGCCGGAGGAAGCCGGCCGTTACCGCGTGCGGTGAACCCCGTCCGTCCCTGCCCGACCCGGAGGTATGTCCCCATGTCCCGTCCTGTTGCCGCGCCACCCGGCCTCGCCCGCGTCGACGTTCCCGCCTTGGAGAGCGACTTGCGGGCGGCCGTGGAAGGAGAAGTCCGCTTCGACGCGGGTTCGCGAGGCGCCTACGCCACCGATGCCTCCAACTACCGGCAGGTCCCCATCGGGGTGGTGGTGCCGCGATCCGTCGAAGCCGGAGCGACGGCGATCGACGTCTGCCGTCGCCACGGCGCTCCGGTGCTGTCGCGGGGCGGAGGCACCAGCCTCGCGGGCCAGGCCACCAACACGGCCGTGGTGATCGACTGGACGAAGTACTGCAACCGGCTGCTTTCGGTGGATCCGGACGCCCGGACCTGCGTGGTGGAGCCGGGCATCGTGCTCGACGAACTCAACGCCGAACTCGGCGCCCACGGCCTGGAATTCGGCCCGCGGCCGTCGACGCACAGCCACTGCGCGCTCGGCGGCATGATCGGCAACAATCCTGCGGCGCCACCGCCCAGCGCACCGGCAAGACCGTCGACAACGTCCGGCGGCTGGAGGTGCTCACCTACGGCGGCCTCCGCTGCTGGGTCGGGCCGACCGGCGACGACGAGCTGGCGCGGATCATCGGCGAAGGCGGCAAGCGGGGCAGGCTCTACCAGGAGTTGCGGGTGGTCCGCGACCGGTACGGGGACGAAGTCCGCCGCCGGTTCCCGGACATTCCGCGCCGGGTGTCCGGTTACAACATCGACGCGCTCCTGCCCGGCGCCGGCTTCGACGTGGCGAAGCTCGTCGTCGGCAGCGAAGGGACACTCGCCACGGTCCTGCGCGCGGAGCTGGATTTGGTCCCCGTCGTACGGCATACCGCGATGCTGGTGCTCGGCTATCCCGCCATCGCCGACGCCGCGGACGCGGTGCCCGATGTGCTGGACGGTGTGGCCCCGGTCCGGCTCGAAGCCCTCGACGACCGTCTCGTCGAGTTCATGCGGGCGAAGCACATGCATCCGGAATCCGTCGACGCGCTCCCCGACGGCCGGGGATGGCTGATCGCCCAGTACGGCGGGGACACCCCGGACGAGGCGCTGGAGGCGGCGCGGACGACCTTGCGGAAGCTCGGCCGCGCCGACACCGACGGGAACGTGCGGATGACGGGCGCGCCGGACGAACAGGCTCGGCTGCTCCAGGCCCGTGAGTCCGGGCTGGGGGCGACCGCGCGAGCGCCGGGGATCCCGGACACCTGGCCGGGCTGGGAAGACTCCGCGGTGCCGCCGGACCGGCTCGGGGACTACGTCCGGGATCTGCGCGGGCTGTTCGCCGAATTCGACCTCGACCGGCCGTCGCTGTACGGGCATTTCGGCCAGGCGTGTCTGCACGTCCGCATCCCGTTCCGGCTCGACGAGGCCACCGGGGTGGCGGCCTACCGCGAGTTCCTCGAACGCGCGGCCGATCTCGTGGCCTCCTACGGCGGCTCGCTCTCCGGCGAACACGGTGACGGACAGGCACGGGGCGAACTGCTCGTCCGCATGTTCGGGCCGCGGATCGTGGAGGCGTTCGGTGCGGTCAAGGCCGCCTTCGATCCGGACAACCGGATGAATCCGGGAAAGGTGGTCGCCCCCTTCGAGCTGGACGCCGACCTGCGTCTCGGCGCCGGCTGGCGGCCACAGGACCGCCCGACCCAGTTCGGTTTCCCCGAGGACGACCACAGTTTCTCCCGCGCCACGTTGCGCTGTGTTGGGGTCGGCCAATGCCGCCGTCCCGATCCGGACTGCGGGGTGATGTGCCCGTCCTACCAGGTCACGCGCGAGGAAGAGCATTCCACGCGCGGCCGGGCCAGGCTGCTGTTCGAAATGATGGAGGGACACGAGGACTCCCCGGTGCGAGACGGCTGGCGCTCCACCGAGGTACGCGACGCGCTCGACCTCTGCCTGGCGTGCAAAGGCTGCAAGAGCGACTGTCCCGTCGGGGTGGACATGGCGACCTACAAGGCCGAATTCCTCTACCAGCATTACCGGGGCCGTATCCGGCCGATGGCGCACTACGCGCTCGGGTGGCTGCCCGCGCTGGCCAAGGCCGTGAGGCCGGCCCCTGGCGTGGTGAACGCCCTGCTGCGCGCACCCGGCATCGCGGCACTGGGCAAGCGCCTGGCCGGGGTCGCGCCGCAACGGGAGGCGCCCGCGTTCGCCGGGGAGACCTTCCAGCAGTGGTGGGATCGGGAACGCGCCGACGGTCAGCCGGAACCGGGTGAGGAGAACACCGTGGTCCTCTGGCCGGACACCTTCGCCAACCACTTCGCCCCGCATATCGGCAAGGCGGCCGTCCGGGTACTGGAGTCCGCCGGCTTCCGGGTCGCGGTTCCCTCGGGCTCGGTGTGCTGCGGCCTCACCTGGATCTCGACCGGACAGCTCCCGGTCGCGAAGCGGGTGTTCCGGCATACGCTCGACGTGTTGCGGCCGTGGATCGAGGCGGGAACCCTCGTCGTCGGGCTCGAACCGTCCTGCGCCGCCGTCTTCCGCTCGGACGCCACCGAACTGCTGCCCCGGGACCACGACGCGCACCGGCTGACGGACCGCTTCGTGACGCTCGCCGAAGCCCTGCTCCACCACGCCCCCGAAGAATGGCGGCCGGTGTCGCTTGACCGTCACGCCATCGTCCAGAAGCACTGCCATCACCACGCCGTCATGGGATTCACCACCGACACGACCGTGTTGCGCCGCGCGGGGGTGGACGTCGAGGTGCTGGACTCCGGGTGCTGCGGGCTGGCCGGGAACTTCGGCTTCGAACGCGGCCATTACGACGTTTCGATGGCCTGTGCCGAACGTGCCCTGCTGCCCGCGGTCCGTGAGGCGGCGCCGGAAACCCTGGTCCTGGCGGACGGGTTCAGTTGCCGCACCCAGATCGAGCAGGGGGGCGCCGGCCGGGGGCCCCTGCATCTGGCCGAGATACTCCAGGAAGCCATTCCGGACGGACGCTCGCCGGAACCCACGCGTTTTCCCGGCGAGCGGTCGGGGAGGGCCGTTACCGCCGCCGCGGTGGTGGCCGGGGTGACGGCCGTACCGCTGGTCTGGCGCCGCCTGCGGCGTTCTTCGCGATCGTAAGGTGTTCGTCAGGTAGCCGGGCGCCGGTTCGGGACACCCTCCGGGGGAGGGCCGGCGCCCTGTGTCCGCGTCGGCCACCGTCGAACCGAGCGCGGGAGGACCGACCGATGGCCACTGTCAGGCCGCAGGACAACGTGATGATCGCCGGTGTGGCCGGGAATCTGGCGGCCGAACTTCGAGGAATGGCCAAATCGGACGTCGACAAGGCGGTCCGGCTGGCCAAACGGGAACTCGACGGCCAGGTGGTCCCGGAAGCGCTGCCCGAAATGCTGCACGCGCTGGCACGGCAGCGGCTGGTAGGGGACACCGGCCGAACCGGGCGCTGAGCGGCTCCACCACCTCATTTCCGATGGCCGAACAAGGTCACTTGGGACTCCCGTCGCAACCGGCCCGCCATTTCCGGATGGTGGAGTTCGAAAGCCGGGCGTTCGGACCGGATCCGGGGCAGGTCGAGGAAGTTGTGCCGGGGTGGGGGACAGGTCGTCGCCCATTCCAGTGAATTGCCGTACCCCCAGGGATCGTCCACCGTGACCGGCGTGCCGAAACGCCTGCTGCGTACGACGTTCCAGATGAACGGCAGCATGGACACACCGAGGACGAACGCCCCCACACTCGACACGGCGTGCATCCAGGTGAAGCCGTCGGCGCTGGTGTAGTCGGCGTAGCGGCGCGGCATTCCGGCGTTGCCGAGCCAGTGCTGGACGAGGAACGTGGTGTGGAAGCCGATGAAGGTCAGCCAGAAATGCAGCTTGGCCAGCGATTCCCGCATCATCCGGCCGGTGATCTTGGGAAACCAGAAGTAGATTCCGGCGAAGGTCGCGAACACGATCGTGCCGAAGAGGACGTAGTGGAAATGCGCGACGACGAAGTACGTGTCGTGGGTGTGGAAGTCCAGGGCGGGTGACGCCAGGATGACACCGGTGAGCCCGCCGAGCAGGAAGGTGACCAGGAACCCCATGGACCACAGCATGGGGGACGGGAAGGTGAGCCGTCCCTTCCACATGGTGCCGATCCAGTTGAAGAACTTGATCCCCGTGGGTACCGCGATCAGGAACGAGAGCAGGGAGAAGAACGGAAGCAGCACTGCTCCGGTGGCGAACATGTGGTGTGCCCATACCGACAGCGACAAACCGGTGATCCCCACGGTCGCCCAGACCATCAGCCGGTAACCGAAGAGAGGTTTGCGGCTGAACACGGGGATGATCTCGGTGATGATGCCGAAATACGGCAGCGCGACGATGTAGACCTCGGGATGGCCGAAGAACCAGAACAGGTGCTGCCACAGGATCGCGCCACCGCTGCCGGGGTCGAACACATGCGCGCCGAGGTGCCGGTCGGCGAGCAGGCCGAACAACGCCGCGGTGAGGACGGGGAACGCCGCGAGCACCAGGATGCCGGTGAACAGGATGTTCCAGGTGAAGATCGGCATCCGCCACATCAGCATGCCGGGGGCGCGGAGGCAGATGATGGTGGTGATCATGTTGACGGCGGCGAGAATGGTGCCGAGCCCGGAGACGATCAGGCCCGCTGTCCAGAGATCTCCGCCCACGCCGGGTGAATACGTGGCGCTGTTGAGTGGCGCGTAGGCGAACCAGCCGAAGTCGGCGGCGCCCCCGGGAGTCAGGAACCCGCCGACCGTCATGAGGCCCCCGAACAGGTACAGCCAGTAGGACAGGCTGTTCAGCCGGGGGAACGCCACGTCCGGCGAGCCGATCTGCAACGGCACGAGGAAATTGGCGAAACCGAACACGTTGGGCGTCGCGTAGAGCAGCATCATGATCGTGCCGTGCATGGTGAACAGCTGGTTGTACTGATCGGTCGAGACCATCTGCAGTCCCGGCTGGGCAAGCTCCCCGCGCATCAGCAGGGCCATCAGACCCGCCAGCAGGAAGAAGCCGAACGAGGTGGCCAGGTACAGCACCCCGATCGTCTTGTGGTCCGTGGTGCGCAGGAGTTCGAAGATCCGGCCGCGCTCACCGCGGTGACGTGGCGGGCGAGGTTCGATCAGGATCGGCGCGTCCACTCCGGACATGGCTCACCTGTGCTCTTCCGTCGGCTTCGTGGTCCGAACCGTGGTACCCGGCCACACCGCCGCCCACACACGAGCTGATCGCTGTCCACCGCATTGGAATATTTCCCGGCTGACGGTTCCTTCGCCGCCGAGTAGAGGAATTACGCGAGTCCGGTTGCGGGTAACGATGTGGTTTCGACCAGTTTTCCCGCGATTGCCGGCACTCTTGACGGGCAGAGCTGTGAAGACGGTGATATCGGCGGAGAGCTGGTGAGGTGAGTGGTGACGGGCGACGAAGAAGGGTATTCCGCGAAAGACGCGCGAGAACGCGCCCACGCCACCAGACAACGGCTCGTCGAGCAGGGCGCCGCCGCGGACGACGTCGAATTGCGCCGTTACCAGGATCCCTGGCCGGTGGCGGGCACCCGTGCCGAGCGGCGAGCCAGACGGCGTGTCCTGGCGTGGTGGACGCTAGGCGGCGTCGGCGGGCTGGCGCTGGCGGGGATCTTTTTGTTCTGGCCGTGGCGTTACGTCGCCCCTGGCCAGGACGGTCACCTGGCCTACGCGCTCTACACGCCTATGCTCGGGCTCGCCTTCGGTGTCGCGGTGCTCGGCTTCACCGTCGGAATGGTGTTGTACACCAAGAGATTCCTTCCTGCCGAGGTAGCGGTACAGCAGCGGCACGACCCCGAGGGGAAAGGGTCGGACGCCTTCGACAAGAAGACCCTCACCGCCACGGTGTCCGACGCGACGGAGCGGGCCGGACTGCGTCGCCGATCGGTGTTCGCGCGGGTGGCGGGCGCGAGCGTCGCGGCGCTGGGCTCGGGGGTCGGGGTGGCCGTGCTCGGCGGTTTCGTGAAGGACCCGTGGCAGGAGGACCGCCCTGGTGCGCCGGATCCGCCGGACACGTTGTGGCATACCGGATGGCGGTCGCGCGACGGGGAAAAGGTCTATCTACGGATCGATACGGGTGACCCGGGGGATGTCGTGCTGGCCAGGCCGGGAAGCGTGGCCGCCGGAGGAATGGCCGCGGTCTTCCCCTTCCGGGAGTCCGAGCGAGGCCATCCCGAACTGCTGGCCGAGGCGCTGCACCGGGCGGACGACCCGGCGACCCTGTTCCGCCTGCGCCCTGAGGTCACCCTGGAGGATCGTCCCGACCGGAGAGCGATGGGCCATGGCGACTATTACGCCTACTCGCGGATCTGCACGCATCTGGGGTGTCCGGTTTCGCTGTTCGAGGACCAGGCCAGCCGATTGCTCTGTCCATGCCACCAGTCGCAGTTCGATCTGGGGGACTTCGGCCGTCCGGTTTTCGGACCGGCGGTGCGGGCACTGCCCCAGTTGCCGATCGACCTGGACGACGACGGCTATTTCTTCGCCACCGGAGATTTCAGTGATCCGGTCGGGCCGGGTTTCTGGGAACTGAAGCCGTGAGCCGGGCAATCCCGGCCTTCGAGTGGTGGGATCGCCGGATTCCCGCCGCGAGAAGCCTGCGCGAGCAGCTGAACAAGGTGTTCCCGACGCACTGGTCGTTCCTGCTCGGGGAAATCGCCCTGTACAGCCTGATCATCCTGCTGCTTTCGGGCACCTATCTCGCGCTGTTCTTCGATCCGTCGATGGAGCAGGTCCGCTACGGAGGGTCCTACAGCCTGCTGCAGGGCGTACGGATGTCGAGGGCTTTCGAATCGTCGCTCGACCTTTCGTTCGATGTCCGGGGTGGGCTGATGGCCCGCCAAGTCCATCATTGGGCGGCGCTGGTGTTCGTCGCGGCGATCCTCGTGCACATGCTGAGGATCTTCTTCACCGGGGCCTTCCGCCGACCACGCGAAGTGAACTGGGTCGTCGGGATGCTGCTGTTCACCTTGGCGCTGGCGGAAGGGTTCGCCGGCTACTCCCTGCCGGACGACCTGTTGTCCGGCACCGGTTTGCGGATCGCGTCCGGTATCGTGCTGTCCATTCCCTTGATCGGCACCTGGCTGCATTGGGCGCTGTTCGGTGGCGAGTACGCCGGTACGGAGATCATCCCGCGGCTGTACGGCATCCACGTCTTCCTCTTGCCTGGGCTCATCCTCGCGCTGGTCGCCGTCCACTTGGGACTGGTCTGGTACCAGAAACACACCCAGTTCCGCGGTGTGCGCCGCGCCGAGGGCAATGTCGTCGGCGTACGGATCGTCCCGGCCTTCGCGATGAAGAGCGGCGCTTTGTTCGCCGGTGTCACCGGGACGCTCGGCGCCATGGGCGGGCTGTTGCAGATCAATCCGATCTGGAACTACGGACCGTACAACCCGGCGCACGTGTCGGCGGGCTCGCAACCGGACTGGTATCTGATCTGGGTGGACGGGGCGGCGCGGATCTGGCCCGCCTGGGAGATCCCGTTCTTCGGGCACCGCGTTCCCGCGCCACTGTGGCCGACCGTGGTCCTTCCCGCCCTCACCATCGGCCTCGCCCTCCTCTATCCCTGGCTGGACAAGAAACTGACCGCCGACCGCGAACCGCACAATCTGGCCCAGCGGCCCCGTGACGTCCCGGCCAGAACCAGCCTGGGCGTGATGGCACTGACCTTCCTCGTGGTGCTGTACCTGTCCGGGATCAACGACATCCTCGCGCTGCTGTTCCACGTGTCGCTCGACGCGGCCGTCTGGGCGGGCAGGATCGGCATCGTCTTCCTGCCGCCGCTGGCCTGCTTCCTCACCTACAGATGGTGTGTCGGTGCGCAGCGATCCGATCGGCGGGTGCTCGAACACGGCCTCGAAACCGGAGTCATCGAACGCCGGCCCCACGGCGCGTTCGTCGAACTGCACCAGCCACTGGCCCCCGGTGACGGCGGGCGGCATCTGCACTACGCCGGGGCACCGGTACCCAAGAAGCCCAACTCCCTCGGACTGGCGGGTTCGCCCGCACCGGGTGGCCTATTCCGGCCGGACCCGCGGGCGGAAACCGAGGCACTGAACGAAGCGCGAAAGGCGGATAGCGATGAATATTGAGCAGGCAGTACGACAGCGTCTCGATGAGGGCACCCGCCCCCGGAACGACAGGTGGCTCCGCGCCGCACTGGCGATCGCCGTGGCGACCGGTCTGCTGTCCGGTTGCGGCGATCCTCAGGATGATCTGACGGTGGGCACGCTCGGAACCAACGTGGACGCCGGCCCGGTGCAGTTACGCAACGTCTACGTCGATGTGGAACCGCTTGCCACCGGAAGCCAGGCCACCGTGCGGTTCGCGGTCTTCAACGAAGCCTCCCATCCGGAGGAGCTGACAGGGGTGACGTCGCCCCACGCTGATCGCCTTGTGCTGCAGTGGGACCGTGCGTGCGACGGGACCGCCGAAGTGGTCCCCACGCTGCCGGTGCTTTCCCGGGGGAGGGTGCCGGGTGCCGACACGACCAATCTCGGCTCCGCGTACTACGTCACCATGACCGACCTGACGGGGCCGATCATGGAGGGCACGACGGTGCCCGTGACGTTCACTTTCGCCAAGGCGGGCGAGGTACGGGTGGACGCGCTGGTGGTGACCGAGACGCAACGGGTCGAGATTCCCGGGAAGGGGTGCCGGGAGGCCCCACCGGCAACGGGCTGACCGGGGGAGCAAGGGACCTTTGCTACCACCCCGCCGCGCCCAAGTGGCTTTCGCGACGCCTCCCGGGGCGGTGTCGGCGAAACTCGCCCCGGAGATGTGCTCCGGATTCCAGGAGATCGGCGAACGACTCTGCGAGCTGATGAAATTCTTCGCGTTGCTGGTGTTCGGTGCCTTGCTGAATCCGGAGTCGCTGGACCGGATCCCGGTGGGTGGGTTTCTCGTCGCGGCCGTCGCGCTGCTGGTCGCCCGTCCGGCCGGCTCGCTGATCTCTTTCGCGGGCACCGGCCTTCCCCGGAGACAACGATGGGCGGGACCGAAGGGACTGGCGTCCGTGGTGTACGGGTTGTACGTCGTGCAGGCGGACCTCGCCGCCGGCGAGGAGGTGTTCGCCTTCGTCATCGCGCTTTCCGTGCTGGTCCACACCACCACCGACGTTCCGATCGCCCGCCGACTCGCCGACCGCGAAGACCCGGCCGAGTGAGGAGTACGTCCGTGCCGGACCCGATTCAGTTCGGCGGTACGGAGGTGACGGTACCGACCTGGAGTGGCGTTCCCTGCATACAGGTCGTGGGCGTGCCGGGCTGTGACCGTCCCACGACACGGACACGCTGACCCGGTCGAAGGGCCTCGCGATCACCGCCCAGCAGGAGGTAGGTGTCCTGTGCCGTCCGCAGGACCAGGCAATCCGGCTCGACTCCCGACGCGACCACCCCTTCCACGGTCACTGTCTCGCCTCCGGCCGGGGTACTGGCCGATATCGACGTCGGGGGCACGGTCGCGGGCGGTTGCTCGGCGGGACTTCCGCAAGCGGTGGCCGCCAGCGCGGCGGCCGGCAGCAGGGTTCCCCACCGGTTCCTTCCCGGTGTCTGAACGGTCATGGTCTTCCTTTCGTGTTCGATGCCGGCCTGGGCTCAACCCAAGCCAGGCCCCTTCTTGGCCTCGGGCTCGGGAAAGCCGCCAGGCCCCAGCGCGGTCAGTGCGCCGAGCATGATCATCCCCACGCCCAAGCCCAGATGCAGCCAATTGTCCGCGGAATTCACCGGTACGAAGTTCGCGGCACTGTCGAGGTCGATGAACAAGCCGTAGAGCCACAGAACCAGGTAGAGGAGTCCGCCTGTGAAGAGATACAGCCGCGCGGTGCGCGCCGTACGTGCCAAAAGGAGGCCGGCGACACCGAACAGCAGGTGGACGATGTTGTGGACCACGGAAACCGCGAACAAACCGAGCAACAGCGCGCCTGACCCGTGGCCGGCGAAACCGAGCTCGTCATATCGCGTCGTGACGCCGGGGACGAAGCCGGCGATCCCGGCCAGCAGAAAGACACCGCCAACCGCGAGCGCGGCCCCTTGTGACGCCGAACGCCCCGGTGTCCGTCCTGCAGGGCGTGACCGGTCATCTGTGGACATTTCCCGCTCCTTTCCTGGCAAGTCGAATGGGAGTACCCGGTGCCCAAGGCCGCAAAAGTCACACGAAGGGCCGGCTGCCATTTCGTGACCGTTTCGCAGCCGCGAGGGTCAAGAAGTGCCGGGACGGGTAACCGCCCCGTGTACAGCTGCTCGTTACGAACGGAGTCCCTGATGCAAGCGCTGACCGTCGTGCCCGGCCAGGCGAACTCGCTCGAGGTGTCCGAGGTGCCCGATCCGACGCCCATGCCCGGCGAACTGCTCGTCCGCGGTCTGGCACTCGGCGTCTGCGGCACCGACAAGGAGATCGCCCTCGGGCAATACGGCTGGGCACCGCCCGGACGTGAGCGTCTGGTGTTGGGGCATGAGTCCCTCGGACAGGTCCTGTCCGCACCGGCAGACAGCGGCTTTTCCGCGGACGACCTGGTGGTCGGTGTGGTCCGCCGGCCGGACCCGGTGCCCTGTGGCGCCTGCGCGGCCGGCGAGTTCGACATGTGCCGCAACGGCCGCTACACCGAACGTGGCATCAAGCAGATCGACGGCTACGGCAGCGAACTGTGGACGGTCGAGACCGAATACGCGGTGAAGGTCGATGACGGGCTCTCGCGGGTCGCGATGCTGATGGAGCCGACGACCGTGGTCGAGAAGGCGTGGGAACAGGTGTGGCGGGTGGGGGAGCGGGCCTGGTTCGAGCCCCGGCGGGTCCTGATCACCGGTGCCGGGCCGATCGGCCTGCTCGCCGCGTTGCTCGGTGTCCAGCGCGGGTTGGATGTGCACGTACTCGACCGGGTGGCCACGGGCCCCAAACCGGGTTTGGTCGACAAGCTGGGCGCCACTGCTCACCACGACCCGGTCGCCGAAGTCGCCGCGCGTCTCGAACCGGACGTGGTGATCGAAGCCACCGGCGTGGGCAGCTTGGTGTTCGAGGCGATGGAACACACCGCGCCCTACGGCATCGTGTGCCTCACCGGAGTCTCGACGGCCGGGCGTGCGCTGTCCGTCGACGCCGGTGCCGTCAATCGTGAGCTCGTGCTGGAGAACGATGCCGTTCTCGGCTCGGTGAACGCCAACCTGCGACACTACCGCCAGGCTGCCGAAGCCCTGGCCAATGCCGATATCCACTGGCTCGAAGAGCTGATCACCCGGCGGGTCGGCCTTGCCCATGCCGCGGACGCGTTCACCGCCGAGGAAGACGACGTCAAGGTCGTCGTGGATCTCACCGCATCCGCCTGAAATACGAGCAGAACCATTCCGGACGATCGTAAGGGCATCGTCAGGTCGTCCGCGTTTGGCTCGTGCCAGTCTGGAAGTACGTGGTTGTCCCCGATGCAGGAAGGCAGCGACATGAGTGCGCCCCTTCTGGAGCCGCCCACCGGTGACCTCGTCGTCCGGTGCCGGTGCGAGACCGGCGTGACGATCGTGGTCGCCGAGGGTGAGGTCGGAACACCCTGACGTCCCGAGGCTCCTGGACGTGGTCGAGGATTGCGTGTCCGGATCTGAAACGACCTCGTCCTTGACTTCACGAGAACGAGTCTCGAAGAGGACGGACGTTCAATGAGGATTCGCGCTCCGGAGAACCGGATCCGGCGATACCTGAGCCTGGTCGGCCTCTGACGGGGTGTTCGACGACCATCGCGGACAGGTGACGAAGATGAACCATAGAGTCGGCCTTTCGGAGGCGAATACCGTCGCCCGGCAGACCGAGAAGAACACCCGGCGTCGCGGCGACGGACGGACGCTTCCGAACGACACGGGGCTCGGGATCGTGGACGCGTTGACCTATCTGATCGGTGTCTGGCTGATCCTCACCCCGTTCGTCCTGCAACCGCTGAACGGCGAAAGCTCCTTCCACGGCGGCTGGAACGCCGTACTGATCGGGATAGCGTTGGCTGCGACGGGCGCTGTTTCGCTTGTCGACCCGCCAACCGCCCCCGTGACGAACCTGATGCGGCTGCCGTTGGGTGGATGGCTTGCGGTGTCGCCATTTCTGCTTGATGACGAAGGCGGCGCACCCGCGATCGCATGGGTGGCGAACAACGCGGTGACCGGGCTGCTCGTACTCGTCCTGTGGGGCGTGGGCCTGCTGCTCGTCACTCGTGCAGGAACCGGTGGGCCGAGCGGATCAGGGCGGCGTAAAGCGGGCCGGTGACGCCGCATCGGGCGAGGGCCGCCTTGGCCGCGTTGCCCCCTGGCGCGCCGTGGACGGCCCCGCCGGGGTGCGCGGACGCACCGGCGAGGAAGAGCCGGTCGACCGGGGTGTCGGCGCGGCCGAGGCCGGGCACAGGACGGAAGACCAACTCCTGGTGAAAGGCAGCGGTCCCCTGGTTGATCGCGCCGTCGACGACACTGGCATCGTGGTCCTGCAGGTCACCGGGCCCGCTGACACGGCGTGCGATGATCAGGTCTCGGAAGCCCGGCGCGTGGCGCTCGACGATCTGTTCCAGGTTGTCAGCGAAGCGGCTGAGGCGACTGTGGTCCCACAGCTCGCCGTGCGGTACATGGGTATAGGCCCACGCCGACTCGGTTCCCGCCGGTGACCGAGCGGGGTCGGCGGTGGTCATCTGTCCCAGGAGAACGAAAGGATCGTCGGGTACCCGCGCCGCGGCCAGGTCGGCGGCGAACCGGGCCATGCGATCCATGCCGCCACCGAGGTGTACCGTCCCGGCCGCCCCCACTTCGGGATTACTCCAGGGAATGACGCCCGACAACGCCCAGTCGGTCTTCACTGTCGCATGATCCCAGTCGAAGTTGCCGAGGTCGGAGACGAAAGACCGAGGCAGGTGTTCTTCACCGACGAGGTCACGGAAAAGTTGCGGAGCCGGAACATCGGCCAGCACCGCGCGGTGTGCCCGGATCACCTCGCCATCGACGTCACTCACCCCCAGGGCCCGGCCACCCGCGACGAGTACACGGCCGACCTCGCGGCCCCACGACAGCACGCCACCTCGGGATTTCAAGCGCCGTACGAGTGCGTCCGTGATGCCGGATGCGCCACCGGCGGGCACCGGGAAACCGAAATCCTGGCCAAGGCAGCACAGCAGCCAGCCGAACAGTGCGCTACCGGCGTTGTCAGGTCCCAGGTCGCTGTGCAGGGCATTGCCTGCCAGCAGGGCTTGGGCACCTTCCCCGGTGAAGCGTTCTTGCGCGAACCGGCGAGCGGGAAGCGTTGCCCGCCGCGCGAACCGGATCGCGTCGTGAGAACCGAGTGCGCGCAACAGCCGGGCACCCGCCCGTACCGGCGGGAAGGGGCGCATCATCGAGTCCAGCAATGGGTCACGGATTCGCTGCCAGAAAGCGAATTCGTCCGCCCATGCGTCGCCGTCGGCGGTGTCGAAGGTGGACAGTGAGTCGATTGTCTGCGAGAGGTCCGTCGACAGGATGGCGGCGCGGTCATCGAGAAACTGGTGCGCCACCACCCGAGGCGCTCGTCGCCACGCCAAGCCGTGGTCTTCCAATTCCAGCGCGCCGATTACAGGTGAAGCGATCGTCATGGGAAAGAAGGCACTGCACAGGTCAGAGCGGAAGCCCGCCGCTGTCGTTTCCCCCGTGCGGACTGCACCGCCAGGCGTTGATTGGGCTTCGAGGACCACTACCTGCCAGCCTTCGTCGGCGAGGAGATTGGCTGCCACCAAACCGTTGTGCCCGGCCCCGATCACCACCGCGTCCGCAGTCTCCATCGTCACCATCGGTCCTTCCTCGCCCAACGCCCGCCCTGGTCGACTCCGACAGGTCGAACAGGGAGGCACACTTGCCCGGCGCTACTTCCTCGGCGACTACCCCATGTCCGTGGTGGCAAACGACTTGCCTGGCGCGCTGAACTACTACCTGAGATCTGATCCCGCGGCCGGAGGCGTCCCGGTACCCCCAAGCCAGCTGATGAGCCACCGGTTCCGGTGCCGGCTTGTTCCCTCCCCATATGCCCGGTGCGGCCGGTCTCCGGTAGGGACGCGGCGCGGGCGTGACCAGCCGCTGGGGTCGGGCGATGGCACGATCAGGGGAGGTGGCCAGTCCCTGATCGCAGGAAGCATGTATCCGTCCGATGAGCCAACCGATCGTCGAAAGCAGCCCGGTAGGGCATCGCCATCGAGTTGCGGACCCGCGCGAGGCAGCGCCGTGGATGGTCGGGGCAGATCCGTTCGTGGCCGGGCAAGGTCGTCCCGGGCAACGACCGGCAGGTCACCGCGGCGGTCTTGACGCTGATCGGGAACGCTCGGCGGCCTCGGGACCAGGCGACCGAGCTGACCGCGCCGTTCGCTCCGCGGTATCGGGCGGGCTGGTGCAATGAGGCGATCGTGCGGATGCTGGACACCGACCCGGACGGGACCCGGCAGTCGGCCAGCCTGCCCGATCCGCCCGTCGCGGGAACCACGTTCCCAGCGTGGGCCGAACGGATACGCCTCGTCTACGGCGACGAGGAACGCCGAAAACCGGCCACGCACCCAGCAGCGGCCTGAGGGTCCTTCCGCTCAGTCCACTAAGGACGGACACATTGAGACAGGCCGCAGGTGGTCGGCCAGCCGAGCAGGCTGAACGGGACGCCTTCGAGGTAGGCGCGGATACCGGCGAGCGGGTACAGGCAGGCCGGGTCGATGAGCACGCAGACCTCTTCGACGGCCCCAGAGCGGGTACGGGCGCGCTCCTCAGACGGCAGTGCTCAACGCCAAAGTGGCGATGGCCAGGAAGAAGAACGGGTATTGCAGACCAAAGGAGTAGTCGCGTGCTCTCAAGTGGGTCGCGATGGCCGCGCCGAAGAAGAGAACGAGACCGGCCGCGGCGGCGATAGCGATCATCGGTATCCAGAAGCCGATGAGCAGTCCCAGCGCGGCCACTGCCTTGGGGACTCCCAGCCAGGGCATCCACCGCCGAGGCACGCCGACCGCGTCCATGGCGACGCCGACACGTTCCCACCGCACGAAGTCGGCACCGGCCGAAAACAGGCAGTACGCGACGGTCGTTACGGTGACGATGACGTAGGCAATAGTCATAGGGCCACGGCTCCGGGGGTCTCGGCCAATAGGGCGCTTCGGCCTCTATGACGGATGAGCCGGTTCAGAGGTAACAGCGACGACGATTTACTTCAAGGCTTCTTGAGTGCACAAGGAAGTCCTCGGTGTGCACCTGGTGGTATGGCGCAGTCCGTAAGGCTATGGCCAGCCATCGTGGATGTGTGGTGGCGGAACTGTCGGGCGGCCTGCACGCGACACAGAGGTATGCGTAGTCGTGGCTCACTTCCACTCCCGCTTCCAGGCAGCCCGCGAGCGACGGTCAGTGGCGACCGTCAAGACCCTGCGTCTGCCGTGTCCTGCACCCGCAGTCCGACAGCTCGACCCGAGATGGACGCCGCAGTGCGGATCAGCTTGTAGGTGTCTGGGGCTCGGTGGATGCGCCGTAGTGAGGAGCGGCGCTGATCTGATCGGTATGTGCGCGGTCATGTCGTGTGGGGAGGTGAGCAGGTGTGGCTGATGGTCGAGAGTGAGTTGCTGGGCCGCGGTGAGCTGGTGCACGGCGACCACGTTGTCGACCTTCACGATCAGCAGCGCGCCGATCCTCAGTACCGCGTCGGGAGTGGGCCGCAATGCGGTCAGGGCCCGTCCCAGGTTCTGCATCATGGTGGCAGGTATCAGCTACGTCCGGTTCGAGCGTCTGGCCCGGCTCGCCGACTCCTCGGGCCAGGCGACGATGACGGAGCTGGCCGACGGTGCCGACTGCAGCCGCAGCGGTCTGGCCCATCAGGCGGTCCTGATCACCCGCGGCCCGAGTGCGGAAGACCAGCGCGCCACCGTCGTCACCCCACCGAGGAAGGCCGGGCTCATCGCGAAGGTGCTACCCGGCCATATCGAGGTCGCACGCCGGCTGCTGTTCGACCCGCTGTCCGCTCGGGACCCGGAGGAGCCTGTCCGGGGCAGGAACTTCCACAGCGACATCTTGCGTCTGGTTGCCATCCGCATCCACTGCGAAATCGCCGCTCCTCCTCCGTAGCTCAGGCGGTTCCAGGACGCCATCGCCGCTGGCGTTGACCCGGTGGCACTGGTCGAGAGCATCAACGAGGCCCAGGCGGACCGAGCGGCAGCGCAAGGGCGTTAGCGCTCGCGGGCAAGCCTGCGGGGATCACGGGTGCTTCCGTGTAGCGCAGGATCCCTTTGAGCGCGCCGTCCGCGGCCTCGGCGAACACGTGATTGATCTGCTCGGGGGTCACCGGGCGATCGAGTTCGACGGTGAGATCGGTGAGCGAGCCGTCCTCGACCGGCACGCGCACGGCGACCCCGGCGAGTTTGCCTGCCAGCTCCGGGATGACCAGTCCGATCGCCTTGGCGGCGCCGGTGCTGGTGGGCACCACGTTGACCGCCGCCGACCGAGCCCGGCGCGGATCCTTGGTCGCCGGTGTAGCTGTGGATGGTGGTGAGCAGTCCGCGCCGGATACCGAAAGCCGAGTGAAGAACCTTCACCATCGGTGCGACACAGTTGGTCGTGCACGACGCGTTGGAAACGATGTGGTGGTTTTCGGCGTCGTAGTCACCTTCGTTGACGCCCAGCACGATCGTCGCGTCGACGTCCTTGCCCGGCGCGGAGATCACGACCTTCCTGGCGCCGGCGGCTTCCCGAGTCCTGAACTTGCCAGTGGACTCGACGTCGACGTCGACGTCGACGCCGTACTCGCCCCACGGCAGCCGGGCCGGATCGGCCTCCGCCTTGACCTGGATCAGGTGGTCGCCGACGCGGAGCGCTTCGCCGTCGACGATTTCGACCGGTGTTCGGAGCCTTCCGTACGTGGAATCGTGGACCCAGCAGGTGCGCCAGCATCTCGGGCGAGGTGATGTCGTTGACCGCCACCACTTCGATCGGGCTTTCCGGTGACTCCAGTACACAGCGGAGGATGTCGCGCCCGATCCTGCCGAAGCCGTTGATCCCGAGCCGTACCGTCATGATCTGTCTCCTTGCCGTCCTTCGGTCCACCGATGATCTGGTCGGCATCGAGGGCGTCGTAGAGACGAAGGTCCTTCCTCGAACCGGCTAACGGCCGCCCGGCGATCGAGCCGGGACTCTGGGCCCGGCCCGCCGGGACTTCGGCCCCTCCTCCTGGGCTAGGCACTGGTCGAAGCTGGAAACAGACCAGACAGGAGAATGAAATGAAGATCCTCGTAGCGGCGGCCAGCCGCCACGGCGGGACCTGGGAAATCGCGGAGGAGATCGGCCGCGCCCTCGCTTCGGAGCTGCGCGGATACGCGGTCGTGCGGGTGTCTCGGGCCGAGGATGTCAGGGCAGTCGAGGAGTTCGACGTCGTTCTGCTGGGCAGCGGCGTGTACCTGGGGCAGTGGCTCGAGGCAGCGCGAAACGTCGTCGGCGAGCACGCCGGGATCCTCAGGTCCAAGAAGGTTTGGCTCTTCTCCAGCGGCCCGGTGGGAACGCCGCCGAAGCCCGCGGAGGACCCGGTGGATGTTGCCCGGCTGATGACGCTCTCCGGCGCCCGCGGGCACGTGGTGTTCCCGGGCCGGATCGAGCGGAGCCTGCTGCGGTTCGCCGAACGAGCGGTCGTGACGGCGCTCCGGGTCGAAGACGGTGACTACCGGGATTGGCCGGCGGTGCGGGCCTGGGCGGGCGAAGTCGCGGCCGCCTTGAAGCCCGCCCGGACAAGAGAGGTGAGTGGGCATGTCGAGCGTGGCTGAAGGCGCTGTCGTCGTGGGGATCGACGGTTCGGGGTCCGCCCGGCGGGCCGCGGTGTGGGCGGCGGGAGAGGCAGCGAAGAGCGGGAAGCGGCTTCGGCTGGTGCACGTGTACACGGTTCCGCCGGTGAGGATGCCCGGGGTGGTGCCGTCCGTCGAGGCGATCCGATCGGCGTTCGAGGCACAGGGAGCGCGATGGCTCGCCGAAGCCTGCGAGGCGGTGGCCGAGCGCTATCCGGACCTGGTCGTCGAGACCGCGGCGCGCGAATGGGCTCCGGTGGCCGCACTGATCCAGGAGTCGCAGGCGGCGACCATGATCGTGCTGGGCTCCCGCGGCCTTGGCGGCTTCACCGGTCTGCTGGTCGGATCGACGGCGGTGGCGTTGGCGCAGCACGGTCATTGCCCGATCGTCGTCGCGAGAGGGAAACGCCCGGAAGACGTCCCACCGGAGACCGGTCCCGTCGTCGTGGGCACGGACGGTTCCGAGTCGAGTGACGCCGCTTTGGCTTTCGCTTTCGAGGAAGCGTCGCTCCGTGGCGCGGATTTGATCGTGGTGCGGGTGTGGAACGAGGTCACCGACCACGAGTCGGTGCGGGCGCACGCCTTGGCGGTGGGCCCGGGCACGGTCGAGCCGGCGGAGCGGCGAGCGGTCGACGAACAACTCGCGCCCTGGCTGGCCAAGTTCCCGGACCTGAGCGTCGAGACGGTGGTCGCCCGCGGTCGCCCGGTCCGTGCCCTGCTCGGTTTCGGCGAACGTGCCCAGCTGCTGGTCGTCGGGTCGCGAGGTCGCGGCGGGTTCCAGGGGATGTTGCTCGGTTCGACGAGCCAGGCACTCGTCGCGCACTCGGAATGTCCAGTGGCCGTCGTCCGCCCATTGACCGAAGGCGAGTGAGGACCATGCGAGCACGGGATTTGATGTCCGCGCCGGTCGTCACGGTGACGCCCGAGACCACCGCGAAGCACGCGGCCGAACTGCTGGCGGAGAAGGGTTTCACCGCACTGCCGGTGGTGGACGAGGACGACCGGCTGATCGGCATCGTCACCGAGGCGGATCTCATCCGGAACCGGTTCCCGCACGACATGCGTTCGGGACCGGACCATGAGGCACGCCCGAGGCCGGGGCTGACCGTCGCCCAGGTGATGACGTCACCGGCCACGGGCATGAGTACCGGTGCGGACGCCGCCGATGTCGGCCGGGCCCTGCTCGACGGGCGTATTCGCGCGATGCCCATCGTGGACGGTTCCCGGGTGGTCGGAATCCTCACGCGAGGCGACTTCGTGCGTGCCTTCGCCCGTTCCGACGAGGCGATCGCCGCGGACGTCCGCCACCACCTGGCGATCTACGGCGGCCCGGGCCGGTGGACGGTCGAGGCGCGCGACGGGGTCGTGCGGATCGGCGATGCCTATGACAACGACACCGATCGTCATGTGGCCAGGCTGCTGGCCGAGGCGGTTCCGGGTGTGGTGGAAGCGAAAGTGACCTATCAGGAGGACGAACGATGAACGCGCCGGACCGGAAGATCGTCGTGGGGGTGGACGGGACAGAGCCGGGACGGGCCGCCGTCCGGTGGGCCGCCGCCGTCGCGGAAGAACGGCTGCTGAAGATGCTCGTCGTGCACGCACTTCGCGTCGACAAGCTGGCCTACGGAGCGGGATTGGCGGGGCCCACGCCGTGGTACGACGTCCTCGCCGATGAGGGTAAGCGGGTTCTGGAGGAGGCTGTCGCGCAAGCGCGTTCGGTGGCGCCCGGGGTCGAGGTGGACACGCGGATGCCGGCGGACTCGCCGGTGCCCACCTTGATCGACGCGTCGAAGTCGGCGGCGATGGTGGTCGTCGGCGGCACCGGGAAGGGCTTCTTCGGCGAGATGACGATCGGTTCGACGGCGTCGGCGGTCGTCGCTCACGCTCACTGCCCCGTGGTGGTCATGCGGGGTCGGAAGAACACCACCGCATATCCGGCCGAGGGGCCGATCGTGGTGGGAATCGACGGCAGCCCGCTGAGCGAGCGCGCACTGGAGATCGGCTTCGAGGAGGCGGCGTGGCGGAAGGCCGAGCTCGTCGTCGTCCACGCGTGGCGGGACGTCACCTACGACGACGCCTACGGGATGGCGCGGCTCGTCGTGCAGTGGGAATCGATCGAGGAAGAGGAACGACGGCTGCTGGCGCAGCGTCTCGCGGGCTGGCAGGAGAAGTACCCGGACGTCAAGGTCGAGCGGGTCCTCGTCGAGGACCGCCCGCGGCACGCCCTGCTGGAGTGGAGTGCCAAGGCGCAGCTGGTGGTCGTGGGAAGCCGGGGCCGGGGTGGATTCACCGGGCAGCTGCTCGGTTCCACCAGCCAGGCGCTCGCGCACCACGCGGAATGCCCGGTGATGGTGGTCCGGCCGGAGAAGTCGCGGTGACCGTTCTCGGCGCACCCGCCGCTCCGGCGGTGCTGACTTCGGCCGAGTTGTCCCAAGTGGACGCTCAGTGGCGGGCGGCGAACTATCTTGCCGCCTGCCAGATCTACCTGATGGACAATCCGCTGCTGGAATCGCCGCTGAAACCCGAGCACGTGAAACCGCGCCTGCTCGGGCACTGGGGTACCTCCCCGGGACTGAACTTCGTCTACGCCCACCTCAACCGGGCCATCGTGCGGCGGAACCTGAACGCGATGTTCGTGACCGGACCCGGCCACGGTGGACCGGCTCTGTATGCGAACACCTGGCTGGAGGGCAGTTACTCGGAGGCGTGGCCGGAGGTCCCGTACGACAAGGACGGCCTGCGGACGCTGTTCCGGCAGTTCTCCTTTCCCGGCGGGGTGCCCAGCCATGTCGCGCCACAGGTTCCGGGGTCGATCCACGAGGGCGGCGAGCTCGGCTACTCGCTCGCGCACGCCTACGGTGCCGCGTTCGACAACCCGCACCTCGTCGTCGGTTGCGTCGTCGGCGACGGCGAGGCCGAAACCGGGCCCTTGGCTACGAGTTGGCATTCGGGCAAATTCCTCAATCCCGTCCGTGACGGTGCGGTGCTGCCGATCTTGCATCTGAACGGGTACAAGATCGCCAACCCGACCGTGCTTTCGCGGATCAGCGGCACCGAGCTCGACGAGCTGCTGCGTGGGTACGGGTATGCCCCGCGCTACGTCGAAGGCGACGATCCGGCGGTCATGCACCAGGCCATGGCCGCGGCGGTGGACGGCGCGCTGGACGAGATCGACGGAATCCAGGTGCGAGCCCGCTCCGCCGGAGTGCCGACGGGACCGGTGAGCTGGCCGATGATCGTGCTGCGCAGCCCCAAGGGCTGGACCGGACCGTCCACTGTGGATGGAAAACGGGTAGAGGGGACTTGGCGGTCGCACCAGGTCCCGGTACCGGACGCGCGCGGGAACCCGGAGCATCTGCGGCAGCTGGAGGACTGGCTGCGCTCCTATCGCCCCGAACTGCTCTTCGACGAGGACGGCAGGCCCACGTCCGAGGTCACCGCCCTGATCCCGCGCGGTGAGCTCCGGATGGGTTCGTCACCGCACGCCAACGGCGGTCTCGTGCTGCGGCCCTTGGAGCTGCCCGAGGTGGCGGCGCACGCGATCCCGCTCGTCCGGCCGGGCGGCGCGGTCGCCGAACCGACGCGCGTGCTCGGACGGTGGCTGCGGGATGTGTTCGCGCTGAACCGAAAGACTTCCAATTTCCGGTTGTTTGGCCCGGACGAGACCGCATCCAATCGGCTCGACGCGGTGTTCGACGTGACCGCCAAGACCTGGCTGTGCGCGACCGAACCCGTCGACGAGCATCTCGCCGCGGACGGCCGGGTCATGGAGGTGCTCTCGGAACACCTCTGCCAAGGCTGGCTCGAAGGCTATCTGTTGTCCGGCAGGCACGGGCTTTTCTCCTGCTACGAGGCTTTCGTGCACATCGTCGACTCGATGCTCAACCAGCACGTCAAGTGGCTCAAGGTGCATCGGGAGATCCCGTGGCGGCGGCCGGTCGCTTCGCTGACGTACCTGCTGACCTCGCACGTCTGGCGGCAGGACCACAACGGCTTCTCGCATCAGGATCCGGGCTTCGTCGATCATGTCGCCAACAAGAGCCCGGAAGTCGTGCGGGTCTATTTGCCGCCGGACGCGAACACCCTGCTGTGGGTCGCGGAGCACTGCCTGCGCAGCCGGGATTACGTCAACGTGATTGTCGCGGGGAAGAACGACAGCCCCGTCTGGCTCGACACAGAAGAGGCCGCGGTGCACTGCGCGCGCGGCGCCGGGATCTGGGAGTGGGCGGGCACCCATCCGGATCGGGAACCGGATGTCGTCCTCGCCTGCGCCGGCGACGCTCCGACGGTCGAGGTGCTCGCGGCGGCCAAGCTGTTGAGGGAATACCTGCCCGACCTTGCGGTCCGAGTGGTGAACGTGGTCGACCTCATGCGCCTGCAACCCGCCGCGGAACACCCGCATGGGATGGCCGACCGCGAATTCGACGCCCTGTTCACCACCGACCGGCCGGTGATCTTCGCCTACCACGGTTACCCCTGGCTGATCCACCGGCTGGCCTACCGGCGCGCGAACCACGACGACCTCCACGTGCGCGGCTACATCGAGCACGGAACCACGACCACACCGTTCGACATGCTGGTGCGCAACGACATGGACCGCTTCCAGCTCGTCACCGACGTGATCGACCGAGTGCCAGGGCTGCTGGCCCGGGCCGGCGCCGTCCGGCAGCGGATGACGGACGCGCGTGAACGGCACCGCAGATGGATCGTCGAACACGGTGAGGATCTTCCCGAAATTCGTGACTGGACTTGGGAAGCATGACGGATCGACAAAGGAAGGAATTACGAATATGACAACCCTGGTACCCGGTTCTCGGATGACCCTGCCGAGTATCGCGGCCTGGCTGGAGAATCCGTGGCCGTTCGCCGAGCACAATCCGGTGCGTATCGAAGAGTCCGTCGAGGAGGGCAAGTACCTCGTCCGGGCCGAGCTCCCCGGATTCGACCCGGAAAAGAACATCTCGGTCACCGCGCACGAGGGGCTCCTGACGATCACCGCCGAGCGCGAGGCCAGCACCGCGGAGCACGGCCGCAGTGAGTTCTACTACGGCAAGTTCAGCCGGAGCGTCTCCCTGCCTTCCGGTGCGAAGACCGCGAAGATCACGGCGGCCTACAAGGACGGAATCCTGGAAATCTCCATGCCGGTCGAGGACAAGCCGCAGGAGAAGCAGGTCAAGATCGAGGTCGGCAAGGGCTGACCATCTCCGGCCGGGCGGGCGCGCCGCCCCCAGGGCGCGCCCGCCCGGTCCTGTGCCCGAAGGAGTCTTCATGCGTGTCCTGACGTTGAATCCCGGCTCTTCGAGCCTCAAATCGTCCTTGGTCGTCGACGGCACGCCGGTCGGATGGGCCGCCATGGGCCTGGACGACGCTGCTCGACAGGCTCTCGACCGATGGTCCACAGTGGACACGGTGGCCATCAGGTTCGTGCACGGGGGTTCCAGGGCCGGCCCGGTCCGGCTCACACCGGACGTCGTGGACGCACTCGAAAAGCTCAACCCTTTCGCACCGCTTCACCAGCCGCAGGCCGTCCGCCTCGCACGGGAGGTTTTCCGGCTGCGCCCTGGCCTTCCGGTGATCGCGTCGTTCGACACGGCCTTCCACGCCCACCTTCCCGCAGAAGCGTCGAGGTACGCGCTACCAAGGGAATGGACCAGTCAGGGGCGCTTGCGGCGCTACGGTTTCCACGGTCTTTCGTGCCGTCACGCGGCGCGTCGGGTGGCGGAACTGTTGGGCGACGGCGAGCCACGGCTCTTGTGCTGCCACCTCGGCGCCGGTGTCTCGGTGACCGCGATCCGCGGTGGCCGGAGCGTCGACACGAGTATGGGCTTCACCCCGTTGGAAGGGCCGGCGATGGCGACGAGATCCGGCTCGGTGGATCCCGGTCTGGTGCTGCACGTCATGCGAACCGCGCCGATGTCGGTCGACGAGATGGAAGACGCGCTGTATCACCGGTCCGGTCTCGCCGGAATGAGCGGGACGAACGGGGACCTTCGAGCCGTCCTGGCACGCGAAGCGGCGGGGGATCCCGACGCGACTTCGGCCGTCGCCGTCTATCTGCACCGGATCCGCCGCGAGATCGGCGCGATGGCGGCGAGCCTCGACCGGATCGACGCCGTCGTGTTCACCGGCGGGGTCACCGAGCATCAACCCGACCTGGTCGCGCGACTGGCCACCCGGCTGGGCGTCTTCGGGATCACCGTCGATCCGGCTCGCTGTCTCGGGGACGGCGATCGGGTGATCAGTCCGGTTGACGCGCCGGTGACCGTCTTCGCCATGGGAACGGGTGAGGACGTCGAACTGGCACGGGACGCCGAGGCGGTGCTCTCGGTGGAGCACGTGTGACAAGTCAGGAAGCGGCTGGGCTGAACCGGTGGATCGCCTGCGGCGACACCAGCACGATGGGACACGTCGCGTGCCTGACGCACGCCGTGGAAACACTGCCGAAGACGAGCCTGCCGACCGCGCTCTTCGTCCCGGTGCCCAGCACAAGAAGGTCTGCTTCGTGTGCCGCCGCGAGCAGTTCCGACGTCGGGTTCCCTTGCCTGAGCGAGGTTTCCACCTCGACGTCCGCTCGAAGCTCGCTCCGGATCCGGGCGACCGCGTCGTCGAGCGAGTAGTTCTTCCGCACCGGAACCCTGCCGTGGGGCTGAAGGGCGAACGATGTGCCGGGAAGGAGCTCTTCCCTCGGAAGAACCATCAGGACTTCGACGTCGTCACCGACGGCGGCCGCTTCGGCGATGGCCCATCGGATCGCTTCTTCGCTTTCGCCGGAGCCGTCGGCGCCGACGAGAAGGTGGCGGGTGTTGCCGGGATTCGTGTTCATGGCTCATTCCTTTGCGCGGATGGCCCGGCACGGAGCAGGTCCTGCCAGGTGATGACGCCGATCACGTGACCGTGTTCGAGGACCGGGACGGACCGGAGCCGGCGCTCCAGCATCTTCGCCGTCAGTTCGGTCAGGTCGCCATCGGGATGGGCACCGGCCGCCGGTCGCCGCATCAGCGCGCTCACTTTGGTGCGCCCGCTGAGCATGACGCCGCTGTCCGGGTCACCGTCGGGAAGGTAACGCGCCCGGAGCAGATCCTCTTCGAGTAGCACTCCGAGCAGTTCGCCGGTGTCGCCGACGACCGGTAGCGAGGTGATTCCCTTGCCGGTCAGCACGGCGATCGCTTCGCCGATCGTGGCCGCCGGGGTCACCGCGACGACCGGGGTGGTCATGACATCACGTACTCGCATGAAGCCAGTCTCGATCCCGTGGACGGGCCGGGAATACGGCTGGAGGTCCCGGCAGGGCGGGACCGTCGCCTCTCCTGCGGGGCGGTATCGCCGGGTGATGGTGACGTCATATTCCCGGCGATCCACAGCGGAGGTCCAGGTCATGAACACGTCGTCTCACTGGTCGCGCGCCTGGCGTCTGGTCCGTCCAGGGCGAAATCCGCTCGCTCGCCGCGAAGACCGCGTCGAGGCGTTCACGATGGTTCTCGCGATCGTCCTCGTGGTCGTCGCCCTGCCGGTCGCCGCCGCGGTGGCTTCCGGTGTCTTCGCGGCCCGTTCCGAACGGGCGGAGATCGAGCAGGCCACCAGATATCGCGGGGAAGCGACCCTGCTCGAAGACGGCGCGCCCATCGCCATCGCGACTCGGTCGGGGGTGGCCCACGACACCTCGTCCGCCAAGGCCACGTGGGTCACCCGTGCTGGGGACACCCGAGTCGGCGAGGTCCAGGCGGCGAGGGGAACCCTGGCCGGCGCGAAGGTGCCGGCCTGGCTCGACGAGTCCGGGAACGCGGTCGACGCACCCGTCACCGGCCTCGATGCCCGTCTTCTCGGTGTCGGCACGGGAGTGGGCCTTTGGCTCGCCTTCATCGTGGTCGTGCTGGCAGGCCAGCGCTGCGGCCGGTTCCTGCTCGACCGGGCCCGATGGGCGCGGTGGCAGGAGGAATGGCGCGAGTTCGCGCCCCACTAGGGCCTGTATCGAAGTAGTTCAGAGCCACTCGTTGATCGCGGCGATGTGCGCGGTGGCTTCGTAGCGGACGGCGAGTTTGTCGTAGCGGGTG
>NZ_JBVHDI010000014.1:0-46328 GCF_055563465.1 Amycolatopsis sp. NPDC000009
TAGGACACCGCCGGACTAACATTAAAAGAAGGGTCCAGGCCCCGGTCGAGAACCACGAGTTCTCCCGGGGCCTGGACCCTTTCTCCATACCCACAACCCCCGCCACCCACGTGACCACACCCGCCACACACGTAACCAGACACGTCACTCGCGTGATCAGACGGACGACACGTGTGATCGGACGGACGACACGATGTTGCCCGGGGCCATGTGCCGTGTCGTCCGTCTGATCACGCGTGTCGTCCACACAAACACGCGCGTCGTCCCCCTGATCACACGAATTACGTCCCTGGACACGCGAATGACGGGCCTGGACACACGAGTTACGGCTCTGATCACGCGAGTTACGGGTTCAGGCACGCGAGTGACGGGATTGGGCACGAGCGCGATTGGCGCGAGCGGAAGGGTGGGGCGCGGGCGGGAGTGGGTATGGGCGTGGCGGGGTGGCCCGGGGGTTACGGGGTCAGAGCGGGGAGGGTGTCGCTGAGGGGGCCGCGGACGACAGCGGTGGCCATGGAGTCGTAAGGCGTTTCGGAGCCGTTGCAGATCACGACGGCGGATCCGGACCGGGAAGCGACGCTCACCAAGGAGGCGGCCGGCTGCACCCGCAGCGAGGACCCGGCCACCAGTAGGAGATCACTGTCGGAGACGGCGGCTCGCGCGGCGCGGAGCAGGTTCTGGTCCAGGTGCTGACCGAACGAGACGGTGGCCGACTTGAGGATTCCGCCGCACACCAGACAGGGCGGGTCGGTTTCGCCTGCTCGGACACGTTCCAGGGTCGAGCGCATGTCCCGGTGGTCGTCACAGGACAGGCAGACGGACTCGAACATGGTCCCGTGGAGTTCCAGCACCCGCTCCGGTGGCGAGCCCGCCTTCTGATGCAGCCGGTCGATGTTCTGGGTGATGATCCGCGTCGGCGACAGGCGCTCGAGCGCGTAGTGCGCGGCATTCGGGGTCGCGTCCCAGCCGGGGTGCACCAGCCGCGCCTGCCAGGTCCGCTCTCGGACCTCACGGCTGCCTTGGTACGCCTTGAGGTTCGACATCTTCTCCGCGGCCGGATCGCGGGTCCACAGACCCTGCGGGCCGCGGAAGTCGGGGATCCCCGAATCCGTGGAGATCCCGGCGCCGGTCAGTGCGACGACCTGGCCGGCGCCGGCCACGAGTGAGCGAGCGGTGCTCAGGGTGCTGGTCACCGGCCCATCATGCCTCTACTTGAGCGCGCTGCCCGCCTGCCAGTCGGCCCACGACTTCGACCAGTCGCCGTAGAGGTCCCACACCGGCAGCTGCGGGCCACCGGAGTTGGTCACCTCGACGACGTCGCCGAGCCCCATGTTCTGGTAGAACCACTGGGCGTTGGCGGCGTTGAGGTTGATGCAGCCGTGCGACACGTTGGAGCTGCCCTGCGCGCCGACGCTGTTCGGGTTCTCGTGGACGAACTCGCCGTCGTTGGAGATGCGCAGCGACCACTTCTCGTTCGTCTTGTAGTACCCCGGCTGGCCCTGGCAGACGCCGTAGGTGCACGAGTCCATCACGTAGTTCTCGTGTTTGTCCGAAATGACGTGTGCACCCAAATGGGTGGGCGTGGCGTCCTTGCCCATGGAAATGGGCATCGACTTCGCGAGTTGGCCGTTGTGGAAGATCTGCATCTGTTCGGTGTTGCCGTCGGCTTTCGCGACCCACGAATCGTGCACTTTGTACGTTTCGGTGCGATCGGTCGCGCCGTACACGCCATTGCCGAAATCGACGCCGTAGATCATCGCCGACACCTTGAGCGTCGTCCCCGGCTGCCAGTACACCTTGGGGCGGTAGTGGACGTTCTTGTCGTCGATCCAGTACCAGGAGCCCTCCTGCTTGGGCGTGGACTCCACGGACAGCTTCTTCTCCACCTCGGCCTTGTTCTTCACCGGCTGGCCGAAGGCGAACACGATCGGCTGCCCGACGCCGACGCCGGCGGACGCCACCGCGGCGGGGGCCGGGATGAGGTTCGGGTTCGCCTGCTGCTTCGGGCTCAGCGTGGAGACCCTGCTCTGCTGCTCGACGGGCTTCCCGTCGATGCCCTGGGCATGCGCCACGATCTTGTAGGTGCTGCCGTAGCCGAGCGGTTCGGTGGTCCTCCAGCTGAGCCCGTCGCTCGCCAGCTCACCCTTCACCTGGTTGCCCTTGTCGGCGTTGCTGACGGTGACGTCGATCAGTTTGCCGTGCTCGGCCTTGACCACCACCGGCGTCGCCGGATTGACGTTCGTCCCGCCTGCCGGATCGATGGTCACCGAAACCGGGCTCGTGTCCGATTCGGAGCTGGTGCCGGGTGAATCGGTGTCGCCCGAAGGCGAGCAGGACGAGATCAGCACCACCGCGGCGAGTATTCCGGCCGTCGAAAGTAATGTCTTCTTGGGAAACATATGGTTCTCTTTTTATGTCGCGCTGTCAGCGGAAAGTTCTTTTTCAAAACTACGCGACGAAGAAGACGTGATCGATGCCGGATGGTTGCCCGTCAGGCCACGACGAGACCGGGGGCACCATAAAGACCGGGGCCATCGACACGCAATTCGCCCAAATAGGTCTTCGCGGCCTCGTAAGCCTCTGCGGTCAGCGCGGTGGTGTGGCTGAAGTCCAGCGGGCTCACCCGCACCGGCTTCGGTCCGGGCACGTACACCACAGGCACTTCGGCCGCGGCGATCGGCGCCTCCAGGACAGCCTGATTCCGCATGCTGATCATCGCGGTGAACATCAGCACCTCGGCGAAGGTCTGCGGCGTGCCGGGCATCTTGCCGGGGAAGGCGCAGTCGAGGACGACGAGCGATTTCGCGCCCATGGCGAGCGCCTGGCGCATCGGCACGTTGGCGACCAGACCGCCGTCGTAGAGCATGCGCTCCCCGAACGGCACCGGCGGATAGATGCCCGGAATCGCGCAGCTGGCCAGCAGGGGCGCCAGAACGGGCCCGGAGCGGATGAGCAGCGGCTCGGCGGTGTCGACGTCCGTCGCGACGACACCCAGCGGCAGCGCGAGGTCCTCGAACCGGGCGCTCTCGCCGATGTGCTCGTCGACGATCGCGGCGAGACCGGTATTGGGGAACAGGTTGGTCTTGCTGTGCCGGAGTGTCCGCACCTGGCTGAACACGCCGCCGGGGAACGCTTCGTGCCGTGTCATCCGGGACCAGATCCGGTCCAGCCGGTCGCCCGATTCACCCCCGAGGGCGAGCACGGCGGCGTTCAGCGAACCCACCGAGGTGCCGACGACGAGGTCCGGGGTGATCCCGGCTTCGGTCAGGGCGCGCAGCATCCCGACCTGCATGGCCCCGAGACTGCCGCCGCCACCGAGGACGAAACCGATAGGCTGGGGCAGGTTCAGGGCGGCCATGCCCGGAATCTAGTCCTCCGCGCCGACCTTCGCCGGGGTGGCTTCCTCGGCTGTGACGCCGAGCGCCTTCTTCTTCTTGTAGCGCAGCAGGAAGAACACCGCGACGCCGACCAGGACGCCGACGATCACCAGGCCGCCGGTGTTGAGCACGCCCTCGACCTTCTTGGCGGCCTCGCCGAGAGCGGCGCCGATGCCGATGTGGATGGCCGACCAGCAGGCCGCGCCCGCCGCGGCGGCGGGCAGGAACTTGCGGAAGGGCAGGCCCGACGTGCCCGACGCCGCCGGGGTCAGCGTGCGGATCACCGGGAGGAACCGCGCGAAGAACACCGCCCACGCGCCTCGCCGTTCGAGCACGTCCGTCGCCTTGTCCCAAGCGTCGAGGCCGTACTTGCGGATCAGTTTCGTCTCGCGCAGACGCGGGCCGAAGCGTTTGCCGATCGCGTAGCCGAGCGAGTCGCCGAGTGCGGCGCAGACCGTCACGACGGCCCACAGAGTCAGGAAACGGGAGACCGAGGTCGCCGTCGTGGCCGCGACCAGCAGCCCCGATTCACCGGGGGCGATGAAGCCGAGCCCGATGGTGCATTCGGCGAACACCAGTCCGCCGGTCGCCGCGACCAGTCCCGGTTCCGGGAGACTCTGCAGCCAGTTCAGAAGATCAGTTACCAACGCCACCAGGTCACTTTACTGATTCGTGACCTGGTGGGTGGCGATGTCGCGAAGAGGGTGACCGGAGTCACCTTGCCAGCAGCGAGCTGGCTTCCTGCGCGGCGGGACCTTCGGCGGCCAAATGGGCCAAGTTCTCCGACAGCGGCTCCCCGCGGTGGGCCTTCGTCTGGGCGAACAGACGTCCGGCGCGGTACGAGGAACGGACCAGCGGCCCGGCCATCACGCCGGCGAAGCCCATGGCCTCGGCTGCGTTCGAGTGCTCGACGAACTCTTCGGGCTTGACCCAGCGGTCCACGGGGTGGTGTCGGGGCGACGGGCGCAGGTACTGGGTGATCGTGAGGATTTCGCAGCCCGCGTCGACCAGGTCCTTCATCGCGGGCGCGACCTCTTCGGGCGTCTCACCCATACCGAGGATCAGGTTCGACTTGGTCACCAGACCGGCCTCACGCGCCCGGGTGATGACTTCCAGCGACCGTGCGTACCGGAAACCCGGCCGGATCCGCTTGAAGATCCGCGGCACCGTCTCCACGTTGTGCGCGAGCACCTCGGGGCGGGAGCCGAAGACTTCGGTGAGCTGGTCGGGATCGGCGTTGAAGTCCGGGATCAGCAGCTCGACACCGGTGCCCGGGTTCAGCGCGTGGATCTGGCGCACGGTCTCCGCGTACAGCCACGCGCCGCCGTCTTCGAGATCGTCACGCGCGACACCGGTGACCGTCGAGTAGCGCAGGCCCATCGCCTGGACACTCTCGGCGACCTTGCGCGGCTCGGTCCGATCCAAAGCCGACGGCTTGCCCGTGTCGATCTGACAGAAGTCACAGCGCCGTGTGCACTGATCCCCACCGATCAGGAACGTCGCCTCACGGTCTTCCCAGCACTCGTAGATGTTGGGACAACCGGCTTCTTCGCAGACGGTGTGGAGGCCTTCGCGGCGCACCAGGCCTTTGAGTTCGGTGAACTCCGGACCCATCCGTGCGCGCGTCTTGATCCACGACGGCTTCTTTTCGATGGGAGTCTGAGAATTCCGGACCTCGAGCCGCAACAACTTGCGGCCATCTGGGGCAGCACTCACACCGCCACCCTACGCCCGCCGGAGTAGTGCCCGCCGCTCACGCGGGGTCGGGGGTGACGCCCGTCAACTTGGTGGTCACGTCCCACAACGCGGCGCCGAGCGACTCGCTCCTCGCGGCGGCCAAAGGCCGCACCTTGACCGGCGCGCCGCGAAGCCCGCCGAGCCCGCGCGGGCCGATGTAATCGCCGCCTTCGACCTCGGGGGAAGTCGCCGCGAACAGTTGCGGGAGCGTGCCCTGGCGGGCGTTCTGCGCGATGAAGATCTCGCCGATCCGGTTGCCGCCGGCGACGAGCGCGCGCACCACGGGGTTGCGATAGGAACGCGCCATCCCCGAACCGAGTCCGGTCCACGTGTAGCCCGGGTGCGCCGCCACGCTGATGACGCCTTCGCCCGCGGCCCGCAGCCTGCGGTCCAGTTCGAGCGCGAACACTTGATTGGAGAGTTTCGACTGGCCGTACGCCGAGCCGGGGTTGTACATCCGGCGTTCGAAGTTCGGGTCGGCGATGTCGATGCGCGCGCCGGTCGCCGCGACACTCGACAGGGTGACGACACGTGCCGCGGAGCCGTTGCGCAGGGACGGCATCAGCAGCCAGGTCAGCACCGCGTGCCCGAGATGGTTCGTGCCGAACTGGGTCTCGAAACCGTCCTTGGTGTGGCCGCGCGGGGTCGCCATCACGCCCGCGTTGTTGACCAGGACGTCGAGCTTGTCGCTCGACAACTCCTGGACCTTCTTCGCGGCTTCGCGGACCGAGTCGAGGTCGGCGAGGTCCAGCCGCACGAGTTCGGGCGCTTCCCCGATCGCGGCCGCGCGCACCTGTTCCAGCGCCTTGGCGCCTCGCTCCGGTGATCGGCAGCCGAGCAGCACGCGGGCCCCCTTGCCCGCGAGCACCTCGGACATGCGCAGCCCGAGCCCCGAATTCGCCCCCGTGACGAACACGGTCCAGCCGGTCTGATCCGGGATGTCGGCCTCGGTCCAGCGCGCGTGAGCAGCCATGTCGGTACCTAACTACATCGCCGGCGGGGCCGCTACGCCGGATCAGGCGCTCGGCGCGAGCAAACGGAGCAGGTGACCCATGGGGCTGCGGCGGCGGGCGGGCTTCGCGTGCCGTCCGTGCCGGAGCAGGGTGGCGAACGCGCTGCCGACCTTGGTGATCTCGTCGGCGGGTTCGTTGCCGTCGGCCAGCCCCGCCGTCAGCGCGAGCATGCGCAGTTCGGCCTCGTGGCCAGGGATCAGCGCGGGGCACCGGTCGAGAGCCGCGTCGAGAACGGCGCGGAGGGTCTCGTGTTCGGCGGTGGCGCTGTTCCAGGCACGGGTGACGGCCTCGACCCTGTCGAGCGCGAGGTCCTGGTCGGCGTAGTCCGGATCGGTCAACTCGGCGCGGAGGCGACCGGCCAGCACCTGGTTCCACTTGTACCGAAGCGCGACCAGAAGCTCTTCCTCGGTCGCGAAGTACTTGGTGGCGCCAGGGATTTCTTCGAGTGAGATCGCGTCGGACGGGTGGTGACCCGCCTGGCGCAGTGCGGCTTCGAGGATGTCGCGCCGCTGGTAGAAGTCGTTCCAGCTCATGATGTGGGCTCCCCTCCGTGACCCGGTTCATACCGCAGGTTTGCCGCATACTCCCGGTACGGACCTGACAGCAGTCAACATACCATGGGTATGGAGTGGGACCGGCGGCGTAAAGTTGTGAAGGTGGCGACATTGAGGTCAAGGCGGCTGGACTATTCCGAGTCCACCCGGACGGCGCTCGTCGAGAGTGCCGTGGAGCTGTTCACCAAACGTGGGTACGCCGGCACGTCTCTCGACGAGATCGCCAAACGGGCCAGGGTGACCAAAGGTGCGCTCTACCACCATTTCAGTGGTAAGCAGGCGCTGTTCGAGGCCGCCTTCGACACGGTCGAGAGCCAGGTCTTCGACCGGCTCGAAAAGATCATGAACGGCCCCGATTCGCCGTGGGAGCGGGCGCTCGCCGGGCTGCGCGGCTTCCTGCAGAGCTGCCTCGACCCGGCGTACCAGCGCATCGCGATCCACGAGGCGCCGGTGGTGATGGGCTGGGAGCGCTGGCGCGAGGCGGAGGAGCGGTGCAGCTTCGGCCTGGTCCGCACCGGGATCCAGTCACTCATCGAGGTCGGCGAGGTCGACGACGTCCCGGTGGACGTCACCGCGCGACTGCTGTTCGGCGCGTTGTCCAGCGCCGCGATCGAGATCGCTTCGTCTCCGGAGCCGAAGAAGGTCAGTGCCCAGGTCGAGGAGGTCCTGGTGCGGCTGCTCGTCGGGTTCCGCCGTGTTCCGCCCGCCGAGCACGGGAAAGCGAGCTGATCGCGCCGTAGCTAGGGTGGCGTTCGTGGACCTCAGGATCTTTACCGAGCCCCAGCAGGGGGCCAGTTACGAAGACCTGCTCCGGGTGGCGAAGGCCACCGAGGACGCGGGTTACGACGCCTTCTTCCGCAGCGATCACTACCTGAAGATGGGTTCGGCGACCGGGCTGCCGGGGCCGACCGACGCCTGGATCACCCTCGCGGGGCTCGCCCGTGAGACCCGCCGCGTGCGGCTGGGCACCCTCGTCACCGCGGCCACCTTCCGGCATCCGTCGGTACTCGCGATCTCGGTCGCGCAGGTCGACCAGATGTCGGGCGGCCGGGTCGAACTCGGCCTCGGTTCCGGCTGGTACGACGACGAGCACACCGCGTACGGGCTCGACCTGCCGCCGATCAAGGAGCGGTTCGACCGCTACGCCGAGCAGCTCGCCGTCGTCACCGGGCTGTGGGAGACGCCGGAGGGGGAGACGTTCTCCTTCGACGGCGAGCACTACAAGCTCGTCGACTCGCCGGGCTTGCCGAAGCCGGCGCAGCGGCCCCGGCCGCCGGTGATCATCGGCGGTGGCGGCAAGAAGCGCACGCCGGCGCTCGCCGCCCGCTACGCGGACGAGTTCAACCTGCCGTTCGTGGGACCGGACGTCGCCGCGGCTCAGTTCGGCCGCGTCGACGACGCCGCCCGCGAAATCGGCCGCGATCCCAAGGAGATCATCCGCTCGGCCGCGCTCGTCGTCGCAGTGGGCCGTGACGATGCAGAGGTCGCGAAGCGCGCTTCGGTGCTCGGGCGCGAGGTGTCCGAGCTGCGGGAGAACGGGCTCGCGGGGACGCCGTCGGAGGTCGTCGAGAAGGTCGGGCAGTGGCGGGAGAAGACCGGGATCACCCGGCTCTACCTGCAGCTGCTGGATCTCTCGGATCTGGACCAGGTCGAGCTGATCGCTTCCGAGGTCGCGCCTCAGCTGGACTGAGCCTCGTGAGTGGTAAGGACGGTTAGAACCGTCCTTACCACTCACGAGTCGCTAGCTCTGCAGGGCGAAGGTGACGCCGGGGGCCGCGGGTGCCTCGGGGCGCGGCAGCCAGCGCTCGTCGCTCACCGGTAGGTCGCCTTCGAGCGCCGCGAGGACGGCGTCGCGCGCCATCGGCAGCACCGACGCCACGGTGACCTCGCGGTCGAGCTCGTAGGAAAGCGACGTCACGCCGGCGTCCCGGATGCCGCACGGGACGATCTTGTCGAAGGCGCCGAGGTCGGCGTTGCAGTTCAGTTCGAAACCGTGCATCGTCACGCCGCGCTGGACGCGGATGCCGATCGCGGCGATCTTCCGCTCCGGGCCGCGGTCGTCGGCCGGGATCCAGACGCCGCTGCGGCCCTCGACCCGGCCGGTGTGCACGCCGAGCTGGTCGCAGACGGTGATCAGGGCCTCTTCGAGACGCCGCACGTAGTGCACGACGTCGATCGGGTCGGCGAGTTTGATGATCGGGTAGCCGACCAGCTGGCCCGGTCCGTGCCAGGTGATCTTGCCGCCGCGGTCGACGTCGATCACCGGGGTGCCGTCGGTCGGCCGGTCCTCGGCTTCGGTGCGCTTGCCCGCGGTGTACACCGACGGGTGCTCCAGCAGCAGCATGGTGTCCGGGCCGTCACCGTCGGCACGGGCTGTCACGTGCTTTCGCTGGAGTTCCCAGGCTTCGGTGTAGTCGATCGTCCCGATCTCGCGGACGTCGACGGGCTCGGTGGAGACGCGGCATGACGTGGTCGAAGAGCTCACGTCAGCGACACTACGCCGGGTCTTTCGGCAGGGGGAGCAGGCCCAGTCCGGCCGCCGCGATCAGGCCGACGCCGCCCACCGCCAGTACGGAGCCCGCGGTGTCGGTCAGCCAGTGGACGCCCAGCACGATGCGGCAGAGGGCACCCGCCACCGTCGCCGCGGCGGCGATCGTGATCGCCAGGCGCGTCAGATGCGGGCGGGTCCACGCGCACAGCAGTACCGCGACGAACCCGGTGCACGCGACGGCGACCACGTGCCCGCTCGGATAGCTCAGATCGGGGAATTCGCGCGGCCGTTCCCGGTAGAAGGCCGGTTTCGCGATCAGGCTGGTCATCCGGCACAGCAGCAGGACGACGGCGAGTTTGACGCACAGCACGGTCAGTTCCCGGCGGCGCCAGGCGAGGACCGCCAGTACCGCGCCCAGCGCGAACGGCAGGACCGGGCCGAGGACGTTCGTGACCAGGCCCGCCACCTGACCGGCGGGCCGGGTGTGCTGGCCGCGGAACGCGTCGGCGAGCGCGACGTCCACCGGCGGCGGCCGCTCGTCGACGGACAGCCCGAGGACGACGAAGCCGATCAGCAGGATGAACCCGGCGAGGGTGTGCAGACCGCGCCGCACGGTCATGTCGCGGCGGCCAGCGCGTCCTCGAGGGTCGGATGGCGGAACGCGTATCCCGCCTCCTCCAGCGCACGCGGCAGGGCACGTTGTCCGAACAGCGCCATCTCCTCGGCCGCCTGCCCGAGGGCGATCTTCATGGCGAAACCGGGCACCTGCCAGATCGCCGGCCGATGCACGGCGCGGCCCAGCGCCTTCGTGAAGGCGGCGTTCGTGGCGGGCTGCGGGCCAGAGAGATTCACCGCGCCCGACAGCGTTTCGTTCTCCAGCGCGAAAACGATCGCGCCGACCTCGTCGTCGAGCGAGATCCACGGCATGTATTGCTTGCCGTCACCGAGCTTGCCGCCGAGTCCCAGGCGGAACAGCGGCCGCAGGACGTCCAGTAGCCCGCCTTCGCGCGCGAGCACCAGGCCGGTGCGGATGCGCACGACCCGGGCGCCGGCGGTGGCCGCCGTCTCGGTGGCGCCTTCCCACGCGGTGCAGAGCTCGGCGAGGAAACCGCGGCCCACCGGGCTCGTTTCGTCCACAAGGGACGGACCGGCGTCGCCGTAGTAGCCGACGGCGGAGGCGTTGACCAGCACGGGGATCCCGTATTCGGCGACGGCTTCCGCGAGGACCTCCGTGGGTTCGACCCGGCTGTCGAGGAGGACCTGTTTGCGGGCCGCGCTCCAGCGTCCGGGCAGCAGTGGTGCTCCCGCGAGGTTCACGACGGCGTCGACTCCGTCGAGCGCGCCGTCCGCGATCTCGCCGGCCGGGGGATCCCAGCGGCGTTCGTCGGCCGCCCGCTCCTCCCGTCGGACGAGCCGGACCACTTCGTGCCCGGAACGGCGTAACCGTCTCGTGAGGGAGGTGCCGATCAGTCCGCTCGCGCCCGCGATCAGAACTCGCATGATCCGATCGTGTCCTATCCGCGATCCGGGCGCACGCTCAGGTTCTTCAGTTGCCCGGCGACGTCGGACGCGGCGGTGAGCAGCACCAGCACCGGGATCGTCGCGGCGGGCCGGAGCCGGTAACTGCCGCGTTTGTCCTGCTCGACGATCCCGGCGCCGGTCAGTGCCTTGAGGTGGTGGTACAGCTGGCCCGGCGAGCCGAGCTCGGCTGCCTCTTGGAGTGCGGGCGCGGACTGCGCGCCCTTCTCGGCCAGCGTCCGCACGAGCGCTACCCGCGCGGTGCTGGACAGGGCCGCGAGCACTTCGACCCGCGGCCCGTCCGCGAACGCCAGCATCGGGCCGGGCGTGACGTTGATCGCCCAGCTCAGTTCGAACGGCTCGGTCAGCTCGCCGTGATAGCCGACCAGGCCGCCGGGGCCCGCCACCGGTTCCGTCTGCTGGTCGCCTTCGAGCGCGGCGACCCGTGCTTCGAGGGCGGCGATCCGGTCGGCGAGCTCAGCGTCCATACCGGTTATCTATACCGTCGCTCAGCGGAGCGCTCGTTCCAGGGCGCCGAACTGGGCCGGGTCGGACAGCGCCGCGAGCACGAGGTCGATGAGCGGCAGGGCGTTCTGCAGGTCCTGGTCGCTCACACCGGTGAGCAGTACTGCTGCCGTGCCCGAACGTCCGCCCGGCCAGCGGACGGAAAGCCCGAGGGTCAGCGAGCGCGGCAGGCTTCCGCCCTTGAAGAGCACTTCGCTCGCTCCTGGAGGTACGCGGTCCGCGAGCGGCTTCGCGAGGATCTCGCGCGCGGGCGCGTACAGGCCCTTCGCGATACTGCGGTGAAGCGAGAACAAATCCGTGGCCGAGCCTTGGCCGTGCCCCTTGACCCACGGCCATTGGGCGTCGGAGGTGGCCGGCATGTCGGGCCAGCGCTTGAAGGCTTCCGCGCGGAACCCCGGATCACGGACGAACCGGCGCGCGACCGCGTCGCCCATCGCCCGCCGGACGGCGACCGGACTGCCGGGCGGGGGCGCGTACTCCGGCATCATCAGCATCAGGACCTCGCCGCCGAGCGATCGGGTGTCCGGCCTCGGCCAGCCGCCACGCGCCGCCGCCCGCCGGAGGGCGAGATCGCCGAGGCGGGTGCGGAGATAGTCCGCGGCGGCGTTGTCGCTGAAGAAGATCATCGCTTCGGCGAGCCTTGCCAGGGGGACACGCTGTTCGGGGTCCTTGGCGATGCCGAAGTCGTCGCAGGGGACGCCCAGCCAGTTGAGCGCCTGGAAATGCGCGCGGCCGTCGGAGACGAAGGGGTGGTGGGCGTCCCAGTCGCCCACCCGGATCTGTTCCTTCGGATCGAGCCTGCCCCGGGCGACCGCGGCGGCGTACGCGCCGAGATGCACGACCTTGACGGACGAGGCCAGAACGCGCCGGATGTCGGGGTTGCGCGCGGCACGGCGGCCGGCGCCGTCGTCGATCAGGACGGAGACGTCGCTCCGGTGGGCGGCGATCCAGTCGAGCCAGCCCGGTCCGGTCGTCGTGTCCGGCTGGGCCGCGGTCGCGGTTCCCGGCAGCAGCAGCGCGGCCGACCCCGCGGCGGCGCCCGCCAGCAGATGGCGTCTGGTCAGCATGGTGACATCCTCCCTCTTGTTTTCCGTAATTCCGGAATACTAGAGTTCGAGGTGCCTGTCAAACCCCGCGTTTCGTCCTCTGGATGCGGTAGTTCGCGATGCCAACTACCGCATCCAGAGGACGAAACGCGGAGGGAAGAGGGAAAGAGGAAGGCCCCCGCACCGCCGAAGCGGAGCGAGGGCCTTCCCGGACTACCGGAGGATCAGAGACCGAGCTCGTCCTCGAAGTTGCCCTCTTCCAGACGCTGCTTGATCGTCGTGACGAAGCGGCCCGCGTCGGCCCCGTCCACCAGGCGGTGGTCGTAGGTCAGCGGCAGGAACGCCATCGACCGGACGGCGATCGTGTCGTTGCCGTCGGCGTCCGCGATCACGACCGGGCGCTTCACGACCGCGCCGGTACCGAGCATGCCGGACTGCGGCTGCACGATGATCGGCGTGTCGAACAGGGCGCCGTTGGAGCCGATGTTCGTGATCGTGAAGGTGCCACCCGACAGCTCGTCCGGCTTGATCTGGCCCGAACGCGCGCGGCCCGCCAGGTCGGCGATGCGGTGCGCGAGACCGGCGAGGCTGAGCTCACCCGCGTCGTGGATGACCACCGACAGCAGACCCTTTTCGGTGTCCACCGCGATCCCCAGGTGCACCGCACCGTGGTAGGTGATCTCCTTCGTGTCCTCGTTGTAGGACGCGTTGACGTTCGGGTGCTGCTTGAGCGCCTCGACGGTGGCCTTCGCGAAGAACGGCAGGAACGTCAGGTTGACGCCCTCGCGCTCCTTGAAGGCCGCCTTCGCCCGCTGGCGGAGCTTGGCGATCTTCGTGACGTCGACCTCGTGGACCTGCGTGAGCTGCGCGGAAACCTGCAGCGACTCGCGGGTCTTCGTGGCCGTGATCTGCCGGATCCGGCTGGCCTTCTGCACGGTGCCGCGCAGCGCCGCGAGCTCCGGCGAAACCGCGGCCTTGCGCGGAGCCGACGGGGCGGCGGCGGGGGCCGGGGCGGCGGCAGCGGGCTGCGCGGCGGGAGCCGGGGCGGCCTTCTGCTTGGCCTCGGCGGCCGCGAGCACGTCCTGCTTGCGGATACGGCCACCGACACCGCTGCCGGACAGCGACGACAGGTCGATGCCGTGCTCCGAAGCGAGCTTGCGGACCAGCGGTGTCACGTACGGCGCGTTGTCCGAGCCGTTGTCGCTGCTCGCCGCCGGCTTCGGGGCCTCGGCCTTGGGGGCCGGGGCGGCCTGCGGAGCCGGGGCGGGCTTCGGCGCGGGAGCCGCTTCGGCCTTGGGCTCGGGCTTCGGTTCCGGCTTCGGCTCCGGCTTCGGCTCGGGCTTGGGTTCCGGCTTGGGCTCGGCCTTCGGCGCCGGGGCGGAACCGGCGGCACCGATCACCGCGAGCACACCGCCGACCTCGACGGTCTCGTCCTCGCCGGCGCGGATCTCCAGCACGGTGCCGGCGACCGGGGACGGGACCTCGGTGTCGACCTTGTCCGTGGAGATCTCGAGCAGCGGCTCGTCGACCTCGACGCTCTCGCCGACCTGCTTGAGCCACCGGGTGACGGTGCCCTCGGTGACGCTCTCGCCCAGCTCGGGCAGCTTCACCTCGGTGCCTTCGCCGCCCGAAGCCGGCGCGGTGTCCGGCTGGGAGGGCGCGGAGGTCTCTTCCTTCGCGGGCTCCGGCTCCGGCTCGGGCTGCGCCTCTTCGGCGGCCGGCTCGGCGGAACCGGAGGACTCCGGCACCCCGCCGGTCCCGTCGTCGATGACGGCGAGCTCGCCGCCGACCTCGACGGTCTCGTCCTCCTGAGCGCTGATCTTCACGACCTTGCCGGCGACCGGGGACGGGACCTCGGTGTCGACCTTGTCCGTGGAGATCTCGAGCAACGGCTCGTCGACCTCGACGGTGTCGCCCTCCTGCTTCAACCACCGGGTGACGGTGCCCTCGGTGACGCTCTCACCGAGCTCCGGCAACGTGACGGAGTAGGCCATCGTTCGCTGACTCCCTTGATATGTCTTGCTTGGTCTGGTTCTTCGACGGTGAGACGTCAGCTGTGGACGTGCAGCGGCTTGCCCGCGAGGGCGAGGAACGCTTCACCGAGGGCCTCGGTCTGGGTGGGGTGGGCGTGGATGAGGGGAGCCACGTCCTCGGGGAACGCCTCCCAGCTGTAGATCAGCTGCGCTTCGCCGATCAGCTCACCGACGCGGTCGCCCACCATGTGCACGCCCACGACCGGCCCTTCCGGAGCCTTGATCAGCTTGACCCCACCGGAGGTCTTGAGGATCTGGCTCTTTCCGTTGCCGCCGAGGTCGTAGGTGAAGGTGGTGACGTCGGAGCCGTACTTCTCCTTCGCCTGCGACTCGGTGAGGCCGACCGAAGCGACCTCGGGGTGCGAGTAGGTGACGCGCGGGATGCCGCTCTCGTCGATCACGCGCGGCTCCTGGCCGGCGATCTCCTCCGCGACGAAGATGCCCTGCTGGAACCCGCGGTGCGCGAGCTGCAGGCCGGGGACGATGTCACCGACGGCGTAGACGTTCGGCAGGTTGGTGCGCAGGCGGTCGTCGGTGAGGACGAAGCCGCGCTCCATCTTGACGCCGGCCTCCTCGTAGCCGTGCCCGGCCGAGTTCGGGCCACGGCCCACGGCGACCAGCAGCAGGTCGGCTTCGAGCGTCTCGCCGGACTCCAGCGACACGCTGACGCCGTTGTCGTCCTGCTTGGCGCCGGTGAACCGGACCCCGGTCTTGAAGGCGATCTTGCGACGGCGGAAGGCACGCTCGAGCTGCTTGGACGCGTACTCGTCCTCGTTCGGGACCAGGCGGGGCAGCGCCTCCACGATGGTGACGTCGACGCCGAAGGACGCCCAGACGGACGCGAATTCGACACCGATGACACCACCGCCGAGGACGATGACCTTCTTCGGGATGTAGTCCAGCGAAAGCGCCTGCTCGCTCGCGATGATGCGGCCGCCCAGCTCCAGGCCGGGCAGCGTCTTCGAGTACGAGCCGGTGGCGAGGATGACGTTCTTGCCGGTGTAGCGGGTGCCGTCGACCTCGACGGTCGTGCCGCCGACGAACGTCCCGGTGCCCTCGACGAGGTTCACCTTGTGCGCCTTGGCCAGGCCCTGGAGGCCCTTGTACAGGCGGGAGACGATCCCGTCCTTGTACTTGTTGACGCCGGCGATGTCGATGCCTTCCAGCACGGCCTTGACACCGAAGGTCTCGGCGTCGCGGGTCTCGTCGGCGACCTCCGCCGCGTGCAGGAGGGCCTTGGTCGGGATGCAGCCTCGGTGGAGGCACGTCCCGCCAAGCTTGTCCTTTTCGATCAGGGTGACGGAAAGGCCCAGCTCGGCCGCGCGGAACGCGGCGGCGTAGCCGCCCGATCCGCCACCCAGGATCACAAGGTCGGCGGAGGTGTCGGTCACTTCAATAACTCCTCGGCAAGCGGTAGGGGTGGTGCTCTGGCGCCGCTTCGCGCGGTATACGCGCGCGCGGACACTTGCCATCTTGTCACTACGTGTGGAGAGGCTGCGACCTAGGCCGCGTCCTGTGACCCACGGGACACGACCCGCCAGGGTCACCACGGTGAGCACACACCCGAGTCGGGATAATGGACACTGGACGCGACTGGGAAGTGAGGTGGTCGGAGTGGGTCTGTTCGACTCGCTGCGCCGGCGCTCTAAAGGCGGGCAAAAGCCCGGTACGCTGCGGAAAGCCTCTTCAACCGACTTCAAGCATCTTGAGGAGTGGGCCTCTTCACGGACCGGCGTCGAGGCTTATGTCGAGCCCAAGACCAACGTCACGGAGACCACCGTCGTCCTCATCGCCCACGACGGCGAGTGGACCCGACGCCGGATCGAGAGCCTGGACGCGGCGCAGCAGTTCGGTCACAAACGGTCGATCCCCGTGTACGAGGTGGCGCGGGTCGGCTACCCGAAGCGGATGCGAGAGTACACCGAGCGGAAGAAGCGCGGCGAAGCCTGACGCCTCGTGAGTGGCTAGGACGGTTCTAACCGTCTTTACCACTCACGAGGTCCGGCACGGCGATCTCGAGTGACTGGACGGACGACACGCGTGATCCGGCGGACGACACGCGTGACTGGATGGACGACACGACCACGGTCGCCCTTCACGGATTTCACGCGGATTGCGCCAAAAGGAGTAGGTGCCGCTCCAGCAGCGCCCGGAACGTCGGATGCACCGTCGTGCCCAGCGCCGGGTCGATCTCGACCGTCCGCCACTCGTCGCCGGCGGCCGTCAGCAGCACGACGGCCGGATCCGCGATGACGACGACACCGCCTTCCGCGCGGAGTTCCGCCGTCCCGAGCAAGCGAGGGAAGACGACGTCGGCGGGCAGGCCGTCGCAGGTCTGGAGGAACTCGCGATAGTCGTCGGGCAGCCGGAGGCCGAGCCGCGCTTCGGTGGCGCCGACGGTGCGAAGTGACGCGGCCGGGGGAGCGGTGCCGCCGCCGCGCAGCCGCAGGATGCCCGCGATCATCTCGCGCCAGGAGCCGGTGTCCGGTGGACAGCGCTCGTACAGCGCGGCGACCAGGGCCCCGGCGCAGACTTCCGGCCACTCGCCGAGCCCGAGCGGGTCGGCTCCCGCGACCAGACGTGGTGCGAGACGCCGGGTCGCGGCGAGCACGGCGACGTCCGGGCGGCCTTGGCGCGACGCGATCTCCGCCCAGCCGTCCAGGTCGCCTCGCGCGACGGCCTCGCGCAACCGGTCCGGGCGCGACGGCCCGAGATGCGAGACGGCCTCGCCGATCGGTGAGCCGCCGAGCAGACCGTCGAGATCGGACGCCCGCCGGGCGAGGTACTCGTCGTGCGCGCGTTCCTCGGCCTCGAGATCGAGCGGAGTCAGCGCCGCGGCCCACTCCGGCCGGGTCCCTCGCGCCTCGAAGAGCATCGCCCACGCGCGGGCCCGCACCGCGCCGGGGACGAGCGCGGTGGCGGGACGTTCGGTGAGCGCGTGCCAATGCGTGATCAGCCGGTCGGCCTCCGCCATCGCCCCGGAGGCGGCGAACAACAGCGCCGCGTGCGCGATCCGCTCGTCGAGCGCCGCGTCGTCACCGCTCAGCACGTCCCTGATCGCGTCTTCGAGGTACGCGTCCCTGTCCACGGGACCGACTGTGCCACAACGAGCGGCCCGCGAATTCGGCGGACCGGCCCCGCGCCGAAAGGCAGGAATGAAGACGCACGGCCGCCGGACGCTCGGAATCATGGTGAGTACAGGGAATCCCGTTCCCGCAGACCTCGAACCGAGCGCCGTCTTCCCCACCGGCCAGCTCCCAGACAGACGGGTACGAGCCGTGCGTCCTTTCCGTATCGATGTTCCGCAGTCCCAGCTCGACGATCTCTCCCGGCGGCTGGACAACGTCCGCTGGCCCGACGCGGGCCCCGTCTCCGGTTGGGAACGCGGTGTCCCCTTGGACTACCTGCGTGAGCTCACCGAGTATTGGCGTACCCGCTACGACTGGCGGGCGGCCGAGGCGCGATTGAACCGCCATCCCCAGTTCACCACCGAGATCGACGGCGCGAACGTCCACTTCCTCCACATCCGCTCGTCGCGGCCCGACGCGACGCCGTTGCTGCTCACCCACGGCTGGCCAGGGTCCTTTGTGGAATTCCTCGGCATCGTCGAGCCTTTGACGCAAGGGGATCCCGCCTTCCATCTCGTGATCCCGACCATCCCCGGCTTCGGTTTCTCCGGCCCCACCGGCCAGGAGGGCTGGGACGTGCCGCGGGTCGCGCGGGCCTGGGCGGAACTGATGCGCCGTCTCGGCTACGACCGGTACATCGCGCAGGGCGGCGACTGGGGAAGCGTGATCTCTTTGCAGGTCGGGCTCGCGGACCCGGAGCACGTCGCAGGCGTACACCTCAACATGCTCGTCACCTTCCCTCCGCCGGACCCCGCGGCGATGGCGGATCTGGACAGTGAGGATCTCGCGCGCCTGGAACACGGTCAGTGGTTCGCCGACGACGGGATCGGCTGGCAGAAGATCCAGTCCACCCGCCCGCAGACCCTTTCCTACGCGCTGACCGATTCGCCGGTCGGGCAGCTGGCCTGGATCGTGGAGAAGTTCCAGGAGTGGAGCGGCTCGGCGACGGTGCCGGAAGAGGTCTTCGACCGGGACGACCTGCTGACCAACGTGATGCTCTACTGGCTCACCGGGACCGCCGGTTCGAGCGCGCAGATCTATTACGAGACAACACATCTCACCCCTCAGTTCATCAGCACGTGGGGCGGCCCGTGGCCGCTGACCATGCCGGTCGGGGTGGCCGTGTTCCCCGCCGACGCCACCCGTCCGGTCCGCAAGTTCGCGGAGCTCAGCCTGCCGACTTTGGCGCGGTGGACCGAATTCGACCAGGGCGGCCACTTCGCCGCACTGGAGCAGCCCGGGCTTCTGGTGGAGGACGTGCGGAAGTTCGTGATCTCGCTGGGGGGCTAGGCCTGGGGGGCCTGGGGGGAATGACCGATCCACATCTAGGGGAGAGAGCGGAAACACTTATGAGCGACCGGATACGTTTCGAAGACGTGCCCGAACGATTCAACGTCACCGAGTACTTCCTCGATCACGCCGAGGACCACCGGGTCGCCTTGATCGACGACGGCGAAGCGGTGTTCTACGGCGAGCTCAAGGCCGTGACGAATCAGGTGGGCCACGCGCTCCGGCACATGGGGGTCCGCCGGGGCGACCGGGTCCTGCTCGCGCTCAACGACGGCGTCGAGTTCGTCGCCAGCTGGTTCGCCGCGCAGAAGATCGGCGCGGTGACGGCGGAGATCTACAGTTTCCTGCACCCGAAGGACTTCCGCTACTACCTGGACTACGTGTCGCCCGCCGTCGTGGTGGCTGACGCGTCCACAGTGGACAAGATGCGGGAGGCGGGCGCGAAGAATCTCCTCGTGGCCGGGGTGGCCGCCGAGGAGCTGCGCGACGAGGAATGCGCCTTCGACGAGATGGCCGCGGACTGGCCGGCCGAACTCGAGCCCGTCGCGACCCGCAGCGACGAAGAGACGATCTGGAAGTTCACCTCGGGCAGTTCGGGCGCGCCGAAGGCTTGCCCGCATCCGACGCGCAGCCCGCTGCTGAACTACGACTGGTTCGCCCGCGGCGTGCTGGACATCGGCCCGGACGACGTCGTGCTCGCCGTGCCCAAGCTCTTCTTCGGTTACGCGCGCGACATGGTCGCGCTCTATCCGTTCCGGGTCGGCGCGACGGGCATCATCTTCAACGAGCGCACCACCGTGGAGAAGATCTTCGAACTGGTCGCGCGGCACAAGCCGACGATCCTGGTGAACGTGCCGACGATGATGAGCGCGATGGTCGCCCATCCCGACGCGGCGAAACAGGACTTCAGTTCGCTGCGCGCCTGTCTTTCGGCGGGCGAGGGGCTGCCACCCGACCTGCACCGGCGGTGGAACGAGGTCTTCGGCGTCGAGGTGATCGACTGCCTGGGGTCGGCGGAGGGTTACCACGCCTACCTTTCCAACCAGCCGGGGCAGATCCGCAGCGGCAGCCTGGGGCGTTTGGTGCCCGGGTACCAGGCCAGCCTGGTCGACGATTCCGGTGAACCGGTGCCGGACGGCGAGATCGGACGGCTGGAGCTCGTCGGCCCGACGTCGGCGAAGGAATACCGTGGTGCGCCGGAAAAGACCGCGGAGACCTTCGTCGCGGAGAACACCATCCGGTTCGGGGATCTCTTCGAACGGGACGCCGAAGGCTACTTCTACTACCGGGGCCGGGCGGACGACCTGCTCAAGATCCGGGGCGTATGGGTCGCGCCCGCCGAAGTCGAGAACTCCGTGCAGGCACACCCGGCGGTCGTGTCGTGCGCGGTGGTCGGCTACGAGGAAGAGGGACTGACGAAGCTGCGCGCCTACGTCATCACCTCGGAACCGCTGGAGGCCGGGGATCTGCGGGACTTCGCCAAGGCGAACCTCTCGCCGCACAAGCGCCCGCACGACTTCCGGTTCGTCGACGTCATCCCGAAGACCCCGTCGGGCAAACTCGACCGGCGCGCGCTGCGCGGGGAAAGGAAGCCTCTCGATGTTTGAGGTGGATGTCGCCGGCTACCTGGCCCGGCTCGGGGTGCTCGACGAGCACCATCCTTCGCCGCACGGACTGCGGGCACTGCACCGCGCCCATGTCGAGCGCGTGGCCTATCAGACGGTCGACATCCACCTCGGCAGGCTCACCTCGGTCGATCCCCGGGCGAGCGCGGACCGGATCGTCCGGCTCGGCCGGGGTGGGTACTGCCTGGTGCTCAACGGGGCGTTCGGCGCGCTGCTCGGCGCGCTCGGCTACCGGTTCCGGCGGCATCGCGGCGCCGTCCTGATCCGTCCGGACCGCCCCGCGCCCGCGCTCGGCAACCATCACGCGCTGACCGTGCGCGACCTGCCGAGCGAGGACAACCCGGGCGGGGAATGGCTGGTCGACGTCGGCCTCGGTGACGCGCTCCACGAACCGTTGCCGCTGGTCGCCGGCGAGTACCGGCAGGGTCCGTTCACCTACGACCTCCGGCCGTCGCCGGTGCACCCGGACGGGTGGCGGCTGGGCCACGACCCGGCCGGTGCCTTCGTGGCGATGGACTTCATCTCGGAACCCGCCGTGCCCGCGGACTTCGCGGCCCGGCACATCGAACTCTCGTCCGCGCCGAACTCCCGGTTCGTCCAGGTGTTCTCGGCGCATCGCCGGGACGCGACCGGGGCGGACGCGCTCCGCGGTTGCGTGCTCTCCCGGACCGGGGCCGGCGCCGATGCCGGTTCCACCGAACTGGCCCGTCGCGAGGAATGGTTCGACGCGCTCGGTGACCTCTTCGGAATAGGTCTCGGTGACCTTTCCGGTGCGGACCGTGAGCGGTTGTGGCGCAGGGTCCGCACGGCACATGGGGTATGGCGCCAAGGGCGCAGTCCAGAAGACGTCACCAATCCGGCGATTCGGACAGGATTAATCGCGTAATAACCGGGCCGATCAGCAGAGGGGCCATAATCATGTCCAGTGGAAAGGCCGGGCGTGTCGGGACGTTAGAGGGACTTCGCGGAGTGCTCGCACTCGGAATTCTGCTCTATCACGTCGCGTTCATGACCGGAGTAGCCAGTTTCATCGATCAGCCCGGCCACCCGTTCTGGGGTGTCTTAATCGACGGCCTGATGATCCTCCTGCCGCCGTTCTTCGTGATGTCCGGCATGTTCCTTTTCCGGGCGCATGCGCGGAACACCGTTCTGGGGACGAAGAAGCCGTCGACGAAGTCCTTTCTCTGGGGACGCGCGCTGCGCATTCTGCCCGGGTATTGGGTTTTGGTGATCGTCGGTCTGCTGACGATCAACCTGACGGCGATCGACAGCGCCGGTGACATTCTGCGTCCGCTCACGATGCTGCACTTCTTCTGGTGGGAAGGCCAGCCGGTGATCGGGCTGGAGCACACCTGGACGGTACCCGCCGAATTCACGTTCTATCTGCTCATGCCGATTCTCGGGTGGATGGCGCACCGATTCGCGCGCAATGGTGCCACGCCGGCGCAGCGCGCCCGCCGGATGCTGATCCCGCTCGCCGGTTTCTCGCTGATCGGATTCGGCTGGATCCTGCTGACCAACTTCCCGGGCTTCACCGCGCCGTCCCAGCTGTGGTTCTGGCCGATCTACTTCTTCCCGGTGTTCGCGGTCGGCATGGCGCTGGCGGTGCTGGCGGCCTACGCGGAGGTCGCGCCGCGGAAGCCCGCGATCTACCGCATGGTGCTCAAGCGGCCGAACCTGTTCTGGGTCGTCGCGCTGGTGCTGTTCGCGGTCTACACCTGGAAGCCGATCGGCATTCCCGGGATGGGCGACGTTCCCGCCATGCTGCAGGAGTTCCTCGGCTTCTTCCTCGGTCTCGCCTTCGCGGTGCTGCTCGTGCTGCCGCTTTCGGTGCCTGGTGCCACTTCGAAGTTCCAGGAGCGGGTGCTGGCCAACCGGCCGATCCGGTTCGCGGGCAAGATTTCGTTCGGTATCTACCTCTGGCACGTCGTTATCGTCGAATACTGGTTCGCCAATGGCAGCATTTTCGGTGTCGAAGCCGTGCACGACATCGTTTTCCGCGGTACGACCGGTTTCTGGCCGATGCTCGCGTTCGTTCTCGGCTTCACCGTGATAGCGGCGACGCTCAGCTATTACCTGATCGAACGTCCGGCGCAGCGGTTGCGGCACCGTCGAACCAAGGCTCCTGTCACCCAGTTGAGTGTTACCGGTGACCAGCAGCCGCAGACGGACACCCGCGCCGCCTGAAGTGTGGATCGGAATGCAGCAACCAAGGAGATGCTTCACCGAATCGGGCGACCCTATCGTTCGCTTCGAGGCGGCCTATGAGGTCGTCCTGATTCGGACTCCTATTTTCGGGAATCTTCAGAGAGGAAACCGATGAGTGACATCCAGGCGAAAGTCCAGCAGGTACTCGACGAGGCCGTGGCATCCGGCGCGGAGCGAGGCGTGCAGGCGGCCGTCTACCAGAACGGCAAGCTGGTGGTCGACGCCGCGGCCGGTGTGACCGACGCCGAGTCGAACACGCCGGTCACGCCCGACACCTTGTTCTTCGCCACCTCCACCGGCAAGGGCCTGACCTCCACCATCGTCCACGTCCTCGCCGAGCGCGGCGTCATCGACTACGACGAGCCGATCGCGAAGTCGTGGCCCGAGTTCGCGGCGCACGGCAAGGAGAAGGCGACGCTGCGCCAGGCGCTCTCCCACACCATCGGGCTGCCGGAGATGCCGGGCGACATCACCCCCGAGGGCCTCGCCGACTGGGACGCGGTCTGCTCCTTCATCGCCGGCTCCGAGCCGTGGTGGACGCCGGGCACCAAGACCGGTTACCACGCCCTCAGCTTCGGCTACATCATCGGCGAGGTCGTGCGGCGCAAGACCGGCAAGCCGATCGACGAGGTGCTGGACGAGGTGGTCGCCGGCCCGCTCGGGATCTCGAAGGAGGTCTTCTTCGGGGTGCCGGAGTCGGAGCTGGGCCGGGTGGCCAAGCTGGAGGACGTGGAAGGCGCCGCCGAGGCCCTCGCCTCCATGCCCGCCGACATGCCGCTGTTCAAGGCGGTCCCGCTGGGCGTCGCGCCGCAGGCCGACATCTACAACCGCCCCGGCTACCTCAGGGCGAACGTCCCCGGTGGCGGCACCATGACCGCGCGCGGCGTGGCCAGGGTGTTCGCGGCGCTGGCGGGCGAGGTCGACGGCGTCCGGCTCATCTCGGACGAGCGGCTCCACGAGGTCGCCAAGCCCGCGGCGACGGACGAAGACCAGATCTTCGGCTTCCCCGCCACCAAGACGCTGGGCTACGACTTCGGCATGCCGTTCAAGAACGCCACCGAGACCCCGCACGAGTTCGGCGCGGGCGGCCTCAACGGGTCGGCGGCCTCGATCGACATCGAGACCGGTACGGCCATCGCGGTCAACAAGAACCGCATCACGATGGGTGACTACAGCCTCTTCGAAAAGGTTGCGGAAGTTGTCCGCGAGCACGTCAGCTGAACCCCGTGGTGACGGCGACGCGGAAGACGTCGCCGTCACCACTCCGGGCGAGGCACCGACCGCCGAGGGTTCCCACGACACCGCGTACAGCACGTACCTGGCGCTGGACACGCTCCTCGCGATCCAGCGGCCGAAAACCGAACAGCACGACGAACTTCTCTTCGTGATCGTCCATCAGATCCACGAGCTGTGGTTCAAGCAGTTGCTGCACGAGCTCGGTAACGCGCAGAGGAGCCTGGCCTCGGCGGCCGACGGCCCCGCCCTCCGGGCGCTCAGGCGCACCCGGTCCATCATCCGGGTCCTGATCACCCAGATCGACGTACTCGAGTCGATCACACCGGAACAGTTCGACGCGTTCCGTGAGTTGCTCGGTGGAAGCGGGCACCAGTCCGCGCAGTTCCGGGAGATCGAGGTCGTCTTCGGCCGAAGCGACCGGTTCGCCGCCGAGCAGTTCGCGCCGGGCAGCCCCGATCGCAAGCGGATCGAGGGCAGGCTCGGGGAGCCCGCGTTGTTCGATTCCCTCCTTCGTTACCTCGCGGCGTCGGGTTATCTCCCGGCGCCGCGGGGCGCGCGGGTGGCTCCGGACAGCCCCGAGATCCAGAAGGCGCTGCGTGCCGCGTATCGCGACGACGGGGTGGCGGCACAGATCTGCGAGCGTTTCGTGGATCTGGACCAGCTGCTGCAGGAATGGCGGTTCCGGCACTCCGTGCTCGCCAGGCGGGTCATCGGGGACCAGACCGGCACAGGTGGCTCCACTGGCGCGGCGTACCTGCGCGAATCCGTTTTCAAGCCGTCCTTTCCCGCGCTGTGGCATGTGCGGGACACCGGGTGGGCGGCGGACTAGGAGAGGACGTCAGGTGGATGCGGTGGATGCGTCGTCCATAAGGGACGGTGTCGGTGTTGGGGGCGTCAGGCGCCCGGGGAGGCACCGGTCTCCGGTCAAGGCGCTCAATCGTCTCCACCGGTGGTGGCGGGGCGGCGCGTCCGCGGCGTCCTTCCCCTACCGGCCGGTCCTCGGGCACTTCCAGGCGGTGGGCCGCAACCACGCGGACCCCGGCCTCGTCGCCACGCTGCGTGCGGCGCGCGACGTGCTGCCCGCCGGCCACGACGACGTCCGCGCGCTGGTCCTCCGGCAGTGGCTGCCCAGTACGGTCGACCAGGAAGACGGCGACTACGACACCTATGCCGGTGTCTCGTTGCTGAATCTGCTGGCCGACTCGTACGGCTCCGGCGAGGTGGTCGACGACACGCTCGACGCCGTGCAGGTCGTCATCCTGGCCGATCTGCTGCGTTACGAGACGTCGGCGCTGGTCGAGGAACCCGATCTGCTGCGTCAGCAGGTCCGCGTCAAGGCGTGTCTGCGCGCCTTGGCGCGGGCCGACGAGCTCGCCCCGCGAGCCCGCGGCCTGGTACCGGCGAATCCGTTGGGGGACAACGCGATCCGGGATCTCGGCAGGGACGATCTCCTGGCGCGCGGCGCCGAACTGTCCCGTGCCGTGCGAGCGGTGGCGTCCCCCGCGATGCGGGACGCGGTCGAATTCGCGATGCTGCCGACGACCTGGCTGCACGACGAAGTGATGTTCATCCGCAGCATCCAGTCGTTCGAAGTGGTCTACCGGCAGGTGGCGCGCTGCCTCGAACGCGCGACCGCGGCGCTGGACGCGGGCCGTCCGGCCGCGGCGTCGGACGAACTGCGGGACGCGACAAGGCGGATCACCGCCACGAGCATGCTGTACCGGATCCTCACGTCCATGCCGCCGGACGCGTTCGCGATCATCCGCGCCTACACGAACGGCCGCAGTGCCGTGCAGTCGCGGTCGTTCCGGTTGGTGGAGCAGTACAGTGCCCCGCCGGCCGGGATCGAGTTTTCCGGACCGTCGTTGCAAGAGGTGTACGAGGCGCGGCTCGCCACCGCGGGGCCGGCGTCACTGAGCTATCTCACCGAGACGATGCGCGGCCTCGACTCGGCGTGGCGGTTGATGAAGCGCACCCACTGGGGAATCACCCTCAAGGTGATCGGGAGGGTGCGGGGCACCGGGGGGACGGCCGGTGCGGCCTACCTCGAGCAGGCGGCGGCCCGTCCGCTGTTCCCTGTGCTGCACACGCAGGAAGACGAGCGGAGGGACCGGATTGCCTGAACACGAGGGCGACTACCGCGCGCTGCGCCGGAAGATCATGGGATACATCGTTTCCCAGGCGATCTTCGCGGTGACCGAGGCCGGTGTCGTCGACCTACTCGCCGAAGGGCCGGTCGAGGTGGAGACCCTCGCCGGCGAAGCCCGGGTGGACGTGGACGCGCTGACCCGCTTTTTGCGCGTCCTCGTCGCCGAGGATCTGTTCGTCGAAGAGCCGCGTGGCACGTTCGGGTTGACCGCGGGCGGCGAACTTCTGCGATCCGACCAGCCGGGTTCACTGCGACACCTGGTGACGCTGATGCGGGGTGAGTCGTACCTGGCCTGGCAGGACGCCGGGCATTCCCTCCGCACCGGAGAAGCGGGTTTCGACGCCGTGTTCGGCAAGCCGCTGTTCGAATGGCTGGCCGCGCATCCCGGCCAGGCGGCCGACTTCGACGCGGCCCAGGCGGGCCTGGTGGCGAAGCGGATGGAGCCGCTCCTGGGCTCCGCTTGGTGGGACTGGAGCGGTACGTCGTCCGTCGTGGACGTCGGTGGCGGGAACGGCGCCCTGATCGGTGCGCTGCTGGCCCGCCACGGTCACCTGGCCGGGCGACTGTTCGACCAGCCGCACGTCGTCGAGCACGCCGACCTGTCCGGACACGGCGCCGGCGTCGCCGACCGCTGCGAGGTGGTCGGCGGGGACTTCTTCGCCGCGGTCCCCGGTGGCGCCGACGTCTACCTGCTGGCGCAGATCCTGCACGACTGGAGCGACGAGGACGCCGTCCTGATCCTCCGCCGGATCCGGGAGGCGATCCCGCCGCACGGCAGGCTGCTGATCCTGGAACAGATCATCCCCGACGACGACCGGCCGCATCCCGAGAAGCTGCTCGACCTGCACATGCTCGTGCTGCTCGGCGGGCGCGAACGCGGGGAGGCGGAATGGCGGGAGCTGCTCGTCGAGGGCGGTTTCGATCTGGTGGAGGTCCACCGGGGCCCGCGGTCTTCGTTGCTGGTGGCCGCCGGTACGTGACCCAAGTACATGAAGGCCCCCTTCCTAGCGCTCGGCGCAAGGAAGGGGGCCTTTCATGTACTTGGCGGCGGCGCCGAAGCGGGCGTAACTCGCGTGATCAGAGCCGTAACTCGCGTGATCAGAGCCGTAACTCGCGTGATTGGAGCCGTAACTCGCGAGTCGGCCGTTCAATCACACGTGTCGTCCGTCTGATCACGTGAGTTCGCTCTTCAATCACGCGAGTTACGAGTTCAAGCACGCGAGTTCCGTCTCTGATCACGCGAGTTACGAGTTCGGCTCGGACGACACGTGTGATCGGACGGACGACACGTGTGATCGGACGGACGACTCGCGTGATTGAGCGGACGACTCGCGTGATGGGGTGGACGACTCGCGTGATTGAGCGGACGACACGTGTGATTGAGCGGACGACTCGCGTGATGGGGTGGACGTGAGAGATCCCCTCCGGCGAAGGGGGGCCGGAGGGGATCTGGAGGGAAGGGTCAGCCGTTGAACATCGTGGAGCGCAGCCGGGCCAGGTCGTCGAAGGACGAGAGGTCCGGCACCGTCCAGCCGTTCAGGTCGTACTCACCGAGGCACTTCTCGGCGAACTCGCGGTACTCGTCGAGTTGCCCGCCCGCGCGCTGGCCGGCGAGCAGTTCGAGCCGGACCGACTCGTGGTTGCCCGAGTAGTTGCGTTCGTACAGTTCGTGCCTGCCGCCGAATTCGGTCCCGACGGCGTCCCAGAGCAGTTTCATCACCTTGACCCGTTCCTCCGCGTCGGCGCCGTGCGAGCCGCGGAGGTACTTGTCCAGATAGGGCCGGACCTCGGGATTACGGAAATCGTCCGTGGTGGAGTTGACGTAGATCAGCCCGCTCGCGACGTCCTGCTGGATGATCTCCTTGATCTTCGGATACGCGAGCTGCATGAACCACCGGTAGGCCTGGCCGTACTGGGGGTTGGGCAGCACCGCGCCGTTCTTCCACGGCACCGGATTGCGCGCGGCCGCGTCCGAAAGTCCCCAGAAGAGGTTGCGCCAGGCCAAAACCTCGCCCACGCGGGTCTGCACGCCGCGGAAGTTCAGCGTGCCGGTCAGTTCGAGGGCCTTGATCAGCAGCCCGACGATGAAGTCCAGTTTGACCGCGAACCGGGTGCAGCCGTGGAACGCGGCGCGCTCCATGAAACCCGACTGGCTGGAGAACACCTGGACCTTGCCGAGGTGGCCGTGGACGAAGACGTTCTCCCAGGGGATGAGCACCTTGTCCAGCACCATGAGCGTGTCGTTCTCGTCCATCCGCGAGGACAGCGGGTAATCGAACGGGCTGCCCATCACCGCGGCCGACGCGCTGTAGGAAGGACGGCAGATCAGCTTCAGGCCCGGCGCGTTCATCGGCACCGTCGCCATGATGGCGAACTTGCGGTCCTTGATCGGCAGGCCCACGTGCGCGAGGAAGTTGTAGTGGGTGAGCGCCGATCCGGTCGCGACCACCTTGGCGCCGCTGACCACGACGCCGGCGTCGGTCTCCTTCTCCACATGGACGAAGACGTCGGCGACCTCGTCCGGCGGGCGGTCCCGGTCGACGGGCGGATGCACCAGCGCGTGGTTCCAGTAGAGCACCTTCTCCTGCGACTCCCGGTACCACCGGCGCGCGTTGTCGGCGAAGGGTTCGTAGAAGTCGGCGTTGGCGCCGAGCGTGCCCAGGAACGAGGCCTTGAAGTCGGGGCTGCGGCCCATCCACCCGTAGGACGCCCTGGCCCAGGTCGCGATCGCCTGCTGGTCGGCGACGAGGTCTTCGGCGCTGTGCGGCGTGGTGAAGAACCGGTGCGTGTAGCCGTCGCCGGAATCGGTCGGCCGGGTCAGCACGTCGTGCGTTTCCGGCGCGTGCAAGGAATCGTAGAGCCGCGCGATCATCCGCACGGGATTGTGGAACGCGGGATGGGCCGTCACGTCCTTGACCCGCTCGCCGTAGAGGTAGATCTCCCGGCCGTCCTGGAGGCTCTGGATGTACTCGTCCCCGGTGAAGGGGCGGGTGCCGGGCGCGGTCACAGCGAACCCAGTGTCGCGTCGGGGTTCGTGACGACCTTGCGCAGCACGATCAGGTAGTCGGCCAGCAGATCCGACATCGTGTCGGCGGTGAACCGGTTGGTGTTGAACCCGAGGCTGCCGACCGCGTCCGTGCCGGGGCCGAGGTGCAGCGTCCAGAGGATGCCGTCCGGGACGTCGGAGCCCACCGGCTGCGACAGCTCGCGGCGCCACAGCTTCGTGAACTTGAGGTCGCCCACCTCGACCGCCTTCATCATATGCGGCGACCGGAGCGCTTGGAACGCGCCGACCTGGCGGTGCTCGTCCATCGCGGGCACCATCAGCTGCGGGGCCTCCGCCATCAGGTGCATGAACGGGATGTCGTGCGAGTACGCCTCGACGCAGACGCGCCGGGTCAGTGCGATCGCGTCGCCGACCGTGGCGCAGTCCCGCAGATCCGTGCGCAGCGGCATGAAGTTGACGAACGACCCGACGGTGTCGCGGAACCTGCTGTGCCCGCGGCCCGGCGTGAAGGTCGGGGTGACGACGTCGGTCACCCCCGTCAGCTTCCGGAGCAGGAGCTGGTGCGCGGTGAACAGGACCATGAACGGCGACGACTTCGTCCTGCTCGCCAGCTCCGTGGTCGCGGCGACGAGATCGGCGTCGATCCGGAACCGGTGCCACGCCGTCTCTTTCGGGATCCCGCTCGACCTCGGCAGGTCGGTGGGCAGCGTGGTGACGCCGGCGCCGTCCAGCGTCTCGCGCCAGTAGGCACGTGCCTTGTCCGCCGCCGGGCTCGCCAGGTGCTCGCCCTCCCAGCGCGCGTAGTCCTGATACTGCAGGGTTTCCGGCAGCTCGGGCGGCTTGCCCGCGCTCCGGTCGCGGTAGCAGGCGCCGATGTCGCCGGCGATCCGGTCCATCGCCCACGCGTCGGCCGCGGTGTGGTGAGCGTTGAGCATGAGGACCGAGTCGCGTTCACCGAACCGGCCGAGGACCGCCTGGACCAATGGGAGTTCGTTGACGTCGTTGCCTTCGGCTTCGACCTCGTTGAGCAGTTCCTCGATCTGCCGCTGACGGTCCCCGGACGGCGAGAGCTCGCGCACCGTGAGACGGGGCTGCGTCGGCGGCTGGATCGACTGGTGCGGTGGATCCTGGTCGCGGACGACCACCGTGCGCAGTGCCTCGTGCCGCGCGACGACGTCGTACAGCGCCCGGCGCAGCAGGTCGAGGTCGAGGCTTCCCTCGACCTGCCACGCGCCGACGACGTGGTAGAGCGGGCCGAACGGACCGTCGGTGGGCCCCGCGTCGAACATGCGCAGGAATTCCTGTGCCGCGGTGAGCGGAATCCGGTCCGTGGGGGCGTCCGTGACGGACATGGCTGCACCTTTCGTTGGCGGCCGCGATGGATGGGAGTGCTTTTTCGGACGTCAGGAACGGACCCAGCTGAGGCCGTCGTCCGAGGCGCGGAGGCCGCCGGGTTCGAGCGCCGCGCCTTCGCCGGACCTGGACCCGAGCAAAGCCCTGCCCTGCAGGCCGGCGCCCGCCTTGAGCATCCGGGTGAGGACCGTGCCGTTCGCGGCCCCGCCGGGTTTGTGCTCCACCGATTCGACGGTCGCGGCGAGGTCGTCGGCGGTGAGCCGGAGATCGTTCGAAGCGACGCCACCCACCAGTTCCACGAAGGCCTCGACGTCGTTCGAAGCGCTCTCGGAGACCTTGCGCGCCTGCCAGAAGTAGGAGTCCTCGGATTTGTTCATGTCGTAGAACCCGATGAGGAACTCGTGGAAAAGGCCGTACTCGCGGCGGTATCGCTTTTCGAACTCGTCGAAGGCGGCTTCCTCGTCGACCGTTCCGGCGAGGCAGCCGTTGATCGACCGGGCCGCGAGCAGACCGCCGTAGGTGGCCAGGTGCACGCCGGAGGAGAAGACGGGGTCGACGAAGCACGCGGAGTCGCCGACCAGCACCATGCCCGGGCCGGAGAAACGGGAGTTGCAGTACGACCAGTCCTTGCGGACGCGGTACGAACCGTACGGCCCCTCGGTGATCCGCTTGGCGTCGCCGAGGATGTCCTTGATCCGCGGGCAGGCGTCGATGAACCGCCGCATCGCCTCGTCGGGGTCGCCCTGGACCAGTTCGGCGGAGTCCTGGTGGACCACGGCGCCGACGCTGGTCAGGGTCGGGCTCAGCGGGATGAACCAGAACCAGCCGTGCTCGAAGGCGACGCTGAAGATGTTGCCCGCGTTCGGCTCCGGAAGCCGCCCGGCGCCCTCGAAGTAGGTGAAGAGCGCGAGGTTCCGGAAGAACGGCGAGTAGTGGCGCTCCGCCCCGGACGCCTTGAAGAGCCGGCTCGTGTTGCCCGAGGAGTCGACGACGTAGCGCGCGAACACCTCGTGGACCTTCCCGTCGGAATCCTTGTAGTGGACGCCGCGGACCCGGCCGGTTTCGTCGGTGATCGCCTTGACGACGGAGCTTTCCTCGCGGACCTCGACGCCGTGCTTGCGCGCGTTGCGCAGCAGGATGTCGTCGAACTTCATCCGTTCGACCTGATACGCGAACGACGTCGGGCCGGGCATCTTGCTGGAGACCGCGAACTCGAAGGTCCACGGCTCCGGGCGCTTGCCCCATTTGAACGTGCCACCGCGTTTGATGGTGAAACCGGCTTCGGCGACCTCCTTCTCGACGCCGAGAATCGGGATCACGCCGTGGACCGTCGCGGGCAGCAGCGACTCACCGATCTGGTAGCGGGGGAACTTTTCCTTCTCCAGCAGGAGAACCCGGTGTCCGGCCTTGCTCACGAGGGTGGACACGGTCGAACCGGCCGGCCCTCCTCCAACCACGATGACGTCGTACTGCGGCGAACTCACCGGTTCTCCACCTCTTTCCGTTCAGGGGACGGCCTGACCACCATCGTCGCCGGTGGTCAGGCCGGATCACGACTTCCGGATTGCCGATTACGTTGCAGGGCAGGAGATTCAGGCCGCGGCGTTGAGGCCGAGCCGGTCGGCCGCGGCGCGGGCGGCGTCGATGTCGTCGTGTTCGAGGACCATGTGCGGGTCCTGCAGTTCGAACCAGCCGACGCCCGGCGCGCAGCGGTCGTAGCCGAGCAGCCGCCGCACCTCCTCCGGGTACGCCAGGACCTTTTCCTTCGGCACCGCGAGGTACTGGTTCTCCTCCTGCCGCAGGCTGCCGAGGTCCAGGGAGAGGGTCAGCCCGGTGCGCGCCTTGTCGGTGTCGTTGCGGCCGCCGCTGTGATAGGTCCCGCCCTGGAAGATCAGGCCCGATCCGGCGGGCATCGCGGCGGGCACGCACTCGGCGTAGCGCGGGGCGCGGCTGTCGTCCCAGAGGTGACTGCCCGGGATGACCAGCGTGGCACCGTTCTCCGCGGTGAAGTCGCTCATCGCGAGCATGAGCTGCATCCGGATCACCGGGCCGGGGTGCGGGCGCAGGTACAGGGTGTCCTCCCGGTGCAGGGGCTGTTTGCCCTGGCCGGGGTCGATCTGGATCGCCTGGCTGGCGCTGATCTGGATGCTCGGCGTCATCTCGATCTGCGACCGGCCGATCCAGATCGGGACCGGCTTCTGGATCAGGCGGCGGGACGCGCCGAGGTAGAGCGGCTGGGTCACGATCGGCGTCAGCCGCGTGGTGCGCGCGAACAGCGAGGAGATCCGGCGCGTGCGGTGGCCGTCGTAGCCGACCTCGCAGTAGTCCGAGTCCTGCAGATCGGGGCCGAGGTCCTCCCAGAGTCCCGCCAGCGTCTCGGAATCCGCGAAGTTCTCGATGATGATCGCGCCGTCGCGTTCCATGATCTCGGTGACGTGGTCGAGATCCGCGTCCGGACCCACGTACTGCAGCTCAGCCATGTTCATCGCCTTTCTGGTGCCGGGAGTCGCCGCCGGTCGACTTTGCCGATGGCGTTGCGCGGGAGCCGTTCCCGCAGGACCGTGAACAGGATCGGCGGCATGTCCCGCCCGAGCCGTTCACGCAGTGCCGTCCGCCAAGCCCGCGGTGGCCGTCCGTCCGGTGCCGCGCCGGGCGCGGGCACCACATAGGCGACCAGCTGGGCCGCCAGGCCGTGGTGGTCGGTCTTGGCGACGACGGCGCATTCGACGATGGTCTCCTGCGCCGAAAGGGTCAGTTCGATGTCTGTGAGCTCGATGCGATGGCCGGCGACCTTGACCTGGTTGTCGCTGCGGCCGCGGAACTCCAGCGCGCCGTCGGCGCGACGGCGGGCGAGGTCGCCCGTCCGGTAGGTGCGGACGCCGGCGTCGAGCCCGGATTCCGTGCGCAGCGGCCGGAAGGCGGCGTCCCGGTCGGCGGCGGCGCCGGTGTAGCCGGGCGAGACGTACGGGCTCAGCACGACGATCTCGCCGGTGACGCCGTCCGGGCAGGGCCGGTCGTGCTCGTCGACGACGAGGATCCGCCGTCCGGGGATGGCCCGCCCGATCGGGACGGCCTCGGTGTCCGGCTCCGTGATCGGATGCCAGGTCGCCGCGATCGTCTCGGTCGGCCCGTACAGGTTGACCAGCCGGGCGGCGGGCAGCGCCGCGCGGAGCCCGCGCACGAGGTCGCCGGACACGGCCTCGCCCATGAGCACGAACTGCTCCAGCGACGTCAGCCCGGCGGCGAGGCCGTGCTTCGCGATCGCGCGCACGATCTCGGCGGCGAAGCTGGGGATCGTCTGGATATGCGTGATCCCGTTGTCCCCGAGCCATTCCGCCAGTTTCACCGGATGCGCCCGGACGCCATCCGGTACCGGGTGGACGGTCCCGCCCGCGACCAAGGTGGCGAAGAGTTCGATCAGCGCCGGGTCGTGTTCCGGGGTGACCCATTGCGCGACCCGGGATCCCGGGCCGATGCCGAACTCCGCGGCGAACCAGGTGGTGAACTGTGCGAACGCGGCGTGGGTCTGCGGTACGCCCTTGGGCACCCCGGTCGACCCGGAGGTGTGCGCGACGTAGGCCCGGCCGGACGGTTCCACTGTGGACGGTGCCGCGAGCCCTTCGGTGCCGAGCCCGCCGGCGTCGACGAGCTTGCCGCCGCATTCGTCCCGGTACCACGACGCCAGCGCGTCGTCCGTGCCGTCGCCGTCGATCAGCAGGTACGCCGGGCGGAGATCGCCGAGGATCACCCGGCCCCGCTCGCCGAGATCGCCGGTGCCGAGCCAGGACAGGTGTGCGCCGGCGCCGAGCACGCCGAGCAGCGCCGCGATCCGCGTCCCGCCCTGCGGCAGGCGGACCGCGACGGCTTCGTCGGTGCCGCCGAGGGCGGCGGTCACCGCCGCGGCCCGGTCCACCAGTTCCCGATAGGACAGATCTTCGCCCTCCCAGTGGATCGCCGTGGCCTCCGGCGTCCGGTCGGCGTGGGCGCGGACGAGCTCGTGGACCAGTTCGGACACCATTTCGCCCGCTCTCAGCCGATCGAAAGGGAACTAGGGGTACGCGGCACGTCGCAGTCGGCGTTGTAGTCGTCGAGCAGCCGTTGCGCCTCTTCGGTGGCCAGCCGGAACCGTTCGCCCGGAACGGCGTCCCGGACGAGCACGTCCTCCAGCGCCTGCGTCATCGCCGCGTTCACGCCTGCCGACGGGCCGATGACCGGGCCGCGCGCGGCGGCCGAGCCGTCGCCGGCGCGGAGCTGCTCGGTGCCCGCACGCTGGTATGGGTGCTCGGCGAACCAGCCCTGGTCCGCCAGCAGGAAGTCCGCGGTCCCGGTGACCGGCACGAACCCGTGCGCGCGATGCCAGGCGGCGGCGTTGACCGGATTGGCGAGGTACTGCAGGAAGGCCAGCGCGCCGTCCCGGGTGATCGGGTCGATGTCCCTGGCGAGCCACAGGGAATCGCCCGAGACCGGATTCCCCGCGTAGGGCGCGTTCTCGTTGCGCGGCATCGGGCCGACGCCGACCTCGAAACCCTGTTCGCGTCCGGTCCGCACGAGATCCCACGCCGCCTTCGACGAATCGACGACGAACGCCGTCCGGCCGCTCGCGAACGCCTGGAAGTTCCCCATCCAGTCGCCCTGGGTCCCGGTGTAGTGGTAGAGCCCGTCCTTGTGCAGGCGGCGGCACCAGTCCACCCACGCCAGCATCTCCGGCGAGTCCAGCTCGACCCGGCTCGCGCGGCCGTCACGGCCGTTGCCGTTGTCGGCGAACACCCCGCCCTGCGCGGAGACGGCCTGCTGCATCAGCCAGCCGTGGATCGGCCAGGTGATCGAACCGGGGCCGATCTTCTGGCAGGCGGCGGCGATTTCGGCCCAGGTGCGAGGAATTTCGGTGATTCCCGCCGCGCGCAGCAGATCCAGGTTGGCGTACAACAGGAACGTCGTCACGCTGAACGGCTGGGACAGGAGTTCTCCGCCGCTTCCGGTGTACGCCTCGCGCAGTGCCGGTTCGAGGTCGTCCAGCACGACCGGCTCGCCGAGGATCTCCTCGCGGCCGGCGACGGCCCGCTCCACCGAGGTGAACATCGGCAGGCCGTCCCGGTCGAGCGTGTCGAGGGCGAGCCTGCTCGCGCTGGCGTAATAGCCCGCCACGTCCGGTGGTTCGGCGGCGCGGGCGACCTCCTCCGCCATCGCGGGGAAGGGATGCCCGGTCACCTCGATCAGGTACTCCGGATGCGCCTGGCCGAAGTCCTCGGCTCGATCCCGGACGGGATCGAGGAAGGCCCTGCCGTCGTAGGTCTGGAACGGGTAGTCCGCGAACCAGACGCGCACGACGACGCGGCCGTCCGGCGTTCTGCGGATCGGGCGCATGTATCCCTCCAAGTGCGATTACGCTGCCGCTCCAGCACATACGTTCTCACCTGTTCAGGGCTACTTTTCCTTTGCGGACAAAGCCGGACGGAGGCGCAAGTCTGAAGGTGCGTGCGGCCGAGCGGCGCGCTCATAGTGGGGGAGTGACTATGGATACAGCTGCCCCCCGAGCCGCCGGGCGCCGCGAGTGGATAGGCCTCGCCGTCCTGGCCTTGCCGACCATGCTCGTTTCGCTGGACATCAGCGTCCTCTTCCTCGCGCTCCCGCATCTGTCCGCCGACCTCGGCGCCAGTGCCACCGAGCAGCTGTGGATCACCGACATCTACGGGTTCCTGATCGCGGGTTTCCTGGTCACCATGGGTACGCTCGGCGACCGGATCGGCAGGCGCAAGCTCCTGTTGATCGGCGCGACCGGGTTCGGTGCCGCGTCGGTGCTCGCCGCGTTCTCCGGCAGCCCCGAGATGCTGATCGTGTCCAGGGCGATCCTCGGTTTCGCCGGCGCGACCCTGCTGCCGTCGACGCTGGCCTTGATCAGCACGATGTTCCAGGTGCCGCGGCAGATGGGCGTCGCGATGGCCATCTGGGGGACGGCCTTCATGGCGGGCGTCGCGCTCGGCCCGGTCGTCGGCGGCATCCTGCTCTCGGTCTTCTGGTGGGGCTCGGTGTTCCTGATGGCCGTGCCGCTGCTGGCGATCCTGCTGATCGCCGGGCCGCTGCTGCTGCCGGAAAGCCGCGCACCCGAAGCGGGACGGATCGACCTCGGCAGCGTTGCGCTGTCGCTGCTGGCGATCCTGCCGCTGGTGTACGGCCTGAAGGAGCTGACCAGGACGGGCGCGGGTGTCGTGCTGCCGATCGTCGCCATCGTGATCGGCGCGACCGCCGCGACCCTGTTCGTGCTCCGTCAGCGCCGGCTCGCGGATCCGTTGCTGGACCTCAAACTCTTCCGCAACCGCCAGCTGAGCGCGGCGGTGCTGATCGGGCTGATCGTGGGCGCCGTCCAGAGCGGCACCGGGCTGTACATCGCGCTGTATCTGCAGACGGTCGAGGGATTCGGCCCGCTGCAGGCCGGGCTGTGGCTGCTCGTCCCGAACGTGGCGCTCGTCATCGGCATCAACGTCTCGCCGAAGCTCGCCCAGCGTTTCCGGCCTGGTTACGTGCTCGCCGGTGGACTGGCGGTCTCGGCGCTGGGTCAGTTCCTGCTGACCCAGGTGGACAGTGCCGACGGCCTGGCGCTGCTCGTGATCGGCGTGAGCGTCGGTTACCTCGGTGTCGGGCCGGCTTCCGCGCTCCTGAACCACCTCGTGATGGACTCGACCCCGCCGGAGAAGGCAGGTTCCGCGGCGTCGCTTTCGGCGACCGGTGGTGAATTGGGCGTCGCGGGCGGGATCGCCGTGTTCGGCAGCATCGGCGCGGCCGTGTACGGCAGCACTCTGCTCATCCCGGACGGCGTTCCCGCGCCGGCCGTGAGCGCCGCGGAGGAGAGCATCAGCGGGGCCGTCACGGTCGCGGGCGAGCTGGAGCCCGCCGTCGGGGCTTCGCTGCTCGATTCCGCGCGGGAAGCCTTTACCAGCGGCCTGACGACCATCGCCGGGCTGAGCGTTTTCCTCTTCCTCGCGCTGGGGGCGCTCGCCGCCTTCCTGCTTCGGAACGTCCGGCCCGTCGAACACGAGGAGCCGGGGAACGAAGCGGGGGACGAGGTGGAGGCGGGTCGGTCGCCCGACTCGGTGCCGACCCGCGGCTGAGCCGTCGGCGACAGCACGACCAAGTGGGCACGGTGTCGCGGGTGAACTCTGCCCGCGTCAAGGATCGGCCGGTCGAACGGCCAATGGTGGAGGCGAATCCGGATGGGGCAACTGATCGGAGACCGGGCCGTCGTGCTCGGCGCTGGCATGGCTGGACTGCTGACGGCGCGGGTGCTGTCGGAGTCCTACCGGAGTGTCGTCATCGTCGACCGGGACGAGGTCGAGGGAGTCGAAGGGGCACGCCGCGGTGTGCCACAGGGGCGGCACGCGCACGCGCTGCTCGCCAAGGGACAGCAGATCCTGCAGGAGCTCTTCCCCGGCCTGGACGACGAACTGGCCGCGTCCAACGTGCCCGCCGGTGACCTCGCGGGTGATCTGCGCTGGTACTTCAACGGGCAGCGGCTGGCTCCGGCGCGGTCCGGGCTGATGAGCGTCTCCTCGACCCGTCCGGTGCTCGAGCTCCACGTGCGCAACCGGGTCGCGGCGCTGCCCCAGGTCAGCTTCAAGACGCCGTTCGCCGTGCGCGGCCTGCGCACCGGCGGCCAGGGCCGGATCATCGGGGTGACGATCGCCGGTGACGACGGAGAGGTCGAGGAACTCGCCGCCGATCTCGTGGTGGACGCGACCGGCCGCGGCTCACGGTCGCCGGTCTGGTTGCGGGAGCTGGGTTTCGCTCCGCCCGAAGAGGACCGCATCGTCATCAACCTCGCGTACACGACGCGGCGGTTCCTGCTGAACTCCGACCCGTACGGCGCGGACCTTTCGATCAACCCGGTGGCCTCGCTCGACAACCCGCGTGGCGGGTTCTTCCCGAAGCTCCACGACGGCAGCTCGATGCTGTCGCTGACCGGGATGCTCGGCGACCATCCGCCCACCGACCCCGAAGGTTTCCTCGCCTTCGCGAAAACCCTTGCCGCGCCTGAAATCTACGAAGCCGTCAAGCACGCGGAACCGCTGGACGACCCGGTCACCTTCAAGTACCCGGCCAGCGTGCGGCGCCGCTACGAGCGGCTGGTCGACTTCCCGCGCGGGTTCCTGGTGATCGGCGACGGCGTGTGCAGCTTCAACCCCGTCTACGGGCAGGGGATGACGGTCGCCGCGCTGGAGGCGACGGTACTGCGGGAGCAGCTCGCCCAGGGGATCGAGCCGGACGCGATCCAGTTCTTCCGCGCGATCGCGCCGCTGATCGACTCCCCGTGGGACATCTCGGCGGGCGGCGACCTGAACTTCCCGGGCGTGGAAGGGCCGCGCACGCTGAAGGTCCGCATGGGCAACGCGTTCATGGGCAAGCTGCACACCGCCGCCACGCGCGACCCTCGCGTCACCGAGGCCTTCTTCCGGGTCGCCGGGCTGGTGGATCCGCCGCAGGCGCTGATGCGCCCGTCGATGATCCTCCGCGTCCTCCGCAATTCCAAGCCGGCCGCCGACACCGGGCGGCCGCCCGTCTCCGAGCAGGTTCACGTCGAAAGTGGGAGCAGAAATGACCAGTGAGAACGTCAGCGCCGCCGGTCGGATCGAGGCGATCTGGAAGGACGTGCTGGACGTCCAGGACATCCGCCAGGAGGACACGTTCTTCGAATTGGGCGGGCAGTCGGTCACCGCGGTCTTCGTCGTCGAGCGGATCGAGGCCGAGTTCGGGGTCTCCCTCGACATCGGCGACCTCTTCGAGGACCCGGATCTCGCCACGTTCACCCAGGACGTGCTTTCCCGCAGCCGTAAAGCGGCGTGACGGCATGCCGCTGCGAAGGCTGCCCAACGGGTTGGAAGTCGCGCAGGTCGATCCGGGCGAGGCCGCTTTCCTCTACCGGGAGATCTTCGTCGAGCGGTCCTATCTCCGTGACGGGTTCCCGAATCCCACGCCGGAAGTGATCTTCGACATCGGCGCCAACATCGGCATGGCTTCGATGTTCTTCGCGCAGACCTTCCCGGACGCGTTCATCGTCGCGGCGGAGCCGGCCCCCGAGCCGTTCGCCGCGCTGACGGAGAACTTCCGCAGGCACGTGCCCGGCGGGGTCACGCACAACGTGGCGCTGGCCGACGGGGAGGGCACGCGGCGGCTCGGCTACTACCCGAACGCCACGGCCGAATCGGGGTTCTACGCCGACCAGGACAGCGAGACGGAGCTCGCGCGCCGTCTCCTGGTGGAGCGGGGGCTTTCCCCGGCGCAGGCCGAGGCCGTCGCCGAGTCCCGGCACAAGCTGTCCTACATCGACTGCCGGACGACCACGGTGTCCGCGCTGATGCGCGAGCACTCGGTCGACCACGTCGATCTGCTGAAGATCGACGTGGAGAAGAGCGAGATCGAGGTACTGGCGGGGATCGCGGAGCCGGACTGGGGCCGGATCCGCAATGTCGTCATGGAGATCCACGATTTCGACGATCGGCTGCACCAGGTCCTGACCCTGTTGAAGGAACGCGGTTTCACCTGCGAGACGGAGCAGGAGACCGAGCTTTCGGCCTCCGACATCTTCATGATCTACGCGACGAAACCGGCGTGAATCCCGCCGCAAACGTGGAGACGTCCCGGCGGGTGCTCCTATCCGAGGATAGAGCAGGAATGCTTGTGCGACAACAGTTCTGACACGGAAAGGGAACACGATGCGGGTGATGTTCTGCGTTTTCCCCGCACCGGCGCATTTCCTGCCGCTGGTCTCCTACGCCTGGGCGCTCCAGGCGGCGGGACACGAGGTGCGCATCGCCGCGCCGTCGGGGCAGGACACCGGGATCACGTCGGTCGATTTCGACCGGGTGGTCACGGCCACCGGGTTGATCCCGGCGGTGTGCGGGGAGCCGGAGCCGCTCGCGGTGCACGACCGCGGCCATCCGGGGTGGCTGGACCTGCTGCCGACCGAAGCGGAGACCGAGCGGTTCTCCGAGGTGCTCGACCTCGACGCCGCCGGCCTCCACGTCTGGGAGATGTTCCACTGCTTCCAGGTGCTCGCGGCTCGTGACTACCACCCGCCGAAGCCCCGGCAGGATGTGCTGGCGCTGGTGGACTTCGCCGTCGAGTGGCGGCCGGATCTGGTGCTGTGGGATCCGTGGCTCCCTGGCGGTGCCGTGGCGGCGCGGGTTTCCGGCGCGGCGCACGCCCGGGTGCTGAACGCCCCCGACTACTCCGGTTTCGTGCTCGACCGGATCGCGCGGCGGCGGGCCGAAGGCGTCGACGTGCCGGAGGACCCGCTGACCGCGACCGTCCGGCCACTCGCCGAGCACTTCGGTCTCACGCTGGACGAGGAACTGCTGCTCGGCCAGTGGACGGTCGATCCCTTCCCCGACGGTCTCCGGCTGCCGAGCCGGGTTCCGTCGGTGTCGGTGCGCAACGTGCCGTTCAACGGCGCGGCGCCGGCGCCGGACTGGCTGCACACTCCCTCCGACCGGCCGAGGATCGGCCTGTCGCTGGGGGTCTCGGTCCGCAAGTTCATGAAGGGCGACTGGGGACGGACCGCGAAGCTGCTCGACGCCGTCGCCGATCTCGACGTCGACGTGATCGCCACCCTCGACAAGAACCAGCTCGCCGACCGCCCGGCCGGCGTGCCGTCGAACGTCCGCACCGTGGACTACATCCCGCTCAACCAGTTGCTGCCGACCTGTGCCGCGCTGATCCATCACGGCTCGACCGGCACCTTCGCCTCGGCGACGGCGTTCGGGGTGCCGCAACTGATCTGCGACACCGACGAGCCCGTGCGGTGCTACGGGAAGCCCACCGAGGACGGGATCGAATGGCGGTTCGACTGCCAGAAGCAGCTCACCGCCACCGAGACCGCCGAGGTGGTCACCCGCCACGGCGCCGGTTTTCGCGTCGATCACCAGAAGCAGAGCGCGGAGGAGATCCGGGATCGCGTCCGCCGCGTACTCGAGGAGCCGTCACACGCCGAAGGCGCGGCGGCTCTGCGGCGGGGCTGGCTGGCCACGCCCGGGCCGACGGAGATCGTCGGCGTCCTGGAACGGCTGACCGCCGAGAACCGCGCCTGAGACGAGAGGAAGCGACATGAGGATCCTGGTGACCGGAGGGGCCGGATTCATCGGCTCGGAGTTCGTCCGCGCGGCGTTGCGCGGTGAACTGCCGGGGCTTTCCGAGGCCGAGATCACCGTCTTCGACAAACTGACCTATTCGGGGAATCTGGCCAATCTCGCTCCGGTCGCCGAAGCGGCGGGGTACCGGTTCGTCCGCGGGGACACCGCCGATCCGCGTGCCGTGGACGAGATCGTCGCCGGGCACGACGCCATCGTGCACTTCGCCGCCGAGACCCACGTCGACCGTTCGATCGTGAGTGCGGCGCAGTTCGTGCAGACCAACGTCGCCGGGACCCAGCTGCTGCTGGAGGCGGCCCAGCGGCACGGCGTCGGCCGGTTCGTGCACGTCTCGACCGACGAGGTCTACGGCTCGATCGACTCGGGCTCGTGGACCGAGCAGTCGCCGCTGGACCCGAATGTCCCTTACGCCGCCGCGAAAGCCGGTTCGGATCTGCTGGCGCTGGCGTTCCACCGCACGCGCGGGCTGGACGTCATCGTCACCCGGTGCACGAACAACTACGGGCATTACCAGTACCCGGAGAAGGTGATCCCGTTGTTCATCACCAATCTCCTCGACGGGAAGTCCATCCCGCTCTACGGCGACGGCCGCAACGTCCGTGACTGGCTGCACGTCTCGGACCACTGCCGCGCGCTCGCGATGGTGCTGAACAGCGGCCGCGCCGGCGAGGTCTACCACATCGGCGGCGGTACCGAACTCGACAACAACGGTCTGGTCGAGCGGCTGCTCGCGGCCTGCGGCGCGGGCTGGGACCGGGTGCGGCACGTACCGGACCGGCTCGGGCACGACCGCCGCTATTCCCTGGACATCACCAAGATCCGCGACGAACTCGGCTACGAGCCGCAGGTCCGGTTCGAGGACGGCCTCGCGACGACTATCGAGTGGTACCGCGACAACCGGAGCTGGTGGGAGCCGCTGAAGGCCGACGCCACCGTGACCAGGGCGGCGTGATGGACCCGAAGATGATCAACGTCTTCCAGCCGTCGCTGGGGGACGACGAACTGGCCGCCGTCGGCGAGGTGTTCAAGACCTCGTGGATCGGGCGCGGGACCAAGGTCGCGGAGTTCGAGGAGGCTTGGGCGGCGCACCTCGGCGTCGGCCGTTCGCACGTCACTTCGACGAATTCGTGCACCGAGGCGACGTTCCTCGCGATGGAGCTGTTCGGCATCGGGCCGGGCGACGAAGTGGTGCTGCCGACGGTGAACTTCGTCGGCGCGGCCAACGCCGTCGCCGCGCACGGTGCCCGCCCGGTGTTCTGCGACGTCGATCCCGAACTGCTGAACCCGACGGTGGAGGACATCGAGCGCTGTCTGACCCCGAAGACCCGCGGCGTCCTGCTGCTGCACTACGGCGGGCGGCCGGGGCACATCGTGGAGATCGCGAAGCTGTGCCAGGATCGCGGGATCTGGCTCATGGAGGACGCGGCCAACGCGCAATCGTCCTCTGTGGACGGTAAGGCGGTCGGGACCTTCGGCGACATCTCGGCGTGGAGCTTCGACTGGGGCAAGATCGCCGTCGCGCTGGACGGCGGGATCCTGTACGCGAAGGACCCCGCGGTCACGGCCGAGGCGGCGAAACGCGCGTATCTGGGAATGGCGCAGTCGAGCGGTTTCTCCGAGGCGCACCGGACACAGACGCGGTGGTGGGAGTTCGAGGTCTCCTCGTTCTCCCGGCGGTCGATCATGAACGACGTCCAGGCCGCCGTGGGAACCACGCAGCTGGCCAAGCTCCGCGACTTCGTCAAGCGCCGGCGGCTGATCGCGGAGTTCTACGATTCCGCGTTCGCCGAGGTGCCGGGGCTCCGCACCCCACCGCCGCTGCCGGACGGGCACGAGAGCTCGTACTACATCTACTGGGTGCAGATGGATCCGGCGATCCGGGACGCCGTGGCACGGCAACTGTTCGACGAGGGGATCTACACCACGTTCCGCTATCAGTTGCTGCACAAGGTCGACGCCTACGGTTCGGACGCCGAGCTGCCCTCGGCCGAGAAGGCCGCGGCCTCGACGCTGTGCCTGCCGATCCACCAGGCGCTGAGCGACAGCGATATCGGGCGGGTCGTCGACACGCTCGCACGGGCCGTGCGGGACCGGACTCACGGCTGACCCGATCCGAGAACAGGGAGCGAACATGACATACGGGCACGATCACGTCGAACTGTACGACCTGGTTTTCCGCAGCCGGGGCAAGGATTTCGGGGCCGAGGCCGAGGAACTGGCCGCGTTGATCCGTGACCGCAAGCCGGGCGCCGCGACGCTGCTCGACGTGGCCTGTGGGACCGGCGCCCACCTCGAACGGCTCGCCGGGCTGTTCGACGAGGTCGAAGGGGTGGAGATCGCGCCGGCGATGCGGGAGTTCGCGCAGCTGCGGTTGCCGGACATCGACATCCACCCCGGTGACATGCGGGACTTCGATCTCGGGAAGAAGTACGACTCGCTGATCTGCATCGGCAACGCGGTCGCCTGCATGCTGTCGAGCCACGACCTGGACAAGGCGGTCGCGCGGATGGCGGAGCACCTCGACCACGGCGGGGTGCTCGTGGTCGAACCCTGGTGGTTCCCGGAGAACTTCATCGACGGCTACGTCGGCGGGCACGTGGTGCGCGAGGACCGCCGGGTCGTCTCCCGGCTGACCAGGTCGGTGCGCGAGGGACTGACGACGCGGATGGAGATCCGGTTCACCGTCTCGGAACCCGAAGGCATGCGTGCCTGGACCGACGAGCTGGTGACCAGCCTGTTCACGCGCGAGGAGTACGAGCTCGCGTTCGAACGCGCCGGCTGCACGGTCGAGTTCCTCTCGGACCCGCTTCAGCTGTCGGACGGCCGGGCGAACGCGCCGGGGCTGTTCGTCGGCGTGCGCAAGTAGTCCTGACAGGCGTGGTGTTGCGAAAGCCACTTTCGCAACGTTGATGGTTGCGAAAGTGGCTTTCGCAACACACCTCGCGGCACATCCGACGCGGGGAAAGTCCCCGCCCGCCCCACCCGTCCCGCCCCGGCCGCGCTCCACGCGCGACCGGGGCGAAACCGTGTGCTGACAAGGAAAAACTCACGCAACGCTAGAGAAGACCCACGACGAGTCCCGGTGCGACCGTAGTGATGAGGGCGCCGGAGAGACCAGGCGGCGACACCGCGGCGACCATGCGGGACCCGAGCGACGAAAGGTGAACACAAGTGACGACAGCAGAGACTGCGGTGCCTGTGCAGATCGACGGGGAGACGCTCGACATCCCGGGTGTGCGCAAGATCGCCGAGGACGGCAGCCCGGTCGAGGTCACGTCGGAGGCACTGGCCAAGGCGACCAAGAGCCGCCGCGTTTTCGAGGACATCGCCCGCCAGGACATCCCGATCTACGGGGTGACCACCGGCTACGGCGAGATGATCTACATGCTGGTCTCCACGGCCAAGGAGACCGAGCTGCAGACCAACCTGGTCCGCAGCCACAGCGCGGGTGTCGGCCCGCTGTTCGCGGAGGACGAGTCCCGCGCCATCGTCACGGCGCGGCTGAACGCGCTGGCCCGCGGCTACTCCGCGGTCCGTCCCGAGGTGCTGGAGCGCCTCGCCCTGTACCTGAACGAGGGCATCGTCCCCGCCATCCCGGAGATCGGCTCGCTGGGCGCGAGCGGTGACCTGGCTCCGCTTTCGCATGTGGCGACCACCCTGATCGGCGAGGGCTACGTGCTCGGCCCGAACGGCAAGGTCCCCACCGGCCGGGTGCTGCGCGAGCGCGGTATCGAGCCGCTGAGCCTGAAGTTCAAGGAAGGCCTCGCGCTGATCAACGGCACGTCGGCGATGACCGGCGTCGGCTCGCTCGTCCTCGACCGCGCCTTCGCCCAGCTGCGCCAGGCCGAGATCGTGACGGCGCTGATCGTCGAGGCGCTGCAGGGGTCGAAGAGCCCGTTCCTCGCCGAGGGACACGACCTGGCCCGCCCGCACCCCGGCCAGATCGACACCGCGGCCAACATGCGCGCGCTGACCAGCGGCAGCAAGCTGACCGTCGAGCACGCCCGGCTGCGCGACCAGGTCGCCGCCGGCGCGGACGAGACCGGTGACGGCGTCGCCCGCACCCAGGTGTACCTCCAGAAGGCGTACTCGCTGCGGGCCATCCCGCAGGTGCTCGGCGCGGTGCGCAGCACGCTGAACCACGCCGCGGACACCGTGCGGGTCGAGCTGAACTCCTCGAACGACAACCCGTTGTTCTTCGAGGGCCAGGAGATCTTCCACGGCGCGAACTTCCACGGCCAGCCGGTCGCGTTCGTCATGGACTACACGACGATCGCGCTGACCCAGCTCGGCGTGCTCTCCGAGCGGCGGACCAACCGGGTGCTCAACCGGCACCTCAACTACGGTCTGCCGGAGTTCCTGGTGGCCGGTGACCCGGGCCTCAACAGCGGTTTCGCCGGCGCGCAGTATCCGGCGACGGCGCTGGTGGCGGAGAACCGCACGATCGCCCCGGCCAGCACGCAGAGCGTGCCGTCCAACGGCGACAACCAGGACGTGGTCAGCATGGGCCTGATCGCCACCCGCAACGCGCGCCGCGTGCTGGCCAACAACCAGTACATCCTGGCCGTGGAGTTCCTGGCGGCCGCGCAGGCGGTCGACATCTCCGGACGGCGCGACGGGCTCAGCCCGGCTTCGCTGGCCACCTACGAGAAGGTGCGCGAGCTGGTGCCGACGCTGGACCAGGACCGCTACATGGCCGACGACATCGAGGCCGTCGCCGCCGCGCTGGCGCGGGGCGAGTTCCTCGAAGCGGTCGAGTCCGCGGGCGTCGAACTGCGCTGAGTGCCCCGGTCCGGGGGGTGGGGGGGGGGGGGGGGGGGGGCCACGGCGAGGTTTTTGGTGGGGGGGGGGAACCGCGCCGGTTGTGGGGGGCCCCCGGGGGGGGGGCGGGGGCGCCCGG
>NZ_JBVHDI010000014.1:46338-225372 GCF_055563465.1 Amycolatopsis sp. NPDC000009
TACGGGTTCTTGTCGGGGGGCTTGTAAGTGTGTTGGGTCCCCGGTTGGGGGGGTTGCTTTTGGCTTAGTGAAATACCATAATTTTCGGTAGGCTCCCCTCCACGACCCGTCTGTGTGGGGCACGACCGGAGTGGCCGGAGGCGGACCGCGGGGGCAGAATCGCCGCCATGGCACTGCCCTTCGGACCTCCGGTCGCCCCGATGCTCGCGAGGCCGCTGACCGCGATCCCCGAGGGTTGCTTCTACGAGCCCAAATGGGACGGCTACCGCACGATCGTGTTCCGCGACGGGGACCACGTGGAGATCGGCAGCCGGGGCGAGAAGCCCATGACCCGGTATTTCCCCGATCTCGTCGAGGCCGCGCGCCGTCGGCTACCCGAGCGTTGCGTGGTCGACGGCGAGGCGGTCGTCTTCGCCGAAGACGGTCAGGGGTTGGACTTTTTCGCGCTGCAGCAACGGGTCCACCCGGCGGCGAGCCGCGTGAAGCAGCTCAGTGAGGACACACCGGTGTCGTTCGTCGCGTTCGATCTCCTCGCCCTCGGCGACATCGACCTCCGTGAAGAACCGTTCGAAATCCGCCGCGCCCGGCTGGAGGAGGCGCTCGCCGACGCGGGCCCGCCGGTCCACGTGACCCCGGCGACGCGGGACATCGACCAGGCGCGCCGGTGGTTCGCCGAATTCGAAGGCGCCGGTATCGACGGCATCATCGCCAAAGATCCGAATCAGCCGTATCTGCCCGGAAAACGGGTGCAGGCCAAGATCAAGCACGTGCGGACCGCGGATTGCGTCGTCGCCGGCTACCGGGTGCACAAATCGGGACCGGACCGGATCGGTTCGCTGCTTCTGGGGTTGTACGACGACATCGGCGCCTGGGCGGGTTTCGAACAGTGGGTGACCCTCGTCGACGGCCTGGCCCCGGTCGGGGTCTCGGCCGCGTTCAGCATGGTGCGGCGCGAGGAGTTGTTCGAGGAACTCCAGCCGCTCGTCACGGATTTCGACCGGCACCCCTGGGGTTGGATGGCCGACACCATCGAGGAACGCAAACGGCTCGGCCAGGGCGCGAGCCGGTGGAACCGGGAGAAGGATCCGACTTTCGTGCCGTTGCGGCCCGAACGGGTGGTGGAGGTCCGGTACGACTATCTCGAAGGCGTGCGGTTCCGGCACCCCGTCCAGTTCGTCCGCTGGCGCCCGGACCGCGACCCGGAATCCTGCCGCTACTCACAGTTGGAAAGGCCGGTCCGGGTCGATCTCGATCGGGTGATCGGGGCGAATCGTCCGATGCGGCACGAATAGAGAAGTCCCGAATCCCCGTTCGCGGCATAGTTGCCTGGCGACTAGAAACTGGATTGGGGATAATAGTGAGTGGCACCAAACGAACGAACTCGTCCTCGGTCGACGAGATCCGCGTATCGGGCGCACGTGTCCACAACCTGAAGGACGTCACCCTGTCCGTGCCGACCGGGAAGATCACGGTCTTCACCGGTGTCTCCGGCTCCGGCAAGTCGTCCGTGGTGTTCGACACCATCGGTGTGGAGGCCCAGCGCCAGCTGTACAGCACGTTCCCCTGGTTCATCCGCAATCAGCTGCCGCGCTACGAGCGGCCCGCGGTGGACGCGGTGGAGCGTCTCGGCACGCCGGTGCTCGTCGACCAGAAACCCCTCGGTGGCAGCGCGCGCTCGACGGTCGGCACCATCACCGACATCCTGCCCGTGCTGCGCACCCTGTTCGCCCGGCACGCCGACCCCGAACACGGGCGGCCTTCGCAGTACTCCTTCAACAACCCGCAGGGAATGTGCCCCGACTGCGACGGGCTCGGCAAATCCGTGCGGCTCGACCTCGACCGGATGCTCGACACCTCGAAGTCCCTCAACGACGGCGCGGTGCTGTTCCCCGAGTACAAGGTCGGTGGCCCGGACTTCCAGATCTGGGCGAACTCCGGGATGTACGACCCGGACAAGCCGCTCAAGCGGTTCACCAAGAAGGAGATGGAGGACTTCCTGCACGGCACCGGCGGGAAGGTCACGGTCAAGACCAAGAACACCTCCTTCGCCACGAACTACGAAGGTCTCGAAGACCGGTTCACCCGGCTCTACCTCAAGCGCGACATCAGCACGCTGAGCGAGCGCAAGCGGGAGACCGTCAAGCAGTTCGTCACCGACGGCGAATGCGCCTCCTGCGGCGGCACCCGGCTCAACGCGGCCGCGCTGGCCACCAAGATCCAGCGCAAGAACATCGCCGAATGGGCCGCCCTGCAGGTGGACGAGCTGATCGAACTGCTCGGGAAGCTCACCGGCGCGACGGTGAAGGCCATCGCGGACAACGCGCGGGTCGGCCTGGAGCGGATGGCCGCCATCGGTCTCGGCTACCTGACCCTCGACCGGCAGACCTCCACCCTCTCCGGTGGTGAGGCGCAGCGCCTGAAGCTGGTCCGGCACCTCGGCAGCGACCTGACCGGCATGCTCTACATCTTCGACGAGCCGAGCACCGGCCTGCACCCGCACGACGTCGGCAGGCTCACGGCGCTGCTGAAGGCGTTGAGCGACCGCGGGAACACCGTCCTCGTCGTCGAGCACGACCCGGACGTCATCGCGATCGCCGACCACGTCGTGGACCTCGGTCCCGGCGCGGGCGTGCACGGTGGCGAGGTCGTCTTCGAGGGTACGGTCGCCGCGCTGCGCAAGTCGTCGACGGCCACCGGCAAGGCGCTGAGCGCGCCCACGAAGCTCAACACGACGCCGCGCACGCCGTCGGGCAAGCTCCCGGTGAAGAAGGCCGCTCTGCACAACCTGAAGAACGTGTCGGTGGAGTTCCCGGCCGGGGTGCTCACCGTGGTCACCGGTGTCGCCGGTTCCGGCAAGTCGACGCTCGTCGAGCAGGTCTTCCTCGCCGAGTACCCGGACGCGATCTTCGTGGACCAGAAGCCGATTTCGGCCTCGCTGCGGTCCACGCCGGCGACGTTCATCGGGGTGATGGACGGCATCCGGAAGCTGTTCGCCAAGGCGGGCAAGGTTTCCGAAGGCCTGTTCAGCTTCAACTCCAAGGGCGCCTGCGAGGAGTGCGAGGGCCGCGGGGTCATCATCACCGAGCTCGCGTACATGGACCCGGTGACGAGCGAATGCGAGAGCTGCGGCGGCCGCCGGTTCACCGACGCGGTGCTCGAACACGAGCTGCGCGGAAAGTCGATCGCCGACGTGCTGGAGATGCCGATCTCGGAAGCGGCCGAGTTCTTCACCGAGCCCGCGCTGGCGCCGAAGCTGAAGGCGCTGGTCGAGGTCGGCCTCGGCTATCTGAGCCTCGGTCAGTCGCTCAGCACGCTCTCCGGTGGTGAGCGCCAGCGGCTCAAGCTGGCGAACGAACTGCATCGCGAGGGTTCGGTGTTCGTGCTCGACGAGCCGACCACCGGCCTGCACCTGTCCGATGTGGACACGTTGATGGGGATTCTCGGTACGCTGGTCGAAAAGAACAACACGGTCATCGTGATCGAGCACAACCTCGACGTGATCCGCCAGGCCGACTGGATCATCGACCTCGGCCCGGAGGGCGGCACCGCCGGTGGCGAGATCGTCTTCACCGGCAAGCCCGCGGATCTGGTGAAGCACCGCACCTCGCTGACCGGACAGCACCTCAAGCGGCACTGCGGCTGATCGGAGGCGGCACTCGGAGATGGCGGCCAAGTACCTTCAGCTGCAGGTGCGTTCGCCCGAGGGTGAACGCGCCGTCCGAGTGTCCAATCCGGACAAGATCTATTTCCCGGACCTCGGCGCGACGAAGCTCGAACTGATCGAGTACTTCATCGCGGTCGGGGCCGGGCTGCTGGCCGCGACGCTGCACCGCCCGACCACCCTCGAACGGTGGCCGGGCGGTGTGCAGCCCGAATCCAAACTCACCGAATGGAACGGCGCGCGCGGCTCGGCGTTCTTCCAGAAGCGGCTCCCCAAGGGCGCACCGGACTGGGTCCGGACGGTCCGCGTCCCGGTGAGCGACGACATCGTCCTCGACGAGGTCTGCCCGACCGAGCTGGCGGTGCTGGTGTGGGGAGCGAGCCTCGGCACGCTGACGTTCCACACGTGGCCGGTCCGTGAAGGCGATCTCGGCCGCCCGGACCGGCTCCAGATCGACCTGGACCCCGGTCCTGGACGCACGTTCGCCGACATCGTCCTGGTGGCCCAGGAGCTGCGTGCGCTGCTGGCGGAGTACGGGATGACCGCCGGGCCCAAGACCTCCGGCAAGGGCGGCCTGCACGTCCTGGTGCCCATCGCGCCGAAGTGGTCGTTCGCCGACGTCCGCCGGGCCGCGATCGCGCTGGGCCGGGAACTCGTCCGGCGCCGGCCCGAACTGGTCACCATGGAGTGGTTCAAGAAGAACCGCGGTTCGCGGGTGTACTTCGACTACAACCAGGTCGCCGCGACGGTCGGCTCGGCGTACTCGGTGCGCCCCACCGCACGCGGCCTCGTGTCCGCCCCGCTGACCTGGGACGAGCTGGCCGATGCCGAACCCGCCGACTTCGACATCCGCACCATGCCCGTCCGCTTCGCCGCCGTGGGGGATCGGCACGCGTGGCTGGACGACGCCGGCCACGACCTGACACCGCTGCTGGAGCAGGCCGAGCGCGACGAGCGCGACGGCCTTCCCGACCTGCGCTGAGCGGCTTTCCTCGGCAGGTCAGGAGACGCCGCCTTCGCGTGCGCGGACGACCATGGATCTGGAGACAGTCACCCCGCAGCAGCAGCAGGCGAACGATCACTTCCATCAGGAGGCACGATGCAGGACGTCATCAGGACAATCGACACCTGTCGGGTGTGTGGCGCCGATGACTGGCTCGAGGTCTATTCGTTCGGTTCGCACCCCCTGGCGAACGGTTTCCTCGAGCCGGCGGACCCGCTCCCCGAAGAACCCGCCTTCCCGTTGGACGTCGTGGTGTGCCGGGACTGCCGGCTGATGTCGATCCGGCACGAGGTCCGGCCGGACGTGATGTTCAGCGACTACGTCTACGTGACCTCGGAGTCCGCGCTGATCGCCGGGCACATGGAGCGGATCGTCGACTGGGCGCACGAGCGCGCCGGCCTCACCGAGGGCGACCTGGTCGTCGAGCTGGGCAGCAACATCGGCACCCAGCTGACCTACTTCCAGCGCCGCGGGCTGCGGGTGTTCGGCGTGGACCCGGCGCGCAACCTGATCGAGATCGCCAACGAGAACGGCGTTCCGTCGCGTGCCGCGTTCTTCGGCCGCGAATCGGCGGCGCGGGTCGCGGCCGAGCACGGCAAGGCGAAGTTCGTGCTGGGCAGGCAGTGCTTCGCGCACATCCCGGACGTGCACGACGTCCTCGACGGGGTGACGTCGGTGATCGCCGACGACGGCGTCCTCGCCATCGAGGTGCCCTACCTGGTGGATCTGCTGGCGGAGAACCAGTTCGACACGATCTTCCACGAGCACTTCTCGTACTACTCGGTGTCCACTTTGGACAGGCTGTTCTCCTCGCACGGTCTCCGGCTCGTCGACGTCCAGCGGGCGCCGGTGCACGGCGGGTCGATCATCGTCTTCGCCACGCCCCAGGACAGCCCGGTGGCCACGCGGGACACCGTCGGGGCGATCCTCGGGCACGAGCGCGCGCTCGGGCTGCACAGCGACCGGCCGTACCTGGAGTTCGCGGCGAACACCGCGTCGGTGATCGACCACATCCGCGACTTCGTGCGCGGCCTGGTCGCCATGGGCAAGCGGGTCGCGGGCTACGGCGCGCCGTCGAAGGGCTGCGCGCTGCTGCAGTTCTGCGGGCTCACCGCGGCGGAGATCGAGTTCGTCACCGACACCACCAAGGGCAAGCAGGGCAAGCTCACCCCAGGGACGCACATCCCGGTGTGCTCGCCGGAGGAGGCCAAGGACACGCCTCCGGACTACTACCTGCTGCTGGCGTGGAACTACGCCGACGAGATCATCGCGAACGAGCACGAGTTCCTGGACGCGGGCGGCCGGTTCGTGGTCCCGATCCCGTCGCCTCGCGTGGTTTCGAGCCGGTGGCGGGACGCCGCCGCGGCCTGAGCCGGACCCGCCGATGCCCCGTCGCTTCCGCGACGGGGCATCGTCCTTTCCGTAACTCGCGTGCTTGGAGCCGTAACTCGCGAGTTACGCCTTCAAGCACGCGAGTTACGGCTCCAAGCACGCGAGTTACGCCTACGGTCAGGGGCGCGGTACGGGAAGCCGGCTCGAGCGCCGCTGCCGGGGCACCTCCACCAGCGTCCCTTCCCGCCGCGCGAACCACGCCGCGAGCGGAGCGGCCATCGCGGTCGAGACGAGCGCCATCAGCACCAGCATCGTGAACAGCGTGGGGGACAGGACACCGAGCTGGAGGCCGACGTTCAGCACCACGAGTTCGGTGAGGCCCCGGCAGTTCATCAGGGTGCCGATCTGCAGCGACCGGTTCCAGGTCTCGCCGACGCTGCGGGCCGCGATCGCGGCACCGCCGAGTTTGCCGACCACGGCCACGAACACGATCGCGGCGCACCACAGCCACAGCCCACCGTCGGCCAGCAGGCCGATGTCGGTCCGCAAACCGCTGTAGGCGAAGAAGAGCGGCAGCAGGACGGCGGCGGTCAGCCCGCCGGTGTTCTGGCGCAGCCACGATTCGGCCACGTTGTCGCGCGGGAAGACGAGGCCGAACATGAAGGCACCGAACATGGCGTGCACGCCGATCCATTCGGTCGACATCGCGCACAGCAGCACGCCGACGAGCGCGAGCGGGGCCAGCTTGCGCAAGGTGCTCTCGGAGGTGCGCCGCGCGAGCCGTTCCAGCAGCGGCCTGGCCACCAGGAGCAGGAACGCGATGAACACCGCCGCCAGCACCAGCGTCACCACGACACCGGTCAGCGAAGACGCCGTCACCAGGGCGACGACGACCGCGAGCAGCGTCCACGCCGTGACGTCGTCCACCACCGCGCAGGTCAGCGCGACGACCCCCACCTCGGTGCGGAACAGCCCGACGTCCTGGAGGATCCGGACCAGCACCGGCAACGCGGTCACGCTCAGCGAGACACCGAAGAACAGCGCGAACGCGAGGAAACCGATGCCCTCCGGCGCGAACCGCGTGTAGGCGACGATCGCGAGCGCGACGCCGAGCAGGAAGGGCACCGCGATGCTGACGTGGCTGACCACCACCGCGAGATGGCCTTTGCCGCGCAGCAGCCGGGTGTTGAGTTCGAGGCCGGTGAGGAACACGAACAGCACGACCCCCACCTGCGCGAGGGCGTTCAGCTCCGGGAGCACCGAAGCGGGGAACAACGCGGCCGCGCCTTCCGGCCAGGCGGCGCCGAGCGCGGACGGGCCGAGCAGGATGCCCGCCGCGATCTCCCCGATGACCGGCGGCTGGCCAATCCGCTGCAGGAGCGCCCCGGCGAGTTTGCAGGCCGCCACCACGACCGCGATCGCGAGCAGGAGGTGCGCGAGAGGGTGCCCGGTGACAGTCTCCACCGCGGTCGCGGAAGTGCCCTCGTCCTCCCCGCCGACGAGCAGCCCGACCGCCAGCAGCACCGGCGCGACGACCAGCAGGGCGTAGACGGCGATCGCACGGCCGTACCGTGATCGCGCGGTCGTGCGCTCGGACGTTGGCTCGGACATACCCATCACTCCCTCATCGTGTGCCATCGGGGCGACCGGTCAGGCGGCTCGGCCGAGCGGCTCCCGCGCCAGGTCCGCCAGTATCCGCACGGTGTCCGCTGTGGACGGTTGGGCGGCGATCTCGGCGGCCACGTCCGCCGCGGCGCGCGCGTATCCGGGCCGGGCGAGGACCTCGGCGGTGCGGGCGGCGACGGACGCGGGAGTCACCTCGTCCGGCAAGAGCCGCAGCCCGGCACCCGCCCGCACCACCGCTTCGGTGTTGTCGAACTGGTCGTCGAAGACGGGAAGCATCACCTGTGGCCGTCCGGTGGCGAGCGCGGTGAGCGTGGTGCCTTGTCCGCCGTGGTGGATCACCGCGTCGCAGGCGCCGAGCGACTGGGACAGCGGCAGCCAGCCGAAGTGCCGCACGGCGTCCGGCAGGGCGGGCCAGCGGGCCGCCACGGTTTCGGAGACGGCGACCACGAGTTCGACGTCCAGTCCGGCCAGCGCGAGCAGGACCGGATGCCACGCCGTCACGACGTCCTCGCCGATGCGGGGGACGACGGTGCCGAGTGTCAGGCAGACCCGGGGCCTGGTGCGGCGTTCGAGTGCCCAGCCGGGGACGAGCGCGTCACCGTTGTACGACTCGTGGCGCACGCTGAGATGGCCGTCGGCGTAGGGCAGCCGCAGCCCGGGCGGCCACGGGTTGAGCGAGGCGCGCGGGGCGGGCAGTCCGGTCAGTCCCCGAGCGGCGAGGGTGGGCCGGAGTTCGTCGGCCGCGGCGATCCGGTACTGCGGTAGCGCCGCGCGGCCCCAGTGCAACTCGAGCTGAGGGATGCCGAGGGTGTGCGCCGCGATCGGGCCGGCGAATTCGGCGCGTTCGCTGACCACGAGGTCGGGCCGCCAGTCGCGGAACAGCCGCTCGGTACGGGGGAGCCGCTGGCGGGCGATCCGGCCGAACGCCCGCCCGTTGGCGTACTCCTCGTCCTGTACCCCGCCGTGGGTCACCAGGTCGACGAAGTCCGCCGACTGACCGCACGAGGCGACCGGCAGCCCGGACCGGACGGCCCCGGCGGTGAAGCCGTCCGTGGTGACCATGAGGACGTCGTGTCCCGCCGCCCGGCACGCCCAGGCGAGGGGCACCAGTGGATAGAAGTGTCCCGGCAGGCCGATCGCGGTGAAGGCAATGCGCACATCGATCAAGGTCGCATTCGCGGTCCGGCACCCGCGTCTTGTGGGTTGCGACCCGGACCGGTGCGGGTGGTCGTGAGCGGTAAGTGACGTTGGGCCCAACCGCGTCTTGCGCATCTACTGCTGGTGCACGGATGGCGCTCTCGCGTGACTGGATGGACGACACGCGTGATCGGATGGACGACACGTGGTGAACCCCGGTCGTGTCGTCCGTCCAGTCACGCGTGTCGTCCGCCGGATCACGCGTGTCGTCCGATCGGTCACGAGGCCCGGCCCCATCGGTACCGAAGTTTCTTGCTCACCTCAGTCCGTGAAGGTCCCTGCAAGGAGACCTTCACGGACGGGCCGGGATCGACACCTTGTCAGGCCGCCTCAGCCGTTCGCGGCGATGTCCGCGAGGACCGCGGCGATGGTGCGGACCGGGACGCCGGTGCCGCCCTTGCCGGTGTAACCCCACGGAGCGGAGGTGTTGAACGACGGGCCCGCGATGTCGATGTGCGCCCAGGGCAGGCCCTCGGTGACGAACTCGCGCAGGAAGATGCCCGCGGCGAGCATGCCGCCCCAGCGGTGCCCGGTGACGTTGGCCAGGTCGGCGAGGCGCGAGTCGAGGTCGGCACGCAGCTCCTCCGGCAGCGGCATGGCCCAGCCGCCCTCACCGGTGGCCTGCGCGATCGAGGCGACGCGGTCGCGGAACTCGTCCGAGCCCATGACGCCCGCGGTGCGGTTGCCCAGCGCGACGACCTGCGCGCCGGTCAGGGTCGAGGTCTCGATCAGGTAGTCGGGGTTCTCCTCGCCCGCGCGCACGATGGCGTCCGCCAGCACGAGGCGGCCTTCGGCGTCGGTGTTGAGCACCTCGACGGTCTTGCCGCCGTACATGCTGAGCACGTCGCCCGGCCGGTACGAGGTGGCCGAGGGCAGGTTCTCCGCCAGCGGGATGTGCGCGACGACCTCGAGCGGGTACTTCAGCTTCGCGGCCAGCACCACGGAGGCGAGCACGGCCGCCGCGCCCGACATGTCCGAGGTCATGTGGTCCATGTTCGCGGCGGGCTTGATCGAGATGCCGCCCGAGTCGAAGGTGATGCCCTTGCCGACCAGCGCGACCTTCTTCGAGGCCTTCGCGGGCTTGTAGGCGAGGCGCAGCAGGCGCGGCTGACGCGACGAACCGCCGCCGACGCCGAGGATGCCGCCGAAGCCCTTGCGCTTGAGGGCCTTCTCGTCGAGGACCTCGACGTCGAGGCCGTTCGCCTCGGCCAGCGTCTTCGCGCGGTCGGCGAAGGAGGCCGGGAACAGGTCGTTCGGCGGGGTGTTGATCAGGTCGCGGGCGACGATGACCGATTCGGCGATCAGGCCGGCGGCCTTCAGCGTCGCCTTGTGGTCCTTCGCGGTGCCCTCCTCGGGGCTCACGAAGTCGACCTTGGCGACCGGGCCGTCACCCTTCTCGGAGCGGTACTCGGTGAAGTTGTACGAGCCGAGCACGGTGCCCTCGACGGCGGCCTGCAGGTCGATCGCCGACAGCGTGACGAACGCGCGGTCGGTCCCGCTCAGCGCCCGCGCGGCGGCACCGGCGCCCCGGCGGACCTGCTCGGCGGTGACGCCGTCCGCGCCCGCCTTGCCGAGGCCGACGGCCAGCACGACACCGGCGGACAGCTTGCCCAGCGTCGGTACCTTGACGATCTCGTCGGCCTTGCCGGACGCGCCGAGGGTGCCGAGGACGTCGGCGAGCTTGCCGTCGAAGGCGGTGTCGGCGACGGAGGAGCCGGCGGCGAGCGCCAGGCCGTCCTCGCCCTGCAGGGTTCCGATGACGACGACGTCGGCGCGCGTCTTGGCAAGCGCCGCTTCGGCGTTCTCGGTCAGGGCAAGCTTCGGCACGGTCACTTCTGGCTCCTCGCGCGTTCGCGGTGGTACCGGGCGGCCGCCCGGTTGGATCGTGAGCCATGCTAATGACAGCGGGACCTGGGGTAACAGCGGGGCCGACCAGGTAACTGGATGTACTGGACGGGAGACGGCATGCGGCTGGCTGGCGGTCTGCTCATCGCACTGGCGGTGGGCACCTCCGGAGCGGATTACTGGGTACTCGCCGCCGCCGTGGTCGCGGCCGTGCTCGCCGTCGCGGCGGAGGCGCTGCTGCCGCCGGTGGGCGACACCCGGCTCGACCGGATCGCGGGCTCCGTTTCGCGCCTGGGCCTGGTCCTGGTCTTCGCGACGACGTTCGGCCAGTACCTCTTCCCGTCCGCGCCGGGAGCCGCCGCCGCGGTGTTCGCCGTCGTGGTGACCATCGCCGACCTGGCCAGTGTCCGCCTCGGCGACTACGCCGCCCGCTGGGTCACCGGTCTGCTGCTCGTCGCGGCCGCGTCGCTGATCGCCATCTGCGTCGGGATCCCGCCGCTGGCGCAGTTCATCGCGCCGGACCCGCCGTCCGTGCCCGGACTGGGCCTCGCCGTGCTGGTGCTGCTGCCGTTCCTTTCGCCCCGCCGTCCCGGCGCGGGCCGGGCCGCCGCGGTGGGCGTCGTGGCCGTCGCGATCACCGCCGTCGCGCTCTATCAGCTGGGACCGATCCGGCTGGGGCTTTCGGCGACGTCGTTCCGTGAGCTCCTCGCCGCGGCGGACGCGGTCTCGTTGCTGCCGGTGCTGACCGTCGTGGTCGCCGTGGCGACCGTTCCCGTCGCGGTGGACGCCTTCACCGACGGCCGCGAGCGGCTTTCCCCGGAACGTCCGAAGGCGACACTCGCTTGTGGACTGATCGTGGCCGTGGCCGCGGCCTTCGCTGGGCCGGTCGTGGCCCTCGGGCTCGCGGGAGTGGGAACGCTCGCCGAACTGGTTCTGCGGGTCCGCGCCCGTCGGTACCGTTCAAGGCGTGCGTGATCCTCACTGGACCCCGGGCGACACGGTCGTCGAACGCTTCCTGCGACCGGACGGCTCGATCGGTCAGCACCACCCGCTGCGCGTCATCTCCGACGACGGCACCGTGCTGCTCGGCTGGCTGCCCGCGGACACCCCGATCGTCGGCAGCAGGCTCGCCGACGGGCGGCTCTTCCGCGAGGCGCCGCTTCAGGAGCGGTTCCGGGTGCCGAGGGTGCGCGTGGCCGACTTCTGGCGCGACACCTCGACGCTGCGCCGTATCGCCGACGACGAATGGTCGTCGGTCTGGTGGTTCTTCGACTCCGGCGGCCGCTTCCTGAACTGGTACGTCAACCTCGAGGTCCCGTTGGGGCGCACGCCGTCGGGACCGGACCGCATCGACGGCATCCTCGACGTCGCCGTCGAGCCCGGCGGACGCTGGCGGTGGAAGGACGAGGACGAGGCGGAGGAGGCCGTCCTCGCCGGCCGCATCACCGCCGGTCAGCTGGAGCGGCTGCGCGCCGAGGGCGAGCGGATCGGGGCGCTCGCGGACGCCGGCCGGTTCCCCTTCGACGGGACGTGGACCGACTTCCGGCCCGACCCGGGCTGGCCGGCGCCCGGCCTCCCCGAGGGGTTGCTCTAGCTCACCTGGAGGAGCAGGAACAGCACCAGCACGACGTTGATCACCGTGAGGATGACCACCGACTTGGTGGACAGCTCGCGCGGGAACACCTTGCCGTGGATGCTCTTCCACCAGAAGACGCCGAAACCGCCGGCGATCAGGCCGAGGAACGCGCCGAAGCCGCTGTCGAGCAGGGCCCAGCCGTCCATCATCAGCACGCCGGTGCCGAAGGTGAGCAGCACGGCCGTCACGAAGGTCTTGACGTCGGCCCCCGCGCCGGGGGTGGCGGACTTGGCCGGGTGGGCCGGGTGGGCGGGCTGCATCTGGTTGTACGTCACACCGCCATCCTAGGGGCGAGGACCCTCCCGTGTTCGTCGTGACGGACGGATCGAGGGAGGTAAAGATATGCGGACGTCCGACTAACGTGGGTCCGACCAAGCGTTATCGTCTTAGCCATGACGACCTCGACGCAGTTCACCCACCTCCCGCACCCGAGCCCCGCGAGCCCGGAACGCGTCGCGGACGTATTGGCCGCACCCGGCTTCGGCCTGCACTTCACCGACCACATGGTGACCGTGAAATGGAGCGCCGAGCAGGGCTGGCACGACGCCACGGTCGGGCCGTACGCGCCACTCACGCTCGACCCGGCGACCTCCGTGCTGCACTACGGCCAGGCGATCTTCGAAGGCCTGAAAGCCTACCGCCAGCCCGGCGGCACGATCGCGGCGTTCCGCCCCGACGCGAACGCGATCCGGTTCCGCAACTCGGCCGAGCGACTCGCCATGCCGCAGCTGCCGGTGGAGACCTTCCTCGACTCGATCCGCGAGCTCATCGCGGTCGACGCCCGCTGGGTCCCGACGAAGCCGGGCGAGTCGCTGTACCTGCGGCCGTTCATGATCTCCACCGAAGCCGGGCTCGGCGTCAACCGGCCCGCGAACGAGTACCTCTACGCGCTGATCGGCTCGCCCGCCGGCTCGTACTTCTCGGGCGGCGTGAAGCCGGTGAGCGTGTGGCTCTCGACCGAGTACGTGCGCGCCGTCCCCGGTGGTACCGGCGAGGCGAAGTGCGCCGGCAACTACGCGGCGTCCTTCGTCGCGCAGGCGCAGGCCGTGGAGAAGGGCTGCGACCAGGTCGTGTGGCTCGACGCGGTCGAGCGGCGCTGGGTCGAGGAGATGGGCGGGATGAACCTGTTCTTCGTCTTCGGCTCCGGTGACGAGGCCCGCGTCGTGACCCCGGAACTGACCGGCTCGCTGCTGCCGGGCGTGACCCGCAAATCGCTGCTGGAGCTGGCGAAGTCGTTCGGCCACCGGGTCGAGGAGCGGCGTATCTCCACCGACGAGTGGGAGAAGGCGGCGGCTTCGGGCGAACTCACCGAGGTGTTCGCCTGCGGGACCGCGGCGGTCATCACGCCGGTCGGGCACGTGAAGCACGCGGGTGGCGAATTCTCCGTCGCAGGCGGGCAGCCCGGCGAGCTGACGATGAAGCTGCGCGGCGCGCTGACCGGGATCCAGGAGGGCACCCGGCCCGCCCCGGAAGGCTGGATGTACCCGCTGGGCTGACGCCCAAGTCCGTGAAGGCCTCCTTGAGGGTCCATCCATGCCCCCGCCACCACCCTCAACGGAGGCGCTTCGCGCCGCAGCGCTGATTCAAGTCCCTCAAGGAGGCCTTCACGGACTTCCGCATTTAGAGGACTGAATGCGGAAGTCGGCGGGGGCGTCAGGCAGGGGGAGCCTCGATCAGCGGCTCGCTCACCCCGGCCTGCTCGTGCGTGGCCATCTCCGCCAGCACCCGCGTCGCCATGAACACCAGCGGCAGCGCCGCGACCGCGCCGGTCCCCTCGCCGAGGCGCACGTCCAGGTCCAGGATCGGGTCCAGATCGAGGTGCTCCAGCGCCAGCGCGTGCGCGGGTTCGCCGCCACGCTGGCCCGCCGCCCACCACTGGCGCGCGCCGGGGACGAGTTCCTCGGCGACCAGCGCGGCCGCGGAGGCGACCAGTCCGTCGAGGATCACCGGCGTCTTCCGGAGCGACGCCTGCGCGAGGAAACCCGCCATCGCGGCGATGTCGGCGCCCCCGGCGGTGCGCAGCAGGGCGACCGGGTCGGCCAGCACGGTCCGCGCGCGCCGCAGCGCGTCCCGGACCGCCGCGGCCTTGCGCATCCAGGCGTTGTCGTCGATCCCGGAACCGCGGCCGACGACGGCCACCGGCTCGCTGCCGGTCAGCGCCGCGACCAGCACCGAGGCGGGCGTGCTGTTGCCGATCCCGAGGTCGCCCGCGATGAGCAGGTCGGCCCCGCCGTCGACCTCGGCGTCGGCGATCGCCCGGCCCGCGCGGACGGCGGCACGCGCCTCCTCGTCGGTCAGCGCGTCCTCGACGTCGATCGAGCCGGAGCCGCGCCGCACCTTGAACTCGCCGATCGACCGGGTCGCGGGGGCGTCGCTGTCGACGGCCATGTCGACGACCCGGACGCTCGCGCCCGCCGAGGCCGCCAGGACGTTGATGGCCGCGCCGCCGGTCAGCATGCTGCCGACGAGTTGCGCGGTGACCTCACCCGGATAGGCCGAGACACCCTTCGCGGCGATGCCGTGGTCTCCGGCGAACACCACGACCCGTGGCCGCGTGAACGGCCGTGGCGGCGACTGGCCTTGGCAGGCCGCGACCCAGACGCCCAGTTCTTCGAGCCTGCCCAGCGAACCGGCCGGTTTGATCAGTTTCGAGTGCAGGGCGATCGCCGCCGAGCGCGCGTGTTCATCAGGCTGCTCGACTTCGGCGAACTCGAGGATTTCGTCGTCCAACGCCCTGCCCCTTCGGATCGCTTCGGTGGCCGGACCCAACCTACCCACCCGCCTGTGCAAGAGTTGCCTGTGGCTCAGACGAAGGCCGCCGGGGTGGTGCTCGCGAGCGGCGCGGGCACCCGGGTCGGCGCCGCACTCAACAAGGTCTACCTGCCGGTGGCGGGCGAACGGGTCGTCGCGTGGTCGCTCGCCGCCTTCGCCCGCGTGCCCGGCATCGACGTGCTCGTGCTGGTCATCCGGCCGCAGGACACCGAACTCGCGCGGGAGGTGCTCGCCGCGCATCCGGGCGAGGTCGAACTCGTCCACGGCGGCGCGACGCGCCAGGGCTCGGAGCTGAACGCCTTGCGCCACTTGGCTTCCCGCATCGAGAGCGGCGAGATCGACGCGGTACTGCTGCACGACGCGGCCCGTCCGCTCGTCACACCGGAACTGATCGAGGACGTCCTCGCCGCCACCCAGCGCCACGGGGGAGCGGTGCCCGGCGTCGCGGCCGACGACATCGTGCGTGTCGACGGCGACACGGTTTCCGGTGCGCTGCCCGGGGCGATCAGAGTGCAGACACCGCAGGGTTTCCGCGCCGCACCGTTGCTCGAAGCCTACGAAACGGCCGAGCGGGAAGGTTTCGTCGGCACGGACACGTCTTCGTGCATGGAAAGGTTCTCCGCGCTGCCGGTGCGGTGGGTTCCGGGCAGCGCGGAGAACCTCAAGATCACCTACCCGCACGACCTCGTTGTCGCCGAGCAGGTGATCGGCCGAGGTTAGGGATCTCCCTGGTCGGCCTTGGCCGGTATGGCGGGCAGGATGGTGACCGGTCTTCGCGCCTCCATCGGGATCACGCAGTCCGGATGCGGTTGCAGGAGCTGGATCGGCGCGGCGGCTTCGCCGGGCGCCGGGATGGTGAGCACGGCACGCAGGGTCCAGTCGGCCGTGGAGTGGTACTGCCACGAGACGAGCGCCGGGTGGAAGACGTCCGTGTCGGCGACCGTGGTGACGCGGAAGGCGCTCGCCCGTTCCTCCCCGCGGAGGACGAGGACGTCGGCGCAGGTGTCCCATTGGAAGACCGCGGCGCAGACCTCCGGTTCCTCCCGGGGGCCGAAGATGTAGACGACCCACCTGCGTCTTCGAAGCTCTTCGAGCAGTTCGTCGATGCTCAGATGGTTCATCGAGCCCCCCAACGGGTTTCGGGAACTTCTCGGAGAGTAACAGGTGTACTAGAGCACCGTCCAGAATGTGTACTAGTACGCAATAATGGGGTGTGAGCAGGATCCTTGGTGCTCGCCCATTGGTGTGCTAGAACGCTTGTGCGCACCGCGCGACCTTGTGAGGAGTCACCTTGCCCGCCGTCGATCGACCCGAACCGCCGTATCTCCAGATCGCGGGCACCATTCGCGACGACATCGTTTCGGGCAGGCTCAAGGAAGGCGACGCGGTTCCGTCCGCGCGTGAGATAGCCAGGAACTGGAACGTCGCGATGGCGACGGCCATGAAGGTGCTCTCGACGCTCCGCGCCGAAGGTCTGGTCCGCGCGGTACGCGGGGTCGGCACAGTGGTGCAGACCAGGACACTGCACCGGTCCGCGCACGATCGGACGATCTCGATCGCGCGAACCGGCAAGGTCTATCCGCCGGGCCACTACGCGAAAATCCGTGAAGCCGGCCTCCTGCCGGCGCCGGACAGGGTGGCGGGCGCGCTCGGAATCGATGAAGGCGCTCCGGTGATCCGGCGGCGCAGGACCACGTACGCGAGCGAAGGCCGGCCGGTGTCGACGTCGGTCTCGTGGTTCGACGGCGCTGTCGCGTCGAAGGCTCCGTTGCTCTTCGAACCGGTGCGGATCGTCGAAGGAACGGTCAAGTATGTGGCGGACCGGACAGGCCGGGTTCTGACCTCGACTCATTCTCAGCACGCCGCGGGGCTGGCGGGTGCCGAGGACGCGGCGGAACTCGGCGTGGCCGAAGGTTCGGCGATTCTGTTGAGTCGCAACAGGTTCATGTCCGCCGAGGGCGACGTACTCGAGTACGGCGAATCGGCGGCCTTGCCGGACCACTGGATTTTCTACGAATACGACATCGAGGACGGGGCATGAAGCACATTCACGCGGGTAAGGTCCGGGACCTTTACGAAATCGACGGCGACATTCTGCTCGTCGCCTCGGATCGCGTTTCGGTCTACGACGTCTCGCTGCCGACCCCGATCCCGGACAAGGGTGCGCTGCTGAACCAGCTTTCCGCCTGGTGGTTCGAAAAGATGGCCGACGTGGTGCCGAACCACGTCCTCTCCACGACGGACGTCCCCGCCGAATTCGCCGGCCGCGCCATGCGGTGCAAGCCGCTGAAGATGATCCAGGTCGAGTGCATCGCGCGCGGTTATCTCACCGGTCTCGGAATGCGTGAATACCGGCGCGACGGCAAGGTTTCCGGCGTCGAACTGCCCGCCGGTCTCGTCGAGGCGGACAAGCTGCCGGAGCCGATCTTCACGCCCACCACGAAGATCTCCGACACCGGCCACGACGAGTTCATGACCTTCGCCGACGTCGTGAACGAGATCGGCCAGGAGACCGCGGACCGCCTCCGCGAGCTGACGCTCGAGGTCTATACCAGGGGGGCGGAGCACGCGGCGAAGAACGGCATCATCATCGCCGACACCAAGATCGAATTCGGTTTCGACGCCGACGGTGTGCTGACGCTCGGGGACGAGGTGCTCACGTCGGACTCGTCGCGGTTCTGGCCCGCCGACGAGTACGAGCCCGGCCGTACGCAGCACGCGTTCGACAAGCAGTTCGTCCGCGACTGGTCCACGACGACCGGCTGGGACAAGACGCCGCCCGGCCCCGCCATCCCGGACGAGATCGTCGAGGCGACCCGCGAGCGCTACACCGAGGTCTACGAAAGGATCACCGGGAAGACCTGGATTCCCGGTGGTGGTCATGCCTGAACAGCAGGTCTACGACCCGTACCGGTTGATCGACGACGTCGAGGGCCTGCTGATCCAGCGGGGCCACCGGCCGGAGCGGCTCGACGGCCGGACCGGCGACCGGGTCGCCGGCGCGAGCAGGTTGCTGCGGGGCTTGGGCATCGATCCCTTGCGCGCCCCCGGTGACGCCCTCGACCTCGACGGCCAGATCGCTTACCACTCGCGCGTGCACGGCGACTGACGCACGACGACCGTCGCAGTTAGTCGGCTAAATGCGGGAAAAGCGTCCGCATTTAGCCGACTGACTGCGTTCCGGGGGATCAGGGGGAGCGGGTCAGGGTGGGGTCGGTCTCGGTGACGCCGTCGAGGGCCTCGTCGATCGCGGCGAGCAGATCCGCGTCCAGCTTCACGCCTGCCGCCTTCACGTTCTCGTGCACCTGCTCCGGCCGCGAGGCGCCGATGATCGCCGAGGCGACGTTCGGGTTCTGCAGCACCCACGCCACGGACAGCTGGGCCATCGTGAGGCCCGCCTTGTCCGCGATCGGCTGGAGCCGCTGGACGCGCTCGAGGACGTCGTCGTTGAGGAAGCGGGCGACCATGTTGGCGCCGCCCTTCTCATCGGTCGCGCGGGAGCCCTCGGGCAGCGGCTGACCGGGCTTGTACTTGCCGGTGAGCACGCCCTGCGCGATCGGCGACCAGACGATCTGGCTCATGCCCTCGCGTTCGGAGGCCGGGACGACCTGCGCCTCGATGACCCGCCAGAGCGCGTTGTACTGCGGCTGGTTCGAGATGAGGGGCACCTTGAGCTCGCGCGCGATCGCCGCGCCCTGGGTGATCTGCTCGGCGGTCCACTCGGAGACGCCGACGTAGAGCACCTTGCCCTGGCGGACGAGGTCGGCGAAGGCGAGGAACGTCTCTTCGAGCGGGACGGTCCGGTCGAACCGGTGCGCCTGGTAGAGGTCGACGTAGTCGGTGCCGAGCCGCTTCAGCGAAGCGTTCGCCGACTCCATGATGTGCTTGCGGCCGAGGCCCTGGTCGTTCGGGCCCTTGGGGCCGGTCGGCCAGTAGACCTTGGTGAAGATCTCCAGGCTTTCGCGGCGCAGGCCCTTCAGACCGCGGCCGAGTACCGATTCGGCGGCCGTGTTCGCGTAGACATCAGCCGTGTCGAACGTGGTGATGCCCACGTCGAGCGCCGCCTTGATGCAGGCCTGGGCCTGGTCCTCTTCCACCTGGGACCCGTGGGTGAGCCAGTTGCCGTACGAGATCTCACTGACATTGAGGCCGCTGCGGCCCAGTCGTCGAAACTCCATGGGCGCGACTCTACCCCAGGCCGTTAGCCACGCTAACGACCCGGGTTTCGCCTGCTCAGACCTTGTCGCCGGGCTTCACGCGCGGCTTGGGGACCCGCAGCTTGCGGATCTGGCTCGCGCGGATGAACGAGTACCAGCCGACGGAGGTGCCCTTGACCGTCTCGTTCGGGAACTTCAGGCGGACCATCTTCGCGATCCGGCGCCCGCTGAGGAAGCCCTCGACGATCATGCCGAGCAGCATCACGGTGCACAGGAGCGTCGCGTACCGCTGGACCTCGGGATACGGCAGGATCAGCGCGACGAACACCAGGATCGCCAGCGGCATGAACAGGCCGAGCAGGTTGCGCCGCGAGTCGACCAGGTCACGGATGTAGGCCTTGACCGGGCCGCGGTCACGGGGGAGCAGGTACTTGTCCTCGCCCGCCATCATCCGCTCACGGCGTTCCTTGGCGGCGTTGCGCTGCTTGAGCTTGTACTCCGGGTCGGCCTTCGCGGACTTCCGGAGCTCCTTGTTGCGCTTCATCGCCTCCCGCATGGTGGTCGGCGGGGGCGCCACCGGGCCGCGGCGCTTGGCCTCGGCCTCACGCCGCTTGGGCGTGGCCTTGCCCTTTCCGGGCGTGTACGACTTGGCCTGGACCTCGACGGCCTCGTCGCCGGGGGTCTCGGTGTCCGTCGTGGCGGAGTCTGTGGTGCTACGGCGCAGGAACCTCACCCCACCAGGGTAGTCGCGGGCGTCACGGTCCCACGCACCAGGCCGAGCGATATGTCACCATGGTGGGGAACAGATCGGGACTCCGACGTGTTGGACCATGTGCAAGACGAGTACCCGCAGCGAGTTCGACCAGAGGGAGAACCATGACGACCGCTGAGCAGGCAGCCGCAGCTCAGGCCGAAACCGCCGAGGAGACCCACGGCGTCACGTTGACCGACGCCGCCGCCGTCAAGGCGAAGGCCCTGCTCGAGCAGGAGGGCCGCGACGACATGCACCTGCGCATCGCCGTCCAGCCCGGTGGGTGCGCGGGCCTGCGCTACCAGCTGTTCTTCGACGAGCGCACGCTCGACGGTGACCTGTTCCGTGACTTCGACGGCCTCCGCGTCGCCGTCGACCGGATGAGCGCGCCGTACGTGTCGAGCGCCGTGATCGACTTCGTCGACTCGATCGAGAAGCAGGGCTTCACGATCGACAACCCCAACGCGACCGGAAGCTGCGCCTGCGGCGACAGCTTCCACTGATCCGCGTCGAGGCATGAAGAAGGGCCGCGAACCTCACCCAGGTCGCGGCCCTTCTTCATGCCCGGAACGGGATCAGACGTAGGCGTCCAGATCGGCCACCTGGGCGAGGCATCGCTCGTCCACGGTCCAGGGCGGAGCGATCTGCCGGGGCAGGGGCAGGTTCTCGGCCTGGAGGGACGCCGGGATGCCGGCACAGTCGGCGATGAGTTCGCCGATCGATTCCGGTTCGAGGTGATACGTGGAAGTGGTCACGAACGACAAGCTAATGACTCGTGTTCGAGTAGGACACCACTACCAACCGGTAGTGTCGATGGCCGTGCCCGAAGCAACCCGTATGGGGCATGACCTGCGGGTAACTTAGCCGTCCTCGCCTCGGCGGGGCCGACCGACCAAGGAGAACCGGTGGCAGACAACGCCAGGATCGCGGTATCCGGCAGTATCGCAACCGACCACCTCATGCACTTCCCAGGCAGGTTCGCCGAGCAGCTCATCGCCGAGCAGCTGCACCGGGTGTCCCTGAGCTTCCTGGCCGATGACCTCGTCGTCCGGCGGGGCGGGATCGGCGCGAACATCGCGTTCGGGCTCGGTGTGCTGGGCAAACGCCCGATCCTGGTCGGCGCGGTGGGCTCGGACTTCGCCGACTACCGGTCCTGGCTCGAGCGGCACGGCGTCGACACCGCCGGCGTGCTGGTCTCCGAGGTCGCGCACACCGCCCGCTTCGTCTGCACCACCGACGAGGACCTCTGCCAGATCGCCACCTTCTACGCCGGCGCGATGGCGGAATCCCGCAACATCGAACTGGAGCCGATCGCCGCGCACGCCGGTGACCTGTCGCTCGTGCTGATCAGCCCGGACGACCCCGAAGGCATGGTCCGGCACGCCGAGGAGTGCCGCCAGCGCGGCTACACCTTCGCCGTCGACCCCTCGCAGCAGCTGGCCCGGATGGACGGCGCGCAGGTGCGTGCCTTCGTCGAGGGCGCGAAGTACCTGTTCAGCAACGACTACGAATGGGAACTGCTGCTGCAGAAGACCGGCTGGTCCGAGGCCGACGTCCTCGACCGTGTCGGCATGCGGATCACGACGCTCGGGGAGAAGGGCGTCGAGATCGTCGGCAAGGACGGCCTCGCGCTGCAGATCGGCGCCGTCCCGGAACGCGGCAAGGTCGACCCGACCGGCGTCGGCGACGGTTTCCGCGCCGGGTTCATCGCCGGTATCGACGGCGGGCTCGGCCTGGAGCGTTCGGCGCAGCTGGGCTCGCTGATCGCCGTGCTGGTGCTGGAGACCGTGGGCACGCAGGAGTGGTCCTTCGACCGCGCCGACGTCCTGGGCCGCCTCAAGGAGGCCTTCGGGCCGGAGTCCGCCGAGGAGATCGCGGCGATCCTGCCCGCATGAGCCGGACTTCTAACGCGTGAAGGCCCCCTTCCCTCGGCTCAGCCGCGGGAAGGGGGCCTTCACGCGCGGTGGGTCAGGATGGCGGCGAGTTCGGCGGGCCGGGACAGCTGCGGGCAGTGCCCGGCGTCGATCTCGATCGCCGTGACGCCGAGCCGTTCCCGGGCGGCACGCCGCAGCCACTCCGGCCGGAGCGTGCGGTCCCGCGTGGGGACGATCACCGTCGACGGGATCTCCGGCGCGGCCCCGGCGGGATGCGTCGCGAGCACCGCGGGGTCGAACGACCGCAGGCTGTCCAGCGCCGGCCGTTCGGTCTCGGGATCGCAGTCGTGGAAGAGGAATTCCGACGCTTTCGCGGGATCGGCCGTCGGGTCCACGCCGATCCAGTCGGGTCGGAGCACGGCCGGTGCCTCGTCGCGCAGGCTCCGGCCGCCGGCGAAGTCGGGGATGTAGGCGGCGACCCACACCAGCGCCCGCGCGTCGAGCGCTTCGGCGATCGCGGGAAGCAGCACTCCGGACCCGGAATGGGCCACGACGACCGGCCGTCCTCCGCCGTACTGTTCCCGCGCGTGCTGCGCGTAGCCCTCGATCGGCAGATCCGCCGGGGCCAGCAGGTCCACGGCGATCGCGCGATGCCCGGCGGCGGTGAGCAGCTTGGCCACGCGGTCCCAGCCCGCCGGGCCCTGCGTCGTGCCGTGCACGAGGACCTCCACCGCATCCACGGTGAAGGCCGCCCGCACGAGTCGTGACTAGAGCTTCACCGGGTAGACGGGTTCCGGCACCTCGGGCTTGATGCGGTTCTCGACGAAGATGCCGTGCCACAGCATGAACACCAGCAGCGCCCACAGCTGACGGCTGCGGTCGAGCTGCCCGGCCTTGTGCTCTTCGAGCAGCGCCAGGACGGCCTTCTTGTCGAGCAGCGCGTCGGTCTGCGAGTCCGAGATGATGCCCTTGGCCCAGTCGTACATCTCGTTGCGCAGCCACAGCCGGATCGGCACCGGGAAGCCCAGCTTGCGCCGGTTCAGCACGTGTCCCGGGATGATCTTCGCCAGCGCCTGGCGCAGCGCGTACTTCGTGGTGCCGTGCGCGAGCTTCTGGTCGAGCGGGATGGTCGAGGCGACCTTGAACACCTCGGCGTCGAGGAACGGCACGCGCAGTTCCAGCGAGTTCGCCATGGTCACCTTGTCGGCCTTGACCAGGATGTCGCCGCGCAGCCAGGTGTAGAGGTCGACGTGCTGCATCCGCGCGACCGGGTCCCAGTTCTCGGAGATCTTGTACCAGGGCGCGGTGACGTCCTTGAAGCCGATCCCGTCCTCGTACGTGCGCAGCACCTTGCGGAGCTGGTCGTCGCGGAAGTTGCGCGCGTTGCCGTAGTAGCGGTCTTCCAGCGGCAGGGCTCCACGCCGCAGCAGGTCCTTGCCGCGGGTGCCCTCCGGGATCTTCGTGGAGACCTTGCCGATGATCTTCCGCATCCCGCCCGGGATCTTCTCGAACGGCGCCAGGGAGATCGGCTCGTTGTAGATCGTGTAGCCGCAGAAGAGCTCGTCGGCGCCTTCACCGGAAAGCACCGCCTTGACGTGCTTACGGGCTTCGCGCGCGATGAACCACAGCGGCACGAGCGCCGGGTCGGCCACCGGGTCGTCGAGGTACCAGACGATGAGCGGCAGCGCCTCCATCATCTCGTCCGCCGACACCGTGCGGACCACGTGCTTCACGCCGATCGCGGCGGCCGATTCGGCGGCGACGTCGACCTCGGAGTAGCCCTCGCGCTCGAACCCGGTGGTGAACGCGATCAGGTTCGGGTTGTGCTCCTTGGCCAGCGTCGCGGTCGCGGTGGAGTCGATGCCGCCGGAGAGGAACGCGCCGACCGTGACGTCCGGGTCGGAGATCATGTGCTTGCCGACCGAGTCGCGCATCACATCGGCGATGCGTTCGTACAGCTCGTCGGCCTCGGCCTGGTTGTTGACCGGCTTCGCGTTGAACTGCGGGTGGAAGTACCGGGTGAACTCGACGTCACCGCCGGGGACGACCCGGAACGATGTGCCGGACTCGACGCGGCGGACCCCGGTGTGCATCGACTCGGGTTCCGGCACGTACTGCAGCACCAGGTAGTGCTGCAGGGCCGTCTTGTCCAGCTCGTCCTCGACCCCGAGGACGCCGGAGAGCTCCAGCAGGCTCTTCTTCTCGCTGGAGAAGGCGACCTTGCCGGGGCCGGCGGAGTAGAACAGCGGCTTGATGCCGAAGGGGTCGCGCGCGCCGAAGACGACCTTCTCCTGGGAGTCCCAGATCATGAAGGCGAACATCCCGCGCAGCTTCTTCACCGCGTCGTCGCCGAGGTAGTGGTACGCCGCGACGATCGCCTCGCCGTCGCCCTCTGTGGCGAATTTCGCACCGTGCCCGGCGGCCAGCTCGTCGCGCAGCTCTTTGTAGTTGTAGATCTCGCCGTTGAAGTTCAGCGTGTAGCGCTCGGGGGCCTCCGGCGGACCCCAGATCAGCGGCTGGTGGGCGTGGTCGACGTCGATGAAGGCCAGCCGGTTGAAGCCGTAGACGACCTCGGCGTCGGCCCAGGTGTCGTGCTCGTCGGGGCCACGGTGCCGCTGGCAGCGCATGGCCGCGTCGACGGCGTCACGGGCGCTCGCAGCGTCGGCTTCGGTCGAACAGATCAGTCCAAGCAGGCCGCACACGTCTAGTTCACACACCTCTTGTTGGCCGAGCGGGGAGAAGGGCCCAGTATGCCGGTGGGTGTGTACACCCGGATGTGGTGGGGGATACGCGTGTTGGGGTCACCCCTTGGTCAGCGCGGCGCCACAACTCGGCTAGGCTCCGCCTGTCACGAAGATCGGTCGAGGAGGCTCTGGGTGAAAGGGCAAGGCGCAGTGGGAAATCCAGAGCGCACCCCAGTCAAGCGGTCTGGTCGCGTAGTCGCGCTCGCCGTGCTGGTGATGCTGACCGCGACGGGCTGTTCCGGGGAAGAGATCCTCCGCTTCGGCTGGCCTGCCGGGGTGACCCCGCAGGCGCACGACATGCGCACCCTGTGGACGTGGACCGTCATCGCCGCGCTGGTCGTCGGCGCCATCGTCTGGGCGCTGATCTTCTGGACCGCGATCTTCCACCGCAAGAAGAAGACCGCCGACGGCGCGGAAGAGGAACTGCCCCGTCAGTTCCAGTACAACATCCCGCTGGAGATCTTCACGGTCGTCGTCCCGACGATCATGGTCTGCGTGCTGTTCTTCTTCACCGCGACCACCGAGAACCGCGTGCTCGCCGAGACGGAGAACCCGGACGTCACGGTCGACATCGTCGCGTTCCAGTGGAACTGGGAGTTCAAGTACAAGAGCGACTCCAAGAACCACGACGACCCCGAGATCACCACGGTCGGCAGCTCGACCGAGATCCCGCTGCTCGTCCTGCCGACGAACAAGACGATCCAGTACAACCTGCGGTCGGCCGACGTCATCCACTCGTTCTGGGTGCCGGAGTTCCACTTCAAGCGGGACGTCATGCCGGACCCGGAGAAGAACAACCAGGACTTCACCTTCCAGAACTCGATCGACAAGGAAGGTTCGTTCGTCGGCCGCTGCGCCGAACTGTGCGGCACCTACCACTCGGGGATGAACTTCGAGGTCAGGGCGCTTTCGCCGGACAAGTACGCGCAGTACATCCAGCTCCGCGGCACGGTGAACCCGAAGAGCGGCAAGCCGAACACGGCCTCCGAGGCGCTGACGGCGATGAACTGCGGCGAACTGTGCTCGCCCTACGCCGTCACCACCACCCCGTTCAACACCGACCGCACCGCGCGGGTCGCGTCCAACTGACCCGGCTGTTCGAGCCCGAAACAGGAGTGAGGCAACGTCCATGAAGGTCGAAGGACGGATTTTCTTCCTCGTCGCGGTCTTCTCCGTCGTCGTGGCGGGTATCTACGCGTACATGACCGGAACGATGACCCGGGACGGCGTCGAGCCGGTCGGTGTGGTGGCCCTGATCCTCACCGGTGGCCTGGCCTTCCTGGCCGGGAGCTACCTGCAGTTCGTGGCGCGGCGCATCGAGCCGCGGCCGGAGGACCGGGAAGACGCCGAGATCAGCGACGGTGCCGGTGAGCTGGGCTTCTTCAGCCCTGGCAGCTACTGGCCGATCGGTCTCGCGGCGGCCGCCGCGCTGACCGGTGTCGCGCTCGCGTTCTTCCACATCTGGCTGCTGATCATCGCGCTGGGCCTGGTGATCGTCGCCATCGGCGGGCTGGTGTTCGAGTACCACACGGGTCCGAACCACGAGTGACGTTCTGACGCCGAAAGCGGCGCCTCGGTCTTCGGACCGGGCGCCGCTTTTCGCATTCAGAGGACTAAACGCGGGCGGGTTGGCGTGCCTCCGCGCGTTTCGGGGCCAGCGCGGCGGCCAGGACGGCCAGCATCCCGAGGCCCTCCGGCCACGTCGGCCGGTGCCCGTAGGCGAGGACGTCCACCACCACCGCGACCACCGGATAGACGTAGGACAGCAGCGCCACCGTGGTGGTCGGCAGCTTCCCGATGCTCGCGTACATCAGCACGTACATCAGCGCGGTGTGCACGGTCCCGAGCAGGACCAGCCACAGCAGCCCCGAGGTGTCCGTGGGCAGCGGCGTGACCAGCAGCGCGGGGGCGAGCACGATCGTGCCGGTCACCAGCTGGACGGCCGCCAGGACGTGCGGGCGAACGTGCTTGAGCTGCTTCGCGACGAAGGAAGCGCCGGCGTACAGCGCGGCCGCGCCGAGGGCGAGCGCGATCCCCTCCAGGCGGATGGGCTTCCCGTCGGCGCCGTGCGCGGACAACGAGATGAGCGTCACCCCGCCGAACGCGATCAGTGCCCGGACCAGCTGGCTCTTCGCCATCTTCTCGCCGAGGAACGCCGCCGCGAGACCGACCAGCATCAGCGGTTGCGTGTGGTAGACGACGGTGCTGACCCCGATCGACGACAGCGCGTACGAGGCGAACAGCAGGACCCAGTTCCCGACCAGGAACAGGCCGCCGAGGACGGCGAGCAGCAGGTCGCGGCGGCTGAGTGTCCACGGGCGGAGCCAGCCCCGGGCGGCGCTCCACACCAGGAGCAGCAGGCCGCCGACCAGGCTCCTCGCGAACGCCACGGCGGGCGCTTCGGCACCGCTTTCGAGGACGACGGCACCGATCGTGCCGGAGAGTGCCATCGCGGCGGTCCACTGCAACACGGGGTTGTTCTTGTTCATGGCGACCACTTTCGCCGTCGCGTGCGCGTTCAACCAGTGTCAGAGATGACATCGACCGCAAAACTTGTGACACACTGGGCGAATGGATGTGAAGAAGGTCGCAGTGGTGCTCGCCGACCAGGTCTCGCCGTTCGAACTCGGCGTCGCGTGCGAGGTCTTCGGCACCGATCGCAGCGCCGACGGCATCGAGGGCTGGGATTTCGCGGTCTGCTCGCCCGGCGGCGAGAACGTCCTGAGCTGGTCCGGCTTCGGGCTCGACGGGCTGGAGAGCCTGGACTTCGCGGCGTCCGCCGACCTGCTGATCGTGCCGACCTGCGCACCGCGCAGCGCGAGCCCGCCGGAGCCGGTGCTCGAAGTCCTGCGTGACGCGGCGAGCCGGGGTGCCTGGGTCGCGGGCTTCTGCGCGGGTGTCTTCTCGCTCGGGTACGCGGGGCTTCTCGACGGGCGTAACTGCACCGTGCACTGGGTCTACGAGCAGGAGTTCCGGTCGCGCTTCCCGACGGCGAAGGTCGACCCGAAGGCGTTGTACGTCGACGACGGCGGCGTCCTCACGAGCGCGGGAACCGTCGCCGCCGTCGACCTGTGCCTGCATCTGGTGCGGGAACTGCGCGGCGTCGCCGCGGCCACCACGCTGGCCAGGCGGATGGTCGCGGCGCCGCATCGGGTGGGCGGGCAGGCCCAGTTCGTGCAGGCGCCGGTGCCCGAGACCGCCGCGCCGGACGACACCGTGCTCGCCGAAGCGCTCGAATGGATCGAGCGGCGTTTGGACCGGCCGTTCACCGTCGCGGAACTCGCCCGTCGCAGCGGATTGGGGGAGCGCACGTTCCTGCGCCGGTTCTCGGCGGCCACCGGGACGACGCCGCACCGGTGGCTCACCGAACGCCGTCTCGACCGCGCGCAGTCGCTGCTCGAAGAAGGCCGTCTGTCCATTGAGGACATAGCGGTCGCCTGTGGATACGCCTCCGCCGCGGCGCTGCGTCATCAGTTCGGCAAGCTGCGGGGGACCAGTCCGAGTGCTTACCGAAGGACGTTTTCCGTCGGCTAGAAGGAGATTTCCTGCCCTACCGTGACATGGACGTGCTCGGGGACCTCGTCGTGCTCGTCGCCGACCGACAGCGTCCCGGTCGGCTCGAACAGCAACAGCGAGGCACCGTCCACTGAGGACGGTTTGTGGAAGGTGCCGCGCGGGACGACGAACACGGAGCCGCGGGGGAGCGTGACGACTCGTTCGCCCGCGTCCTCGCGCAACGCGATGTCCAACGTGCCGTCGAGGACGAGGAAGAACTCGTCGGTGTTCTCGTGCACGTGCCAGACGTGCTCGCCCGCGACCTTGGCGAGGCGGACGTCGTAGTCGTTGACGTGGGCGACGATCCGCGGGCTCCAGATCTCGTCGAAACCGGCCAGCGCGGTTCCCAGATCGATCGGTTGCTTGCTCATGATCCGATCCTGGCCGCTGGACCACCGGAGCGGTGAGTGCTAGGAATCGCATATGTCGCATGATTCCTCGCACGAGGTCGCCGTCCTGGTCGACGAAGGATCCAACCCCTTCGAAATGGGTGTCGCGACCGAACTGTTCGGCCTGCGGCGGCCCGAACTGGACAGGCCTTGGTACGGCTTCACCCTGTGCACCGCCGAGCCGTCCGTGCGCATGCACCTGGGCATGTTCACGCTCACCGGGGTCGCCGGGCTCGAAGCCGCGGAGAGCGCCGACACGGTGATCGTGCCCAACCGGCCCGATCCGGAGACCCCGGCCAGGGAAGAGGTGCTGGCGGCCATTCGCGCCGCTTCCGAGCGGGGCGCCCGGCTGGTGAGTTTCTGCACCGGCGCCTTCACCCTCGCGCAGGCGGGTGTCCTGGACGGACGCCGCGCGACGACCCACTGGAAGTGGGCGGGACTGTTCCGCGAGCTGTATCCCGAAGTGCTGCTGGAGCCGGACGTCCTCTTCGTCGACGACGGCGACGTCCTGACCGCGGCGGGCAGCGCGGCCGCGCTCGATCTGGGGCTGCACCTGATCAATCGTGACCACGGCGCCGAGATCGCCAACGCGGTGAGCAGGCGGCTGGTGTTCGCCGGGCACCGTGACGGCGGCCAGCGGCAGTTCGTCGAGCGTCCACTGCCGCCGGTGCCGGACACCTCGCTGGCGCCGGTGCTCGCCTGGGCGCGTGAACGGCTGGACCGCCCGCTCACCGTCGCCGACCTCGCTGCGCGGGCGGCGGCCAGCCAGGCGACCCTGCACCGGCGGTTCCGCGCCGAACTGGGGACGACGCCGCTGGCGTGGCTCACCACGGAACGGATCGCGCTGGCGTGCCGGCTGATCGAGCGCGGGGAGCAGCGGCTGGACCTAGTGGCGCGGGCGTCGGGCTTCGGTACCGCGGCGAATCTGCGGACCCAGCTGCGGCGCGCCACGGGACTGACGCCTACGGCTTACCGGGCGCGGTTCAGCACCGCCTCGTGACCGACGCGTTTCGTCCGGTCGGTCTCAGGATCGGTTTGGTCTGGGGCTGTTGATGAAGGATTTGGGACGTTCAGTGTCCCGAATCCTTCATCAACACGCCCAGGCCATATGTCCTTGAGCGGCGGCTCGAAGTCATGAGTCGCCGGTGTCGTGAGGGACGACTTCGATACTGTTTCCACGTGTGAACCGGCCGGAGGTCAATTCCGATTCAGGATGATGGTAGTAGCGTTCGAAAGTTCGTCCTATCCCCGAGATTTCATGCTTCGCATGTACTCGCACTCGGATATGTTCATCTCCGCGTCCGAACAGTTCATGCAATGGTGCTGAAGTTCTGATTCGATAGGCGCTCAGGTTCCATGGGCTGGACTTGTTTCGCTTTCTGCCCTGTATCAGAAGCGGGTTCGGCTCCGCCAGGTCGTGGTAAGTACGGTTCATGACCTGCCCGCCCTGCGTTGACTGTGCTTGCACGGCGACCAGTTCGACACGGACATCGACGGCTGCGTTCCTGCTCGAATTGACAAGCTTGACGGTGTACTGACGTCCTCCGTCTGAAGTATTTTCGTAGGCGATCATCGGCGAAATGGCCAGCCTTGGACGTATGGCCCTCAATGCGAAAATCCACACCAGGGATGCGGTGAAGCTCGAAGCGATACCGGTCCATATTACAGCGAATATGCTCAAGGTGATTCTCCTCATTGAGACGTCGACCTTTGAAGCGAAGCGAAACCGGGCCCTGTGGCCTTGGATGTGCGTGAACCGACGTTGGACCTATCTCGCGTCCTTGGCCGAGAACTTCGCCTGACCTCGGATGGCAAAGGGTCAGGCGAAGGCGATCCACCGGTTCAGCAGGTCCGCCGCCGCGCCCGAATCGACGGCCGAGGCCGCCCGCGCGAACCCGGCGGCCAGATCGTCTTCCAACGACCCCGAGAACCCGGCGAAGGCCGCCAGCGCGGCCGCCGAGTTGAGCAGCACCGCGTCCCGCACCGGCCCGGTCTTCCCGGACATCACCTGACGGAAGACTTCAGCGTTGTGCGCGGCGTCGCCGCCGCGCAGGTCTTCCGCGGTCACCCTGGGGATGTCCAGCGACGCGGGGTCGAAGCTCCGCTCGGTGATCTCGCCGCCGGAGACCACCCACACCGAACTCGTGGTCGTGGTCGTGATCTCGTCCAGCCCGTCGTCGCCGCGCACGAGCAGCACGGTCATGCCGCGCCTTGCGAACACCTCGGCCAGCACCCGGGTCTTGTCCTCGTACGCGCAGCCGATCAGCGAACTGCGCGGCTGCGCCGGGTTGGTCAGCGGGCCCAGCAGGTTGAACGTCGTCGGCACGCCGAGCTCGCCGCGCGTCGGGCCGGCGTGACGCAGGGCGGGGTGGAACTTCGGCGCGAAGCAGAAGCCGATTCCCAGTTCGTTCACGCTGCGCTGGACCATGTCGGGCGGCAGGTCGATGGTGACGCCCAGCTCCTCCAGCACGTCGGCCGCGCCGGACTTCGACGAAGCGCTCCGGTTGCCGTGCTTGGCCACCGGGGCGCCCGCCGCGGCCGTCACCACCGTGGCCATGGTGGAGATGTTGACCGAGTTGGACCGGTCGCCGCCGGTCCCGACGATGTCCACCGACGGCCTGTCGATGGTCACCCGTTTGGCGTGCGCCAGCATGGCGTCGGCCATGCCGGAGATCTCCGCCGGTGTCTCACCCTTCGCACGCAGCGCGACGGCGAACCCGGCGATCTGGGAGGGCGTCGCCGCCCCGCTCATGATCTGGTCCATCGCCCACGCGGTGTCCTCCTCGGACAGATCCGCGCGCGCGATGAGCTGATTGAGCAGGGACGGCCAGGTCTTGGCTGCCGAGCCCATCGGCTCAGCCGTGCACGGCCGGCACCCGCCGGGCGCGCAGCACGTCGGCGACGGTTTCGGCGGCGGTCAGCGGGTCGAGCGGGTGGACCAGCACCGCGTCGGCCTGCGACCAGGTCGCGAGCCAGCGGTCGTCCTTGCGCCGCACCGACACCACGATCGGCGGGCAGTCCTCGATCTCGTTCTTCAGCTGGCGGGTCAGCCCGATGCCGCCGGTCGGCTGCGCCTCGCCGTCGAGGATGGCCAGGTCCACGTTGCCCGCGTCCATCTCGACGAGGACCTCGGAGATGCCGGACGCCTCGGTGTAGTCCACCCGGCCGAGGTCGGCGGCGGGCCTGCGGCCGACGGCGTTGATGATCGCCTCGCGTACCTCCGCCTTGTGGCTGAACACCAGGATCCGCATCGCCTGCTCGCCCATGAGCGCGCCTCCGCCTCGTCTAGTCATGTCGACCCCGCGATGTTATCCGCCATGACCGACATCACGTGGACGCACCCGACGGCTGGAGCGCGTCCCACCCCAGCGAATCCCCGCCGAGCCGCTGCGCGAGGCCCGCCATCCGTGACCGTTCCTGCGCGCAGTGCAGCGCGTCGAGGGTCTGGACCCGCACCGCGTGCGCCAGGGCGAAATCGCCTTCGTGACCCTGTTCTCGCAGCTCCCAGCCGTCCTGGGCGAGGATCGAGGCCGCCTCCGCCACCTTTTCGGGCGGCAGTTTCAGGTGATGGCGAAGGATCGCCGGCGCTTCGGCGACCCAAGCGGGTGATCTCGCCAACGCCGAGGAATCCGCCTCGGCGGGATCGAAGGCCTCCACGACGATCTCCACGCCGGGCGTGTCGACGGTCAGGCCTGGGAGCTTCGGCTTCTTGACCAGGTCACGAAGCCGATCTAGTAAACCCATGAGTAGCCCTGTTCCCACTTTCGTTCAGATGTGACCCGACACGCACGCGACCCGCCGTGGACCCACCCGGCGGGCCCCGTGCGTGAGAGGACATAATGCGACGCGTGACAACGGCAGCTCCCACCATCAGCCAGCGGGTCCACTCGCTGAACCGGCCGAACATGGTCAGTGTCGGCACCATCGTGTGGCTGTCCAGCGAACTGATGTTCTTCGCCGGACTGTTCGCCATGTTCTTCACCGTGAAGGCGCAGAACGCGTCCGGCCAATGGCCGCCGCCGCTGCACGGTGAGCCCTTCCACCTGAACATCGCGCTGGCGATCCCGTTCACCGTGATCCTCGTGGCGTCGTCGTTCACCTGCCAGTTCGGCGTCTTCGCCGCCGAAAAGGGTGACGTGTTCGGCCTCCGCCGCTGGTACATCATCACGTTGATCATGGGCGCGATCTTCGTGGGTGGCCAGGGTTACGAGTACATCAACCTGATTCACGAGGGTCTGACGATCCCGTCCGGCGCGTACGGCACGGTCTTCTACCTCGCGACCGGGTTCCACGGCCTGCACGTCATCGGCGGGCTCGTCGCGTTCGTGTACTTGCTCATCCGCACCAAGCTGAGCAAGTTCACCCCGGCTCAGGCCACCTCGGCGATCGTCGTGTCGTACTACTGGCACTTCGTCGACATCGTGTGGGTGGGCCTGTTCGCGGTGATCTACATCCTTCCGTGAACGAAGCCGCCACCACGACCTATCGGCCTGAACTGACAGCAAGGGTTGCCGCAAGATGACCTCCAGCAAGAACAACACTCCGCCGACGGATTCTTCCGCGCGGAGGCGGGATTCGGCGCAGCGCCGCTTCCGCAAGCGGTCGAAGGCTCGCAGGCGGTTCGCCGGCGCGCTGGCGCTCGGGATCGCGCTGCTGAGCGTGGGCGGGTTGTACGCCGTTTTCGCCCCGGAGCCGCAGACCGCGCAGGCGCAGGGCGAATCCGCCCTCCTGCGCGAGGGCGAGAAGCTCTACAACAACACGTGTATCGAATGTCACGGGCCGAAGCTCGAAGGTGTCACGGACCGTGGCCCGAGCCTCATCGGCATCGGCGACGCGGCCGTGTACTTCCAGACCTCCACCGGCCGTATGCCGGCGGTCCGCCAGGAAGCCCAGGCGCAGCGGAAGCCGCCGAAGCTGAACGAGGCCGAGATCAACGCGCTGGGTGCCTACATCCAGGCCAACGGCGGTGGCGCGCAGCGTCCCGCCGAGAAGGGTGACGCGCTGCGCGGCGAGGACGTCGCGCGCGGCAGCGAGCTCTTCCGCCTCAACTGTGCCTCCTGCCACGGCTTCACCGGCCGCGGAGGCGCGCTCTCCTCGGGCAAGTTCGCCCCGAACCTGGACCCGGCCACGGAAGAGCAGATCTACACCGCGATGCTCACCGGGCCGCAGAACATGCCCAAGTTCTCCGACCGGCAGCTGTCGCCGGAGGAGAAGAAGGACATCATCGCGTTCGTGAAGTCCGTTAGTGACGGGAAAAACTCTCCTGGCGGTAGCTCGCTCGGCGGTCTTGGCCCGGCCTCGGAGGGCGCGATCGCGTGGATCGTCGGGATCGCCGCGCTGATCGGCGTGACGTTGTGGATTGGATCGAAGGCATGAGCGCCGAAGGGCCGAAGCCGCCGACAGAGGCGGAGTTGGCGGACATGGATCGCGACCAGCTCGTCAAGCTGGGTACCGCGCTCGACGGGGTCGAGATCGTGGAGTACCCGAAGCCGTGGCCGGTCGAGGGGACGCGGGCGGAGAAGCGCGCCGAGCGCGCCGTCGCCCTCTGGTTCGTGCTGGCCGCGTTGTCCGGCCTCGCGTTCGTGGTCCTCATCGCGTGGCCGCACTGGTTCGAGTACAAGGAGCCGGGCACGCACGGCTACACCCAGTACACGCTGTACACGCCGCTGCTCGGGGTCACCCTCGGGCTGGCCGTGCTCAGCATCGGCATCGGTGTGATCCTCTACACCAAGAAGTTCATCCCGGCCGAGGTTTCGGTCCAGGAGCGCGGGGACGGCGGTTCCAAGGAGGTCGACAAGGCCACCATCATCGCCCAGCTCGCCGACTCGGGCAGCCGCAGCACCATCGCGCGCCGCTCGATGATCAAGCGGTCCGCGGGCGCCGGCGCCGGTGTGCTCGGCCTCGCCGTCGCGGCGCTGCCGGTCGCGTCCTTCATCAAGGACCCGTGGAAGGACACCGAGAACCGCGACTCGCTGTGGCACTCGGGCTGGCAGAAGAACTTCCCGGAAGAGAAGGTCTACCTGCGCCGCAACACCGGCCGTCCGCACGAGATCTCCCTGGTCAAGGTCGAGGACCTCGACGCGGGCGCGATGGAGACGGTGTTCCCGTACCGCGAGTCCGAGAAGGACGACGAGCACGCGCTGTCGGCCGCCTTCAAACGCGTCGACAACCCGGTCATGCTGATCCGTCTCCGCCCGACCGACGCCGCCAAGGTCGTCAAGCGTCAGGGCCAGGAGGACTACAACTTCGGCGACTACTACGCGTACACGAAGATCTGCAGCCACGTCGGCTGCCCGACCTCTCTGTACGAGCAGCGGACCAACCGCATCCTCTGCCCCTGTCACCAGTCGCAGTTCGACGCGCTCCACTACGCCAAGCCGATTTTCGGGCCGGCGACGAGGCCGTTGGCCCAGCTTCCGATTACAGTGGACTCTGAGGGCTACCTGATCGCGCGCGGAGACTTCAACGAGGCCGTCGGACCGGCCTTTTGGGAGCGTAAGTCATGAGTTCACTCACCACCCCGACGAAGGGGACGAACCCGGTCGAGAAGGCCGCGGGCGCTGGTGCGAAGTGGGCCGACGACCGGTATCACCTGGCCAAGGGCATGCGGCACCAGCTCAACAAGGTGTTCCCGACGCACTGGTCGTTCCTGCTCGGCGAGATCGCGCTCTACAGCTTCATCATCCTGTTGCTGTCGGGTGTCTATCTCACGCTGTTCTTCGACCCCTCCATGGAGGAGGTCGTCTACAACGGCAGCTACACCGGACTGCAGGGCGTCGAGATGTCGCGGGCCTTCGCGACCACGCTGGACATCTCGTTCGACGTCCGCGGCGGTCTGTTCGTCCGCCAGCTGCACCACTGGGCCGCGCTGATCTTCGTGGCCTCGATGATGGTGCACATGTTCCGGATCTTCTTCACCGGCGCGTTCCGGCGCCCGCGTGAGGCGAACTGGGTCATCGGTGCGCTGCTGCTGGTCCTGGGCATGTTCGAAGGCTTCTTCGGCTACTCGCTCCCGGACGACCTGCTCTCCGGTACCGGTATCCGCGCGACCCTGTCGGGCATCGTGCTCTCGGTGCCGGTCATGGGCACCTGGATCCACTGGGCGCTGTTCGGCGGGGAGTTCCCCGGCAACGAGATCATCCCGCGCCTGTACACGATCCACATCCTGCTGCTGCCGGGCATCATGCTCGGCCTGGTGGCCGCGCACCTCGCGCTCGTCTGGTACCAGAAGCACACGCAGTTCCCGGGCGTGCGCCGCAAGGAGACCAACGTCGTCGGCGTCCGCATCATGCCGGTCTTCGCGCTCAAGGGCGGTGCGTTCTTCGCGCTGGTCACCGGCGTCATCGCGCTGATGTCGGGCCTCTTCCAGATCAACCCGATCTGGAACATCGGCCCGTACAACGCGGCGCAGGTCTCGGCGGGTTCTCAGCCGGACTGGTACATGGCCTGGGCCGACGGTTTGCTCCGGATCTGGCCGGCATGGGAGCTCTACCTCGGGAACTACACGGTCCCGGCGGTGTTCTTCGCCGGTGGGCTCGGGATGCCGATCCTGATCGGGTTGCTGCTGATGTATCCCTGGATCGAGCGAAAGCTGTCCAAGGACACCGCGCACCACAACCTGCTGCAGCGTCCACGCGACGTTCCGGTCCGGACCTCGCTGGGCATCATGGCCCTGACGTTCTTCGCGGTCATCATGCTGTCGGGCTTCAACGACATCATCGCGTTCGCCTTCGACATCTCGCTGAACGCGACGACGTGGGCGGGCCGGATCGGTGTGCTGCTGGCCCCGCCGATCGCCTACTACATCACCTACCGGATCTGCCTCGGCCTCCAGCGGGCCGACCGCGAGGTGCTGGAGCACGGTGTCGAAACCGGCATCATCAAGCGCCTGCCGCACGGTGAGTTCATCGAGATCCACCAGCCGCTCGGCCCGGTGGACGACCACGGCCACGCGATCCCGCTCGAGTACCAGGGCGCGTCGGTCCCGAAGAAGATGAACAAGCTCGGCTCGGCCGGGCACGCCGTCGCCGGTTCGACCTGGTCCCCGGACCCGGTCGAGGAGACGATCGCGCTGGAGCGCGCCCGGTCCAACGGGCACGGCGACGGCAAGGTCGACGACATCGGTGGCGAGCCGTCCGAGGAGCGCAAGGAGATCACCTCCGGGCACTAGCTCGTCAGAAGTACATGAAGGCCCCCTTCCTTGCGCCAGGCGCAAGGAAGGGGGCCTTCATGTACTTGGGGGAGGTTCAGGCGCCTTCGACGCCGATGTCGAACGCGGACTCGCTGTCGGCCTTCGAGTACGAGCGGAACGCGATATGCGTGACCGTGCTCAGCACGCCGGGGACCTTGCCGATCTTCGCCGGGATCAGGTCCGCGAGGTCCTCATGGGCCGCGACGCGGACCGAAGCGATCAGATCGACATCGCCCGCACAGGAATAGACCTCGCGGACACCGTCGATGTCCGCGATCGCCTGTGCCGCCTCGGGGATGGCATCGGCTTCGACCTGGATCAGCACGATCGCCGTGATCAAAGGGTCCTCCTGTGTTCGTTGTCGCGCCAACTCGACCAGGCAGGGCGCCCCTTCATCGCGTTTCCGGGGGCCTTCGGCCCGAAAGAGGCGCGCGAGGTGAAGTCTCCGTCGGGCGCGGGGCGCCCTTGGGGAGACCGCATCGGTCCCGCCAAGGGAAGATCCTAGCCCGCCACTCGTTCCAGCGCCGTCGCGCTCGCCGCCAGGTCGAGCCACTCCTGCCAGCCGCCCGCGGCGGCGGGCTCCGCCCAGGGACGCGTCGTGCGCACGAGCCGGACTCCCGGGCGGGTCAGCCAGCGCAGGAGGATCCCGATCTCCTCCGGGATCGCGCCGAAAAGCGGGCCGGGCCCCGGGATCACCGTCTCCGCGGACGCCACGAGCATCTCGACCACCGGCATCGGCGGCACGCCGCGCCGCGCGACCCCCGCCGACGCGAGCCTGCCGTGCCGGATCACCGCCAGTTCCCAGCCGCCGTTCCCGTCCGGCCCGGCGGCGATCAGCTCCGGGATACCCGCCAGCGCCGACTGCCGGTGCGCCCGGCCGACCGCGCGGATCAGCCCGGCCAGCTGATCGCGATGCTGAGCGGCCTGTTCGTAGTGCTCCGCCGCGGACAGCCGGGCCAGCTGATCGGCGGCGGCCCGCAGCGGACGTCCGTCCGTCCCGGCGATGAGCCCGGACACCGCCAGCACACTCGGCCGGTACGCCTCGATCGTCTGCTTCCCGGCGCACGGCGCCCCGCAGCGCCCGAGCTCCGCGAGGACACAGGGCGTCCCGTTCGGCGCAGTCGCCGAGATGCGCTGGGTGCACGTCCGCAGGCCCGAGGCGCCGGCGAGGGTGTCCGCGGCGGTCCGGGCGTCGGTCTGGGTGCGAAAGGGCCCCAGCATCCCGTCTCGCGGCATGCGGACCACCGACAGGCGCGGGAACGCCTCCTCGGTCAGCGCGACCCACCACGAGTGCCGTGGGTTCTTGGAACGGCGGTTGTACATCGGGCGGTGGGCGGCGATCAGCCTCAGCTCCCGGACGGCGGCCTCCAGCGCGTGCGCGCATTCGACCGCGTCGACCCGTTCGGCCAGCGCGACCATCTCCCGGATCCGGCCGCGGCTCTCCGAACCGGTGAAGTACTGGCGGACCCGGCGGCGCAGATCGGACGACGTCCCGACGTAGAGGACCTCGTCGCTCGGGCCGCGGAACAGGTAGACGCCGGGCCTCGACGGCAGATGCTCGGCGAGCGAACGTTTGCGGCGCTGGGCGGCGGTCACCTCGGGCAGATAGTCCAGCAGCTCCTCGAGGGTGTGGACGCCGAGGTTGCCCACCCGTTCGAGCAGGGCGTGCAGGACGTCGACGGTGGCGCGCGCGTCCGCGAGCGCTCGGTGGTTGGGCGTCGTGCGCGCGCCGAACAACGCGGCCAGTGCGGAAAGCCGGTAGCTGGGCGTCTCGTCGCGGGAGATGACCCGGCGGGCGAGCCGGACCGTGCAGACGACGGCCGTCTTCGGCCAGTGGTATCCGTGGCCCTCGCAGGCCGCTCGCATGAAGCCGGTGTCGAAGGCGGCGTTGTGCGCGACGAGCACGGCACCGGAGATGAACTCGAGGAACGCCGGCAGCACGCGCTCGATGCGGGGAGCGTCGTAGACCATCGCGCCGGTGATGCCGGTGAGCTCGACGATCTGCGGCGGGATCGGCATCCCCGGATTGACGAAGGTGGCGAATTCGCCGACGACCTCGCCGGCGCGGATCTTGACCGCCCCGATCTCGGTGATCCCGTCCGGACCGGGTTTCGTCCCCGTGGTCTCCAGGTCGAATACGACGAAAGTGATGTCCCGCAAAGGAGTTCCCAGCTCGTCGAAGGCGAGTTGCGCCGCGCCGGGCCGCCGTCCGGTGTCCATGGTCGGGCACAGTAGGGGCGGGCACCGACAATCCCGGGGTGTCCCATCGAGCGCGCCCCGAGGGGATGGGGCCTACGCTGGAGCGATGCAACCGCAGCCCGCAGTGCCCGAAACGCCCGAGGACGCCATCGGTGGCCCCTCGGGTGTCGTGGCGTCCGCGGGCGCGGAGGAGACGTCCGAAGAGGTGCCCGCCGAAGGCTGGACGGCCTTGCCGGAAACCGTACGGGAGCGGATCGCCGAGCTGGCGGCCGCCGCCGTCGGCAAACTGCCGTCCGCCGACGTGCCGAGGCAGCTGCGCCCGGTCGCGAAATTCGCCCCGGCGAAACGCGCGAAACTCGGCGGGACGGCGTTGCTCGCCGCGTTGGGGGAGTCTTCGCAGTTCCGGGTCGCGGTCACCGAATGGCTGCGCGACCACCGCAAGGACGCCCTCGACCCGAACGCCCCCGATTCCGTCGCCGCCGCGGCCGCCGCCGTGCTCCTCGGCGAAGCGGGCGCGGCCGGCCGGGTCCGGCTGGTGGCGAAGAACGCCGAGGAGACGGCGTTGCGCGCCGAACGCGACGCCGCACTGGCCCGCAACCAGCGGCTGGAGGCCGAACTGGCCCAGCTGCGCGAAGAGTTGCGCGAGGCCAAGGAGATCGCGAGTGGCGCGCGGGGAGAACGCGACGCCGAGGTCGAGAAGCTGCTGAAGCGCTTGCGGGAACAAGGCGTTCAGCTGCGCCAGGCGAAGGACGCCGTCGCAGAGGCCCATGCTCAGCTGGAAAGCGGCGGCGCTGAGAGCGCCGAGGAGATCAAGGCACTGAAGGCCCAGCTGGACCGTGAGAGGCAGCGTGTCGCGGCAGAGCGGGCACGGGCGGAGAAGGCCGTCACGGACGCCGAGATCGCCCGTCAGTCCGCCCGCGAGGCGCGTCAGGCCGACGAGGTCCGGCTCGGGCTGCTGCTGGACACGATCGAAGGCGCCGTCGGCGGGCTGCGCCGGGAACTTTCGGTGAGCGCGCGGGGACAGCGGCCGGCGGACATGGTCCGCGGCGCGACGTCGGGTATCGGGGCGGGCGGCAAGATCCAGGACGTCACCGGGCTCGACCGGCATCTCGCGCTGCCCAACGTGCACCTGATCGTCGACGGCTACAACGTCACGAAGACCGGATATCCGGAGCTGGCGCTTTCGGACCAGCGAGACCGGCTGATCCACCAGCTCTCCGCGCTCGCCGCGCGGACTTCGGCCGAGGTCACCGTGGTGTTCGACGGCGCCGGTGTGCTTTCCGTGCCCGCGGCGGTGCCGCGCGGGGTGCGGGTGCTGTTCTCCGAACGCGGTGTCCTCGCGGACGACGTCATCCGGTCCCTGGTCGCGGCGGAGCCGCCAGGGCGGCCGATGGTGGTCGCGAGCACGGACCGGGCGGTGGCGGACTCGGTGCGGCGCAAGGGCGCGCACCCGGTGCCGTCGGCGGTGCTGGTTTCACGGCTCAGCCGGGTCTAGTTCCCGAAACACGCGTGATCGAAGGCGTAACTCGCGTGACTGGAGACGTAACTCGCGTGATCGAAGGCGTACCTGGTCCAAACCCGCGAGTTACGCCTCTGATCACGTGAGTTACGGCTCTGATCACGCGTGATCGGGCCGGACGCAGGTGCCGTCTCGGTGGGCTCACGAGACCGAAACTGTCGGTGGTCGCTCTTAATGTGCACCTCACCACTGAAAGTGAGGAGCCCGAGATGCACGACAAGGCCATCGCCGATATAGCGGACATAGAGACGCTCGTCATCGATTGCGACCGGTGCGCGGTCCGCGGTGACGCATGTCATGACTGTGTCGTCAGCGTCCTCCTCGGCGCGCCGCCGTCGCTCGAATGGGACGCCGACGAACGGAAAGCGGTCGACGCGCTCGCGGAAGCGGGGATGGTCCCGCGCCTCCGGATGGTCGCGATCGTGGAGCAGGAGCGCCGGAAAACCGCCTGAGACACGCCACTACCGGGACATTCGACGAGTGGTCGATCCGATCAGGTGAACGGTAGGTAGTCGCGACAGGTCCCAGGATGTAACGCCCGTCACATCTTTCCGCTCATGCTGGTCCGAAGGTGTTTCGGCGCATCACGCAGAGTTTTTGCGCCTGCCATGGTGGACGTCGTGCCCGTGGTTTCGTAACCTGTCCGAGATCTCGTGGCCGGAAGTCGTCGCCAGACGACGACACGGGATCGCCACCGAGGCAGCTTTGTCGGGGAGTTGCATCAGAACCAGCCGTGCGCCAAACCTGTTGCGATAGCTCTCGGCCAGGCGCAAGGCGGGAACGCGGGGAACCGCGCGGGCCTCACGGCCGGCGACGCGGCTTCGCGGAAGAGGGCCCCCGACCTCTTCGTCCCGGGTTCCGAGTCGGTGGCCGACAGCAAAGGAGACACGCGCGACCGTGCAGTCGCATCCAGTGAAGCGCGTGGTGTCAGGAGCTTTGGCCGCGGCCGCGGTGATCACCGCGGTGACCGTCGTCCAGGCCCCGGCCACTGCAGCCCCAGGCCCCGCCCTCCAGCAACCCCCGTCCGGCTCGGACGCGCTCGCCAAGTACCGCGACCTCGCGGCGCAGGCGGAGAAGGCGAACGAAGACCTCCTCAAGGCGAAGGACGACCTCGCCGCGAAGCAGAGCGAGCTCGACAAGGCGACAGCCGACGCCGCCGCCGCCAAGGAACTCGGTGTCAAAGCGGCCGGTGACGAGAAGACGTTCCAGGCCGAGGTGAACAAGTTCGCCGGTGCCTCCTTCACCAGCGGTGTGCAGCTGAACAAGCTGTCGTCGCTGCTGTCGGGCGCGTCGACCCAGGACTTCCTGGAGCGTTCCTCGGCACTCGAGGTCCTCGCCGCGAACAAGAACACCGCGCTGAACAACCTGAGCGGTGCCGTCGCCCAGGCCGCGGCCGCTGCCAAGCAGGCGGCGGACGCGCAGAACGCGGCCACCGCCGCCCGTGACACGGCCGCCAAGCTGACCACGGACATCGAAGCGCGGCAGAAGACGCTGAACGACCAGCTCGCGGAGATCCAGCGCGCGAGCAACAACCTCAGCGCCTCGGATCGCAACGCTCAGAAGGACAAGGGCGGCGCGTTCCCCAACGTGCCCGCCCCGGGTCCCGCCGCCGCGACCGCACTGGCGGCCGCGAAGAGCAAGCTCGGCAGCCCGTACGGCTGGGGCGACACCGGTCCGTCGTCCTTCGACTGCTCCGGTCTGATGCTCTGGGCGTACAAGCAGGCCGGGCTCACCCTGCCGCGCTCCAGCCGTCAGCAGTCGACCTTCGGCGCCGCGGTGCAGCGTTCGCAGCTCCAGCCGGGCGACCTGGTGTTCTACAACTCGCCGGTCTCGCACGTCGGCATGTACGTCGGCAACGGCATGATGGTGCACGCGCCGACCACCGGTGACGTCGTCAAGGTGTCGCCGCTGCAGAACAACTACGTCGGCGCCCGTCGCCCGACGGCCTGACGAACAGACGACAAGGGGCGGTACCGCGCAGGCGGTGCCGCCCCTTTCGTATGCGGCGGGCCAAGTAGCCTGCAGGGGTGCTGAGGACCCTGCTGGTGACCAACGACTTCCCGCCCCGGCCAGGCGGCATCCAGAACTACCTGAACTCGCTGGCCACCCGCCTCCCCGCCGACGACCTGGTCGTCTACGCGCCGTCCTGGGAATCGAGCACCGGCTCGCACGGCGAGTTCGACGCCGCCGCCCCGTTCGAGGTGGTGCGCCACCCGACGTCGCTGATGCTGCCGACGCCGGACGTGCTCAAACGGGCCAAGGAGATCATGCGCGCCCGCGACTGCGAGGCCGTCTGGTTCGGCGCCGCGGCGCCGCTGGCGTTGCTGGGGCATCCGCTGCGGTCGGCGGGCGCCCGGCGGGTCCTGGCGTCCACGCACGGTCACGAGGTCGGCTGGTCGATGCTGCCGGGTTCCCGCCAGGCGTTGCGGCGGATCGGCGACACCGTCGACGTGATCACCTACGTCAGCAAGTACACGCGCTCCCGGTTCTCGGCCGCTTTCGGCCCGATGGCGGGGCTGGAGATGCTCCCGTGCGGCGTGGACACCTCGCTGTACCGCCCGGATCCGGCCGCGGGCAAGGAGATCCGCGAGCGGCACGGGCTCGGCGACCGTCCGACGATCGTCTGCGTTTCGCGGCTGGTCCCGCGCAAGGGCCAGGACATGCTGATCAAGATCCTGCCCGAGCTCCGCAAGCGGATCCCGGACGCGGCGCTGCTGCTCGTCGGCGGCGGACCGTACCGCAAGACCCTCACCGGGCTCGTCGAGGCGCTCGGCGTCGAAGACAGCGTCGTCATCACCGGGTCGGTGCCGTGGAAGGAGCTGCCCGCGCACTACAACGCGGGTGACGTCTTCGCGATGCCGGCGCGGACGCGGGGGAAAGGCCTCGACGTCGAAGGCCTCGGCATCGTGTACCTGGAGGCTTCGGCGACCGGGCTGCCGGTCGTCGCCGGTAATTCCGGTGGCGCGCCGGAAACGGTGCTGGACGAGGTCACCGGGCACGTCGTCGATGGCCGTGACGAGCAGCAGCTTCGGGAGACGCTGGCCGCGTTGCTGGCGGATCCGGTGCGGGCGCGGCGGATGGGCGCCGCCGGCCGCGACTGGGTCGGCGAGAACTGGCGGTGGGACACCATGGCGAACAGGCTTTCCGGGCTGCTCGACGGCGACCCCGTCGCGGCGGTGCGGTGAGGAGTCAGGGTTCGTAGCGCGCCGGATGCTTCGGATCGTCGACGCGGATCACCACGTCGGACAGCGCCGACGGGTCGACTTCCCGTTCGTAGCGTTCGTACGCGGGCAGCGCCCATTCCTCGGGTATCCGCCGCTTGAGCGCGGCCGGTGAGAGCCACAGGTGCACGCTCAGGTCGAAGGCGAGCCCGGCCCCGAACAGGAATTCACCGTTCAGCAGGACGACGCCGCCCTCGGGCAGGGCGACGCGTCCGGCACGGGTGGCGCGATCGCGGACCGGATCCCACAGCGACGGGAGAACCTGCCCGCTGCCGTCGTCGGCGAGCGGGTCCAGCACCTCGCGACGCAGGGCGCCGAGGTCGAGCCAGTCGGTGTAACGCGAATCCGGGTCTTCCTTGCCGCGTTCGAAGCGCAGCGAGGCCGGCCTGAGGAAGTCGTTCGCCGAGACCCGCAACACCGCGTGACCGGCGACCCGCAGGGGATCGACCAGGGCGTCGGCGAGTTCTGTGGTGTTGGTCGCACCGGCCGCGCCGTCGATCGCGACCGCGATCCGGCGGCGGCCCGTGATCGCCGTGATGCGCTGGGTCAGTTCGGAGACCAGCAGAGCGGGAGAAATCGGACGGTAGCGCACAGACAGAGATCCTCCACCCGGACCGGTGACCGTCGCACGGTACACCCGATGGGATGATGGCCAGGTGGCAAAAGCAACGGCCAAAACAGCCGGGAGTGGTTGGCAGGTAGGCGTTTCCCAGACGGTGCCGTACACCGGCGCCCAGGTGTGGGACTTCCTGGTCGGACGCGAGGGCGTGGGCATCTGGCTCGGGCCTGGCGCCGAGCTCGGCACCGAGCTGGGCGCGGCGTACGAGACGGCGAACGGGACGACCGGCGAGATCCGCGGCCGCTCCGAGGGCGACAAGCTCCGCCTGACCTGGCGGCCGAAGGACTGGGACCACGACTCGACCCTGCAGATCACGGTGAGCGGAACCGAGCAGAAGACCACGCTCCGCTTCCACCAGGAGTGGCTCGCGGGCGCCGACGAGCGCGAGGAACAGCGGGCATACTGGACCGAAGTGACCGAGCGAGTGGTGGCCGCGCTGGCCGAACGCTGACCGGCGCGCCGGGGGAGGCGTACCGATGGGGGAACCGAAGAACCTGGCCGAGGATCTCGTCCAGGAACCGCACCGGGTTTCGGCGCTGCTGCGCGAAGAGGGCCCGGCCCGCAAGGTGCGGATGCCGCGCGGCCTGGACGTCTGGATCGTCACCGGATACGCCGAAGCCCGAGCGGTCCTCTCGGATTCCCGCGTCGGCAAGGATCCGGCGGCCATCCGGCGGCTCTTCGAACGCGACGGCTTCGAATCGGCGGCCGACAGCGCGGTACGCGCGCTCGGCGGGCACATGCTCAACACGGATCCGCCGGACCACACCCGGCTGCGCAAACTGGTCAACCAGGCCTTCACCTCGCGTACGGTTTCCCGGCTGCGGCCGAGGATCGAGCAGATCACCGCGGAACTGCTGGACGGCATCGGCGACGCCGAGCACGTCGACCTGTTGCCGGCCTTCGCCGTCCCGTTGCCGATCCGGGTGATCTGCGAACTGCTCGGTGTCCACGCGGGCGACCAGCCCGCGTTCGCGACGTGGTCGAACACGATGGTCGCCTGGTCGACGCCGGAGGAACTCCAGGCCGCGGCGGCGAAGATGCACGCGTACCTCGTCGACCTCATCGAGGAGAAGCGAGCCGAACCCGCCGAAGACCTGCTTTCGGGACTGATCCACGCCAGCGACGAGGGTGATTCGCTCTCCGCGGAGGAATTGCTGGCGATGGCGTTCCTGTTGCTGGTGGCGGGCTTCGAGACGACGGTCAACCTGATCGCGAACAGCGTCTTCGCGCTGCTTCGGGAGCCGGAACAGCTGGCCGCGCTCTGTGCCGATCCCGCCCTGCTGCCCGGCGCGATCGAAGAGTTCCTGCGCTACGACGGCGCGATCCACCTGGCGACCATCCGGTTCACCAAGGAACCCGTCCCGGTCGGTGACGTCGAGATCCCGGCGGGTGAATTCGTGCTCGTCTCCCTGCTCGGCGCGAATCGCGACGCCGGACGGTTCGAGGACCCGCACCGGCTGGACGTCACACGGTCGGCGACCGGGCATCTCGCGTTCGGGCACGGCATCCACTACTGCGTCGGCGCCCCGCTGGCCCGGCTGGAGGCCGGGATCGCGTTGCGCGGGCTGCTGGAGCGGTTTCCGGCGCTGAGCCTGGACGCCGGGCCGGAAACCTTGAGGTGGCGGGAAAGCACCCTCGTCCACGGGCTGGAAACCCTCCCTGTGCGCCTGCGCTGAGGTGAGGGTGTCGTAGGGTCGCCGGATGGACTCCGCCGAACTCCTCGCGCTCGACGCGGAACACGTCTGGCACCCGTATGGGCCGATGCCGAGCACGATCGATTCCCTGCTCGTGCGTGAGGCGAGCGGTGTCCGGCTCACCCTCGACGACGGCCGTGAGCTGGTCGACGGCATGTCGTCCTGGTGGGCGGCGATCCACGGCTACCGGCACCCGGTGCTGGACGCGGCGCTGGCCGAGCAGGCGGGCCGGATGAGCCACGTGATGTTCGGCGGCCTCACCCACGAACCGGCCATCAGGCTGGCGAAGACGCTGGTCGACCTCGCGCCGGACGGGCTGCGGCACGTCTTCCTGTGCGATTCCGGGTCGGTGTCGGTCGAGGTCGCCGTCAAGATGTGCCTGCAGTACTGGCAGTCGGTGGGGCGCAAGGAAAAGCGGCGCCTGATGACCTGGCGCGGCGGTTACCACGGCGACACGTTCACGCCGATGAGCGTCTGCGATCCCAAGGGCGGGATGCACTCGCTGTGGCGCGGGATCCTGCCGGACCAGCTGTTCCTGCCCAAACCGCCCGGCGGTTTCGCCGACGAGCCGGATCCGGCGTACCTCGAACTGCTCGCGATCGAGATCGAGCGGCACGCGGGCGAGCTGGCCGCGGTCATCGTCGAGCCGGTGGTGCAGGGTGCCGGCGGAATGCGGTTCCACCCGCCCGCGTACCTGCGCGCGCTGCGCGAGATCACCGAGGCCAACGACGTCCTGCTCATCTTCGACGAGATCGCCACCGGTTTCGGCCGCACCGGCACGATGTTCGCCGCCGGACACGCCGGCGTCACGCCGGACGTCCTGTGCCTCGGCAAGGCGCTGACCGGTGGATACCTCACGATGGCGGCGGCGCTGTGCACGCCGGAGGTCGCCGACGGGATCTCGCGCGGCGAGCTGCCGGTGCTGGCGCACGGTCCGACGTTCATGGCGAACCCGCTGTCCTCGGCCGTCGCCAACGCCTCGCTGGGGATCCTGGCCGAGGGTGGCTGGAAGTCCGACGTCCCGCGGATCGAGGCGGCGCTGAAGGCCGGGCTCGAACCGGCTCGCGAACTGCCCGCCGTCGTCGATGTGCGGGTGCTCGGCGCCATCGGCGTGGTGGAACTGGACCATCCCGTGGACATGGCGGTGGCGACCGAGATCCTCACCGCGAACGGGGTCTGGCTGCGCCCGTTCCGGAATCTGATCTACACGATGCCGCCGTACATCTCCGATGCGGGCGACCTCGCCGCGATCACCTCCGCAATGGTCTCGGCCGCACAAAAAGCGTAAAAACGGCGAAATTCAACCCAAAGAGTGTGACAGCGGCCACAGCAAACCGGAGAGGCCACGCTGGGTACAGAGCGTGGTCGCGAGTTGATCTTGGTCAAGCGAACGGGCGAGTCCGATCGAGGTCCAACTCGGACCCTTTGTCGTGAAAGCGTGGTTTGTCCTAGTTCCCTGGTGCACAAGCAAACCTGAGAAACCTTTGCGTAGCGGACTTTTGCGCGCGGATCGGGTTTCCTGCCCCCATGATCGACTTCGTTGGTGACGAGCACGACACCGGGCCTCCGGGCCGCCGCAATCCCGCAACGACCCTCCTGAAGAACCTTCGCCACGACCTCCCGGCTTCGGTCGTCGTCTTCCTCGTGGCCGTCCCGCTTTCGCTCGGCGTCGCACACGCCGCCGGGGCCCCCTTGCTCGCCGGACTCGTCTCCGCCGTCGTCGGCGGAATCGTCGCGAGCCTCTTCGGCGCCTCCGTTCTGCAAGTCAGCGGTCCCTCCGCCGCGCTGACCATCGTCATCGCGGAGACCATCGCCACCTTCGGCTGGGCGGCCACCTGCGCCATCACCGCCGCGGCGGGCGTGGTCCAGATCCTCTTCGGCGTCTGCCGCGTCGCGCGGGCGAGCTTGGTGATCTCGCCCGCCATCGTGCACGGCCTGCTCGCCGGGATCGGCCTGATCCTGGTCCTCGGCCAGCTGCACGTCGTACTCGGTGGCACGCCGCGGAGTTCCGCGATCGAGAACGTCCTCGCGCTGCCGGGCCGGATCGTCGGGCACCACGACCAGGCCGCACTGATCGGTGTCGTCACCGTCGGTGTTCTGCTGGCCTGGACCCGGATGCCGCGTTCGGTGCGCCGCGTTCCCGGCCCGCTCGCCGCCGTCGCGCTGGCGACCGGCCTTTCCGTCGCGGCCGGGATGGACCTGCCGCGTGTCGACCTCCCGAACGGCTTGCCAGGGCTGGGTTTCGTCCCCGAGGCGCCGTCCGGTTCCGTGGCCGCGATCGTCGCCGCCGTCCTCTCCATCGCGCTCATCGCCAGCCTGGAGAGCCTGCTCTCCGCCGTCGCCATCGATAAACTGCGCGAGGGGCCGCGCACCGACCTCAACCGCGAACTGATCGGGCAGGGCCTGGCGAACGCCGCCTCCGGGTCGCTCGGCGGATTCCCGGTCACCGGCGTCGTCGTACGCACCATGACCAACTTCGAAGCGGGCGCCCGCACCCGGATGTCGGCGATCCTGCACAGCGTCTGGATCCTCGGCTGCTGCCTGTTCCTGGCGGGCGCGCTGCGTCTGATCCCGCTGGCCGCGCTCGCCGGCCTCCTCGTCTACGTCGGCGCGAAACTGGTCAACCTCACCAATCTCCGTGAGGTCCGCCGTCACGGCGACCTGCCGGTCTACCTCGCGACCCTGCTCGGCGCGGTCGCGGTCGACCTGCTCACCGGTGTCGCCGCGGGGATCGTGGTGGCGCTCGCGCTGATGCTGCGCCGGATGCTGTTCTCCGGGGTCCACGTCGAACGGGACGGCCCGCGGAGCCGCGTCGTCATCGAAGGCGCGCTCACTTTCCTTTCCGTGCCAAGGCTCACGACCGTCCTCGCCGAAGTCCCCGGACGTTCGGAGGTGACGCTCGAACTGTTCGTCGACTACCTCGACCACGCCGCCTTCGACTGCTTGCGCGGCTGGCAGCGCGCGTACGAACGCGCCGGGGGGACCGTGATCGTCGACGAGATCGGGCATCCGTGGTTCGGACGCGGGAAGGCGGGCGTCCCGACCGTACGGCGCGGCGTCGCCTCGCGCGTGGTGCCGCGATGGCTCGCGCCGTGGTCGGAATGGCAGGCCGGACATCTCGAACTGCCGAGCCAGCGCGGCGGCAGTGTTCCGTTGTGCCGTGGTGCTTCGGAATTCCAGCGGCGGACGGCGCCGCTGCTGCGGAGCACGTGGGACGGACTGGCGAACGGGCAGCGGCCGCATACGTTGTTCGTCACCTGTGGCGACGCGCGGATCGTGCCGAACCTGATCACCACCAGCGGGCCGGGGGACCTGTTCACCGTGCGGAACATCGGAAATCTCGTCCCGCACGCCAGTGCCGAGGCGGATTTCTCGGTGGGGGCGGCGATCGAGTACGCCGTCGGGCTGCTGCGGGTGCGGGAAGTGGTGGTGTGCGGGCATTCCGGCTGCGGGGCGATGAAGGCGCTGCTCGGTGACGCGCCCTCCGGTCTCGTGCACCTCGGTGGTTGGCTGCGGCACGGCGAGGCGACGATGCGGCGCAGGGAAAGCGAAGGGCCGGTGCTGCTCGACGGTGTCCGTCCCGGCCACGAGGCGGATCTGCTGGCGTTGCACAACGTGGTGCAGCAACTGGAAAACCTGCGCTCGTACCCGGTGGTGGAGGCCGCGCTGGCGCGTGGCGAACTCCGGCTGACGGGGATGTACTTCGACGTCGGGAAGGCGAACGTGTACCTGCTCGACGAGGCGCTGCGGTCGTTCACCTCGGCGGCGACCCCGGTGAAGTCCTGAGTTCTCCGCAAGTCCGTGAAGGCCTCCTTGCCTACCTTCAGGGTAGGGAAGGAGGCCTTCACGGACGGTCGAGTTGACCGGGCGGCCGACCGGTACATCCCAGAATTCGGGAGCCTGTAAGGCTTTTCGCAATGCTGGAGACATCTCCGGGCAACAAAACGGGCCGAAAGTGGGCCACACCACTCGCCTGCAGGGTGATATTCACTCGATAGGGTGGTGCATATCGGACAATTCATCAGTTTCCTGGTGATCATGATGGTGATCATCAAAAAACCTCTCGCCGTGCTCCGGCACGACCTGCCCGCCTCGTTGGTGGTGTTCCTCGTCGCCGTCCCGCTGTCACTCGGGATCGCGCTCGCGTCAGGGGCGCCGATCGTCGCGGGGTTGATCGCCGCCGTGGTGGGAGGTGTGGTCGCCGGAGCCCTCGGCGGCTCTGCTCTCCAGGTCAGCGGCCCGGCCGCCGGGTTGACGGTGATCATGGCCGAGACCATCGCGACCTTCGGCTGGGCGACCACCTGCGCGATCACCGTCGCCGCGGGCGCGCTCCAGATCCTGCTCGGCCTGAGCCGCATCGCCCGCGCGGCGCTCGCGATCTCGCCGGCCATCGTCCACGGCATGCTCGCCGGAATCGGCGTCACGATCGTCCTCGGCCAGCTTCACGTCGTACTCGGCGGAACGGCCCAGAGCTCGGCGCTCAAGAACATCGCCGAACTGCCCGCGCAGATCGTCGGGCACCACGACACCGCCGCGCTGATCGGCGTGCTCACCATCGGCATCCTGCTGCTCTGGCCGCGGCTTCCCGAGTCCGTCCGCAAGGTGCCCGGCCCGCTCGCCGCGATCGCGCTGGTGACCGTGCTGTCCGTCGCCGCCGGGATGACGCTGCCTCGCGTCAACCTCCCGGGTGACTTGCTCACCATCCGCTTCGCGCCGGAATTCCCGGACGCCGGCTGGGGCGCGTTCGCCGTCGCGGTCATCACCATCGCGCTGATCGCCAGCGTGGAAAGCCTGCTCTCGGCCGTCGCCGTCGACAAGATGCACACCGGGCCGCGATCGAACCTCGACCGCGAGCTGGTCGGGCAAGGCGCCGCGAACATGACCTCCGGCGCGCTGGGCGGGCTCCCGGTCACCGGTGTGATCGTCCGCAGTTCCACCAACGTCGCCGCCGGCGCCCGCACCCGCCTGTCCGCGATCCTGCACGGCGTCTGGATCCTGGTCTTCGTCGCGGCGTTCGCCGGGCTGATCCAGAACATCCCGCTCGCCGCACTGGCGGGCCTGCTCGTCCACGTCGGCGCGAAGCTGGTCAACCCCGGCCACATGAAGGAGGTCCTCAAACACGGCGACCTGGGGCTGTACCTGGTGACGCTCGCCGGGGTCGTCGTCTTCGACCTGCTCACCGGCGTTCTGCTCGGGATCGCGCTTTCGGTGCTGCTGATGCTGCGGCGCACGGTGTGGTCCGGGATCCACGCCGAACGCGACGGTGACGATTGGCGCGTCGTCGTCGAAGGCGTCCTGACGTTCCTTTCGGTGCCGAGGCTCAGCCGGGTGCTCGCGACCGTGCCCGACGGCGCGAAGGTGACTCTGGAACTGGTCGTCGACTACCTCGACCACGCCGCCTTCGAAAGCCTTTCGAACTGGCAGCAGGCGCACGAACGCGCCGGCGGGCAGGTGATCGTCGACGAGGTCGGACATCCGTGGTTCGCCAACGGCAAATCCGGCGACCCCACGCTGAGCAGGACGGCCGCGGTGCGGTCGGTGCCGCGATTCCTCGCGCCGTGGTCCGACTGGCAGGCCAAGGACATCCAGGTGCCCGGGCAGCGCGGCGGGCCCACCCTGCGCGGGGCGACCGAGTTCCAGCGGCGTACCGCCGCGCTCATGCAGCCCGCGCTCAGCAAGCTGGCGGGCGGCCAGTCGCCGCACACCCTGTTCATCACCTGCGGTGACGCGCGGATCGTGCCGAACATGATCACCACCAGCGGTCCCGGCGACCTGTTCACCGTCCGCAACATCGGGAACCTGGTACCCGCCCGCCGGGCGGACCCGTCGATGGGTGCCACCGTCGAGTTCGCCGTCGGTGTGCTGAAGGTGCGGGAGATCGTGGTCTGCGGGCATTCCGGCTGCGGCGCGATGCAGGCGCTGGCCACCGGTGCCCCGGACGGGGCGCCGATGCTGGCTTCGTGGCTGCGGCACGCCGAGCCGAGCGCGAACCGCAAGGCGGCGGTGACCCTCGACGGTGAACGCCCGGCCACCGAGGTCGACCGGCTGGCGCTGCAGAACGTGCTGCAACAGCTGGAGCACCTGCGCCACTACCCGCTGATCGCCGAGGCGGAGGCACGCGGCGAACTGCACCTGACCGGGATGTACTTCGACGTCGGGGCGGCGCAGGTCTACCTGTCCGACGACGAGAGCCCGGCGTTCACCCCGGTCGGCGCCGTCGCCGCCGTGCCCCGGCAGGGGAGCTGACGGCCCGTTCAGCCATCCTTCACTCCGACCCACTAAGTTCAACGCACGTGAGCATGCTGGTCATGACCGGCACCGGTACGGGTGTCGGCAAGACGATCTCCACCGCCGCCATCGCCGCTCTGGCCGCCGGTCAGGGCCAGCGTGTCGCCGTGCTGAAACCGGCGCAGACCGGGGTGGGCCCGGACGAACCGGGCGACCTCGCCGACGTGCTCCGGCTCGCCGGTCCGGTCACCACGCGTGAGCTGCGAAGATACCCGGATCCGCTGTCGCCGGAGGCGGCCGCCAGGCTCTCGGGACTCCCGGCGCTGACGCCGAGCGAGATCGCCGCCGCGGCGAGCGACCTCGACGGCGATCACGACCTCACGCTCGTCGAGGGCGCGGGCGGCCTGCTGGTCCGCTTCGACGCCGACGGGGCCACGCTGGCCGACGTCGCGTGGTCCCTGGGCGCGCTGGTGATCATCGTCGCCGAGGCCGGGCTGGGCACGCTCAACGCGACCGCGCTGACCGCCGAGGTCGCCACCAAACGGGGGCTCACCGTGGCCGGGGTGATCATCGGCTCGTGGCCGGACGAGCCGGACCTGGCGGCGGTGTCGAACCTGGCCGACCTGCCGGTCGCCGCCGGCGCCCCGCTGCTGGGCGCGCTGCCGGCCGGCCTGGGCTCGGCCGGGCACTCCGAGTTCGTCGACCTGGCCAAGGCGGGTCTCTCGCCGTGGTTCGGCGGGGAGTTCGACCCCGAATGCTTCGTCGGCCGCGCGTCGGCCCAGAAGTGACCTGCGTCGCTGTGGCCGGGACGCCCGGTCGTGCACGATGATGTGCCTTCGCTTCACCGCCCCACCCCGAACAGGAGCCGCCTCGTGACCACTGCCCCGGAGACCGTCGACATCCTCGCCGTGGCGCGTGACCAGGTCCTCGAGCGTGGTGTCGGGCTGAGTGAAGAGCAGATCCTCGAGGTCCTGCGGCTCGGCGACGACCACCTGACCGACCTGCTGGCGCTGGCCCACGAGGTCCGGATGCGCTGGTGCGGCCCCGAGGTCGAGGTCGAGGGCATCATCAGCCTCAAGACCGGCGGCTGCCCGGAGGACTGCCACTTCTGCTCGCAGTCCGGCCGCTTCCCGACGCCCGTGCGTTCGGCGTGGCTGGACATCCCCGGCCTGGTCAAGGCCGCCCGTCAGACCGCCGAGACCGGCGCGACCGAGTTCTGCATCGTCGCCGCCGTCCGCGGCCCCGACAAGCGGCTGCTCTCGCAGGTCCGCGAGGGGATCAAGGCCATCCGCGAGGACGGCAACGACATCCAGATCGCCTGCTCGCTCGGCATGCTCACCCAGGAGCAGGTCGACGAGCTCGTCGAGATGGGCGTGCACCGCTACAACCACAACCTGGAGACCGCGCGCTCGCATTTCGCGAACGTCGTCACCACGCACACGTGGGAAGAGCGCTGGGAGACCCTGCGCATGATCCGCGAGGCGGGCATGGAGGTCTGCTGCGGCGGCATCATCGGCATGGGGGAGAGCATCGAGCAGCGCGCCGAGTTCGCGGCGCAGCTGGCCGAACTGAACCCCGACGAGTGCACGATGAACTTCCTCATCCCGCAGCCGGGTACGCCGTACGAGGGATACGAGGTCGTCGAGGGCAAGGACGCGCTGCGGACCGTGGCCGCGTTCCGGCTGGCGATGCCCCGTCCGCTGCTCCGCTTCTCCGGCGGCCGTGAGCTGACCTTCGGCGACCTGGGGACCAAGCAGGGCATGCTCGGCGGCATCAACGCGATCATCGTCGGCAACTACCTGACCAACCTCGGCCGCCCGGCCACCGCGGACCTGGCGATGCTCGACGAGCTGAAGATGCCGGTGAAGGCGATCAGTGACGTCCTCTGACGAACCCGCGTTCTGCGTCCACTGTGGACAGCCGTCCGACGGTGGCGCGGAACATCCGGCCTGCCACAACCCGAGAACCGCGCTCGAACCGCCGCGCTACTGCACGTACTGCGCGCGGCGGATGGTCGTCCAGATCACCCCGGTCGGCTGGACGGCCCGGTGCAGCCGTCACGGTGAACTCGCCGGCTGACTTCCCGCGTTTCGTCCTCTGAATGCGGTAGTTGCACGCGCAACGACCGCATTCAGAGGACGAAACGCGGTGGAGGCGCGTGCGCTGCGGGCGTCATTGGTTACGCTCTGCACAAGCCGCACGAGGGAGGAGTCCGGGGTTGGGCGAGACGACCGGTAAACCGGCGCACCTGTCTTCCAGCGTGCCCGACCCCTGGTCGGTGCCCGTGCTGCCGAGGCCGCGCCGCCCGCACCCCAAGGTCGTCGTCAAGGCCGATCTGCTGCCGGCGGTCAGCGTCCTGTCCACGGCGGGGCTGCTCGGGTTTCCGCTGGCCTGGCTTTGGTCGCGGCTCGCGCCGCCCCAGCGGATGCGCGTGATCAACGACCGCGGCACCCTCGCCCCACTGGAGCTGGAGAGCTGGCACCGCTTCGACGACCTCGCCGTCTACGGTTTCCTCGCGCTCGGCGCCGGGCTGCTGATCGGCATCGTGACCTGGCTGCTGCGGGAGCGCCGCGGTCCGGTCGTGCTGATCGCCGCGACCGGCGGCGCGACCCTCGCGGGCTGGCTCGGGACGACGATGGGGGTCGCGTTCGCCAACGGCCGCTACGAGATCGGCGCGGCGCCCGCCGTCGGCGACGTCATCGCGAAGGCGCCGCAGATCGAATCCCCGTGGATCATGCTCGCCGCGCCGTTGATGACCACGCTGGCGTACACGTTGCTGACCGCGTGGAACGGACGGGAAGACCTGGGCCGCCGCCTCGGCTGACGAATTTCCTCTAGGGTGGGCGGCAACTTCTCTGGATTCGATACTGGGCGCGAGCGCCTCCGCTGAGGGTGGTGGCGGGGGCAAGGGGGGACATTCTCTTGACCGACGACATCGAGGTTTCCCGGCACAACGCCGTCCGCTTCCCGGGTATCAGCCCGCGCGCCTACGAACACCCCGTGGACCGCGGCGCACTGGCCACGCTGCGCGCCGTTCCCGGATTCGCGCAGGTCGTGAAGGCGGTTTCGGGCTTCTACGCCGAACGCGGCGAGCGGCTGATGGCCCTCGCGTCCGCGATCAGGGTCGGCCCGAAGCAGTATCCCGAGCTGGACAAACTGCGCAACGAATGCGCCGAAACGCTCGACCTCGACCGCGTGCCGAACCTGTTCGTCGCCCGCAGCCCCGAGGTCAACGCGCAGACGATCGGCATGGACGAGCCGTTCATCGTGCTCAACACCGCGGCCGTCGAGGCGATGGACCTCGCGTCGCTGCGGTTCGTGATCGGGCACGAGATGGGGCACGTGCTGTCCGGGCACGCGGTGTACCGCACGATCATGATCCGGCTGATCGGCCTGCAGATGTCGATGTCGTGGACGCCGGTGAGCGCGATCGGCATCCGCGTGGTCATCGCCGCGCTGCGCGAGTGGTACCGCAAGGCCGAACTGTCGTGCGACCGCGCCGGGCTGCTGTGCTCGCAGGATCCGACGGCGGCGCTGCGCTCGCAGATCCTGGTCGCGGGCGGGATCGACCCGTCGAAGATCGACATCCCGGCCTTCCTGCAGCAGGCGGCGGAGTACGAGTCGGTCGAGGACATCCGGGACAGCTACTTGAAGCTGCGCTACGTCGAGACGATGTCGCATCCGCTGGCCGTCGTGCGCGCCGCGCAACTGCAGAAGTGGGCCGCGTCGGAGGACTACCGGGGGATCCTGGCCGGTGAGTACCCGCGCCGCGACGAGGACGCGCCGTCGTCCAACTGGACCGACGACCTGAAGTCGGCCGCGAAGTCGTACAAGGACTCCTGGAACAGTTCGGCCGACCCGCTGACCAAGGTGTTCAGCGACGTCGGCGAGGCGGTGTCCGGGGCGGCGGGCAAGGTGTGGAGCAAGTTCGGTACCGACAAGGAACCGGAGTCCGGCAAGTAGTGGGTCTCGTGAGTGGTAAGGACGGTTAGAACCGTCCTTACCACTCACGAGACCAGACCCACTCGGTACCGGGGGTGCTGCTGGGCTTGGACAGCGGGTTGCGAAAGCCACTTTCGCAACGTTGAAGGTTGCGAAAGTGGCTTTCGCAACCTCGGCCGTGGCCGGGCCCGGCTCCAGACCCCCAGGCCCTCACGAACCGGGCCCGGCATCAGGGCGGCCGGAGCCAGTAGGTACCTGAGACACCCTCGGCCAGACCGTCCTTACCACTCACGAAGTCGTCAGTTCAGGTTCGAGGGGCGCGTGAACTCGCCGAGTTCCCCCGGCGGCATCGGGACCGCGCCGAGCGTGCTGAGGAACCCGGCCTCCCGCGTCAGCAGCCGGCACGCGATCCGCAGCCGCCGCAGCGGGTTCGTCTCCTCCAGCAGGCGCTGCCGGTCCTCCAGCGGGAGCAGGCAGTCCGCGGTGAGCCGGTACGCGAGCGCCGCGATGTCGCCGTCTTCAGGCGGGGTGGTCCAGTCTTCGTCGTTCCACGCGGATTCGCAGTAGCGCCGGTGCGCGGCCTTCGCGACGTCGGCGAGCCTGTTCACGGTGTCGCCGGGTACCGAGGCGACCCGGTCGTCGGGCACCCACTCGACCGCGCCGATCAGGTACGGCGCGGAAACGCGGTCGATCTCGAGCAGCCGGAACCGGCGCCGCGCGGTGGTGACGACGTCGAATCTGCCGTCCGGCAGCCGTTTCGCCTCGCGCAGCACCGTGCTGCAGCCGACTTCGTGGACGTGCTCCGGCCCGCTGACCTCCCGGACCATCGCCGAACGCAGCGCGACGACGCCGAACTCGCGGTCCGGGACGACCTCGCCGACGAGGTCGGCCATCAACTGCCGGTACCGCGGTTCGAAGATGTGCAGCGGAAGGTGTGTTCCGGGCAGAAGCACGGTCTGTAGCGGGAACAGCGGCAAGATCGCCTTCCCGGTGGACTCCTCGCTCGGCTCGGTCACCCGTTCAAGGTACGGGGACCGGGAGGACTTCGCAGGACGGTCACTTCCCGGCGGGCGGGCGGAAGACGGCGAACGGGTCGGTGATCTGCATCCCCTTGCCCGCGAAGGAGAAGAGCGCCGCCGGACGTCCACCGCTGCGGCCGGGCGGGGCGGTGTGCCCGGTGGGGAGCAGCAGCCCGCGCCGGGACAGCACCCGCTGCAGGTTCGTCGCGGACACCCGGTAACCCAGCGCAGCCGAGTACAGGCCCCGTAACGCCGATACGGTGAACTCTTCCGGGGCGAGCGCGAAGCCGAGATTCGTGTAGCAGAGCTTCGAACGGAGCCGGTCCCGCGCGCGCAGCACGATGGACTCGTGGTCGAACGCAGTCCGCGGCAGCTCGGAAACGTCGTGCCACTCGGTGTCTTCGGGGACCTCGGGGTCCACATCGGACGGTACGAGGCCGAGGAACGCCGTCGCGACGACGCGCGGGCCCGGCACCCGGTCCGGCGCGCTGAAGACCGCCAGCTGCTCCACATGCTTCAACTGGCGTACGTCGACCTTCTCCGCGAGCTGCCGCCGGATGGACGCCTCGACGTCTTCATCCGGGCGAAGCCTGCCGCCGGGCAGTGACCAGCGGCCCAGATGCGGATCGAGCGCACGCCGCCACAGCAGGACCCGGAGTGTGTCGGAGCGCACTTGAAGGACCGCTCCCAAGACCTCGTGGGCGAGGGGGGTCTGGGTGTTAAGATGACTTCGCACGGTTTTCGATTATAAGGCGAAAACCGGAGACAGGTCCAGGAGGGCCAGAACGATGACGATCACGTGTGAGAACGACTTGACTCCGTACGGTGGCGTGGTCGCCGACGCGGCTTGGGCGGAGGAGGTGCGAAGCCTCGCGCGCAAACGCGACGCCGTCCTGCTCGCGCACAACTACCAGGTCCCCGAGATTCAGGACATCGCCGATTTCACCGGCGACTCCCTCGCGCTCAGCCGTATCGCGGCGAGCAGTGACGCGTCCACCATCGTCTTCTGCGGCGTGCACTTCATGGCCGAGACGGCGAAGATCCTGGCGCCGGAGAGGACCGTCCTGATCCCGGACGCGCGGGCGGGCTGCTCGCTCGCGGACTCGATCACCGGCGCCGAACTGCGCGCCTGGAAGGCCGAGCACCCGGGCGCGGTCGTCGTGTCGTACGTGAACACCACGGCCGAGGTCAAGGCGGAGACCGACATCTGCTGCACCTCGTCGAACGCCGTCGACGTGGTCGCCTCCATCCCCGCTGACCAGGAGGTTCTCTTCCTGCCGGACCAGTTCCTCGGCGCGCACGTCAAACGCGTGACCGGCCGGGAGAACATGCACATCTGGGCGGGTGAGTGCCACGTGCACGCCGGGATCAACGGCGCCGAGCTGGCCGAGCGGGCCTCGGAGAACCCGGACGCCGACCTGTTCATCCACCCGGAATGCGGCTGCGCGACCTCGGCGCTGTACCTGGCGGGAGAGGGCGCCGTCGCCCCCGAGCGGGTCAAGATCCTCTCGACCGGCGACATGGTCCACGCCGCCCGCGACACCAAGGCGAAGTCGGTGCTCGTGGCCACCGAGATCGGGATGATCCACCAGCTGCGCAAGGCCGCGCCGGAGATCGACTTCCGCGCGGTGAACGACCGGGCGTCCTGCCGGTACATGAAGATGATCACGCCGGCCGCCCTCCTGCGGTCGCTGCGTGAGGGTGCCGACGAGGTCCACGTCGACGCCGAGACCGCCGCCCGTGCCCGCGCTTCCGTGCAGCGCATGATCGAGATCGGGCAGCCTGGCGGCGGAGAATGACCGACCCGGTTACCGCTCTTCAGGCGAAAACCCACCCGGTCTGGGAGGCCGCCGCCGATCTCGTGGTGATCGGCAGCGGCGTCGCGGGGCTCACCGCGGCGCTGCGGGCGCGGGAACTCGGACTGCACGTCCTGGTGGTCACCAAGGCGACGGTCTCCGACGGCAACACCCGGTGGGCGCAGGGCGGTATCGCGGTCGTCCTGGAGGGTGAGCACGAGCGAGGCGATTCGGTCGGCAAGCACGCCGAAGACACCCTCACCGCCGGTGCCGGGCTCTGTGACGAGGACGCAGTCCGGTCGATCATCGCCGGTGGCCCGGCCGCGGTGGCCCGGCTGCGCGCCGAGGGTGCCCGTTTCGACCCGGCGGCCGATGGACGGCCCGAGCTCGCCCGTACACGGGAAGGCGGGCACAGCGCGTTCCGCGTCATCCACGCCGGTGGCGACGCGACCGGCGCGGAGGTCGAGCGGACGCTGGTCGCGACGGCCGGTGACCGGCGGATCCCGGTGCTGGAGCACCACATCGCCGTCGACGCGATCCGCACGCCCGCGGGCGAGGTCGTCGGCGTGACCGTGCTGGACCACAACGGCGTTCCCGGGGTCGTCCGGGCACCGGCGGTGCTGCTGGCCAGCGGTGGGCTGGGGCAGCTCTATCAGGCGACTTCGAATCCGGAGCTCGCCACCGGCGACGGGCTGGCGCTGGCATTGCGTGCGGGCGCGCAGGTCGCGGACGTCGAGTTCGTCCAGTTCCACCCGACGGTCCTGTTCACGCCCGGCGCGCGCGGCCGTCTCCCGCTGGTCACCGAGGCGGTGCGCGGCGAGGGCGCGACATTGCACGACGCGACGGGTGCTTCGGTGATGCGGGGAGTCCACCCGCTCGGAGATCTCGCGCCGCGGGACGTCGTGTCGGCGGCGATCACCCGCCGGATGACGCAGGCGCCCGGCGGTGTCGACGACCACGTCTTCCTCGACGCGACAGGGATCTCCGGGTTCGCCAAGCGGTTCCCGACCGTGCACGCGGCGTGTGCGGCGATCGGGCTGGATCCGGCGAAGGACCCGATCCCGGTCACGCCCGCGGCGCATTTCGCCTGCGGTGGCGTGGTGACCACTGTGGACGGACGCTCCGGCGTCCGCGGTCTCTACGCGGCGGGCGAGGTCGCCAGGACCGGCCTGCACGGCGCGAATCGCCTGGCCTCCAACAGTTTGCTCGAGGGTCTGGTCGTCGGGCAGCGGGTGGCGGAAGCGGTCGCCATCGATCTCGCCGCCGGATTGCTGGGCGATCCGCGCCGCGGTGTGCTCATGCCTCCGGCGAAGGTCGCGGTGGCCGACCGCGACGCGGTGCAGCGGGCGATGAGCCGGTACGCCGCCATCGGCCGGGACGCGGAAGGTCTTTCGGTCGTGGGTTCGGTGCTGGATCTTTCGGTGGCCGAGAGTCCGTTGTGGACTCCCCGGATCGTGGAGGACGCGGCGCTCACCTTGGTGGCGGAGGCTTTGGTCGCGGCGGCGGCGCGCCGGACGGAGTCCCGCGGCTGTCACGTGCGGACCGACTTCCCCGAACGCGACGACAACGGCCGGCAGCGCGGCCAGCTCATCCGGCTCAGCCCGTCGGGGCAGCCGGTGCTGGCCGATCCGATCGCTTTGGAGGGTGTGGCATGAGCGAATTCTCCCCGTGGGTCGTCAAGGCGCTGGACGATCACGGTCTCGACGCCGCCGACGTGCGGCGTGTCGTCACGACGGCGCTGGCCGAGGATCTGCGCTACGGGCCCGACGCGACGACGAACGCCACCGTGCCCGAATCCGCCCGCGCCCTGGCCGAGCTCACGCCGAGGGCGGCAGGCGTGGTCGCCGGGATCCCGGTGGCGCTGGCGGTGTTCGACGTCGTGCTCGGCTCGGACCTGGAGATCCTGGCCGCCCGCGACGACGGCGACCGGCTGATCGCCGGGGAGCCCGCGCTGGTCGTGCGTGGCCCGGTGCGCGGCCTGCTCACCGCCGAACGCACCGCGCTGAACCTGCTGTGCCACCTGTCCGGTATCGCCACCGCGACCGCCGCCTGGGTGCGCGCCGTGGAGGGAACCGGTTGCCGGATCAGGGATTCCCGCAAGACGCTGCCCGGGCTGCGGTTGCTGGAGAAGTACGCCGTGCGTGCCGGCGGCGGGGTGAACCACCGGCTCGGGCTCGGCGACGCGGTGCTGATCAAGGACAACCACGTGGTCGCCGCCGGTTCGGTGACCGCCGCGCTCACGGCCGCGCGCGAGCACGCGCCCGAACTGCACTGCGAGGTCGAGGTCGACGACCTGGCCCAGCTGGACGAGGCGCTCGCCGCGGGGGCCGACGAGGTGCTGCTGGACAACTTCACGCCCGACGAGTGCGCGAAGGCCGTCGACCGGCGGGACGAGGTTTCCCCGAAGACCAGACTGGAATCCTCGGGTGGTCTGCGGCTGGACGTCGCACGGGCGTACGCGGAGTCCGGTGTGGATTTCCTCGCCGTCGGAGCGCTCACGCATTCCTCGCCCGCGCTCGACCTCGGGATGGACCTGCGCTGACCTGGCGCACTAGAATTCCCTTGTGTGACAAGGGAATTCTGGAGGAATGGTGGGCTTTGCCGGTAAAAGTGCCGTCGCGGGATGCGTCGGTTTCGTGGCACTGCTCGGCACCCCCGTCCCGTCGGCGGCGGTCGCCGAGCAGTGCGCGAACCCGACGGGCACCTACACCGCGGCCGTCCCGTGGGGACAGCGGCTGATCGATCCCGTGCGGATCTGGCCGCTCTCCCGCGGCACCGGCCAGCTGGTCGCCGTGATCGGCACGGGGGTCGACGGCGGCAACGGCCAGTTCGCGCCCGGCCAGCTCCTCGGCGGCCAGGGCACCCAGGCCGACGACTGCGACGGCCGGGGCACCATCGCCGCCGGGATCGTCGGCGCGCAACCGGATCCGTCCACCACGTTCACCGGGATCGCGCCCGGCGCCAAGATCCTGCCGATCCGCTACACCCAGGTGAACGGCGGCGGCGACCCAGGGCAGCTCGCGGGCGCCATCGAAACCGCGCTGAACCGCGGCGCCGGGATCATCCTGATCGCCGTCCCGGCCGCCTCCGACAGCCCCGCGCTGACGGGCGCCGTGTCGCGCGCCAAGGAGAAAGGCGCGCTGATCGTCTCTCCCGCCGCGGGGACGCAACAGGGCCAGACCTCCTACCCGACCGCGACACCCGGCGTGCTCGCCGTGGGATCGACCGACCAGACCGGTGCGGCGGTGCAGACGGAATCCGGTTCCTACGTGAAGATCTCCGCGCCCGGCGCCGAACTGGTCAGCACGTCCGCGGGCGCGGCCGGGACCGTGGCGCACCGGTGGCCGGTGAGTGACCCGAGCCTGGCCGCGGCGCATGTCGCGGGTGTCGCCGCGCTCGTGCGCGCGTATCACCCGGAGCTGTCACCCGAGCAGGTCGTCACGCGGCTGACGCTGACCGCGCATCGCGGGCCGAACGGTGGGCACGATCCTCGGCGGGGCTGGGGCGCGATCGACGCCTACGCCGCCGTTTCCGCCTCGATCCCGGCCGGTACGCCCGGTCCGGGAGGGCCGCCGAGCGCGGGCCCGGACACCTTCGTCGTCCCCGCCGCCGCGCCCGCGCGGGCCAACGCGGACAAGGTTTCCGGTGTGCTCGCCATCTCCGGGGTGGCCGCGGCCATCGCGGTGGGCGTGGTGGTGGCCGCGGTCCGGCGGGGCAGGCGCCGGGGTTGGAAACCTTCGCGATTCCGCGCCTCGTGAGCGGCAGCGGTGTACTGGGGGACACCGCCGCCGCTCACGAGGTCTTTCGCGACCCCCGGGGTTTAGGGGACGGTTACGCAGGCGGTCGAGCCCACGATGGCCACGCCGTCGCCGGCGCGGGAGACGTGCACGTTGAAGTCGGCGCCGTCACGGCTGAACTGGGCGATCAGCTCGCGCGGGTTGCTGCGGTCGCGTGTTCGCCAGCCCTGACTCTCCAGCAGCGGCAGGACGACGTCGACGAGTTTGCGGATCGCGTCGGTCGCGTCGTCCACCCGGAGGCCGTACTGCCAGCAGAGCGACCGGCCCGGCCGCGTCGGGTCGCAGTCCAGCTCGCCTTCCACGGTGCGCTCGGCGCTGGAGCCGAAGGTGCCCGCGACGCCGTCGATGACCGCGGTCAGGTCCTCGGCCAGCGGGTCGAGCTCGGTGTTCCTGGTGATCACGGTGAACCCCTCACAAGCCTCGTCCGACGCCTTCGATGACCATTTCGCGCAGGGAGCCACCGGTGAAGCCCTCGTGCGTCACCGCGCCACCCGTGATCACACCGTAGATGTTGTTCCAGGAATCGGAACCCGGCTTGAGCACCCCGCTGTGGGACTCGAAACCCCACTGCAGATCGCCGTTCGCGTCGCGACCGGTTTCCAGTTCGACGACGCCGGGGAAGCGGTCGGGGTCCGCTCCGTGCCCGGCGCCGAGCCATTCGACGAGGCCCGCGTTGCCCTGTGCCACCACGATCGGGTCGAAGGGGGCCGTCATGGAGTACCGCTGCACGCCGGCCTGGCTGGCCGGGAGGTCGTCCGGACTCCAGATGCCGTGTCCCATACCCGCGGACTCGACGTGCAGCACCTGGTCGGCCCGCAGCCCGAGCTGCTCGGCCAGCCCCACGGTCGCACCGCCGTAGCTGTGCCCGACGGCGGTGACCACGACGCCCGGTCCGGCGTGGCTGTCGATCTGGCCGCGCAGTTCGTCGCCGAACGCCTTGAGCTCGGGCGCCATCGTCTGCGCGTAGTGCGCGGCCGGCCCTTCGGTGACGACGTTCTGCGGGAAGACCCCGTCGGCCCAGACCACCATCGCGGTGCGTCCGGTGGCGTCCGCGGCGACCAGGCTCTTGCCGAGGTCGGCGTAGCTCTGGAAATTGTCGAACGAGGTGTTGACGCCGGGGACGAACAATCCGACGTTGCGGGTGCCCGGCTCGATGCGGCCGACGAGTTCGGCGATGCGTCCGTTGCCCGACGGGTCGAACCGCAGGATCTGCCGGTCGTTGGCGAGGATGTCCTCGTACAGCGCGATCCTGGTGCGCGCGTTCGCGATGTCGCCGGCTTTTCCGCCCTGGGCCAGGAGGTTCGCGAGCCGTTCGCGTTCGGTGGTCAGCGCGTCGGCGACCTTCGTGCGGTTCTCGGCGATCGCGGTGGCCCAGGAACCGGTGTCGGCCGCGCCGCCGACGCCGGACGGATTCCCGGCCTTGGGCAACGGGTTCTCCGGCATAAGTGACCGGTAGGCGGCGGCGATCTGGACGTCGGCACGCCGGTAGCCGCCGCCCGCGGCCGTCAGGCCCTGGTGGATCACCGTCGCCTTGGTGATCTGGCCGTCGAGTTTGCCCGCGACGTCCTTGATCGTCTTGGTGTACGTGGCCGAAGCCGCACTGGAAGCAGACACTTGGCCGAACGCGGTGGCCGGGACGTTCTCACCGGCCAGCGCGGTCTGCGCGGTCTTGAGCACGCCGGCGCGCTGTTCGAGTTCGGCCGCCGCCGCTTCGAGCCTGGCGGGGGCGACCCGGTAACCGCCCGCACTGGATGCCATCACCGAGCCGCCTCTCCTGGTGGAAAACGATCAGTACTGTTCGGGTTCTTCGCCGAGCACGGCGGGAGCGACCGGGGACGACTGGCCCCAGACGTTCTCGGTCTCCACGAGCCACGGCGGGATACGCCGCCCGGAACCCATGTCGCCGCCCGCGCCCATGCCCATCGGCATCATGGGCATCATCGGCATCGCGCCCTTGGCCGCCGCCGCGCCCGCGGCACCGGCCGCTCCGCCCGCCAGGCCGCTCATCGCGCTGCCCGAGCCGCCGTCGCCCGCCAGGCCGGAGAACGCCGCCGGGGCCTCACCGGGACCGGAGACCCCGCCGCCGCCCGCGCCGATCGCGCCGCCGTCCAGCGACGGCGCTCCGCCACCGCCGATCGGGATGCCGCCGCCGGCGCCGCCCGCGGTCGCGCCCGCCCCGCCGGCACCGCCGCCGATGACCTCGCCGTCCTTCTTCTCGTCCTTGGGGTTCTTGCCGTTCGCCCACGCGGGCACCCGCGGCATGATCGAGCCGAACCGGCCGAACGCGGCGGCCGAGGCCGCGGCGAGACCGGCGGTGAACATGTCGCCGAACAGCGGGTTCGATTTGGGGACCTGGCCCGGCTGCCCGGTGGTGGGCGGCGTGGAGCCGTCCGAAGGCAGCGGATGCGTGTTGTCGCCTGGCACCAGTCCGACGCCGGGCGTTCCGCCGATGTCGTTGCCGACCGAGCCACCCGGGGCGGTGCCGCCACCGGTGACCGGCGGCGGGGCGACGGCGTTCGGCGAGGCCGGGATGGACTCCTCCGCGGCGGAGTACTCACCCGCGAGCTGGGTCATCACCACGATCGCCTTGCTGTGCGCCGCGCTGGCCGCGCCCGCGGCCTGCTGCTGCGCTTCGACGTTCGCGATGGCCTGCTGCCGCTGCTGCGCGGCGTTGACGATCGTCGACGGCGACGAATCCGGGGGCAGGAGCGGAGGATTGACGGCCAGCGCGAGATCCGCGGGGGAGACGTCGGGCACCGCGACCGGCGGCGGCATCTCCTTCTTGGCCTTCACCAGCGCGTCCGCGGCGTCCTCGAGGAGGTTGTTCATCGCCTGCGCGGTCTGGGCGACCTTGCGGATTCCGCCGACGAGGTCGCTGATCATCGTGTGGTACTTGTCTGCGGCGCCACCGGTCCAGTTGCCGGAGAACTCCTTCAGCTCGCCCGTCAGGTTCTCGGCCTGTTCGAAGAGCCCGAGACCGGTGGACTGCCATTTGTGGGCCGCGTGGCGCGCCGTGTTGGGGTCGCCCGTCTGCAGCATCGCGTAGAGCTGCTGATGCGAGTACGCGGCGAAGTTCGTGTGCGCGGTCTCGGTCATCCCTTGTTCCCCCCGCCGTTCGAGCCGCTGTTGCCGCCCAGCACGCCCCCGAGGACGTTGAGCAACGGATCGAGCAGCCCGGTCTGCCGGCTCGCGTTGTCGATGTCGCCCGCCACCGAGTAGTCCGCCGCCGCGTAGCCGTCGGCGACGGTCGTCGTGACGTCCTGCGCGAAGGTGATCGCGCCCTTGACCTGGTCCAGCAGGCCCTGCATCTCGGCGACGGCCGCCTGGTGCGCCTTGGTGAGTGAACCCGCCTCGCCGAACTCGCCGAACAGCAGAGGCTGTTCGGTCAGGGTCAGCAGGAAGTCGTTCGGCTTGGACATCGCGTGGATCTGGGTCTCCAGTTCCCGCACGAAGTCCTTCAGTGATTCCAGATGGACGTAGTACGACTGGTCTTGCATTGATCCCGGCTCTCTCGTGAACGGCCACGCCGACAAGGGGGACGACTACGCGCAAAGCCGGCCGGCCGGTGCCGAGGGGGGTGAAAGCACCGGCCGGCCGACGGATGGGGATCAGCCGGCGAACAGACCCTGGTTGCGGTTCTCCAGGCTGTGCTGGAGGTCGTGGGCGTCGCCGACCTTGCCACCGAACTGCGCGATGATCGCCACGATGTCCGCGGTGGCCTGGCGCAGGCGGGTTTCAGACGCACGGGCGGCCTCACCGGCGGAGCTGCCGGAGGCGTACCAGGTCTGGGTGATCGGCTGCAGATTGGTGTGCAGCTGCTCGAGCTGGGACGTGAGCGCCTTGGCCTTGGCGGCCAGCGAGGCCGAGCTGTGCTGCAGCGCGGCGAAGTTGATTTCGACGACGTCAGCCATGATGGGTGGTCCTCTCGCGGATCAGGGGTTCAGCCGGTGGATCACGGTCTGGTCGACGACTCCGCTGACCCCGGTGAGGCTTTCCCGGACCTGCTCGTCACCCGAGTTGTAGTTCCGGTTGCTCTCGTGCACGAGGCGCGACATCGTGTTGAGCTCGTTCACGGCGATGGTCATCTTCTCCTGCAGGCGGCGCTGCAGATCCCAGAACGCGACCGCCTGGTCACCCTTGTAGTTGTGCAGGGTCTGGGTCAGCTCGCTCTCCAAGCTGGCCATCGTGGTCTTGGCGTTCGACGCGGTTTCCTCGAACCCCTGGACGGCGCGCGCCATCGCAGCCGCGTCTGCCTGATATCCCGTACCGGTCATGGATGGGCCACCTCCTCTCATCTCGCTGGAAATCCCGGTGAGCACCAGGGGACGCCCTGTCTGCTCTTGTGAAGGACACGCTAGAAAAGAGGGGAGTGCGGTCAAACGGCACAACTGCCGGTCGCGCTGACGGCACTATTACCCACAGGTCGGTGGTAGGGCTTTCCCCACCCCCGATCAGGGGGAGCGCTCCAGTGTCCGGATCGGAGCTTCCCGGCACGCTCGACCCCATGGTGGACAAGGGATCCAGTGTTGTGTCGCATCGACCGTTGATGATCTTGGCGGCCGCGATGGCGGTGCTCGGGGTCGTCGCGCTCGGCGGTCTCGTCTTCGACGATCGCAGTCTCGTCAACGCGCCCATTTGGCTCAAGCCGCTCAAGTTCGCGATTTCCGTGGGTCTCTACGCGGTGACGCTGGCCTGGCTGATCGGGCAGCTGACCCGGGGCAAGCGGCTCGGCTGGTGGCTCGGGACGGTGTTCGCCGCCGGGCTCGGCCTGGACATGGCGTTGCTGTTCTGGCAGATCGCGATCCGCGGCCGGACGCTCCACTTCAACCGGGAGACACCGGCCGACCAGTGGATCAACAACATGGTCGCGAACGGCGCCTTCACCGGCTGGGGAGCGACGGCGGCCATCGCGCTTCTTCTGCTGTTCCAACGTCTTCCCGACCGGGCGATGAACTCCGCGTTACGCGCGGGCGCCGCGTTGTCGGTCGCCGGCATCGGGGTCGCGCTGCTGATGTTCGGGCCGAACGAACAGCAAATGGCCCAGTTCCGCGCCGGCGAACGACCGTCGGTCCTCGGCGCCCACGCGGTCGGTGTCCCCGACGGCGGACCGGGGCTGCCGGTGCTGGGATGGAGCACCGTGGGCGGGGATATGAGGATCCCGCATTTCTTCGGGATCCACGCGATCCAGGTGCTGCCACTGGTCGCCTTCGGACTGCTCAAGCTCGCCCGGCGGTATCCGGTGCTCGAATCGGAATTCGTACGGCGGAACCTGGTGCGGACCGCTTCGGTGGGCTTCGCGGGGGTGCTCGTGTTGCTCACTTGGCAGGCGCAGCGAGGACAGTCCATTGTGCATCCGGACTTCTGGACGCTGGCCGCGGGTGCGGGGATCATCGCCGTCGTGGCCGCCGGTTCGGCACTTTCGCTCCGGGCCCGGCGGCCGATGCACCAATTGACGTGAGGTTCGGGGAAAGGGGACCGTTCGGGGTGAACGGTCCCCTTTCCGGGTCAGACTCCCGCGGTGGTGCGGATCCAGTCGCGGCTCGCCGCGACGCTGGCGTAGTTCTGGGTGCCCTGCGGGTTCGTGCCGGAATTGCTGCCGGTCGAGCAGACCCCGACCTGGACGCCGTTCGCAAGCTGCGGGCCGCCGGAGTCGCCGTGCCAGGCGGAACCGTCGATGCCGACACTGGCGATGGCCTGCCCGCCGTACGCGTCGCTGCTGGTTCCGGTGATACGGACGTCGGCGGTCTTCAGGACGCTGGACGGCGGGTTGTTGCCCTGCGTGCGGCCCCAGCCGTAGATCTGGTTCGTGGTGCCGTTGGCCGGGTTCGCGGTGCCGAGCTTCAGGTAGGTCGTGCTGACCGCGGTCTTGAGGTGCAGCAGCGCGATGTCCCCGCGCGGGGCCGCCTTCTGCTGGTCGACGTCGGCCTCGGTGCCCTGGTTCAGGTTGACGTCGCCGACCTTGACGTGCATGCCGGGCTTGTTGAGGCAGTGCTTCGCGGTGAGGACCCATTGTGGCGCGATGATGGTGCCGGAGCAGTTGAAACCGCCGAACGCGGTGGCGTCGTCCCAATAGATCTGGGCGCCCCACGGCGCGGAACTCACGGTGCCGCCGCCGATGATGTCCTGGCCCGCGTTCGCGGCGGGGGTGGCGGCAAGAGTCAGCGCCGCGGCGGCACCGGCCACGGTTGCGACTATCTTGGACATACGCATGAATACGCCCTTCAGCCTGCGTCGGGGAAACCGCTTCGATTCGAAACGGTTTCACCAAGTTAGGCCGCGGTAAGGGTTTTAGTAACCTACCGAAGTCGGTAAACGTCGTGAGGAATGTATTGGCACGTCCGTTGTATCCGTTTTGCTGGAAAAGTGTTCGTCTTTAGGCTGTCATCGTGACGACAGTGATCGTGCTCAATGGCGGCTCCAGTTCGGGTAAGTCGGGGATCGCCAGATGCCTGCAAGCGGTGTTGCCGGCTCCCTGGCTCACCCTCGGCGTCGACACCTTGATCGACGCCATGCCGTCCACGGTGGACGACGGGATTGACTTCGCGACGGACGGCGGGGTGAGTGTCGGATCCGGTTTCCGGCGGCTCGAGAACGCGTGGATGGCCGGTGTCGCGGCGATGGTGCGGGCGGGGGCTCGGGTGATCATCGACGACGCGTTCCTCGGTGGGGCCGCGTCGCAGCAGCGGTGGCGTGACGCGTTGGCCGGACTCGAGGTGTTGTGGGTCGGGGTCCGGTGTGACGGCGTCGTGGCCGCCGGGCGGGAGATGGCGCGGGGAGATCGGGTCACGGGGATGGCGGAGGCGCAGGCCGAGATCGTGCATCGAGGTGTGGTTTACGACCTTGAGGTGGACACCGGAGTGAACGAGGCTCTGGCCTGTGCCCGGGAGATCGCCGCGCTGGTTTTGACCGCCGAGACCAGTTCGCCGGCGGTGGAGTAATCGCTGCCGACGAATTCGAATCACGGCCGCTGTGGTGCTCTCGTTGGGGGAGCCTTTTCGTTGAGCTCGGACTTCAGGCCGAGGTCGACGTTCCGCGTGTGGAACATCGTGTCGCGCATTGCGAAGCTGGGCTCTCAACTCGCCGCCGGTGAAGGACGTTTCGACGGAGTTGTCAGGGGCGCGCCCGCCGGATGGCTTTCAACGGGACCCCGTCTTGGGCGCGGCGGTGTCTCCGGGCGTGCACGCACAGTCCCAGACCGGATCTTGGGCACGCCGGTGTCGCCGCCCGGCGTGTTTCCGGGTGGTTCTGGGTGCCGCTCCGATCAGAAGGGTGGGGCGTCGTCCTCCGGTTCGGGACGTGGATCGTGGAATGGTTCAGGTATCGCGGTGTAGCGGCGGCCGGTGGGGGTGGTGAGGGTCATGCCGCCATTGCCGGTGGGTTCCGCGGTCCAGCCGGGTTCTTCTTTGAGCATGTTGTGGATCTTGCAGGCGGCGTGGCAGTTGTGGTGGTCGGTGTGGCCGTCGCGGGCCCAGGTGGTGATGTGGTCGATCTCGGAGAACTCGGCCGGGCGGTGGCAGCCGGGGTGGGTGCATTCCCGGTCCCGGGCCTTGATCAGGCGTGCGAGCGAAGCCGGGGACCGGTAAGTGCCGGGGCTGGCTTCGAGAAGTTGCCCCGTGGTGGGGTCGGTGAGCAACCGGGACCAGGTGGAGCCGGGGTCGGCGGCGATCTCCTGGGCGAGCCAGCCAGGAATGGGCCCGTAGCCGGCGAGGGTCGCGGGGTCCTCCCGGGCGCCGGTCAGGGTCAGCAAGTCGACATAGACGTGGACGTGCGCCCGGGGTGCGCCGTGACCGTCTTCGGCGAGGAGACGTTCGGCGAAGATGTCCGCGCGATGCTGGTCAAGAGTGCGGGTCTTGTCGGATGCGCGGCGGGCCTTGGCCGCACGGGACAGTGACGCGTACACCGAACTTGCTACTTCGGCGGGAAGATAACCCGACAGTTTGGACATGGTCTCGTCCTCGTGCTCCAGCGACACATGCCGCAACGCACGTTTCTGCTCGGCGCGTTCCCGATAGCCGTCGGGGTCGAACTTCTGCACCGCGTGATCCACCGACTTCCGGATCGCCGTCGGGTCACGCCCGGCCAGACGGCCCGCCATCCACGCGTCCACCTGGGCGGCGACCTCGTCGGAGACGTCACGGGTCAGCTGACTGACCTTCGACGCCTTGAACAGATCGATGTCGCCGTTTTCCAGCGCTGTCAACGTGTTCGGCAGCCGCGCCACCAAAGCACACGAGGTTTCGACCAGTAGATAGGCCTGATTGCGAGAGACCGAGAACGCCAGCGCGACCTCCTCGGTCACCGATCTTCGCGAACCACCCACCCCGGCGAACCCCGCTATCGAACGCACCTGCCGCCCCTGCGCGCGACGAAGCACCACCTCCTCGTCATACGCGGCATCAAGAAAACGAGCGGCTTTCGGATTAAAAGCAAGAGACTGGGTCATGACCAAGATCGTACTCGAACGTGCGTTCGAGTGCCACTGAATCGGCGGGGTGGTTTCAACTGGTGAGTGCACCACCTCTAGTCTGGCAACACTTTGCTGAACGCTTCGATCGGCTTAAGCCAGCCCAGCGTCTGCCGCGGCCGGTCGTTGAGTTCGTCTGCGATGGCATCGAGTTCGTCCTGTGAATACCCGGATAGGTCGGTTCCTTTGGGAAGGTGCTGGCGCAGCAAGTCATTGGTGTTCTCGTTGCTGCCACGTTGCCAGGGCAAGCGCGGATCACAAAAATACACCGGCATGCCGGTGGCCATGGTGAACTTCCTGTGGTCGCCCATCTCGCCACCTTGATCCCAGGTGACGCTGTTCTTGAAAACGTCAGGCAAGGTGTTCATCTTGGCGGCCACCCGTGGGGCCACATTCTCGGCCGTGCGATCGTAAGGAATACGCACCAGCATGACGAATCGAGTGCGTCGTTCGACCAAGGTTGCGATCTGCGATTGATTGTTCGCGCCGACGATCAGATCGCCTTCCCAGAAGCCCGGCACGGCACGGTCCTCGGCCTCGGCCGGCCGCTCGCTGATCAGGACCATGTCCGTGATCTTGCCCCGTAGCTCCGCCCCTCGCGACCGGGTCCGTCGCTTGATCCTGCCTTGGCGTAACCCCTCGGCCACCTCCGCCCGCAACGTCCCCTTCGCCTGTACGAACAACGCCTGGTAAATCGCTTCATGTGACACCCAGCGAGAATGATCCATCGGATGGTCGAGCCGCAACCTGTACGCGATCTGCATCGGCGACCACTTCTTCCGCAGCCCCTCATACACCACGCGAGTCAGAAACGGCGATTTCAGCACCTTGCGTTCCTTTGGGCGCTTCCGTGGACTCCCGCCTACCGTTTCGATCGACCTCGCGGGACACCACCGAATGATCCCGCCCAATCCAGGCCCCGATCTCCCGAAACGACTTCCCCTGCCTCAACCCGAACGCGATCAACTCGCGCTCCACCGACCGCAGCGGAACACCACGCGACACGGAACCCCCTTCGCTACCCAGAACGATCATTATCCCCAGCCGGTGCACTGACCATCTGAAGCCAAGCGGTGAGGGGTAAACCGCCTAGCGTCCCCGAGAATCTATTGGGTGACAAGGAAAATGTGACTTCGAGAAGTCAAACCCTTGCGGAGAATCCGTCACGGCAGAAAAGGAATCCGAAACGGCGACGCTCAGTCCTCCACGGGTTTCGTCCAAGCCACCTGCACCAGTCCCGTCCCATGCCGCCGCGACACCAGCACACCCCGCCCCGCGGGCTGAGGCCCGGGCTTCACCTCCCCGAGCAGCGCCCCTTCGTCCCGCGACCCGGACATCACGAGACCGGGGGAACCCAGCTCCCGAATCCGTTGCAGCACAGGCTCGAACAGGGATCGCCCGGCCCCGCCGCTCCCACGCGCGATGACGAGGTGGAGCCCGATGTCCCGCGCCTGCGGCAGGAATTCCAGCAGCGGCTGCAACGGATTGCGCCCCACGGTGGCGACCATTTCGTAGTCGTCGACGAGCACGAACAGCTCCGGTCCCCGCCACCACGACCGGTTCCGCAGCTGGTCCGGCGTGACGTCCGCGCCGGGGAGCCGGTTCCGCATGGCCTGCTGGCATTGGTCGATCAGCCCGGTCAGCACGGTTTCGGAACCCGCGTAGCCGAGCAGATGCGAATCCGGCACCGCGCCGAGCATCCCTCGCCGGTAATCGGCGACGACGATCGCGGCCTCTTCCGCCGAATACTTCGACACGATGCCCTGCGCGATCGCGCGAAGGAGCGAGCTCTTGCCCGACTCCACGTCACCGAAGGCCAGGAAGTGCGGCTCGGTGGCGAAGTCGAGGTACACCGGCCGCAGGTTCGATTCCGCGATGCCGAGCGTGATCTGCTTGCGCGGCCCGGCTTCCAGCGAGTCCAGCGGGACCTCGGGAGGCAGCAGCCGGACCTGCGGCGCCGCCGCGCGTGTCCAGGCCGCGGAAATCCGGCGGTTCAGGTCGAGACCGCCGGCACCGACGGTGTCCGGCCGCTGGTCCGAGTCGATCCGCGGGAGCGCCGCGAGGAAGTGCAGTTTGTCCGCGGTCAACCCGCGGCCCGGCCGGTCCGCCGGGACGTTCTGCGCGATCTTGCGGTCGATCAGCGAATCCGCCGGTTCACCGAGCCGCAGTTCGAACTTGGTGCCGATGGCGTCGCGCAGGGGCGCCCGCATGCCCATCCACTGGTTGATCGAGACGACGACGTGGATGCCGAAACCGAGCCCGCGCGAGGCCAGGCTGGTGATCTGTTCCTCCAGCTGCTCGTATTCCTGGCGGATCGTGGTCCAGTTGTCCACGAACAGGAAGACGTCGCCGAACTCGCGGCCTTCCGTGCTCTCCCGGAACTCCGAACGCCGCTGGCGGAACGTCGTGATCGACTCGATTCCGTTGGCGGAGAAGAACTCCTCGCGCTGTTCGAGCAGCGTCGTCAGTTCCGCCACCACCCGGCGGCACCGCTGGGCGTCGCGCCGGGTCGCGTAGCCGGACACGTGGGGCAGCCCGGCGATCGGCGCCAGCGCGCCACCGCCCATGTCCAGCACGAACAGCTGGACCTCTTCCGGCGTGTGAGTGAGCGCGAGCATCGCGGCGATGTCGCGCATCAGCGTGCTCTTGCCGCTCTGCGGCGCCCCGACGATCAGCGCGTGCCCGGCGGCACCGGAGAAATCCGCCCACAGCATGTCGCGCCGCTGCTCGAAGGGCTTGTCCACCAGCGCGACCGGGATCATCAGCTTGCCGTTGCCGCCCCAGCCCAGCGGGCACAAACCGCGAGAGGCGTCTTCGCCGAGCGGCGGAAGCAGTTGGTCCAGCGTCGGCGGTTCGGAGAGCGGTGGCAGCCAGATCTGGTGCGCCTCCGGGCCTTTGCCTTCGATCCGCGAGATCATCGCGCCGATGATGGTCTCGCCGGTGCCCTTCTCGACCGGCGCCTCGGCCTCGACGGTCACCGGGATCTCCACCGGCGCCAGCGTGAACGGCATCAGACCGAGACTTTGCCCGTCCTTGCGCACGATCTTGCTGCGCGGCGGCAGTTCCCCCGAGACGTACGCGGCCTTGAGCCGGATGAGGGTGTCGTTGTCGGACTTCAGATACGCCGAACCGGGCACGGGCGGCAGCTGGTAGGCGTCGGCGACACCGAGCACCGCACGGCTCTCCGACGCGGAGAACGTCCGCAGGCCGATCCGGTAGGACAGGTGCGAATCCAGCCCGCGCAGCCGTCCTTCCTCGAGCCGCTGCGACGCCAGCAGCAGGTGGATCCCGAGACTCCGGCCCAGCCGCCCGATCGCGACGAACAGGTCGATGAACTCCGGCCGCGAGGACAGCAGCTCGCTGAATTCGTCGATGATCACCAGCAGCGACGGCAACGGCCGCAGGTTGGCGCCCGATTCCCTGGCCTTTTCGTAGTCCCGCACGGACGCGTAGTTCCCGGCCGCGTGCAGGAGTTCCTGTCGCCGCAACAGTTCGCCGTTCAGCGCGTCCGCCATGCGGTCGACCAGCGCGAGATCGTCGGAAAGGTTGGTGATGACGGCGCAGGTGTGCGGCAGCCCGGTCATCCCCGCGAACGTCGCGCCGCCCTTGAAGTCGATCAGCGCGAGGTTCAGCTTCTCCGACGAATGGGTGACGGCGAGCGCGGTGACCAGCGTCCGCAGCAGCTCGCTCTTGCCGGATCCGGTCGCGCCGATGACCAGCCCGTGCGGCCCCATCCCGCCTTCCGCCGACTCCTTGAGGTCAAGGTCGACGGGCCTGCCTTCGGGGTTGACGCCCAACGGGATCCGCAGCCGGTCCCGTGCGGACCGGGGTGCCCAGGTGACCTCGGTGTCGGTGTCGCGCGGATCGCCGATACCGAGCAGCCCGGCCAGTCCGAACGTCGCCGACATCGGCGCCTCGCTGACCACCGCCGCGCCCTGGAACAGCGGCGTCAGCATCCGGGACAGCGCTTCGGCGGCCCCGCGGTCCAAGGTGTCCGGCTTGCCGAGGAAACCGAGCCGTTGCTCCGTCCCGTCACCGACGACCATCCCGAGTTGATCCGGGCTCAGGTGCAGGCTCAGCAGCCGTTCCGACGAGACCGACCGCGGCTGCTCCGCGCCGATCTCGAGCACGGTGACACCGAGCCTGCCCTCTTCGGCGACGAGCCGCGTGTCCCCGTGGGTGTTCCCGCCGTCCACGACCACGACGACGTGCGGCAGGTCCAGCCGGGCGTCCGGCCGCCGGGTGAACGCGGGCCGGTCACCGAGGTCGGGGCCGAGGAGTTCGGCGAGCTTCCCGGTGCCGGCGTCGACGAGCCGCCGCGGGCCGGCGGCGTCGGCGGCGGTGGAGGCGACGTGCGGCAGCCACTTCGCCCATTCCCAGTCGTGCAGCCGGTCGTCCTTGACGCACAACGCGATCCGCAGGTCCCCGGGGGAGTGGAAGGTCGCGAGCTGGGTCAGCAGTGCCCGCGCGGTCCCGAGCGTGTCCGGGCGGCGGCCGGACAGAGCGACCTGCGCGAACGACCGCAGCGAGACCGCGACCGGGAGCCCGTCGACCGTCGAATAGGTGCGGATGAAGTGCTTGAGGTTCGTCGAGCACACCGGGTCGAGGTCTTCGAGCGGGACGGTCTGCGGCGCCTTCAACGGGGTCGCCAGCCGCTGCGGCCCCGTCCCGATCCGCACCTGCCCGAACTGCGCGTCGGACCGCCGTCGATCCCACAGCCTGCCCGTCTCGACACAGGCCCACAGATCCGCCGGGTCGGGCTGCAACGCCGTCATCGCCGCGCGCTGGTTGTCCGCGATGTCCCGGACCTGGCCGCGCAAACCGGTCAGATACCGCTGATAGTCCCGGCGTTCCTCGTTGATCTGCGCCTTCTTCTGCGCGCCGCCGCGGCCGAGCGACATCACGACCATGCCCACCATCGCGGTGAGGAACAGCGCGCCGAAGATGTAGGTCATCACGCCGCCGTCGCGTCCGATGTAGACGAACGACATGGCGCCCATGCCCAGCATCATCGGCATGAACATCAGCAGCTGCATGGCTCCACCGGAGGAGCCCTTCGGCAGCATCGGCGGAGACTGCAGGACGATTTCACCGGGCTGCTCGCCCAGGGCCGGCAGGCGGTCGCGAGTGGCGCTCATCAGGGTCTTTCTGGCCGCTTGTGGGTAATCCTGCCGATCATTCTGGCCACTCGTGCCGCCCCCGCGGTGGGTACTTTTGCCGTCCGCTCACGTCTGGTGGCGAACTTACGCTGCTGGTCACGCAGACGTGGGGGAAGAGAGTAAGGAGAGCCATGGTCGGCACGGGCGAGTACCGGGCGGAGCCCGAGGCCATGCGCTCGGCGGTCGGGAACCTGGGCGGCATCATCATGCAGGGCATCAACGTCGTCGCCGACCTCGAACGCACCGTCCTCCAGCCGATGTCGTTCGCCACGTTCGGCAGCGCGGTGGCGGCGGCCAACACGGCCATGCAGAGCCAGCAGGTGGTCGCGGTCCGCACCCTGTTGCAGCTGCTGCAGCAGATCAACGGCTTCATCAAGAGCAGTGCCGACGCCTACCAGGCCGCCGACGAGGCGGTCGCGGGCGGATACGGCGGCCGTCCCGGCGGCGGCGCGGGTTCGACGTCGTCGTCGATCTGGGGCAACTCGCACGCCTCCGAGCTGGCGACGCTGGCCATCAACGACAGCGCCGGCGGCGTGGGCGAGCCGTCTTCGGTCGGCAACGTGCTGCGCTACCTGGGGGACGCGCGGCTGGGGCAGCTCGGCGACCACCCGATCACCGACACACGGTTCCACGGCGTCTCGGATTTCAACGACTGGCTGGCCGGTGACGCCGACAACCAGGCGCGGGTGGGGGTCATCGAGGTCTACGCCGGTACGGCGCGCAACTTCGGCGATGTGCCGGGCGGGGTGCACAGCGGCGACGTCGTCGTGGTCGAACCGCTCCTGTTCTCCGACAACAAGCCGATCATCGCCATCGCCGGAGAGGGCGGGCTGCTCTACAACCACGGAATCGTCGAAGCGGACATCAACGGCCTGGCGAAGGTCAGTGTCTACCGCCCGGCTTCCGTCTGACTTCCGGCCTGAGGAGCGACCATGCTGACTTACCCCAATTCCAGCGCGATGGACGCCACGGCGTCCTCGGGCGGGCCGATCACCATCCTGCCGCAGATCCTCACCGGCCAGCCGGAGCAGATCGCGAAGCACGTCCTCGAAGTGCTCAAGAAGGCCAACGAGTTCCTCACCATGTACAACGAGGTGACGAAGGCCGCCGAGCAGCTGGGCAAGATCTGGTCCGGCGCCGCGTCGGACTCCGCGCTGAAGAAGATCACCGACTCCCTGAACTCGCTGACCAAGATCATCCAGGTCGTGCAGAAGGGCGCCGAGCTGCTCGGCATCGCCGGGACGCTGATCAAGACCGCGCAGACCGCCTACAAGGCGGTGGTCTCGGCGGTGAACCCGACGGTCGCGGGCCTGATGTCGAATCCGTGGACCTACGGTGCGGCGGTCGCGCTTTCCACCGCCACCAGTGCTTCGCTGCGCGCGTTCATCACCGCGATCGGCGCGCTGTTGAAGGCGCTCGGCGTGGTCGACCTCGCCAACCAGATCACCCAGATCGCCACCATCATCGGCGAGGTCCAGAAACTGTTCGGGCACAACGACGCTGGGGACAACGGCGCGGCGGGCAACTCCGCGGTCTCCGGCACCCCGGTCACCAATCCGCAGGCGCCGGGTTCGGTCGCCGGCGGTTCCGGGCAGGCAGCCATCGGTGGCTCCGGTGGCGGTGGTTCGACGCCGGGCGAGACGCCGCCGTTCACCCAGTACCGGCCACCCGCGCTGGGCGGCAACGGATCCCAGGGCAACTGGCCCGGCGGCGCCGACGCCTGGATCCCGGTGGACAGACCCTCCGGCGGGGGCGCGGGTTCCGGCGGCTCGTACCCGGGTGCCGGGAACACGGTCACCATCACCACCGACCTGAGCACCGGCAAATCCACCGTGCAGGCGCCGGGTGGTCAGGACATCGATATCGACATCGACATGAACTACGGCGGGAAGCATTTCGAGCAGCACATCGACATCGACGTGGACAACGCTGTAGCTGACTCGCCGACCAAGGGCAGGTAGCCGTGTGGGGGAGCGGTGTGGTCGACGCTTCGGGCGTCGTCAGTTCGATCCTGTCGAATTACCGGCGGCTCGTGGTCGAGTACCAGCGGCGGGTCACCGGTGATCCGCCGGCGCTGACCGCGGCCGGACAGCGGTGCGGCGATCGGGCGTCGACCGTCTCGGGCCGGGCGGACGAGATCGGCAAGGCGGCGAAGGCGCTCAACGCGTCTTGGGAGGGCGACGCCTACACGGCGTTCTCCGTCTCCGCCGCGAAACTGTGCCAGGAACTCGGCGAGCTCGGCGCGAAGCTGAGCGACCAGTCGAACCGGCTGCGGGCGGGCGCGCAGGCGCTGCAGGGCGCGAAGTCCTGTGTGGACTCGATCCTCGCCCAGTTCGACCAGTACGCCGCGCAGCTCACCAGCCAGGCGCGGACGGCGAACGCGAACGCGGTCAACGCCTTCATCGCCGCCGCCCGCCGGCTCGGCGAACAGGCCGTGCAGGCGGCGCAGGAGATCGCCGACGAGCTGAGCGAGGAACTCGCGCGGCTGTTCCCGCCGGAGGGCACGGGCCGGATCGAGCACGAACTCGGCAAATGGGGCCGCGGCCCGCTGTACTGGCTCAACGGTGAAACGCTCGATGGCCGTAAGCGCCCGCGCTCGCATCCGTCCTGGTTCGGAAATTCCGGCTGGAAGAAGCTCACGTGGGACGGTCTGGAAGGCACGCGAGCCCCGCGTGCCGGTGACACCCCGTTCGGCAGGCCGAAGCCGGAGGGACTTGGCGAAAAGGCCTGGGGCAACACCGAGATCACCTACGCCAAGTGGAAGCAGGAACAGGACGGCTTCACCCCGGGGTGGGACGCCAAGATCTCCTCGCAGGGCTGGGACGTCAAGGCGGCCGGTCACGCGGAATTGGCCGCGTTCAAGGAAGAACTCGAACGCAAGGGCGAATGGGGCGTCGCTTCGGGCAGCGCCAAGGGAACCGCGTTCGTCGGTGGTGAGGTGAACGGGTCGCTGCAGGCGGGCGCGCACGGGGTCGGTGTGCACGCCAACGCCTTCGTGGGCGGCAAGGTCGAAGGCGAGCTCGCGGCGGATGTGGCGGGGGTGGGCGTCGGCGCGAGCGGAACCCTCCAATACGGACTCGGCGCGCAGCTCGACGGCCAGGCCGTCTACGACGCCGGGCATATCAAGGTCAACTTCAAGGCGGGTGTCGCGCTCGGCCTCGGTGCCGGGATCGGCGCGAAGATCGACATCGATCTGCCGAAGATCGCGGACACCGTCGGCGAGTACGGCGGCGCGGCCGTCGACGCGGTGAGCGGCGCGGCCGGCCAGGCGGCGGACGCCGTCGGCGAGGCGTGGGACGACGCGACCACCTACGTGGGCACGTGGTGACAGGGATGAGCGAAACGATGACGCAGGACCGGGTCTCCCTCCCGCTCGGATTCGACATCCCCGAGGGCTGGGTGCCGGTCGACCCGGCGTCCGTCGGCGCCGAGGGCGCGGTCTTCGTGGCGGTGCACTCCGGGACGTATGCGGAGTTCACCCCGAACATCACCCTGAGCATCGGGCAACGGCCCGACCAGACGGAGATCACCGGCATCGCCGACGAGGCCGTCGAACGCCTCGGCCGGACGATGGCCGCGCTCGAAGTGGTGCGGCGCAAGGTGATCGGCACCGGGATCGCGCCGGGGGTGACGCAGGTGCTGCACGTCCGCACCGGCGAAGGACAGGATCTCGTACAGACGCAGGTGCTGCTGACCGTGCCGGGGGCGACCCCGGCCGAGCGGCTGATCCTCGAAATCGCCTGTACCGCAACGCCCGAGGCGGCCCGCGGCCTCGGCGACGACTTCCGGCGGTTCGTGGGCAGTGTCCACGTCCGGCGGGATTTCACCGCAGATGAAGGAGAAGACTCGTGACCACCGACCCCTACGCCATGCCGGACATGGACGAGTTGCTGGACCAGGTCCGCAAGCAGACCGAAGAGGTGCAGCGCATCCAGCGTTCGGTCGAGGCGATGGAGGTCAAGGCGCACTCGCGGCAGAACGAGGTCACCGTCGTGCTGCGCGGTGACGGCCGGTTCACCTCGATCGACATCGACCCGCGCGCGGTGCGTCAGTACGACGCGCGCAACCTCTCGGAGATCGTGCTGGAGGCGGTCAACAACGGGCTGCAGAAACTGGCCGAGGCCAGCAGCGCCAAATTCGCCCCGGTCATCGAGTCCGCCAAGTCGATCGAAGCATGACGGCCGCGATCGCCGGTTCCACCCGGCGCGTCACCGTGGTGACACCGCGGGCGCGCGTCGACGTGGCGCTGCCGCAGCAGAGCACGTTCGCCGAACTCGTCCCGCAGCTCGTTCGGCTCGCGGGTGCTTCGGGGCAGGCGTCGGCCGAGCATCCTGGCTGGGTGCTGTCGCGGCTTGGCGGCGCTCCGCTCGCGCTCGGGCTCACGGTCGCCGCGGCGCAGGTGCGCGACGGCGAAGTCCTCCATCTGACCCCGCGGGAACGCCCGCGGGGTCCGCTGCTGTTCGACGACGTCGTCGATTCGATCGCCAGCGTCGCCGAGTCTGGCACCGGGCGGTGGGGGCCGTCGGTGGCGCGCAAGGCGGGCATCGTCGCGTCGGTGGTGCTGCTGCTCGCCGGTGGGCTGCTGGTGCAGGCCGCGGCGTCCGGCAGCGTGCTGGCGCCGATCGGGACCGGGCTGCTCGCGCTGGTCCTGGTACTGGGTGGCGGCGCGCTGAGCCGCGCGTACGGCGACGCGGAGGCCGGTGCCGCCGGCGCGCTCGCCGGGGTCGGCGCGGCACTGCTGGCGGGGATGTCGATCCTGCCGCCGCATCCGCTGTTCTCCCTGTCGGCCGGACCGCTGGCCGCCGGGCTCGCGGTCGTGACCGTCTACGGCGTGATCGCGGCCGTCTCGGTGGCGGACCGGCTGCCGTGGTTCGTCGCGGTGACGGTTTCGGCCGGGCTCGGCGCGATCACGACCGCCATCGTCCTGCTGGCCGACGTCCGCCCGGTTTCGGCGGCCGCCGTGGTCGCGGTGGTGGCGACGGCGCTGGCCGCGGTGGCGCCGATGATGGCGCTGCGGCTCGGCAGGCTGCCGCTGCCCAGGGTGCCCGACGACATGGACGCGTTCCGTGCCGACGAGAACCCTTCGCTCGGCGAGGACATGGTCGGCGGGACGACGTACGCGCAGGCGTTGCTGACCGGGCTGCTCGTCGCGCTCGGGCTCGTCGTGTTTTCGGCGTCGGTGGTTCTGTCTTCTTCCGGCGGGGCTTGGGAAGCGGGTTTGAGCGCGCTGCTGGGTCTGGCGCTGATGTTGCGCTCGCGAGCCTTCGCCGGCCGTTCGCAGCGGGTGGTGCTCGTCGGTTTCGGCGCGGCGGCCCTGGCGGCGGCCGGATTCTGGCTCGCCGCGAGCGGTCCGCGTTCGTTCGTCTTCGCCGCGGGCTGTGCCGTCGTCGTCGCGGCGGGCGTCTGTCTCACCTACGCGACGCGTGTCGCGAAGGGACGTCGTTCTCCTTACTGGGCAAGGACTCTCGATATCGTCGAGTTCCTGGTGCTGCTCTCGCTGATCCCGTTCGTCGGCATGATCGCCGGCGTCTACGAGGCCGTGCGGGGCTGATCTCTCCCGCATTTCGTCCTCTGGATGCGGTACTTGTGTCACGCAAATACCGCATCCAGAGGACGAAATGCGTTCAGTCGCTCAGTTCTCCAGCGCCAGCGGCAGGGTCCGCCGGACCGACGCCGCGTGCCGTCCGTGCAGCGGGCTCACCGCGATCCCGGTCGGCCGCACCGGTTCCGCTCCCGGCCGTCCACCGACCCGGATGGTCACCTCGGACTTCTCGCGTCCGCCAGGCGACCGGTACAGCGTGTACGAAGTCGCGGTGAACGCCGAGCCGGGAACATGAAGATCCAGTGTCCGCGCGAGATCCCGCTCCGACCGGGGCCGGTAGCAGACCTGCGACGCGCCGCCCCAGTCCCAGGAACGCCAGCCGTCCGCCGGCGCGTCCTGGCCGCTGCCGAGCGCGACGCGCAGGTTCTCCGTCACCTCACCGGCTTCGAGTACGGTGCTCTCGAACCCGGCTTCGGCCAGCGCGCCCATCAGCGACAGTGCCGCGCAGGCGGTGCTACGCAGCGCGCCGAGGTCTCCGCCGCCTCTGGCGAGCGCGGCGATCGGCGCGTCCTCGGGCCGGTACCGGACGGTGAGCCAGCGAACCCGCAGCAACGACTGTCCATTAGGGACGGTCCAGGTCAGCAGTTGCGCGCTGGACAAAGGGATCCCGGTGCTCGTGTACGCCTCGCGCAGGATGCCGACGAGCGTGTCCGGCGTGGGCGCCACGGTCCCCGGGGTGAGCCGCACGATGGCGCTCCACCCGTCGCCGACCTCGGCGACGCCGAAGCGGTTGCCCGCGCGGTCGACATGCTGGCGCACCCGGACGGGACCGGCGAGCCGGTGCAACGGATCGGGCACTTCGTTCTTGTCACGGCGCTTCAGCCGATACATGACCCAGGTGAGCGCCCAGCCAGCGGCGTGGCGTCCGGCGAAGCGCACCGAAGTCGTCAGCACGAGGACGCCGGCGACGGCGACGATACTGATCCAGGCCGCCTGAGGGATCCCGTCGACGGTGAGGGCCAGCAGGATCGCGATCCCGGCGATCTCCCAGAGCGCCGCCTGCAGCGGACGGATCGGCAGCAGCCAGGGCAGGGGCGCCGCGCCCGCGATCCCGCGTGGGGGCGCCTTTTCCGGGACCGGGCGGGCCGGGGCTTCAGCGTGCACGCGCCCGACGGTAGCCCCGCCCCGCGCGGGGGAGGGGCGTAAAAAATACCCTCACCGCGAACCTGGCCGGAACCTAACGTGAGCACCCTCGAAACGGGTGGGCGAGAGCAGCGGGGGACGGGAGCGTGTGGACGCAGCGGGACCAGATCCAGGCCTACCAATTCCTCCGCAGGAGACTGGTTTCGGCGCTGGTCTCGGCTGACGCCAACCATCCGGTCGCCCCGAGCCGCAGGCTCGTCATCGGGACCCTGTGCGGCCTCGGTGTCGCGTTGCTGGTCACCGCGGTGTTCGGCGTGATCGGCCTGCTGAAGCCCTCCGGTGGCAAAGACTGGCTGGCGGGCGGCAAGGTGATCGTCGAAGAAGGCACCGGCGCGCGCTACATCCTCGGCCAGGACGGCGCGCTGCATCCCGTGCTCAACTACGCCTCCGCGCGGCTGATGGCGGGCGGCAACGGCGACGCCACTGTGACCGTCCCTTCGGACAAGCTCGCGAAGGCACCGAGGGGTTCGCAGATCGGCATTCCCGGCGCCCCCGACTCGCTGCCCGCGGCGGCCGCGCTCGTGCACACGCCGTGGACGAGTTGCTCGCGGACCACTCAGGACGCGCCCGCGTCGGCCGAACCGGAGACGACGGTGCTCCTCGGCGCACCCGCCGCCGGGGTCGACCTGCCGAGGGATCAGGCCGTCGTGGTCCGTGTCCCCGACGGCGAGCGCTACCTCGTGACGGCGGGGCGCCGCTACAAGCTCACCCCGGAAGCCGCCACGGCGCTGCAGTTCGACACCTATCCGGTGATCGCGGTGTCCTCCCGGTGGATCGGTACCGTCGCCGCCGGACGCGATCTGGCCTACCGCGCGGTCGAGGACGCCGGACGGCTCGGCCCGAAGGTCGGCGGCACCGTGACGAAGGTCGGTTCGGTGCTCGGCGTCGTCGACGCGATGGCGTCACCCGGCGACGCGACGTCCTACTACCTCGTCCGTGCCGAAGGGCTCCAGCCGATCGGCCAGACCGAGGCGAGCCTGCTGATCAACACGCCGGAGAACGCGGTTGCCTACACCGGCGTCCCGGCGCCCGTCGCGGTGCGCGCGGCCGACGTCGCCGCGGTGCCGAAGGTCGCCTCGACGAGGACGGGCGGGGCCGATCCCGCCGAGTATCCGGACCGGATCCCGCGAAAAGCGCCCGTTACCGGACAGTCCGTGACGTTATGCGCACAGGGTTCTCGAATCGTTATCTCCGCACAGGTCCCGTTGCCGCAAGGTGCGAAGGCGATCCCGGTGACGGCGCGCACGGACGCGCTCGTCGCCGACGCCGTCTTCGTGCCTCCGTCGGGAGGCGCGGTGGTGGCGGAATCCGGTTCCGGCACGGTCTACGTCGTCACCGACACGGGCCTGAAATACCCGGTGGCGAGCACCGAGGCACTCGCTTCCCTCGGGTACGGCCAAGCCGAACGGCAACCGGTTCCGAATGGATTGCTGGCACTGGTGCCGCGCGGGCCCGCGCTGGACCCGGCGCAGGCAGGCCGCGCGGTGTCCGCGGCGGTGGGTGGGACGGGGTGATCGGGAACGTGCGGATGACCGAAGACAGGCCGGAGACCGACCGCGTCGACGTCGCGGTGATCGAAGACCATCCGCTGTACCGGCACGCGGTGGTCCGGGTCCTCACCGAGGCCGAGGGGATCGAGCTGGGTGCCGTGGTCGATTCCGTCGCCCGGTTCCACGTCCATCCGCAGCCGCCCGGCAGTGTGGTGCTGCTCGACCTCGGCCTGCCGGGGATCGCCGGCGCGGCCGCCGTGCTCCAGGTGGCCGAACTGGGACATCACGTGCTCGTGGTGTCCGCGCAGGCCGAGCCCGAGCAGGTGCTCGGCGCGATCGCCGCCGGCGCCAAGGGGTTCCTGTCCAAGGACGTCGACGTCGACGAACTGCTGACCGCGATCAGGACGGTCGCGCGGGGCAGGGCCTACGTTTCCGCGGTGGTGGCCGGAATGATCATCAAGGACAACGCCGACCGTCCCGCGCCGGCTCCGGACGTCGCGCTCTCCGCGCGGGAGAAGCAGGTCCTGCGGCTGGTCGCGGCGGGCGAACGCGACGTCGACATCGCCCGCATCCTGGGCATCGGGGTTCGGACGGTCCGCGGTTATCTGGACCGGATCCGTGACAAACTCGGAGAGAGAAGGCGGGCCGCTCTGGTCCGCAAGGCCATCCAGCTCGGTCTCGCGTCTCCGCCGGAGGTGCCCGGCCCGGCTCGGCCGGTCGCGCCCCGCGCCGACGCGGGCGGATTCGAAGGACGCCGGTGAACGCAGACGAGCAGCAGCCGAAACGCACCACGCCGATCAACGTCGGGGTGATCGAAGATCATCCGCTGTACCGGGACGCCGTCGCGCGGGTCCTCACCGAAGCGCCCGACATCGCGCTGGGCGCCGTCGCCGACTCCGTCGCGCGGTTCGCCGTCCAGGAGCAGCCGCCCGGCAGCGTCGTCGTCCTCGACCTCAAGCTGCGCGGCGTCCAGGACGCCGCCGCCGTGCTCGAAGTGGGCCAGATGGGGCACAAGGTGCTCGTGGTATCCGCGCACGCCGAGCAGCCCGAAGTACTGGGCGCCATGCAGGCCGGGGCGAAAGGCTTTCTCTCCAAGGACGTCGACGGCGACGAACTCCTGCGCGCCATCCGCACCATCGCCGAGGACAACGCGTACGTGTCGCCGACGCTGGCCGGGATGATCATCCAGGACAGCGAAGACCGCCACGCCGGGCCCAAGATCGTCCTGTCCGAGCGGGAGAAGCAGGTCCTGCGGCTGGTCGCGGCGGGCGAACGGGACGTCGACGTGGCGGAGATCCTGAACATCAGCGTGCGGACCGTGCGGTCCTATCTCGACCGGATCCGGGACAAGACCGGGGAACGGCGCCGGGCCGGATTCGTCCGCGTGGCGATCCGGGAAGGCCTGCTGCGCTAGCCCCCTCCCGCATTTAGTCCTCTGAATGCGGGAGTTGCCAAGCGCAACGACCGCATTCAGAGGACTAAACGCGTGGCCCCGAGAAGTTCACCCGCAGCGTGTAGACCGAACTGGACGCGGTGATGAACAGATCGTTCCGCCGCGGCCCGCCGAACGTCAGGTTCGAACAGACCTCCGGCACCCGCAGTTTCCCGATCCGCGTGCCGTCGGGCGCGAAGCAGTGCAGGCCGTCGTGCGCGGCTGCCCAGACCCGGCCCGCGGCGTCCACGCGCACGCCGTCGAAAGCGCCGGCGTCGCAGGTCGCGAAGACCTCGCCACCGGAAAGCCGCCCGCTGTCCACCGAGAAAACCCTGATGTGGCTGGGTTTCTGCCGGGTGTCCGCGATGTAGAGCAGCGTCTCGTCGAGCGAGAACGCGAGCCCGTTCGGGCGCGAGAAGTCGTCCGCGACGATCCGCACGGAACCATCCGGATCGACCCGGTAGACGTGGCAGGCGCCGATCTCGCTTTCCGCTTGATGGCCCTCGTAATCGCTGTCGATGCCGTAACTGGGGTCGGTGAACCAGATCGCGCCGTCCGAGGACTCGACGACGTCGTTGGGGCTGTTGAACCTCTTGCCCTGATAGGTCTCGGCCAGGACTGTGGTCGTGCCGTCGTGTTCGGTGCGCGTCACCCGGCGGCCGCCCTGTTCACAGCTGACGAGCCTGCCCTGACGGTCGATGGTGTGCCCGTTGTGGAATCCGGCGGGCTCGCGGAACACGCCGACCGCGCCGGTGGTCTCGTCCCAGCGCAGGACCCGGTCGTTCGGGATGTCGCTGAACACCAGGTACCGCCCGGCCGGGAAGTAGGCGGGCCCCTCGGTCCACCGGCAGCCGGTGTGGATCCGCTGCATCCACTCGTCCCCGTTGACGCGGGCGAACCGTTCGTCGAGGACTTCGAAATGCGCCTTGACCATGTCCATGGAAACCCCAGTGCTCCTGAATGAGATATTGCGATCATCATGAACCGACGAACTTGATATGGTCAACCCATGGATGACGTGGATCGCATGCTGCTCACCGCGTTGCAGCAGGACGCGACTCAGGCGTACGCCGCGCTCGGCAAGGCGGTCGGCCTGTCCGCGGGCGCCGCGCACGAGCGGGTCCGCAAACTGCGCGAGCAGGGCGTCATCCGGCGCACGACCGTAGACGTCGAACCGGCGGCCGTCGGCCGGGGAGTGATGGCGTTCGTGCTGGTCGAGGCGGGCTCGTGGATGGGCGACGCGCCGACCAAGGCCGCACTGGAGGCGTTGCCGGAGGTCGTCGAGGCGCACATCATCGCGGGCCCGGCCTCGCTGCTGGTGAAGGTACGCACGCCGACCACCGAGGAACTGCAGGCGTCACTGCGCAGGCTGTACGCGATCGAGGGCGTCACCGGGACGCAGACGATCGTGGTGCTCGAATCCTTCTTCGAGAGATCTGTGGACGCTAGAGGCGACGGTTCGCCAGGACCCCCGTCGCCGCCCGCGCCTTCCCGCTGACCGCGGGGTCCACGTCGACGACCACGAGCTCCGGCCCGGCACCCAGCTGGGTGTGGACGCGGCCGAAGCCGTCGGAGACCGTGGAGTAGCCGATCCCCGTGGGCGCCTTCGGGTTCACCGGGGTCGAGGTCGTGGCCGGATCGGCCTGCCCGCAGCCCAGCACCCAGCAGCCGGAGTCGAGCGCGCGGGCGCGCACCAGCACCTCCCACTGCTCGCGTTTGCCCTCGCCCGCGCCCCAGGACGTCGGCACGAGGACGATGTCGGCGCCGTCGTCGGCCAGCTTCCGGAACAGTTCGGGGAAGCGGATGTCGTAGCAGGTCGCGAGGCCGAACGTGGTCCCGTCGACGTCGAAGGTGGTGGGCGCGGTGCCCGGGGCGACCGTGTCGGACTCGGCGAACCCGAAGGCGTCGTACAGATGGATCTTGTCGTAGCCGAAGTGATGCCCCGCGCCGGTGACGAGCAGGGTGTTGCTCACCCGCCCGTCGGGTGACGGCGTGAACATGCCCGCGACGACCACGACGCCGTGCTCCTCGGCGAGCTCGGCCACAGTGGACGCCCACGGTCCGTCCAACGGTTGCGCGATGGGCCCGAGCGGGATGCCGAAGCGCGCCATCGCCGCCTCCGGGAACACGACGATCCGCGCGCCCTCGGCCGCCGCGGCCGCCACGCCTTCGCGAATCAGCTTCAGGTTCGTTTCGGGATCCTCGGCCGCCGTGAGCTGGCACAACCCGATTCGCGGCACGGAGGCCTCCCTCATCGTGGGATCGCTGGTCACCACCCCAGTGTGCCTGCTCGGACCGATCCGGCCACCTCGTACCCTTGACCCATGCTGAACCGTACCGACCTGCGTGGACAGGTCCCGTCCGTTGCCGAGCTCAGGCGCACGCTCCCGCGTGCCGAGTACGACGTGGACGCGGCGCTGCATCACGTACGGCCGGTGGTCGAGGCGGTCCGCGATCGTGGCGTCGAGGCGGTTCTCGAGTACACCGAGAAGTTCGACAAGATCCGTCCCGGTGGCGTCCGCGTGGCCGCCGCGGAGCTCACCGACGCGCTCGCGAACCTGGATCCGGCCGTCCGCGAGGCGTTGGAGGAGTCCATCGCCCGCGCCCGCAAGGTCCACGGCGACCAGCGCCGTCAGGACGTCACGACCGAGGTCGTCGACGGCGGCACCGTCACCGAGCGCTGGATCCCGGTGGAGCGCGTCGGGCTGTACGCGCCGGGCGGGCTGGCGGTGTACCCCTCGACCGTGGTGATGAACGTCGTCCCGGCGCAGATCGCCGGCGTCGGCACGCTCGTGCTGTGCTCGCCGCCGCAGGCCGCGTTCGGCGGGCTCCCGCACCCGACGATCCTGGCCGCCGCCGAACTGCTCGGCGTCGACGAGGTCTGGGCCGTCGGCGGGGCGCAGGCCGTCGCGCTGCTCGCGTACGGCGCCACCGACACCGACGGCGCGACGCTGGAGCCGGTCGACGTCGTCACCGGTCCCGGCAACATCTACCTCACCGCGGCCAAGCGGCTGCTGCGCGGCATCATCGGCATCGATTCCGAGGCGGGCCCGACCGAGATCGCCATCCTCGCCGACGAGACCGCGGACCCGGTGCACGTCGCCGCCGACCTGATCAGCCAGGCCGAGCACGACCCGCTCGCCGCGAGCGTGCTCGTCACCACGTCCGAGGAGCTCGCGGATGCCGTCGACAAGGAGCTGACCGGCCGGGTCGCCGCGACCAAGCACGCCGAGCGGGTGACCGAAGCCTTGGGCGGCAAGCAGTCCGGCATCATCCTCGTGTCCACTGTGGACGACGGGATTCGCGTCGTCGACGCGTACGCCGCGGAACACCTGGAGATCCAGACCGCCGACGCGGCGGCGGTGGCGGCTCGCGTGCGCAACGCCGGCGCGATCTTCGTCGGTGCGTACGCGCCGGTCTCGCTCGGCGACTACTGCGCCGGGTCGAACCACGTCCTGCCCACCGGCGGGTTCGCGCGGCACTCGTCCGGGCTTTCGGTGCAGAGCTTCCTCAAGGGTGTGCACGTCGTCGACTACAGCCAGGACGCGCTGCGCGAGATCGCCGGCCGCGTCGTCGCGCTGGCGAACGCCGAAGACCTGCCCGCGCACGGCGAGGCCATCACGGCGCGGTTCGAGGGGGAGAAGGCATGAGCATCGGCGAGGAGATCACGCTCGGCTCGCTCCCGCTGCGGGACGACCTGCGGGGCAAGACCCCGTACGGCGCGCCGCAGCTCGACGTGCCGATCCGGCTCAACACCAACGAAAACCCGTACCCGCCGCCGGACGCGCTGGTGGCCGACGTCGCCGAGGCCGTCCGCGCCGAAGCCGCTTCGCTGCACCGCTACCCGGATCGCGACGCCGTCGCGCTGCGCCAGGACCTCGCGGACTATCTCGCGGTGTCCACCGGCGTGCTCGTGTCGGAGTCGAACGTGTGGGCCGCCAACGGCTCCAACGAGATCCTGCAGCAGATTCTGCAGGCCTTCGGCGGTCCGGGCCGGTCGGCGCTGGGCTTCGAGCCGTCGTATTCGATGCACCCGATCATCTCGGCCGGCACCCGCACCGACTGGCTGCCGGTGCCGCGCCGCGACGATTTCACGCTCGACACCGAGAAGGCGGCCGCGCTGGTGGCCGAACGCCGTCCGGACATCGTGTTCGTGACCAGCCCGAACAACCCGACCGGCGGGTCGATCCCGTTCGGCGAGCTGCGCGGGCTGCTCGAAGCGGCGCCGGGCATCGTGGTCGTCGACGAGGCGTACGCGGAGTTCTCGTCGCAGCCGAGCGCCGTCGAGCTTCTCGAGGAGTACCCGGCGAAGCTGATCGTGTCGCGCACGATGAGCAAGGCGTTCGCCTTCGCGGGCGGGCGGCTCGGGTATCTCGCGGCCGCGCCCGCGATCGTCGACGCGCTGCAGCTCGTGCGGCTGCCGTACCACCTCTCGAAGCTCACGCAGGCCGCCGCGCGCGCGGCGCTGCGGCACGCGGACGCCACCCTCGCCTCGGTCGCCAAACTCGCGGCCGAACGTGATCGTGTGGTGGAAGCGTTGCTGGGCTTGGGATTCACGCCGGTCCCGAGCGACGCGAATTTCGTCCTCTTCGGACGGTTCGCGGACGCGCCTGCGACCTGGAAGTCCTATTTGGACAACGGCGTGCTGATCAGGGACGTCGGCATCGAAGGGCATCTGCGGGTGACCATCGGGACGCCGGAAGAGAACGACGCCTTTCTCGAGGCCAGCAAGGAGGTGCCGCGATGAGTCGCGTCGGCAAGGTGGATCGCACCACCAGGGAATCGTCCATTTCGGTCCAGCTCGACCTGGACGGCACGGGGCAGGTGGAGATCGACACCGGTGTCCCGTTCTACGACCACATGCTCACCGCGTTCGGTGTGCACGGCTCGCTCGACCTCAAGGTGCAGGCGACCGGTGACGTGCACATCGACGCGCACCACACCGTCGAGGACACCGCGATCGTGCTCGGCCAGGCGCTGCGGCAGGCGCTCGGCGACAAGAGCGGCATCCGCCGTTTCGGCGACGCGTGGATCCCGATGGACGAGACCCTCGCGCACGCCGCGATCGACGTCTCCGGGCGCCCGTACTGCGTGCACCTGGGCGAGCCGGAGCAGTTCAACAGCTTCACCATCGGCGGGAACTACCCGTTCGTGCTGACCCGGCACGTGTTCGACTCGCTGTCGTTCCACGCGCAGATCGCGCTGCACGTGCGGGTGCTGCACGGCCGGGACCCGCACCACATCGCGGAGGCCGAGTACAAGGCCGTCGCGCGGGCGCTGCGCGCCGCCACCGAGCCGGACCCGCGGGCGGGCGGCATCCCGTCCACGAAGGGCGTCCTCTAACCCCCGCGTTTAGTCCTCTGGATGCGTTCCTTGCGCGTGCAACTACCGCATCCAGAGGACTAAATGCGTTAGCGGCGCCGGGCCGTCGCGGCAAGGCCGAGCCCGGCGAGGTCCCGGACGCGGGCGTGTGGCAGGGTGGCGGTCGTGAGTAACACGACCATCGCTGTGCTGCTGTTCGCGCTCGGCGGCTTCCTGATCGGCGGCGTCTACGCGACCTGGAAGAGCGTCAAGTTCATGGCCGTCGTGCTGGGGATCGGCGCGCTGCTGGCCATCGGTGGCGCCATCGCCTGGCTGGCCTGACCGCTGCGGTAAATCGGCTGCGCGCCGTGACAGCGGCGGGCATGCTGTCCGGCATGTCCGGAAACCCGCGCTCGGTCGCCGAAGTCGTCCGGCTCCAGCGAGCCGGGAGCCGCGTCAAGTTCCTGTTCTTCTGGGGCCATCAGCCCCGGCGTGACGGCACGCTCGGTCCGGAATGCTTCAGCCAGTGGTGGCCCGCCCGGTTCACCATCGACGGCGAAACCTTCTCGACGGCCGAGCACTACATGATGTGGCGCAAAGCCGTCCTGTTCGACGACGCCGAGAGCGCGGCGCGGATCCTCGCCGCCCGGCATCCGCGTCAGGCCAAGGAGTTGGGCCGCGAAGTGCGGGGATTCGAGCAGGGTCGCTGGGAAGACGAGCGCTCCGGCATCGTCCTCGACGGAACGATCGCGAAGTTCGGGCAGCATCCGGAACTGCGCGACTTCCTGCTCGGTACCAGGAATCGGGTGCTGGTCGAGGCCAGCCCGCTGGACGGGATCTGGGGGATCGGGCTCGCTGCCGACCATCCGCACGTCGAAAACGCGGAACACTGGCGCGGCCTGAACCTGCTCGGCTTCGCACTAGGGGAGGCCCGCGCGGCGCTCGCCTGAGTCCGTGAAGGCCTCCTTGAGGGACCTAGAGTCCCTCAAGGAGGCCTTCACGGACCAGGACCTACTTCGAGGCGTCGACCAACTCGCGCTCACCAGGAGCGTCCAGCTGCTTCGCGAGCTTCTCGCCTTCGACGTCGACGTCGGGCAGCACGCGATCCAGCCACTTCGGCAGCCACCAGGCACCGCGGCCGAGCAGCGACATCAGCGCAGGCACGATGGTCATCCGGATCACGAACGCGTCCACCAGCACCCCGAAGGCCAGCGCGAACCCGATCGACTGGATCAACGACGATTCCGCGAGGACGAACCCGGCGAACACGCTGATCATGATCAGCGCGGCGGCGACCACGACGCGGGAGCCGTGCCGGAAACCGGTGACCATCGCCTGCTGCGGGTCGGCGCCGTGGACGTATTCCTCCCGCATCCGCGTCACCAGGAACACCTGGTAGTCCATCGCGAGCCCGAACAGCACACCGATCAGCAGGATCGGCAGCATGCTCATGATCGGCCCGGTCGTCTTCACCCCGAGCAGGTCGGTGAGCCAGCCCCACTGGAACACCGCCACCACGGCGCCGAACGTCGCGACCACGGAGCCGAGGAAGCCCAGCGTCGCCTTCAGCGGGACCACGATCGACCGGAACACCAGCATCAGCAGCAGGAACGCCAGTCCGACGATCAGCGCGAGATAGGGCAGCATCGCGTCGGCGAGTTTCTCCGAGACGTCGATGTTGGCCGCGGTCTGGCCGGTCACCGCCAGCGAGGCGCCGGTGGCCGTGCCCAGGCCCGCGTTCAGGCCGCGGATGTCGCTGACCAGGTCTTCGGTCGCGGTGCTGCTCGGGCCGCTCTTCGGGATGACGGTCAGCAGCGCCAGGTCACCGGCCCGGTTCGTCTTCGGCGGCGTGACGATCGGGCGTTCGGGGAGTCCGCCGATACCCGCGGCCGCCTGCTGGAGCGCGGCCTGCCGGTCGGTGCTGCCGCTCAGGTCGACAACGATCACCAGCGGCCCGTTCGCGCCTTCGCCGAAGCTGCGGGCGACGGTGTCGTAGGCCTTGCGCTGGGTGGTGTCCGGCGCGGCGGTGCTGTCGTTCGGCAGGCCGAGCTGCATGCTCGCGGCCGGGATGGCGACGATCGCGAGACCGGCGATCGCGGCGATCAGCACCGGGATCCGGCGCCGGGCCACGAAACGTGCCCAGCGCTCGCCGTGTGTCGTCGTGCTTTCCTTGCGGCGCAAGCGGATCTTGCCGCCGGCGAGTTTGCCGCCCGCGAACCCGAGCACGGCGGGCAGCAGGGTGAGCGCGATGACGACCGCGATGGCGACGGTGATCGCCGCGGCGATCCCCATCTCGCCGAGGAACGGGATGCCGACGACGGTCAGGCCCGCCAGGGCGATGATCACGGTCAGCCCGGCGAACACCACCGCGGAGCCGGCCGTGCCCGTGGCGCGCCCGGCGGCTTCCTCCGGATCTCGTCCGATCGTGAGTTCGTGCCGGTAGCGGGAGACGATGAAGAGCGCGTAGTCGATGCCGACGGCGAGGCCGATCATCAGCGCGAGCACCGGAGTGTTCGTGTTCAGTTCGAGGAAACCGGAGGCCGTCGTGATCCCCGCCATGCCGATGCCGACGCCGATGAGCGCGGTCAGCAGCGGGATCCCGGCCGCGAGCAGCGAGCCGAAGGTGATGATCAGGACGACCGCGGCGACGGCGACACCGAGGCCTTCGGTGGCGTTCGTGGCGGGCATCGCCTGGACGGCGTCACCACCGAATTCCACGGTGTACCCGGCGGCCCTGGCGGAATCCGCGGCGGCCATCAGGCCTTCGCGGTCGGCGTCGGTGAGCTCGAAGCCCTGGACGCGGTAGCTGACCTGCGCCAGCGCGACATGCTTGTCGGGGGAGATCGCCTGCATTTGCAGTGGGTCGGCCACACCGGCGACCTTCGGCGCGTCCTTGAGCCCGGTGACGAGTCCCGTGATCGCCGCCCGGCCGGCCTCGTCGGTGATGTCGCCGGGCGTCGAGATGACGACGCGTGCCGTCGCGCCACCCGCGGCGGCTTCCGGGAACCGGTCGGCGAGCTGGTCGATCGCCTTCTGCGACTCGGTGCCGGGGATGGTCACCGAGTTCGAAAGCTGGCCGGACAGGGTCAGCGCGCCCGCGCCGAGGGCCACCAGGACGGCGGCCCACACCGCCGCCACCAGGGCCCGGCGCCGGAACGAGAACCGGCCCAGGCGGTACAGGAAGCTGGCCACGAAACTCTCCCGTTCACTCGTTCAGGTTCATTTCAAGCTAGCCGATCGGCTAGGGGCCTACAAGCCGATCGGCAAGTATGTGACTAGCCGCACGGCTAGTACTCGTTTGGTCAGGCGGGCACGCTTGACGTAATCTCCGACGGCTGAACGAGGAGGGAACATGGACGTCGTCCACGCGGAGGACACCCGCACGCGACTACTGGGCACGGCGTTGCGGCTGTTCACCGAACACGGCGTGGAAGGCACCTCGCTGCAGATGATCGCGGACGCCCTCGGCGTCACGAAGGCCGCCGTCTACTACCACTTCAAGATGAAGGCGGAGATCACCGAATCCGTCGCCGAACCCGTGCTGCTGGAGCTCGAAGGCATCGTCGACGACGCCCGTGCCCAGCGCACCCGGGGCGCGCAGATCGACCACCTGCTCGACGGTTTCGTCGATCTCGTGGTGCGGCACCGCGCGCTGGTCGCCCTGTTCTCCAGCGACCCCGGTATCGCCCGCGCGATCGAAAAGTCCGTGCACAGCTCGGACAGCTTCAAGAACCGGCTGCTGGAGATCCTCGTCGGCCCGGATCCGGATCTCACCGCGATCGTGACGGCCCAGGTGCTCCTGGCCGGGATCGCCATCGCCGGCGGCTCGCCAGAGGTCGCCTCACTCGACGACGAAGCGTTGCGCGAGACGCTTCTGGCCGTCGGACGCAAGCTCTACAACCGCCCGCGCCGCCGTTCGTGACCGATGTGTTCAAGACAGCCGCCGTGATCCGCGCGATCCTGTCGGCATGAACATCGATCTGAAGGCGGCGGCCACGTTCATGGCCACCCAAGCCCGGCTGCTCGACAGGCGGCGTTTCGAAGTCCTGTTCCGCGACGGTGATCCTGCCGCGGCGCTCGCCGCGCTCGAGGCGTACCGCAATCCCGACGGTGGCTACGGCCACGGGCTCGAACCCGACTGCCGCTCGGTGACCAGCCAGCCCGGCGGCGCCTTGCACGCTTTCGAGGTCTTCGCCGATGTCGGCACGTCGACAAGTCCCCGTGCGGCCGAACTCTGCGACTGGCTCGCCTCGATCTCCCTGCCCGACGGCGGGATCCCGTTCGCGTTGCCGATACCGGACCCCGTCGGCAGCGCGCCGTTCTGGGCGAGCGCGGATCCGGCGGTCTCGTCGCTGCAGATCACCGCGATCGTCGCGGTGACCGCGCATCGCGTCGCGGCGCACGACCCCGCGGTCGCCGCGCATCCCTGGCTGGCGAAGGCCACGAGCTATTGCCTGGAGGAGATCGAGAAGCTCGACGAGGCACCGCACGCGCTCGTGCTCGCCTTCGCGATGAAGCTGGTGGACGCCCTGGGCGACACACGTCTGGTCGAGAAGCTCGGCCGGTTCGTCCCGGACGACGGCGAGGTCGCCGTCGGCGGCGGGATCGAGGGCGAGGCCATGCGCCCGCTCGACTTCGCGCCGGAACCCGATGGCCCGGCGCGGAAGCTCTTCCGGCCCGACGTCGTCGAAGCGGATCTGCGCCGGGTGGCGGGCGGTCAGCACGAGGACGGGGGCTGGCGGGTCGACTACGCCAGCTATTCGCCCGCGGCCGCGCTGGAGTGGAACGGGATGTTCACCGTGAACACGTTGTCGCTGCTCCGGAAGAACGGCTTGGTCTAGGGAAGTCTGCGCAGGAATTCCGGCGGAACGGCGGCGGTGAGCCAGACGCCGTTCGCGCTGACCTGGAATTCGTGTCCGGCGGCGGTCATCTCCCTGGCGTCCACGGCCAGTAGCACCGGGACGCCGCGCCGGGCCCCGACGGCTCTCGCGGTGTCCACGGCCGCCGACAGGTGGACGGCGTGCCGCTTCATCGGCCGGAGCCCTTCGTGGAGGATCGCGTCGAGGAACCGGGCGACCGTGCCGTGGTAGAGCACGTCCGGCGGGATCGCGGCGGGCAGCGCGAGGTCGACGTCGACACTGTGGCCCTGGCTGGCGCGGATCCGCAGCCCGGACTCGTCGAAGGCGAAGCGCCGCTTGTCGTTGCCCTCGACCACTTCGTCGAGGTCGGCGCGGGTGAGCGGCAAACCTTTGCGGCGCAGGGCCGCCAAGAGCGTGTCGACGTCGACCCAGCCGTCAGGGGTGAGCGTGATGCCGATGTCGCCGGGTGCGTGGCGCAGATGCCGGGAGAGTCGTTTCGAGACCCGGATGAGGTGTTTCTTGTCCATTTCGAGTCACAGTGACGCATATCCGGCACCCGCGTGGCAACGGAATTCAGATGCCGCCCTCGGAAGCCGGGCGCAGTTTCCCCGCACCGGGGCCGAAGCGGGCCATCTGGTCGTCGGCGTTGTAGAGCCCGCAGCTGCGCAGGGAGAGGCAACCGCAGCCGACGCATCCGGTCAGCCTGTCGCGCAGCCGCTGCAACGCGTCGATCCGCGCGTCGAGCTCGTCCTGCCAGCCCCGCGACAGACGGGCCCAGTCGGCCTTGGTGGGGGCATGGTCCTTGGGCAGGGTCTCCAGTGCCGAGCTGATGTCGTCCAGGCTGAGCCCGACCCGCTGTGCGGCGCGGATGAAGGCGATCCGGCGCAGTACCGAGCGCGCGTACCGGCGCTGGTTGCCCGCCGAGCGCTCGGAGCTGATCAGCCCCTTGTCCTCGTAGAAGCGCAAAGCCGTATGGGGCACGCCGCTGCGGTCGGCGACCTGCCCGATGCTCAGGTGTTCAGCCAGTCTCGTCACGTCGCCAGGCTAGCCTTGACTTCGACCTAAGTCGAGGTTGCAACCTCGGTTCATGACCACCGACACCAAGACCGGCTACGAGGATCTGCCGAGGCTGATCTCGTTGATGACCGGCGACGAGAAGCATCAGGCCGCCGCGGAGTCCACAGTGGACGTCCTGTGGGTGCTCTACGACCGTGTGCTCGACATCACCCCGGAGACCGTCCGCGATCCGGGCCGCGACCGCTTCCTGCTGTCGAAGGGCCACGGCCCGATGGCCTACTACGCGGTGCTGGCGAAGAAGGGCTTCATCCACGAGGAGGAACTCGCCGACTGGACCTCGGCCGAGTCCCGGCTCGGTCACCATCCCGATCGGGCGCGGCTGCCCGTGGCCGAGATCTCCAGCGGTTCGCTCGGGCACGGCCTCCCACTGGCCATCGGCACCGTGTTCGGCCTGCGCGCCAAGGGATTCCGCGATGCCAAGGTCGTCACCCTCGTCGGCGACGCGGAGCTCGACGAGGGGTCCAACCAGGAGGCCATCGCGGTCGCGGGCCGGATCGGCATGCCGCAGCTGACGGCCGTCGTCGTCGACAACTGCTCGGCCACCCACGGCTGGCCCGGCGGGATCGCGCGCCGGTTCGAGGTCGAAGGCTGGACGACCCGCACCGTCGACGGACGCGACCACGACGCGCTCCACGAAGCCTTCACCGCACCTCATCCGGACCGGCCGCTCGCCGTGGTCGCGACCGTCGAGCGAAAGGGCTGAACCCGTGAACATGCGCGAAACGTTCCTCGAAGCCGCCGCCGACGCGCTCGACAACGACCCGAACGTCGCCGTCGTGCTCGCCGACATCTCCGCGGCACAACTCGCCTTCGCCGCGCGGAAACATCCCGGCCGCGTGCTCAACGTCGGCATCCGCGAACAACTGATGATGAGCACCGCGGGCGGCCTCGCGCTGGCCGGGATGCGCCCGATCGTCCACACCTTCTCGTCGTTCCTTGTGGAGCGGGCGTTCGAGCAGGTCAAACTCGACCTCGGGCACCAGGACGTCGGGGCCGTGCTGGTGTCTTCGGGCGCGTCCTACGACATGCCGACCGCCGGGCGGACACACCAGGCACCCGGGGACGTCGCCCTCATCGACACGCTGCCGGGCTGGACCGTGCACGTGCCAGGACATCCCGAAGAGGCACGGCGGCTGCTGCTCGAGTCGATCCCGGGCGACGGACGCGTCTATCTCCGGCTTTCCGCGCAGGAGAACGCGAAACCGCATCTGGGCGCGGGCCTGCAAACGCTGCGCGAAGGCGGGCGCGCTGTGGTGGTGGCCGTCGGGCCGATGCTCGACCGGACGCTGGAGGCGACCGCCGATCTCGACGTGACCGTGCTCTACACCTCGACCGTCCGGCCGTTCGACGCCGCCGGGCTGCGCGCGGCCGTCGACGCCGCCGGGACCACCGACGTCGTGCTGATCGAGCCGTACCTCGCGGGAACGTCGGCGCACGCGGTGACGGACGCGTTGTCCGAAACGCCGCACCGGCTGCTCTCCCTCGGTGTCCGGCGCGACGCGGAAGTGCGCATCTACGGCGACATGGCCGATCACGACCTCGCGCACGGCCTCGACGCCGGCTCGATCACCTTGTCCGTCAAGGAATTCCTCCGCTAGCGTGCTGCTCCGGGTTTCCGCTGGCCGTGCGTCCAGCGGGAAGCCGGGCCGCCGAGAAGGCCTTCGAATTTCCGGCGCAGGGCGTTAGCGTCACCGAGTCGTTGATTCGCGCCGTAAATTGGTGAAACAGTGTCACACGACACCGGAATCTGAGCACGAGCTCAAGTCGCGAACCAACGAATCGCCACACTGAATTGTGTCGCGCACCGGAAGTTCGCGTACCGAACCCAGCGCTGCGGCCTTCACCGTGTGGATTTTGGTGCGTTGGATGACCTGAAATCCACACAGTTTTGCGCGAGGAGCCCCGGTGACCACCGCATCCGGAAGGGGTGTGTGGAAATAGGGACATTCAACGTCCCTATTTCCACACACCCCTCATCCACCGTCACCTTTGTCTTGCCCTCAAGAACCCGAATCGCCACTCACGGTAGCGAATCATTACACAGACTTACGACGCGAACTTCCCACTCGGAACACTAGAGTCACCAGGATGACGAAGATCCGCCCGCTCGCGCTCGGGGTCATCCGCCGCGGTGAAGACCTTCTCGTGTTCGAAGGCCGCGATCACACCAAAGGGGTGACCTACCACCGCCCGCTCGGCGGTGGGATCGAGTTCGGGGAGACCGCCGCCGAAGCGCTGCATCGCGAATTCCAGGAGGAACTCGCGGCGGAGCTGACGTCGGTCGAGCAGATCGCCGTACTGGAGAACGTGTACACCTACGAAGGCATGCCGGGGCACGAGATCGTGTTCCTGTTCACCGCGGATCTGACGGACAAGGCGTTCTACGAGCGCGACGAGGTCGGCGTGGTGCTCGACGACGGCGCGCGCGTGCACTGGCTGCCGATGGCCGACGTGGTCAGCGGCAGGGCGATCCTGTACCCGGACGGACTCGCGGACCTCCTTTCAGCGCAGCGCTGACCGCGCGGTCGGCGTCAGTTCCCGTTGCTCCCAAGGGCGTTCGAGTTCGCCCGCGAGCCCGGCGCCTGCCAGGGCGAGGAGTTCCCGGTGTTCTTCGGTGAACTTGGCGAACCAGACGAACACCGTCTCGTTCTCCCGCACGGGCAGCCGGGGGAAGGTGTTCTCCGCGGGCTCCGTTTCGAAGTGGCCGAACGTCTCCACGCCGGCTTCCCGCAGGGCGGGCGCCACGTTCTCCGCGAAGTGCTCGGAGAACTCCTTGACGGGGACGGACGGATGGCACACCGTCACCATCACCCGGGAACCCCCGGTGCCGCCGGGAGCGGGGAACCCCGGCCCGGACGGCCGCAGCAGCAGGACGTCGGAGGCGTCGATCATCGTCTCGTTCGCCGCGGGCCCGTGCGCACGCCACACGGGCCCGGAGTAGAACGATCCGAGCGCGGCACGCCTGGACTCCATGTCCCGGAAACCGCGCAGCCACACGAACTTGCCCGGCTCGGCCGGTTCGCGGAAGAGACCGAACAAGCGCATGCCGCACGCTTCCTGGGTCTCCACGAACTCGCGCTCGAAGAGCTCGATCAGCTCGTCCCGGCGGCCGGGGTGCAGGGTGTACCGGCGCAGCTCGACGACGGACTGGAACTCGGGGGAATCGGTCATGCGCGGACCCTAGAGGCCCGCACCGACAGTTTCCGGTCGTCAGCCGTGCAGGAAAGCGCGGATCTGTCCGGCGACGGGTTCGGGGGCCATCCAGAAAGCGCTGTGGTCGTGGTCTTCCAGGGTCAGCACGGTGACGTTCGGCAGGATCGCGGCCAGCGCCTCGGCGCCGACGCGCATGAACGCCTCACCGTTGCCGCCGACGGCGACGGCGATCGGCGCGTCGATGCTCCAGCGGTCGGTGGGCAACGGCGTGCCGTCCTGGAGCCCCCGCCAGATCCGGCCGTCGTAGGCGTAGGTGTGGGCGTACGCCGTCGTCTTCTCCCAGGACGGGTCCTGCGTGATCATCGGGAGGTATTCGGCGGGGACGCCGACCACCTCGCTCATGAAGTACTCGCCCGCCTCGCTGCGCTTGCCCGCCGCGACGAGCGCTTCCATGTGCTCGACGGAGTCGGCGGGAACCGGCGGCCGGGAGCCGTCGACGATGAAGGGAGGCTCGTAGAGGTAGAGGCCGCTGACCTTCTCGCCCAGCGCGCTGGCCGCGTCCAGGACGATCCCGCAGCCGCCGGATCCGGAGGTCAAGGCCGCGGAGCCGCCGAGGACGTCGATCAGCGCCGAGATGTCCTCGATTTCGCGCGCCGGATCGTAGGGCTGCGGGTCGCCGCTGGCGCCGCGGCCCCGGCGATCGAAGGTGAGCACGGTGAAGTCCTTGGCCAGCGCCGTGACGAGGCCCTCGACGGAGGTGTGGTCCTCCGCGACGTTGCTGACCACGATGATCGCGGGACCGGAACCGGTCTTTTCGTAGGCGATCGTGGTGCCGTCGGCCGAAGTGATGGTGTCCATGGTCGATACTCCTCAGGTGAAGTCGTTCGGGGTGTCCAGTACGTCGTCGAGCCGGTCGAGGGCCTCGGCGTAGCCTTCGGCCATCTGCTGTTCGACAGCGCGTTGCAGCGCCTCGCCGTCGGCGAAGACCGCGCTGACCTCGACGGTGCAGCCGCCGCCGGCGGCCGCGAAGGTGACCTTGGTGGGGAAGGTGTCGGTGCCGTCGGGCCGCCACGCCTCGTCGGCGAACGCGTCCTCGTAGGCCAGTTCGGCGCACGGTTCGACCACCGTGTAGGTGGCGACGCTGCGTACCGCGGCCGCCGAGCCGTCCTCCGGCGCGATCTGGAATCGCCACCGGCCACCGGGGCGCACGTCCATCTCGTAGACGGTGGCCGCCCAGCCGTGCGGGCCCCACCACCGCCGGATCGCCTCGGCGTCGGTCCACGCCCACCAGGCACGATCGACGCCCGCGGCGTAGGTGCGGCTGATGTGGACGGTGTTGTTCGCCCTGTCGATCTCGATGCCGTCGGGCACGGCCGGCCTCCTCACGGGTTCGGTTCGAACGGGCGGTCGTCGTCGAGAAGTGAGCCGAGACGATCCATCCGTCCCGACCACAGTGTCGCGAAACCTCGCACCCAGTCGCTGATCAGCTGCATCGCTTCGGGGTGCAACCGGTAGATCCGCTGCTGTGCCCGCTTGGTCGCCTCGACCACGCCTGCCTCCGCGAGCAGCCTCAGGTGCCGGGACACCTGCGGCTGACCGAGGCCGAGCGCGTCGACGATGGCGCCGACCGGCTGCGGTCCCTCTCGGAGCAGCTCGACGATCCGGAACCGGTTCGGCTCCGAGATCGCCGCGAGACGCTGCTGCACGGTAGCGGTCATGACGCCAACATACACGTGGCTATATATACACGCAAGCAGATATACGACGGCAGGCGTCGTCCCTCGATCGGCGTTCCGGAAAACTCAGCGGAAGGCGGCGAGCCCGGTGACCGACTGGCCGAGCGAGAGCGCGTGCATCTCTTCGGTGCCTTCGTAGGTCAGCACGGTTTCCAGGTTCGACATATGGCGCATCACCGGGTACTCGAGCGAGATCCCGTTGGCGCCGAGCATGGCGCGCGCGGTCCTGGCGACCTCCAGCGCCGAGCGGACGTTCGCGAGCTTGCCGAAGCTGACGTGGTTGTGGTGCAGCGTCCCGGCGTCCTTGAGCCGTCCGATCCGCAGCGCGACCAGCCCGGCGCGGTTGACCTCGACCACGAGGTCGGCGAGCTTGCGCTGGGTGAGCTGGAACCCGGCCAGCGGTTTGCCGAACTGTTCCCGGCTCAGCGTGTACTCCAGCGCGGATTCGTAGCAGGAGCGAGCGGCGCCGACGACGCCGAACAGGATCCCGTAGCGCGCCTCGTTCAGGCAGGACAGCGGTCCGCGCAGGCCCCTCACCTCGGGGAACGCCGCCGAATCGGGCAGGCGGACGCCATCGAGCACGAGTTCCGCGGTCAGCGAGGCCCGCAGTGACAGCTTGTGCTTGACCTCGTTCGCGGTGAAACCCGGCGTGTTCGTGGGGACGACGAAACCGCGCACGCCTTCGTCGGTCTGCGCCCAGACGACCGCGACGTCGGCCACGGTTCCGTTGGTGATCCACATCTTCGTGCCGCTCAGCACCCAGTCCGAACCGTCGCGCACCGCGCGGGTCCGCATGCTGCCGGGGTCGCTGCCGGCGTCCGGTTCGGTCAGGCCGAAACAGCCGAGCGCCTCACCGGCGGCCATGCGGGGCAGCCACTCCTGCTTCTGGTCCTCGGTGCCCCATTTGTGGATCGCGTACATCGCCAGCGAACCCTGCACCGAGACGAAGCTGCGCAACCCGGAGTCGACGGCCTCCAGTTCCCGGCAGGCGATGCCGTAGGCGACGGCGCTGGTCCCGGCGCAGCCGTAACCCTCCAGGTGCATGCCGAGCAGTCCGAGCTGCCCGAACCCCTTGGCGAGCTCGGCGGCGGGCAGCGCGCCCGTCTCGTACCAGTCGGCCACGTTCGGCAGGAGCTGGTCCTGCGCGTAGGACCGCACGGCGTCCCGCATGGCCCGGTCCTCGGCGGTGAGCTCGGCGTCGAGATCGAGGAAGTCGCGCGGATCCGGGCTGCTGCTCATGCGGTCACTCCTGGTCGGCTCGGTGGGTCGTCTTCCTATGAAGAAAACCACACACGCGACCGGAGTCGGGTGTCAGCGATTCGGCCATCCGGTGGTCTTCGTCACCTGAACCGATGCCGTGGCCGTCCGGGCGGGGGCGGAGCGCCGCTTCTGCGCCGGGATCAGCAGCTCCGCGAAGGTAGGGAAAGGCACGCTCTCGATGTCTTCCCGCCAGGCGCTGAGCAGGCGGGTCAGGTCGTCGGCGTCCTGCATCGTTCCTCCACAAGTGCAGGGCGGTCCTGCGCCGGCCTTTCACTCGGAGTCGCTATTACCCAGAAGAGTGAAGGTCGAAACGGGGAACCGCGGAAAATCCGGTCCGCTAACCTGGGCGCGTGGCTACTCCTCGCGTGGTGATCCTGGACTACGGGTCCGGCAACCTCCGATCCGCCGAACGCGCCGTCCAGCGCGCCGGCGCCGACGTCGAGGTCACCGCCGACCCGCATGCCGCGCTCGAGGCCGACGGCCTGGTCGTCCCCGGTGTCGGCGCCTTCTCCGCCTGCATGGAGGGGCTGCGGTCGGTGTCGGGGGAGAAGATCATCGGCAAACGCCTCGCCGGCGGCCGCCCCGTGCTGGGCATCTGCGTCGGCATGCAGATCCTGTTCGAACGCGGGGTCGAACACGGCGTGGAGGCCGAGGGCGCGGGGGAGTGGCCGGGCACGGTCGACCGGCTGGAGGCCGACGTCCTGCCCCACATGGGCTGGAACACCGTCCGCGCGCCCGAGGACTCGGTGCTGTTCGCCGGGCTCGACGCGGACACGCGGTTCTACTTCGTGCACTCCTACGCCGCGCGAACCTGGGAACTGGACTCCGGCCTCGCCGGGCAGCAACCCAAGGTGACCTGGGCGAACCACGGCCAGGACTTCGTCGCGGCCGTCGAGAACGGGCCGCTCTGGGCGACCCAGTTCCACCCCGAGAAGTCCGGGGACGCCGGGGCGCACCTGCTGCGCAACTGGCTGAACACCCTGTCTTAGAGTGGGCGCGTGACTTTCACGCTCCTTCCCGCCGTTGATGTGGCCGATGGCCAGGCCGTGCGACTCGTCCAGGGCGAGGCCGGCACCGAAACCTCCTATGGCAGCCCGCTGGAGGCGGCGCTCGCCTGGCAGCGCGACGGGGCGGAGTGGATCCATCTGGTGGACCTCGACGCCGCGTTCGGCAAGGGTTCCAACCGCGAACTGCTCGCCGACGTCGTGGCCAGGCTCGACGTCCAGGTGGAGCTGTCCGGCGGCATCCGCGACGACGCCTCGCTGGAGGCCGCGCTGGCCACCGGCGCCCGCCGGGTCAACCTCGGCACCGCGGCGCTGGAGGACCCGGAGTGGACCGCGAAGGTCGTCTCCTCCTACGGCGACCGCGTCGCCATCGGGTTGGACGTGCGGATCACCGAGGCCGGGCACCGGCTGTCCGCCCGCGGCTGGACGCAGGACGGCGGCGACCTCTGGGAGGTCCTCGACCGGCTCGACCGCGACGGCGCGCAGCGCTACGTCGTCACCGACGTGAGCAAGGACGGCACCCTCCAGGGGCCGAACGTCGACCTGCTCCGCGAGGTCGCCGCCCGCACCGACGCGCCGGTCATCGCCTCCGGTGGCGTGTCCAGTGTGGACGATCTCCGCGCGCTGGCCGCGCTGGCCCGCGACGGTGTCGAAGGCTCCATCGTCGGCAAGGCGCTCTACGCCGGCGCGTTCACCCTGCCCGAGGCGCTCGCGGCCGTCGCGGAGTTCTGAGCTTTACCTCCGGGGTAATCGACGCCACGCGCCGGCTCGGTCAGGATTCCTTCCAGGACAACGAAACCTGGAGGGACACCATGACCGCCTACGGACTCGCCCACCTTCGCCCCGGCGCCGTGCTGGCCGAAGAGGTCTTCGAGTACATGGAACGGATCCAGGCCACGCTCGATCCCTTCGGCGGCAGGTTCCTCGTGCACGGAGCCGGGGTCCACGTCGTCGAGGGGGAGTGGCCGGGGGCGCTCGTGCTCATCGAGTTCCCGAGCCTCGATGCCGCGCGGGAGTGGTACGACTCGCCCGCGTACCGGGAGATCCTGCCGCTGCGGGCCGACCACATCCCCGGCGATCTGATCCTGGTGGAGGGGTGCGGACCGGACCACGACTCGGCCGCGCTGGCGGCCGGGCTGCGGGCGCTGCAGGCCGCCTGACCTACTCCGCCAGCTTGATCGCGATCCCCACGGTCCGGTCCTTCGGCCCCCGCAGTCTGCTGAAGAACATCGTGACCCGCCCGGTGATCCCGTATTTCCGCGCGATCACCTTGCGCACCCGTTCGGTCCCGTCGAGGTCCAGCAGCCGCGCCTCACCCGCGACGACGTCACCATGGGTCTTCGCGCCGCGGAAGTCGCAGGCCTGGACCTCGACGCGGCCGCTGTTGCGGATGCGCTTGACCTTGCCCGCCTTCCGCTCGGACCAGAGCACCAGCTCGCCGCCGTCGCCCGCCGCCCAGACCGGCGTCGGCACCGGGGTGCCGTTCTTGCGGAAGGTGGTCAGGACGACGTACTTCTCGGCGGCGATCCGCTCGAACTCCGATCCCATGTGGAAAGTCTAGGGCGTTCGGCGACGCAGCGTCGCCGCGCCGAGCACCAGCGCGGCCAGGGCACACGCCCCGACGATGAGCAGGTTCCGGATGAGGGTCGCGTCCACGGTGCCCGACGTGGTGACCCGCGTGAGCGCTTCGACGGCGTACGAAAGCGGCATCACGTTCGAAAGCCAGTTCAGGAGCCAGCCCATTTCCCCGCGCGGCACGAACAGCCCGCACAGCAGGATCTGCGGCAGCACGAACAGCGGCATGAACTGCACCGCCTGGAACTCCGTCCGCGCGAACGCGCTCACGAACAGGCCGAGCGCCATCCCGAGGAGGGCGTCGAGGACGGCGATGAGCAGCAGCATCCCGATCGAGCCCGCGATGTCGAGGCCGAGCCAGGCGAGCGAAACCCCGGCGGCGACGCCGACCTGCACGATCGCGATCGAACCGAACGCGATCGCGTAGCCGAAGAGCAGGTCCATCCTGCCGATCGGCAGGGTCATCAGGCGTTCCAGCGTCGCCGTGGTGCGCTCGCGCAGCGTGGTGATCGAGGTGATCAGGAACATGATCAGGAACGGGAAGACGCCGAGCAGCGCCGGGGCGACCCGGCTGAACACCGCTTCGGAGTTGAAGACGAAGCGCAGCAGCACCATCAGCAGCGAAGGGACGACGACCAGCATCGCGACGGTGCGCGGATCGTGCCGTAGCTGAAGGAGGATGCGGCGGGCCGTGGCGAGTGTCAGCGTGGGGTTCACGAGGTCGTCTCCCTCTCCCGGACGAGCCGCAGGAACGCCTGCTCGAGATCGGTCGTCCCGGTGCGTTCGCGCAGCCCGCGCGGGGTGTCGTCGGCGAGGATCCGGCCCTCGCGCATGAGCAGCAGCCGGTCGCATCGCGCGGCCTCGTCCATGACATGGCTGGACACGAGCAGGGTGGCCCCGCCCTCGGCGAGCCGGCGGAACAGCACCCAGAGTTCGTCGCGGAGCACGGGATCGAGGCCGACGGTCGGTTCGTCGAGGACGAGCAGTTCGGGTTTCCCGAGCAGCGCGACGGCGAGGTTGGCGCGGTTGTGCTGGCCGCCCGACAGGGAGCCGACGAGTTTGCCCGCGTGGTCGGTCAGCCCGACTTCGGCGATGACCCTGTCCACATCGGACACCGGCGCGCGAAGGACGGATGCGAAGTAGCGCAAGGCTTCCGTGATGGTGAGGTCGGCGTAGATGGCCGGGTTCTGGGTGGCGTAGCCGATCAGCCGCCGCAGCGGCGGGCTGCCCGCGGGATGGCCGAGCACGGTGACCTCGCCCGCCGCGACGATCTGCACGCCGACGATCGAGCGCATCAGTGTCGTCTTGCCGCAGCCGCTCGGCCCGAGCAGGCCGGTGACGCGGCCGCGCGGCGTCTGGAACGCGATGTCCTTGACGACCTCGCGACCGCCGCGGACGACCCTCAGTCCCGTCACGGAGATCGCTGAATTAGCCATGTGTTTAATTCTGCGCCCGTTGAGAACCGTGCGTCAAGGGGTGCGTGGTTCAGGACAGCCGGACGGCGATCCCCGGATAGTCCCGGACCAGCAGGTGCCGGTCGTAGCGCAGCACGCAGGAGAAGTCGAAAACCGGTGCCGCGTAAGCGAAATCGCGGTCACCGACCCGCTCGTAGCGCTGCTCGAGCCGCTCCACGGCGAGGTCGCCCGCCCGGACGTACACGGCGGGCGCCTCGGCGGCGGCGCCTCGCGCCAGGCCGAGCCGGTGCACCGGCAGCGTGTTCGTCATCGACGACGATTCGAGGTCCACGTCGAAACAGCCGTCGAGCCGCGGATCCGCCACCCTGTCCACCCGCCAGCGTCCGTCGCCGCCGGATTCGAGCACCGTGCGCCGGACTCCTCGCACCGACCGGCCGGAGAGCGCCGCCGACCTCGTATGCCAGGCGGCGTCGACGGTGATCGAGTACTCGACGAACCAGGATTCGCCGTCCTCGACCGCCGTCGTGGCCCCGCTGATCCTCCAGCCGCCTTCGTGTTCGTCGAAGAACGCGACCTCCAGGCCGGTCCTCGCGTCCCGATGCAGCCAGCTCGCGGTCGCGGGAAGGTTCACGGGACCAGGACGAGCTTGCCCCGGACGTGGCCCGCTTCGCTTTCGTCCTGGGCCGCGGCCGCTTCGGCGAGCGGATACACCCGGGCGATCGGCAGGTCGAGTTTCCCTTCGGCGGCAAGCGCGGCGCCTTCGGCCAGCGCTCCGGGGACCTGCTCGGCCGGAGAGCCCGACGTGAAGCGGACGCCGTGGTCGGCCGCGTCCGGCGCGGCGATGGTGATGACCCGCTTCGGGCCGCCGGTCAGCTCGACGAGGGTGGCGAGCGAGCCGCGTCCGGAGGTGTCGAAGGACGCGTCGACGCCCTGCGGCGCCACGTCGCGGACGCGCTCCGCGAGCCCTTCGCCGTACTGCACCGGGACGGCGCCCAGCGAGCGCAGATAGTCGTGGTTCGCTTCGCTCGCGGTGCCCACGACGGTGAGCCCGCGCGCGACGGCGAGTTGGACGGCGATGGTGCCGACGCCACCCGCCGCGCCGTCGATGAGCAGCGTCTCGCCCTTCTGGAGGTCCAGCAGGTTGAGGGCGCGGTAGGCGGTGCCGACCACCACGGGCAACGCCGCGGCGAGCTCCCACGACAGCTCCTCCGGCTTGCGGGTGAGGCCCGCCGGATCCGCGAGGACGTACTCCGCGTATCCGCCGATCCCCCTGCCGAGGACCTCGTCGCCTGCCGCGAACCCGGACACGCCTTCACCGACCGCGTCGATCACGCCGGCGATGTCACCACCGGGAACGGCGGGGAACTCGACCGGATACACCCCGGCCATCAGCCCGGAGCGGACCTTCCAGTCGATCGGGTTCACGCCCGCGGCCCGGACGGCGACCCGCACCTGGCCGGGGCCGGGTTCGGGAAGCTCCCGCTCGAGCACGCGCAGCACGCCGGAGTCGCCGTATTCGGTGAACGCGATGGAGCGGTAGGTGTCCGTCATGCCGTCGACAACCGCCGCCCGCCCGTCACTATTCCGGCGGCTTCCCGAACCAGCTGTAGTCACCGGGGACGATCTGCAAGCTGTCGGCGACGTCGAGCAGGGCGGCCTTGTCCCGGTGGCCCGCCACGGTGAGCCACCGCCCGTCTTCGAGCTGGACGGCGACCGTCGCGTTCCGGCGCCCGAGCGCCCCTTCCCGCTCGGGGAGGTAACTGCCGCCCCGGCCCCGCACCGTGACCGGAACCGGTTCCGCGCCGTCGGCTTCCGGCCGGTCACCGCCGAGTGACGCCGTGAGGACCGCCGCCGCGGTGGGCTGCCCCGCCACGGTGGCCTCCAGTTCGGTCACGCCCCCGCCGGTCGTCACGGACGTCTTCACCCCGGACAGTTCGAGACCGGCGGGCAGCCGTCCGAACCGGAGCTCGCCCGAGACCCGGGCCCGGCCGTCCGGCACCATCTCCTCGGCGATCCGCTCGCCGACCGCGCGGGAGTCCTTGAGGCCGACCAGTTTCAAGGTCAGCACGTAGACGTCGTCGGGCGACCAGGTCAGCGTCGTCCCCTGGCCGGCGACCTCGACGGCCATGCCGACCCTGCCGCGCACGATGATCTGGTTCGGCGCGGGCGCGATCGTCCACGGGCCGGACCGTTCGCTCAACGGCGTGCTGGTCAGCTCGACGCTGCCGGTGCCGGAGTCGCTCCAGGACCTCGACTGTGGTGCGGGGTAGGGCTTCGCGGCCCGGCTCGTTTCCCGGAAGCCGTCGGGCAGCCAGCCGGGGTTGTACGGCAGCACCGCCCAGTCGGCGTTGCGCTGGGCGGCCGGTGGGACCGCTGTGAAGGCCCGCAGGCCGAGCGGCACGCCGAGCGCGATGATCGCGACCGCCGCCGCGACCAGCGCCAAAGCCATCTTGGGACGGCTTCGCGACCGTTGGGTCAGCGCGTCGCGGATCTCGGCCCCGTCGGGCGCCCGCGTCGCCAGGTGTTCGAGGCTCTCGCGGATCAGGTCCTCGGTGTGCTCGTCACTCAGTCGGGTCATTTGCGGGCTCCCGTGGGCTGCACGGACGGGGACAGTTCGGTTTCCCGCAGCGTCGCGAGCGCGCGCGAGATCTGGCTGCGCACGGTCGACGTCGCGCAGCGGAGGACCGCGCCGATCTCCTCGTCGGAGTAGTTCTCGTAGTAGCGGAGCACGATCGCGGCGCGTTGTTTGCGCGGGAGCTTCGCGAGCCGGTCCAGCATCGCGTCGCGTTCGTCGTACTCGATGGCGTGATCGGAGACCGGCGGGCTCATCAGGTCGAGTGCTTCCGGTGACGACGGCGTCACCCGGCGGACCGCCAGCCGCCTCCGCCACGAGAGGTACTCGTTGGTCACCATCCGGCGGACGTACGTCGGCGGCGAGTCGATCTTCGGCCAGCGTTCCTGAGCACGCAGCAGCACCTCCTGGACGATGTCCTGCGCCAGGTACGGATCGTCGGTCAGGACGATCGCGTAGCGCAGGAGGCCGTCCAGGCGATCCGCGACGAACTCGTCGAAGGTCGCAGGCACGTGTCCCCCTCAGCCGGTGGTCTCGCTCTAGGGACGCGCGAGACCACCTTCGTGATGCATCGGATGCCGAACTTTCTCGGCGCCGGGGGTCAGGTAGTACTGCGCGACCGGGGCCAGCATCGCGACGATCTCCTCCTCCGAGGCGTTGACCAGCGGCGGGAGCCCGATGACGTAGCGCAGCAGCGCGAACCCGATCATCTGCGCGGCGATCCCGGCCACCCGCACCTTCGGCACGCCGCGTGCTTCGGCGACCCGCGCCAGCACCGCCCGCTCGAGGAACTGCCGCATCATGGTCGCGACCTGCTCGTTGGTGGTCGCGGACCGGATCATCGCCAGGAACGGCGCCCGGCCGTCCGGGGCCTGCCAGAGACCGAGGAACGCGCGGACGAGGCGCTCGCCGATCTCTTCTTCGGGGCCTTCGAGGATGCGGGGGACCAGCTCGCCAGGGTCCACCGGCAGGTTCATCGACGCGGCGAAGAGCCGTTGCTTGGTACCGAAGAAATGGTGCAGCAGCGCCGCGTTGACGCCGGCGTCGGCCGCGATGGCGCGGACGGTCGCGCCGTCGTAACCCTGTTCGGCGAACCTGCGCCTCGCCGCTTCGAGGATCTCCTCCCGCGTCTCGGTCTGCCCCGGCCGCCGCCCCGCCTGTGCCATCCCGCGAGCTTAGAACGGCTCTTGACTACGCTTGTCCCCATGTCAGTCGCAGTCAGGGTCATCCCGTGTCTCGACGTCGACGCGGGCCGTGTGGTGAAGGGCGTCAACTTCGCCGACCTGCGCGACGCCGGCGACCCCGTCGAACTCGCCAGGCTGTACGACGCCGAGGGCGCGGACGAGCTCACGTTCCTCGACGTCACGGCGTCCTCCGGGGACCGTGAGACCACCTTCGACGTCGTTCGCCGGACCGCGGAGCAGGTGTTCATCCCGCTCACCGTCGGTGGCGGCGTGCGCACGAACGACGACGTCAACCGGTTGCTGCGCACCGGCGCGGACAAGGTGAGCATCAACACCGCCGCCATCGCGAGGCCGGAGTTCCTGCGCGAGGCGTCCCGCCGGTTCGGCGCGCAGTGCGTCGTGCTGTCGGTGGACGCGCGCCGGGTCCCCGAGGGGACCGAGCCGACTCCGTCCGGTTTCGAGGTGACCACGCACGGCGGGCGCCGCGGCACCGGGATCGACGCCGTCGAGTGGGCCGCGCGTGGCGAGGAACTCGGCGTCGGCGAGATCCTGCTCAACTCGATGGACGCCGACGGCACCAAGAACGGCTTCGACCTCGAACTCCTGACCCAGGTACGGGCGGCGGTCCGCGTCCCGGTGATCGCCAGCGGTGGCGCCGGCGCGCTCGAGCACTTCCTGCCCGCCGTCGAGGCGGGCGCGGACGCGGTGCTCGCGGCCAGCGTGTTCCACTTCGGACAGTTGAAGATCGGCGAGGTCAAGAGCGCGCTGCGCGCCGGGGGAGTCGTGGTCCGGTGATCCTGGCCAAGTGGAAGGTCGCCACCGAGGTCAAGGTGGTCTGCGCGCTGCTGCTCGGGCTCGCCGTCGCGTACCTCGCGATGGCCGGGGTCCTCATGTTCGCGCCGTACGCCACCGCGCGGACGTTCCTGCTGCCGGGGACGTCGCTGGTCCTCGGCGGTCTCGTCGTGGCGGGGCTGGTGCTGAAGATGGCTTCGGCGCGGTTCGCCGGTTTCGTCGTCAGCTTCCTGTTCGGGTTGCTGCACGCGCTGTCCATGCTGGCGGCGGAACTCTTCTGGGTGAAGATCGTCTCCGGGCTCCTCTTCGCCGGGTACATCTACACGGCGGTCCTGCTCAACTCGATGCCGGTGAAACGGCACCTTCTCGGAGCCACGAATGACGCTTGACCCCGCCCTCTCGGATCGCTTGAAGCGCAACGCGGACGGGCTGATCGCCGCCGTCGTCGTCGAACATTCCACATCGGACGTCCTGATGATGGCGTGGATGGACGACGAGGCGCTCGAGCGCACCCTCACGACGCGGCGCGCCACCTACTACTCGCGCAGCCGCAAGGAACTGTGGGTCAAGGGCGAGACCTCCGGCCATGTCCAGCACGTGCGCGAGGTGCGGATCGACTGCGACGGCGATACCGTGCTCCTGCGCGTCGACCAGACCGGTCCGGCCTGTCACACCGGCACGCACACCTGCTTCGACACCGACGAGCGGCTGCTGCTGGCCGACGAGAGCGAGAACCCGTGAACGTCGTCGCCAACGTGCTGGTCGGCATCGTCGCCCTGATCCACCTGTACATCGTCGTGCTCGAAATGTTCCTGTGGACCACGCCGCGTGCCCGCGCCTCCTTCGGCACCACCGAGGAATTCGCGAAGGAAAGCTCCGCGCTCGCGGCGAATCAGGGGCTGTACAACGGATTCCTCGCCGCCGCGTTGATCTGGGGCCTGCTCGCGACCGGCAGCACCGCCTGGCAGTTCAAGATCTTCGGGCTCGCCTGCGTGATCGTGGCCGGGCTCTACGGGACCGCGACGGCGAGCAAGAAGATCTTCTTCGTGCAGGTGGTGCCTGGCACGCTGGCGCTGATCGCGGTCCTGATCGCGGGCTGACCGGGACCTTGGTCCCTGCCGGACATGGCCTCCGGAAGGTAAAGTCTCTGTATGAGGCCGGGAGCTGGGGAAGATCCGGTGGGGGAGCTCTGGCGCCGGAGATCGTGGTACCTGTCAGCCTGCTTGGTGCTGGGCATCGGCGGGCCGCAATTCGCGCTCTTCGCCATCCAGATCCGGGCCGGCACGGCGGGGCTGACCCGCGGCGACGGCATCATCGTTATCACCGCCCTGGTCCTGCTGACCGGCCTTGCCGCCTTCGCGGGACAGCGGGCCGCGACCTACGGCAGGCGGGTGGCCGAGGCGGCCGCCATCGCCCCGCCTGTCTCCGAGGACGACTTCACGGCCTCCGACCCGGCCGAAGGGACCCGCGGCGTCCGGGCGGTGTGCTTGCGGTTGGGTGTTTACGGGGTCTTGTCGCTTTCCCTGGCCGTGAGCGGCTTCATCGCGCTGGCCACCGGGTCTCCGGACGGTACGTTCCTGACTTCGGATCTCCCGGGGTGGGATCCCGGAAGCGAGAATTTCGAAGGTGTCGCGGGTTTGTCGCTCGTCATCGGCGGTACCGGCGTCGTCATGACCGCGGCAGCGGCCCGCGCCTGGGTTTTGCGTTACCGGGCTGTGCTGGCCTCCGGCTGGCGCCGGGCGACGGTGACCGTGCGGCGGAAGACCGACCTGGCGATGGAGGAACGCGACGCTGTGGTCTACGACGTTCGGTTCCCCGACGAGGAAACAATCAGGCTGAGAGGCCTTCCGATCTCGTTCCGCGACGGTGGCCGCTACGCCGCGAGGACCGACGTCCCGGTTTGGATCGGCGGTGACGGACAGAACCGGACCATTTTGTTCAGGTTCGGCCGGGCCGAGGGGCACTACCCCGTCCCGGTGCGGCCCTGAGGAGCGCCGCGATCGTTCGCGCGCTCTAAGCGGAAGATCGGCCGAGCGTGCCCTTCCGGGAAGGCGCCCGCGGATCGCCGGGTGGCCGCTGTCCGCTTCGGATGATGGCGACGACGTCAAACGCCTCGCCGCGCAGACGGTGCACGCCTTTGGCGGAGTCGAAGGCGCTCCACCTCGAAGATCGAACCGGACACGGCGTGAGCCGCCGCACTTTCATGGCACGGGCCGGGGTGGTCGTGATCAAAGCCGTAACTCGCGTGATCAGAGCCGTAACTCGCGTGATCAGAGCCGTAACTCCGAGATCCGCCTCCAAACACGAGAGATCCGCCCTCGATCACGCGAGTTACGGCTCTGAACACGCGTGATCGCCCGAAGTGTCAGTCGATCTTCCCGGTCAGGTACCGCTGCATCGTCGGCGCGATCGCGGTCACCAGCGGCTCGATCTCGCTCGAAGCCATCGGCTCGAATTTCGCGACGTACCGGACCATGCCCATGCCGACCAGCTGGGAAGCGCACAGGGTCGTCCGCAGTTCGATGGCGTCCGAGCCGATGTCGCCGATCACCTTGGTGAAGAAGTTCTGGAAGAACCCGCGCAACACCTGTGCCGCCTGCTCGTGTCCGGCGACGCTGCGGACGAGTGCCTGGAACACCTCGCCGCCCGCGCCGTCCCACCGGGTGAGGAAGGTCCGCACGATCCGTTGCCCGAATTCGTCGTCGGGGCCGTCTTTCAGGTCGGCGAGGAGTTCACGCGGGTCGAAGGGGAGCTTCAGGATGGCTTGCCCGAAGAGGCCCTCCTTGCTGCCGAACCAGTGGTTGACCATCGCCGCGTCGACCCCGGCGCGCGTCGCGATCGCACGAACCGTCGCGCCGTCGAAACCGCTCTCGCCGAACACCGCCCTGGCCGCTTCGAGCAGCGCGGTGCGCGTGTCCTGTCCGCCGGGCCGTCGTCCCCGGCGCCGCACGGTAGTGTCGTCAACAGCCATGGCGTCATCATGAACGGACCCGGCCCGAAATTCAACATTCTTTGAATTCATCCCCGCGTCCCCGCCCGCACGGGCGTTGCAGCACAATGAGCGACATGGTCAGCGCCGCTAACGCCAGCCCGTCGGGGCTCGGCTCGGTCAGCCCTTCGCGCGACGAGTTCCGCGCGCTCGCCGAGGGCCGTCGCGTCATCCCCGTTGTCCGCCGCGTGCTCGCCGACGGTGAGACCCCCATCGGGGTCTACCGCAAGCTCGCCGCCGACCGGCCGGGGACGTTCCTCTTCGAATCGGCGGAGAACGGCGCGTCGTGGAGCCGATGGTCGTTCATCGGCGTCGACAGCCCCGCCGCGCTGACCGTGCGTGACGGCAAGGCCGTGTGGACCGGCACCCCGCCGGTCGGCCTGCCCGCCGAGGGCGACCCGCTCACCGTGCTGCGGGAGACCGTGGCCGCGCTCCACACCGAGCAGCTGCCCGGGATGCCGCCGCTCACCGGTGGCATGGTCGGCTACATCGGCTACGACGCCGTCCGCTGGCTCGAACGGCTCCCCGAACTCGCCGAGCGTGACCTCGACATCCCCGAGCTCACCATGCTCCTGGCGACCGACCTGGCCGCCTTCGACCACCACGAGGGCACCGTCACGCTGATCGCCAACGCGGTCAACTGGGACGACTCGGCCGAGCGCGTCGACGCCGCGTACGACGACGCCGTCGCGCGCCTGAACGCGATGACCAAGCAGCTGCACGTCGCGGCCCCGGCCACGGCCGCCGTCTTCGACCGTCCCGCGCCCGAATTCACCCGCCGTCGCTCCAAGCCGGACTTCCACGCGGCCGTCGAGAAGGCCGTCGAGGCGATCAGGGCGGGCGAAGCGTTCCAGATCGTGCCGTCGCAACGCTTCGAGATCGAGACCCAGGCCGACGCGCTGGACGTCTACCGGGTCCTGCGCACGTCCAACCCGAGCCCGTACATGTACCTGCTGCGCCTGGACGGTTTCGACATCGTCGGGTCCAGCCCGGAATCGCTGGTCACCGTGCGGGACGGCCGCGCGACCACGCATCCGATCGCGGGCACCCGCTGGCGCGGCGCCGACCCGGAGGAGGACGCTCAGCTGGCCAAGGACCTGCTGGCGGACGAGAAGGAACGCGCCGAGCACCTGATGCTCGTCGACCTCGGCCGCAACGACCTCGGCAAGGTCTGCAAGCCCGGCACCGTGCGCGTCGTCGACTTCTTCGACGTCGAGCGCTACAGCCACGTCATGCACATCGTCTCGACCGTCACCGGGGAACTCCTCGACGACAAGACGGCTTTCGACGCCGTCACCGCCTGTTTCCCGGCGGGGACGCTCTCCGGCGCGCCGAAGGTCCGCGCGATGCAGCTGATCGAGGAACTGGAGCCGACCCGCAGGGCGCTCTACGGCGGTGTCGTCGGGTATCTCGACTTCGCCGGGGACGCCGACACCGCGATCGCGATCCGCACCGCCTTGATGAAGGACGGCACCGCCTACGTCCAGGCCGGCGGGGGAGTCGTCGCGGATTCGGTGGCCGACTACGAGGACAACGAGTCGCTCAACAAGGCCCGCACCGTGCTCTCCGCCGTCGCGGCGGCCCAGACGATGATCGCGGCGGACGAGCTCGACCCGGCGGGTGACAGCACTCGTGTCTGAGGCCCCGGCGAAGAAGGCCAAGCGTCCACTGTGGATCGCCGTGGTCGGGCTGCTGCTGGGCGCGGTCGCGCTGTGGGGTTCTTCGCAGCTCGTGTGGTTCGCGGAGTTCCGCGACGGAGGCGTGCGCGGCACGGTGCTGTACACGGAAACCGGTTCACAGCGTGCGGTCGCGCTGGTTCCCCTCGCGTTGCTGGCGCTCGCCGGCACGGCGGGGCTGATCGCCACCGGCGGCTGGCCACGCCGGGTGCTCGGCGTGGTACTCGCCGTGGCCGGTGTCGCCGCGGTCTGGATCGGCGTGGCGGGCGGCTCGTTCAGCGGCTTCGCCGACGGTCTGCCCGTCGCTCAGATGCTGGGAGCCCGCGGTCTCGCGATCCTCGGGGGAATTCTCGTGACGGCGGGCGGGTTGGCAGCCATCAAGGGCGCGGGCCGGATGCCTCGCCTCAGCGCGAAGTACTCGGCGCCGGGGGCGAAGAAGAAGGCTGCCAAGGATCCGGAGACCGAGCTGTGGGAGGCGCTGTCCGAAGGCGAAGATCCCACCGCGACCCGGTGATGGCCGCGGAAAACGCGCGTTTCCGAGATCTACGCCGCGAAAGATGACACGGTTGGCATTCGGAGTAACGGACATACCCGGAACCAGGCCGTATCCGTGCGGGGGTTAGCATCGTTTCGGCGGGAAGGGGAAGGTTTTTGTGAGCGACCTTGCGAAGGAATCAGTGAGTACGACGGCCGGTGAGGGACTCCGGTGAGCGTGCTCGAAGACATCGTCGCCGGCGTCCGTGCCGATCTCGCCGAGCGCGAGGCGGTTCTGCCGTTCGACGAAGTGAAGAAGCGTGCGACCCAGGTCGCGCCCCCACGTGACGTGCTCGCGGCCCTGCGCGAGTCCGGGATCGGCGTCATCGCCGAGGTGAAGCGGCGCAGCCCGTCCAAGGGCGACCTGGCCGAGATCCCGGACCCGGCCGCGCTGGCGAAGGACTACGCCGACGGCGGCGCCAGGGTGATCAGCGTGCTGACCGAGCAGCGCCGGTTCGGCGGTTCGCTCGCCGACCTCGACGCGGTCCGCGCCGCGGTCGACATCCCGGTGCTGCGCAAGGACTTCATCGTCAGCCCGTACCAGGTCCACGAGGCGCGGCTGCACGGCGCGGACATGGTCCTGCTGATCGTGGCGGCCCTGGAGCAGAACGCCCTGATCGCGTTGCTGGACCGGGTCGAATCCCTCGGGATGACCGCGCTGGTCGAGATCCACAACGCCGAAGAGGCCGACAGGGCCCTCGAAGCCGGCGCGAAGGTGATCGGCGTCAACGCCCGCAACCTGCACACCCTCGAGGTCGACCGGGACGTCTTCTCGCGGCTGGCCCCCGGCCTGCCGATGGACGTCTTCAAGATCGCCGAGTCCGGCGTGCGCGGCCCCGGTGACCTGATGTCCTACGCGGGTCACGGCGCCGACGCCGTCCTCGTGGGCGAAGGGCTCGTCGCTTCGGGTGACCCGAAGGGCGCACTGGTCAAGCTCGTCACCGCCGGATCGCACCCTGCCTGCCCGAGGCCTTCTCGATGAGCGTGGAGTACACCGAGACACCGCACGGCGAGCACGATCCGGACGGCAGGGGCTACTACGGCCCGTACGGCGGCCGGTTCATGCCCGAGGCCCTGATCGGCGTCGTCGACGAGGTCGCGGCCGAGTACGACAAGGCGCGGAACGACCCGGACTTCGTCAACGAGTTCCGGCGTCTGCTGCGGGACTACGCCGGCCGTCCGTCGCTGCTCACCGAGGCCAAGCGCTTCGGCGAGCACGCCGGCGGCGCCCGGATCTTCCTCAAACGCGAGGATCTGAACCACACCGGTTCGCACAAGATCAACAACGTGCTGGGCCAGGCGTTGCTCACCAAGCGGATGGGCAAGAAGCGGGTCATCGCCGAGACCGGGGCCGGGCAGCACGGCGTGGCCACCGCCACCGCCTGCGCGCTGCTGGACCTGGAATGCATCGTCTACATGGGCGAGGTCGACACCGAGCGGCAGGCGCTGAACGTCGCCCGCATGAAGCTGCTCGGCGCCGAGGTCGTCCCGGTGAAGACCGGTTCGCGCACGCTCAAGGACGCGATCAACGAGGCCCTGCGCGACTGGGTCGCCAACGCCGAGGACACGCACTACCTGTTCGGCACGGCGGCCGGCCCGTACCCGTTCCCGATGATGGTGCGGAACTTCCACAAGATCATCGGCGAGGAGGCCCGCGCCCAGATCCTGGAGCAGGCCGGACGCCTGCCGGACGCCGTCGCGGCCTGCGTCGGCGGCGGGTCGAACGCGATCGGCATCTTCCACGGCTTCATCGACGATCCGGACGTCCGGCTCGTCGGTCTGGAGCCGGGCGGCGAAGGTGTCGAGGGCAACCGCCACGGCGCCACGCTGACCAAGGGCACCCCGGGCAACCTGCACGGCGCGATGACGTACCTGCTGCAGGACGAGGACGGCCAGACCGTCGAGTCGCACTCGATCTCCGCGGGGCTGGACTACCCGGGCGTCGGCCCGGAGCACTCGTGGCTCAAGGACAGCGGCCGCGCCGAGTACCGGCCGGTGACCGACGCCGAGGCGATGGACGCGTTCAAGCTGCTTTCGCGCACCGAAGGCATCATCCCGGCGATCGAGTCGGCGCACGCGCTGGCCGGCGCGCTGGTGCTGGGCCGTGAGCTCGGTCCCGAGGGGCTGATCATCGTGAACCTGTCCGGTCGCGGCGACAAGGACATGGACACGGCCGCGAAGTACTTCGGCCTGGTGGAGAACGCATGAGCGCGCTGGACGACATCTTCGCGAAGACCCGGGCGGAGGGTCGCGGAGCGCTGATCGGGTATCTCCCGGCAGGCTTCCCGACGGTCGACGGGTCGAAGGACCTGCTGGCCGCGGTGGTCGACGGCGGCGCAGACCTGGTCGAGGTGGGCGTGCCCTACTCGGACCCGGTCATGGACGGCCCGACCATCCAGGCCGCGTCGGTGAGCGCGCTCTCGGGCGGCTTCAAGCTCAAGCATCTGTTCGAGGTCGTCGAGTCGGTGTCGTCGCGTGGCGGCAAGGCCGTCGTGATGACGTACTGGAACCCGGTGCACCGTTACGGCGTCGACCGCTTCGCGCGGGACCTCGCCGCCGCGGGCGGGCTCGGGATGATCACCCCGGACCTGATCCCGGACGAGGCCGACGAGTGGATGGCCGCCTCCGAACAGCATGGTCTGGACCGGATCTTCCTGGTCGCGCCGTCCTCGTCGGAGGAACGGATCGCGAAGACCGTCGCGGCCGCTTCGGGCTTCGTGTACGCCACCGCCGTGATGGGTGTGACGGGTGCCCGTGACCAGGTCGGCGTGCACGCCGAAGACCTGGTCGAGCGGACCCGCGCGCATACGGAACTGCCGATCGGCGTCGGGATCGGCGTCCGGTCCGGCGAGCAGGCGGCGCAGGTCGCCGGGTTCGCGGACGGCGTCATCGTCGGCTCCGCGCTGGTGACGGCCGCGGCGAGCGGGACCGACGCGGTCCGCGAGCTTTCGGCCGAACTGGCCGCGGGTGTGCGGAAGACCGTCGCCCCCGCTTGATCCCGAAGGCGCGGCGGTGGCCTCAGTGCCGCCACCGCTGCGCCGCGGTGATCTCCTCCGGGCTCGCGTGCGCGAACCGCTCGATCTCCGCCCGCCGCACGTCTACGATCGTCGCCGCCAGAGGCGCGCCGAACGCGGCCGCCAGGTCCTTGTCCGCCTCGAACGCCGCGACGGCCTCCTCCAGCCGCAGAGGCAGGCGCTCGATCCCGCGGGCGGCGCGTTCCTCCTCGGTCAAGGTCCCGGGATCGACGTCGAGCGGCTCCGGTAGCGCCGCCTCCTCGTCGGCTCCGGCCATCCCGGCGAACAGCAGGGCGGCCGCCAGCAGATACGGATTCGCGGTCAGGTCGAAGCATTTGACCTCGAGGTTCGCCGCCGAGTCACGGTTGCCGTCGACGCCGCGCACCAGCCGCAGCGGCGTCTCCCGGTTCTCCAGCCCCCACGCGGTGTACACGCCCGCCCAGTGGTGCGGCTCCAACCGTAGATAGCTGACGACCGACGGCGCCCCGATCGCGAGCAGCGCGGGCAGCCGCCGCAGGATGCCCGCGCTGAACGACTCTGCGGCAGGCGTCAGCCCGAAAACCCTTTCCCCGCTTGAGAAAAGGTTCCGTGCGCCGTCCCAGACGCTCAGGTGCACATGTCCGCCGTTGCCGACGCCGGCGGGCGCGAACTTCGGGGTGAAGGACGCCTTCAGCCCGTGCCGGTGGCTGAGCGCGCGGATCGTCTCCTTCGTCAGGACGGCGACGTCGGCCGCGCGCACCGGGTCGGCCGCGGCGACCGACAGCTCGAACTGACCGTCGGCGTACTCGGGATGGATCTGCTCGACCCCGGCCCCTTGCTGGTCCAAAGTGGACACCAGGGCGCGGAGATAGTCCGCGTGCTCGGAAAGTCTCGCGTAGCCGTACGCCGGGCCCGCGGTGGCCGAGGCCGGATCGTCCGGGGTGGCGGCGCCGGTGATCACCCATTCGATTTCGAAGCTCATCCGCGCCCGGAGCCCGCGGGCGGCGAGCCGGTCCACCGCCGTCGCCAGGAGGGCGCGCGGATCCTGCGGATGCGGCTCGCCCTCCTGGTCGAGTTTCGTCACCGGGGCCCAGGCCCAGCCGGGCTGCCCGGCGAGCACGGTCAGCGCGTCGAGGTCCGGATGCAGCCGCAGGTCGCCGACCGGGCCGAGGGAATGCTCACCGCCGGTGATGACGTCGTCCGAGCCGAAGAAGTCGAAGGATTTCGAAGCGCCGACGCCCCACGCGGCCGCCGACGGCAGCTTCCGCAGCGGCACCGCCTTGACCCGCGCGATCCCGGCGTTGTCCACGAAGGTCAGCGCGACGAGCTCGACCCCACGGGCCCGGAGCTCCCCGGTGAGGGCGGTCGCGCGGGCGGTCAGTGCTTCCCGGTTCACCATGGTTCCTCATCCTGGCCTCGATCGGAGGCCCTTGCCACGCCCGGATCCGGTCATAGGGTGAGGCCGCACTCGTCGATCACGAGAAGGGACGCGCCCATGCCGGCAACCCCGATCCTGCCGTTCGTCGCCAGGACGAGGCTGGTGGATCACCACTGCCACGGCGTCGTCACCGGTGATCTGGGCCGGATCGAGTTCGAACAGCTGCTCACCGAGGCCGACACCGTCTCGTCACTGGGCACGACCCTGTTCGACTCGCTGATCGGGCTCGCGGTCCGGGCCCGCTGCGCCCCGGTGCTCGACCTGCCGCCGCACGTTCCGGCCGAGGTCTATCTGGCCCGCCGCGCCGAGCTGGGAGCCACCGAGGTCAACGCGCGGTTCCTGCGCGCCACCGGCACGACCGAATTCCTGCTCGACGGCGGATTCCTGCCGGACACGCTGACCACCACCGAGCAGTTCGCCGCCCTGTCCGGCGCCCGCGCACGGGACATCGTCCGGCTCGAACAGGTCGCCGAAACGGTGATCGGCGCCACGACCGCGGCCGGATTCGCGTCGGACTTCGCCGCGGAGCTGGCGAGACGCGCGACGACCGCGGTCGGGTTCAAGTCCATCGCCGCCTACCGCGTCGGCCTCGACCTGGCGGGGGAGCGGCCGGCGGACGCCGAAGTGGCCGAAGCGGCGGGCCGCTGGCTCGCGCGGATCGAGGCGGGGGAACCGGTCCGGCTCGCGGACGAGGTGCTGCACCGGTTCCTGATCTGGACCGGGATCGACCTGGCCCTGCCGATCCAGTTCCACGTCGGCTTCGGCGACTCCGACGTGGACCTGCACCGCTGCGATCCGCTGCTGCTCACCGGGCTGCTGCGGGCCACCCGGTCACACGGGGTCCCGATCATGCTGCTGCACAACTATCCCTTCCACCGGAACGCCGCGTATCTGGCGCAGGTCTTCGAGCACGTGTTCATCGACGTGGGACTCGCGACGCACAACGCCGGTCATCGTGCGCCGGCGATCATCGCGGAGACAATGGAGATGGTGCCGTTCGGGAAGCTGCTGTTCTCCACGGACGCGTTCGGGCTCGCCGAGCTGTACCACCTCGGCACCGCGCTGTTCCGGCAAGGACTGTCCGACTTCCTGTACGCGGGGCTCACTTCGGACGTACTGTCCGAAGTGGACGCGCATCGGATAGCGGCGCTGGTCGGGCACCGCAACGCCGAACGGGTGTACGGGCTGGAGGGGACATGACGGAACTGGACGAACTGCAGGACCGCTGGGAGGCCGCCGTCGAGGCGGAACTGCCGTCCGCGATCGAGCTGCGGCACCGGGTGCACGCCGATCCACGCGCGTCGGGCGACGAGGAGGACACCGCGCGGGTCGTCGTCGAGGCGCTGGGCGTCGACGAAGGGGTCCCGGTCGCCAAGACCGGGCGCGCCGTGCTGCTCCCCGGCACCGGGGCGGGACCGGCCGTGGCGCTGCGCACCGAACTGGACGCGCTGCCGGTCACCGAGCGCACCGGGATCCCGTGGGCCTCCGAGACGTCGCTGATGCACGCATGCGGACATGACGTCCACATGGCCGCGCTCGTCGCCACCTGCCGCGCGGCCGCCGTCGTCGGGGTGCCGCGGCCGCTCCTCGCGCTCCTGCAGCCGCGAGAGGAGACGTCGCCGTCCGGCGCGCTGGACATCGTCGAGTCGGGCGTGCTCACCGAGTACGGCGTCGAATCCGTCATCGGCGCGCATGTGCAGCCCAGGCTCGCGGCGGGCGTGGTTTCGGCGGTGCCGGGACCGGTCAACGCCTCCACCGACGAATTCGACGTCGTCGTCCGCGGCCAGGGCGGGCACGCCGGGTATCCGCATCTGCTGCGGGACCCGATCCTCGCGCTCAGCCAGATCGTGGTGAGCCTGCAGCAGCTCGCGAGCCGCCGGGTCGACCCGGTGTTCGGCGCGGTCTGCTCGGTCGGGCGGATCGAAGCCGGGACGACGGCGAACGTCGTGCCGAACGAGGCCCGCCTGTCGGGCTCGTTGCGGCTGATGCGCGCCGAAGACCGCGACCTCGCCCTGGAGGGGCTCGCCGAGGTCGTCCACGGCACCGCGAAGGCGCACGGCTGCCGGGCGGAACTGGAGATCAGCCCGTGCGAACCGGTGCTGCACAACGACGCCGGGCTCACCCAGCGCGCGCACCGGCGGTTCGTCCGGACGGGGGCGGGTGTGGACACCGACTTCCGGTCGTTCGGCGCCGACGACTTCGCGCACTACTGCGGGATGACGCGCGGGCTGATGATGTTCGTCGGCCTCGGCGACACCGCGGGCGCGCCCAGCCTGCACGACGAGCTGTTCCTGCCGCCCGACGCCGCCATCGGGCACGTCGCGTCGGCGCTGATCGCGGGCTATTTGGCCGCCGTCGAGGGCTGACGCCCCCAAGAAGTGGATGAAGCGCTACGGTGGCCGACGTGAATACCGCCTCGGCAGCGTTCCTCGCGACCATCCCCAGTCCCGACCAGGGCGTCTGGCATATCGGGCCGGTCCCGATCCGGGCCTACGCGCTCTGCATCATCGCCGGCATCATCGTGGCGATCTGGCTGGGTGAGCGGCGCTGGGCGAACCGCGGCGGCACGAAGGGCACGGTCATCGACATCGCGGTCTTCGCGGTGCCGTTCGGCCTGGTCGGCGGGCGGTTGTACCACGTCGTCACCGACAACCAGCTGTACTTCGGCGAGGGCAAGAACCCGCTCAACGCGCTGAAGATCTGGGACGGCGGCCTGGGGATCTGGGGTGCCATCGCGCTGGGCGCGGTCGGCGCGCTGATCGCCTGCCGCCGCAAGGGGATCCCGCTGCCCGCGATGGCCGACGCGCTCGCGCCGGGGATCGTGATCGCGCAGGCGATCGGCAGGCTCGGCAACTACTTCAACCAGGAGCTCTACGGCGCGCACACCGACCTGCCGTGGGGCCTGGAGATCTACCAGCGCTACAACCCGGCCAACCCGGACGACTTCCTGAACGGCGTCGCGCTCGGGCACGTCCCGCTGCCGGACAGCCCGGTGCATCCGACGTTCCTCTACGAGCTGCTCTGGAACCTCGGTGTCGCGCTGCTGGTCATCTGGGCGGACAAGAAGTTCCGCCTCGGCCACGGCCGCGTGTTCGCGCTGTACGTCGCCGGGTACACCGCGGGCCGGTTCTGGATCGAGATGATGCGGACGGACACCGCGAACCACATCCTCGGCCTGCGGGTCAACGTGTGGACCTCGATCCTGCTGTTCGCCGCGGCGATCGCGTACTTCGTCCTCGCCGCCAAACGGGGGCCGCGGGAAGCGCCGGAAACGCTGTGGAGCAAGGACGTTCCGCGGGAGGACGCCGACTCCGACTCGGCCTCCGCTGAGTCGCACGCGGAGGTCGCCGCGGCTCCGGACACCGTCCGGGACTCCGCCGTCGACAAGGCGACCGAGGACCCGAAGCCGGACCCCGAGAAGTAGCGCCGCAAGTCCGTGAAGGCCTCCTTCACTACCCTCAGGGTAGGCAAGGAGGCCTTCACGGACTTCAGGGAGAGACCAGGCCCCGCCCGGTCACCAAAGGCAGGTCCAGCGCCGTCAGCAGCCCGGGCGGAGCCGCCACCACCGCCGGGATCGCGTTCACCAGCCGCATCGCGGTCGCCTTCAGCCCGGCGGTGTTGTGGTCACCGTCGGTGCCGACCAACCGCAGGTCCAGTTCATACTGAGGCTCCCCGGTCACCTGGACTCGGTAGCAGCCCTGCCCGCTCGGCTGCGGCCAGTCCGGCCCGAGGTCGCCGCGCAGGCGCGTGATGTGCTCCAGCACGCAGACCGCCCGTCCGCCGCGCATGCCGCGCACTTCGAACCGCAGCGCCGCCGCCGTGCCCTCTTTGATCGTTCCCGAAGCGATCTCGAACGTCTCGGGAGCCGGGAGCCGTTCGTAGACCTCCTCGACGCCGTCGAGCTCGACGTCCAGCCCGGCCGCGAGCTGCCGCACGACGCTGCCCCAGGCCAGCGACAGCACGCCGGGCTGCAGCAACAGCGGCAGATCGTCCATCTCCCGGCCGAAGCCCATGATGTCGAACAGCACTTTGGCCTGGTTGTACGTCGAGTAGTCGAGGATCTCCAGGCAGCGAACCTCGTCGATCCGTTCGCATACGCCGGTGAGCACCAGCGGCAGCCAGTCGTTGGCGAAGCCGGGGTCGACGCCGTTGACCCACAGTGAGGCTCCGCCTTCGCGGGCAGCCTCCCGGATCGGCTCGATCATCTCCGGCGGGACGACACCTTCGGGGTACTGAAGGAACACCGGGCTGCTGGAGACCACGTTGATCCCCGCGCGCAGGAAGCGTTTCAGGTCTTCGACGGCCTCGGGCAGCCGGTCGTCGGCCATCGCCGTGTAGAGCACGCAATCCGGCTTCAGCGCGATGAGCGCGTCCGCGTCGGTGGTGGCCGCGACACCGAGCGGGCGCCCGAGCCCGGCCAGCTCCCCGGCGTCCACGCCCGCCTTGGCCTCGCTCGAAACCCAGACCCCGGCGAGCTCGAGATCGGGGCGGGCGTCGATCCCGGCCAGCGCGTGGCGGCCGACGTTCCCGGTACTCCACTGGACCACGCGCACGGCGCCTCCTACAGATCGGGCAGACCAAGTTCCAGGTTCGGAGCCTGCAATCCACCGTCGACTTCGATGATCTTGCCGGTGACGTACCGGCCCGCGCCCGACGCCAGGAACACGACGGTGGCCGCGATGTCCTCGGTTTCGCCGATCCGGCGCAGGGGAGTGGCGGCCTCCATCCGGCCGCGCAGTTCGTCGTTGCCCACCACCACTTCGAGCGCGGAGGTCGCCACCGAGCCGACCGAGATCGCGTTCACCCGCACCTTCGGCGCGAGATCGGCCGCCGCGAGCCGGGTGTAGTGCGCCAGCGCGGCCTTCGCCGTCCCGTATGCGGCGAAGCCCCGGCCGGTCACGCGGCCCATGACCGACGAGATGTTGACGACCGACCCGCCCGACTCCAGTAAGGACGGTGCCGCCGCCACGGTCAGCGCGTGCGCGGTGGAAACGTTGAAGCGAAAGGCTTCTTCGAGGAAGCCGGCGCTGGTTTCCAGCAGCGGCCGGGGATAGGTGCCGCCGACGTTGTTGACCACCAGGTCCAGCCGTCCGAACTCCGCCGTCGCGATCCGCGCCAGCTCGCCCGCGGCCGCCGGGTCGCTGAGATCGGCGGGCACCACGTGCGCGCGTCGGCCGGTGGCGGCGACCAGGGCCGCCACCTCGTCGAGCTGGGCTTCGGTGCGGGACGAGATCACCACGTCGGCACCGGCTTCGGCGAGGGCCATGGCCGTCGCCGCGCCGATCCCGCGTCCGGCGCCGGTGACCACGGCGACCTGGTCGGTGAGCCGGAAACGGTCCAGGATCATGCGCGGAACTGTAACACGTTCTATTTCCGGTGTCCTGGGCTCGCGCCGGGCGCCTGGAGTGACTAGGGTCGCCTCACCGAGTCTCGTGACATCCCGGAACGGGACATATACTTAGCGGAACGAACTACTGTGACCTCATCAAGAACTGTGTCGTTCCGGGCGTCCAGATCGTTACCCATCGGCGGGCTTTCGCGCCCGCCGAACTGATGCCGACGTGTTTCACAGGTGTTAAAGTCGCGCTAACGAACGGGCCATCGTCGTCCCGTGCGCATTCCCCCGGCCGGCCCCGCCCGGCCGCTGAGCACAGACGACGAAGGAGGTCCCTTCATGATCTTCTCCGCCATTCCAGGCAAACAGGGTCTCTACGATCCCGAATCCGAACAGGACTCCTGCGGTGTGGCCATGGTGGCCGACGTCCGCGGGCGGCGTTCGCACGGCATCGTCACCGACGGCCTGTCCGCGCTGACGAACCTCGACCACCGCGGCGCCGCCGGAGCGGAGCCGACCAGTGGTGACGGCGCGGGCATCCTGCTGCAGCTCCCGGACGAGCTGCTGCGGGCCGAAGTGGACTTCACCCTGCCCGAGGCGGACGCAGACGGTCAGCAGACCTACGCGACCGGGATCGGGTTCCTGCCCTCGGACCTCGAGGAGCGGACCAAGGCCATCGCCCTGATCGAGCGGATCGCCGGCGAAGAGGGCCTCGACGTCCTCGGCTGGCGCGAGGTCCCGGTCGACGCCGACCGTGCCGACATCGGCCCGACGGCGCGTTCGGTGATGCCGCATTTCGCGATGCTGTTCGTCGCGGGCGCCGAGACCGACGGTCGATGTCCCGCCGGGCTCGAGCTGGACCGCCTGGCCTTCTGCCTCCGCAAGCGCGTCGAGAACGAGAGCGTGACCGCGGGCTGCGGCACCTACTTCCCGTCGCTGTCCTCGCGGACCATCGTCTACAAGGGAATGCTGACCCCCGAACAGCTCCCGCTCTTCTTCGCCGATCTGACCGACACCCGGCTCACCAGCGCCATCGCGCTCGTGCACTCCCGGTTCTCCACCAACACCTTCCCGTCGTGGCCGCTGGCGCATCCGTTCCGGTTCGTCGCGCACAACGGCGAGATCAACACCATCCGGGGCAACCGCAACCGCATGCGCGCCCGTGAGGCGCTGCTCGAATCGGATCTCATCCCCGGCGACCTCACCCGCCTGTACCCGATCTGCTCGGCCGACGCGTCGGACTCCGCCTCCTTCGACGAGGTGCTGGAGCTGCTGCACCTCGGCGGGCGGTCGCTGCCGCACGCGGTCCTGATGATGATCCCCGAAGCGTGGGAGAACCACGCCGGGATGAACGCACAGCGTCGTGCGTTCTACCAGTTCCACGCCAGCCTCATGGAGCCGTGGGACGGCCCGGCCTGTGTCACCTTCACCGACGGCACCCTCGTCGGCGCGGTGCTCGACCGCAACGGCCTGCGGCCAGCCCGATGGTGGCGCACCGCGGACGACCGTGTCGTGCTGGCCAGTGAGGCCGGGGTGCTCGACGTGGCCCCCGCGGACGTCGTGGCCAAGGGGCGGCTCAAGCCCGGCCGCATGTTCCTGGTGGACACCGAAGCGGGCCGGATCGTCGACGACGAAGAGGTCAAGTCGGAGCTGGCCAAGGAACTCCCGTACGAGGGCTGGCTGCACGCCGGTCTCCTGCAGATCGCCGACCTCCCGGACCGCGACCACATCGTGCAGAGCCACGATTCCGTGCTGCGGCGGCAGCTTTCCTTCGGCTACACCGAAGAAGAGCTGAAGATCCTCCTCGCGCCGATGGCGGTCAAGGCGGCCGAGCCGATCGGCTCGATGGGTTCCGACACCCCGCCCGCGGTGCTGTCGCAGCGTTCCCGGCTGCTCTACGACTACTTCAAGCAGAACTTCGCGCAGGTCACCAACCCGCCGCTGGACGCGATCCGCGAAGAGCTCGTCACCTCGATGAGCCGGATCATGGGCCCCGAGCGCAACCTGCTCGCCCCCGGCCCGGCCTCCTGCCGTCACGTGCAGCTGCCGTATCCGGTGATCGACAACGACGAACTCGCCAAGCTGATCCACATCAACGACGACGGCGACCTTCCCGGCTTCGCGTGCAGTGTCCTTTCCGGACTGTACGAAGTGGATGGTGGGGCCGACGCGCTGGCGTCCGCGATCGAGCGGGTCCGGCGCGAGGCATCCGAGGCGATCGAGGCGGGCGCGCGCACGCTCGTACTGTCCGATCGCGATTCCGACCACCGGATGGCGCCCATCCCGTCGCTGCTGCTCGTGTCCGCGGTGCACCACCATCTGGTGCGCACCAAGGAGCGGCTCCGCGTCGCGCTGGTCGTCGAGACCGGCGACGCCCGCGAGGTCCACCACATCGCGCTGCTGCTCGGCTACGGCGCCGCGGCGGTGAACCCGTACCTGGCCTTCGAGACCATCGAGGACATGATCTCGACCGGCGCGGTCACCGGTATCGAGCCCGCCAAGGCGATCCGCAACTACGTCAAGGCGCTCGTGAAGGGCGTCCTGAAGATCATGTCGAAGATGGGCATCTCGACCGTCGGCGCGTACACCGCGGCGCAGGTCTTCGAATCCTTCGGCCTGGCCCAGGATCTGCTCGACGAGTACTTCACCGGGACGTCGTCGAAGCTCGGCGGCGTCGGGCTGACCGTGCTCGCCGAAGAGGTCGCCACGCGGCACCGCCGGGCGTACCCGGACAACCCGACCGATCGGGTCCACCATGGACTCGAGACCGGCGGCGAGTACGCGTACCGCCGCGAGGGCGAACTGCACCTGTTCACCCCGGAGACCGTCTTCCTGTTGCAGCACGCGACGAAGACCGGCCGGGAAGAGGTGTACAAGAAGTACTCCGACGAGGTGCACCGCCTGTACCGTCAGGGCGGCGCGCTGCGCGGGCTGTTCTCCTTCCGCGAAGGCGCTCGCGAGCCCGTCCCGCTGGACGAGGTCGAGCCCGTCGAGGCGATCTTCAAACGCTTCAACACCGGCGCGATGTCCTACGGCTCGATCTCGGCCGAGGCACACGAAACGCTCGCCATCGCGATGAACCGCATTGGTGGCCGGTCGAACACCGGTGAGGGCGGCGAAGACCCCGAGCGGCTCTACGACCCGGCGCGCCGCAGCGCGATCAAGCAGGTCGCGAGCGGCCGGTTCGGTGTGACGAGCGAGTACCTGGTCAACGCCGACGACATCCAGATCAAGATGGCGCAGGGCGCGAAACCGGGCGAGGGCGGGCAGCTGCCGCCGAACAAGGTGTACCCGTGGATCGCGCGCACGCGGCATTCGACGCCGGGCGTCGGGCTGATCTCGCCGCCGCCGCACCACGACATCTACTCGATCGAGGATCTGGCGCAGCTGATCCACGACCTCAAGAACGCCAACGAGAACGCCCGCATCCACGTGAAGCTGGTGTCCTCGCTCGGCGTCGGCACGGTCGCGGCAGGCGTGTCCAAGGCGCACGCGGACGTCGTGCTCATCTCCGGCCACGACGGCGGCACCGGCGCCTCCCCGATGAACTCCCTCAAGCACGCGGGCACCCCTTGGGAGATCGGGCTCGCCGAGACGCAGCAGACGTTGCTGCTCAACGGTTTGCGCGACCGGATCACCGTGCAGGTCGACGGCGCGATGAAGACCGGCAAGGACGTCGTCATCGCCGCGCTGCTCGGCGCGGAGGAGTACGGCTTCGCGACGGCGCCGCTGATCGTCGAGGGCTGCGTCATGATGCGCGTCTGCCACCTCGACACCTGCCCGGTCGGCGTCGCGACCCAGAGCCCGGATCTGCGCAAGCGGTACACCGGTCAGGCCGACCACGTCGTGAACTACTTCCGGTTCGTCGCCGAAGAGGTCCGGGAAACGCTGGCGGCACTCGGTTTCCGCACGCTCGACGAGGCCATCGGGCACGCCGAGATGCTGAACACCGACGAGGCGGTCGAGCATTGGAAGGCCTCCGGTCTCGACCTCGCGCCGATCTTCGAGATGCCGACCGAAACGCCTTACGGCGGGGCGAAGCGGCGCACGCGCACGCAGGACCACGGCCTGGAGCACGCGCTCGACCGGACGCTGATCCAGCTCGCCGAGGCGGCGCTGGAGGACGCGCATCCGGTGCGGCTCGAACTGCCGGTGCGGAACGTGAACCGGACCGTCGGCACGCTGCTCGGTTCCGAGATCACCCGCCGCTACGGCGGCGAGGGCCTGCCCGAGGACACGATCCACGTGCTGCTGACCGGTTCCGCCGGGCAGTCGCTCGGCGCGTTCCTGCCGCGCGGCATCACGCTCGACATGGTCGGCGACGCGAACGACTACGTCGGCAAGGGTCTTTCGGGCGGGCGGATCATCGTGCGCCCGCATCCGGACGCGAAGTTCGCCGCGGAGGGCCAGACCATCGCCGGGAACACGCTCGCGTACGGCGCCACCGGCGGCGAGATGTTCCTGCGTGGCCAGGTCGGCGAACGGTTCTGCGTGCGCAACTCCGGTGCCGTGGTCGTCGCCGAGGGCGTCGGCGACCACGCCTTCGAGTACATGACCGGCGGACAGGCCGTGGTGCTCGGCCCGACCGGGCGCAACCTCGCGGCGGGGATGTCCGGCGGCGAGGCCTACGTGCTCGACCTGGACCGCGGCAAGGTCAACGAGGAGATGGTGAACCTCCAGACGCCGTCGTCCGAGGACCTCGCCTGGCTCAAGAAGACCGTGCAGAAGCACTACGACCTCACACGTTCGGCCGTGGCCGCGTCGCTGCTCGGCGACTGGCCGCGTCGCTCGGCGGCGTTCACCAAGGTGATGCCCCGCGACTACCAGCGTGTCCTTGACGCGGCGAAGGCGGCGCGTGCCGCGGGCCGCGACGTCGACGAAGCGATCATGGAGGCCGCTCGTGGCTGATCCGACGGGTTTCCTGAAGTACGACCGTGAAGAGCCGAAGAAGAAGTCCAAAGAGGAGCGTCTCGCCACCTGGGGCGAGGTGTACGCCGAGGTGGAGCCTGCCGAGCGCAACGAACAGGTGCGCAAGCAGGCTTCGCGGTGCATGGACTGCGGCATCCCGTTCTGTCACTCCAGTGGTTCCGGTTGTCCGCTGGGCAACCTGATCCCGGAGTGGAACGACCTCGTGCGCCGCGGTGACTGGGCCGCGGCGAGCGACCGGCTCCACGCCACCAACAACTTCCCCGAGTTCACCGGGAAGCTGTGCCCCGCGCCGTGCGAGGCGGGGTGCGTCCTGTCGGTCTCGCCGCTGTCCGGCGGTCCGGTGTCGATCAAGCGGGTCGAGCAGACGATCGCGGACCAGTCCTGGGAAGCGGGCTACGTGCAGCCGCAGGTCTCGGCCGTGTCGTCGGGGCAGCGGGTCGCGGTCGTCGGCTCCGGCCCCGCCGGGCTCGCGGCCGCGCAGCAGCTGACCCGCGCCGGCCACGAAGTGACCGTCTACGAACGGGACGACCGGCTCGGCGGCCTGCTGCGGTACGGCATCCCCGAGTTCAAGATGGAGAAGAAGGTCCTCGACCGGCGGCTCGCCCAACTCCGCAAGGAGGGCACGAAGTTCGTCACCGGCTGCGAGGTCGGCGTCGACCTGACCGTGGAGGAACTGCGGGCGGAGTACGACGCGGTGGTCCTCGCCGTGGGCGCGCTGCGCGGTCGCGACGACACGACCACGCCCGGCCGCGAGCTGGCCGGGATCCACCTGGCGATGGAGCATCTGGTCCCGGCCAACAAGTACGTCGAGGGCGACGGACCGTCCACTGTGGACGCGGCGGGTAAGCACGTGGTCATCATCGGCGGCGGTGACACCGGGGCCGACTCGTACGGCACCGCGACCCGTCAGGGCGCGCTTTCGGTGACCCAGCTGGACCAGTACCCGACGCCACCGTCCACAAGGGACGACGACCGCTCGCCGTGGCCGACGTGGCCGTACATCCTGCGCACCTACCCCGCGCACGAAGAGGCGGGCGAGCGCAAGTTCGCCGTCGCGGTCACCCGGTTCATCGGTGACGACGAGGGCAACGTGCGCGCCGTCGAACTCCGGCAGGTCCGGGTGGTCAAGGACCCGGAGACCGGCAAGCGGATGGTGACCCCGGTCAACGACGAGGTCGAGGAGCTGCCCGCCGACCTCGTGCTGCTCGCGATCGGGTTCGAGGGTGTCGAGCACATGCCGCTGCTGGACGGGCTCGGGCTCTCGCTGACCAAACGCGGCACGCTCTCGTGCGGCGCGGACTGGCAGACCGAATCGCCCGGCGTGTTCGTCTGCGGCGACGCGCACCGCGGTGCCTCGCTGGTGGTGTGGGCGATCGCGGAGGGACGTTCGGTGGCGAGCGCCGTCGACGCGTACCTCACCGGCGCTTCGGACCTGCCCGCTCCGGTGCACCCGACCGCGTTGCCGCTCGCGGTGGTCTGACGAACGTCGGTCTCGTGAGTGTTTAGGACGGTTAGAACCGTCCTAAACACTCACGAGACCAGACCCACTCGTTACCGGGGCTCTGCTGGGTGCTGGGCTCGGCCGGCGGGTTGCGAAAGCCACTTTCGCAACCTTCAACGTTGCGAAAGTGGCTTTCGCAACGTCGGCCGTGGCCGGGCCCGGCATCAGGGCGGCCGGAGCCAGTAGGTACCTGAGACACCCTCGGCCAGAACCGTCCTTACCCCTCACGAGGCCCAAGACCAACGTCAGGCCCCGCTCCTCCCGAAGGTGGAGGGTCCGGGTCATGCTCCGGTCCGACGCGGTAGGGCGGCCGGTCACGCCACGCTCTCCGCATGAGAAAAACGTTGGCGATACTGGCTTTCCTCCCCTTGGCCGTAGCCGTTCCGGCGACCGCCGAGGCGGCTCCGGCACTGAAATGGACGTCGCCGTGCCCGGACTACGGCGTGACACCCTCACCGACCGAGGGGCTGGAATGCGCGAAACTCAAGGTGCCGTTGGACTACGCAGACCCCGGCGGCCGGACCATCGAACTCACCGTCTCCCGCAAAGCGAGTAAGTCGCCGAAGCGGCGCGGCGTGCTGCTGATGAATCCCGGTGGCCCGGGGAGCCCCGGCCTGGCGATGCCCACGCAACTCGCGCAGCGGCAGGGGCAGTCCGGCCTGCTCGACAGTTACGACGTCATCGGATTCGACCCGCGCGGGACCACCTACAGCACGCCGGTGACCTGTGACCTGAGCGAGGAACAGCGGTTCATCCTCGTCGGCCCGTACGCGGAGGGTCCGCGTGATGTCGCCGAGAAGGCGGCGAAGTCCCGCGTGGTGGCGAAGCAGTGCGCCGAGTCGAAGACCGCGGATCTCCTGCCGCAGATGACCACCACCAATACCGCGCGCGACATGGACCGGATCCGCCAGGCGCTGGGGGAGCGGAAGATCTCGTACTACGGCGTCTCGTACGGGAGCTATCTCGGCGCCGCCTACGCGTCGATGTTCCCCGCGCGCACGGACAGGATCGTGCTGGACAGCCTGCTCGGTCCCGACGGGCTGGACGTCCGGGCACATCAGCGCTTCGCGGACGGTTTCGACGATCGTTTCGGCGACTTCACGGCGTGGGCGGCGGCGCGCGACGACATCTACCACCTCGGGCGGACCCCGGCCGAGGTGACGGCGAAGTTCCTTCAGCTGGTCGAAAAGCGCCCAGGGATCCGAAGCGACACCTGGGGAGCGCTGTACGACGACGCGAACTTCCCCGGTCTCGCCGAGCGATGGGCCGCTCCGGCCGCGAAGGCGCAGGGCGGGCCTCTCGACACCGACAATCACGCCGCGCTTCAGCTGCAGGTGCTCTGCAACGACTCGGACTGGCCGGAAAGCGTTCGCTACTACCAAAAGGCGGTCGAACGGGCCCGCGTGACGCATCCGATGTTCGGCCCCGCCGCCGCCAACATCACGCCTTGCGCGTTCTGGCCGGTCGAACGCCGGGAGCCGCCGGTGCGGATCCACGACCGCGGACCGTCGAACATCCTGCTGGTGCAGAACCTCCGCGACCCGGCGACCCCGCTCGCCGGCGCCCGCGAGATGCGGTCGGCGCTGGGCGCACGGGCGAAGTTCGTCACCGTGGACGCCGGCGGGCACGGCGTCTTCACCATGGGCAACGCCTGCGGCGACGACTTCGTCGTCCGGTATCTGCGCGACGGCGTCCGCCCGGTCGCCGATACGCACTGCCGCTAGACCGAACGGCCCATCCACCGCCACGGATGCGGCCGAACGGCCGCTTGTACGCCTGGTAGCAGGACAAATACTTTCGAAATGTCGTGCAAGTCATACGGCAATTCACCGGTGGCGAAAGGTGGTACGCCATGAAGAGGACGGCTTCCCGGACGGGGATCCTGGCGGCGCTCGTCGGGCTGGCGGTGACGGGGCTGACCGCCGTCGCGAGTCCCGCGCACGCCGGACCGGTCCACCATCAGGCAGCGACCGACGCGCGGACGGTGGCGGCCTACTGGACACCCGAGCGGATGCGGTCGGCGGTGCCGATCGAACAGCTGGTCCAGGCGCCCGCCTTCACGCCGAAGGACGTCGCGAAGGGCACGAGCACGATCATCCAGAGCATCCCCAACGGCGGGGGCGCCTGGACCGGGGCGGGCAAGGTCGTCCAGACCGCGGGCCGGGTGTTCTTCACCATGGGCGGCCGGAACGCGTCGTGTTCCGGTGACGCGGTCACCAGCACGAACGGCAGCGTCGTGATCACCGCCGGGCACTGCGTGAAGTACCAGGGCGCCTGGCACACCAACTGGACCTTCGCGCCCGGCTACAACAACGGCAACACGCCCTACGGAACCTGGGCCGCGAAGAGCACGCTGACCACTCCGCAGTGGGAAGCGAGCGAGGACATGAACTACGACATCGGCGCGGCCGTGGTCAACCCGCTCAACGGGCAGAAGCTGACCGACGTCGTCGGCGCGCAGGGGATCGCGTTCAACCAGGCGCGCAACCAGTCGATGTACACGTTCGGGTACCCGGCGGCGGCGCCGTACGACGGGTCGAAGCTGATCTACTGCAGCGGGAGCACGTTCACCGACTTCCTGCTCACCAAGGACCACGGCATGAGCTGCAACATGACCGGCGGTTCGAGCGGCGGCCCGTGGTTCCTCAACTTCAGCGAGGCGACCGGCGCGGGTGTCCAGGCCTCGGTGAACAGCTTCGGCTACAACTTCCTGCCCGGTTACATGTTCGGTCCGTACTTCGGCACGGACGCGCAGAATCTCTACAACAAGGCGCAGGCCGCCTGATCAACCCGCCGCCCGCCCACTCCTTGGGAGTTTCGTCCCGGTGGGCGGGCGGCTTTCGGCGCGGCATATCCTGGTGCCTGTGAACTGGACAGTGGACGTTCCCGTCGACACGCTCCCCGAACTGCCTCCTCTGCCGCCCGAGCTGCGTGACCGGCTCGACGACGCGCTTTCCCGGCCCGCCGCGCAGCAGCCCGAATGGCCGGACGCCGAGCTGACGAAGCGCGTGCGCGGCGTGCTGGAGAGCGTGCCGCCGATCACCGTCCCCGCCGAGATCGACCGCCTCTCCGACCGGCTCGCCATGGTCGCCCGCGGCGAGGCGTTCCTGCTCCAGGGTGGTGACTGCGCGGAGACGTTCGAGTCGAACACCGAGCCGCACATCCGCGCCAATCTGCGCACCCTGCTGCAGATGGCCGTCGTCCTCACCTACGGCGCGAGCCTGCCGGTGGTGAAGGTCGGCCGGATCGCCGGCCAGTACGCGAAGCCGCGTTCGGCGTCGACCGACGCGCTCGGCCTGCCGGTGTACCGCGGCGACATCATCAACTCGCTCGTCGCCAAGCCGGAACTCCGCGTGCCCGACCCCGGCCGGATGATCCGCGCCTACGCGAACGCGGGCGCCGCGATGAACCTCGTCCGCGCGCTCACCGGCGCCGGCATGGCGGACCTGCACCAGGTGCACGACTGGAACAAGGACTTCGTGAAGTCCTCGCCCGCCAGCGAGCGCTACGAGGCGCTGGCCTCGGAGATCGACCGCGGCCTGCGGTTCATGTCGGCCTGCGGCGTCACCGACACCTCGCTCCAGTCCACCGAGATCTTCGCCAGCCACGAAGCGCTGCTGCTGGACTACGAGCGCTCCATGCTGCGGATGGACCGCGCGGACGCGGCGAACCCCAAGCTGTACAACCTGTCGTCGCACTTCCTGTGGGTGGGCGAGCGGACCAGGCAGCTCGACGGCGCGCACATCGCCTTCGCCGAACTGCTGGCCAACCCGATCGGCCTCAAGATCGGCCCGACGACCACGCCCGAGCAGGCCGTCGAGTACGTCCGCCGGCTCGACCCCCGCAACGAGCCCGGACGGCTGACGCTGATCGCCCGGATGGGCAACGGCAAGGTGCGCGAGGTGCTGCCCGCCATCGTCGAGAAGGTCGAGGCGTCCGGGCACAAGGTCATCTGGCAGTGCGACCCGATGCACGGCAACACGCACGAGTCGTCGACGGGCTACAAGACCCGGCACTTCGACCGGATCGTCGACGAGGTGCAGGGCTTCTTCGAGGTGCACCGCAAGCTCGGCACGTACCCGGGCGGCATCCACGTCGAGCTGACCGGCGAGGACGTCACCGAATGCCTCGGCGGCGCGCAGGAGATCTCGGATCTGGACCTCTCCGGCCGCTACGAGACCGCGTGCGACCCGCGCCTGAACACTCAGCAGTCGCTGGAGCTGGCGTTCCTGGTCGCGGAGATGCTGCGCGGCTGACCGGCTCGACCTAGCGCGTGAAGGCCCCCTTCCCTCGGCTCAGCCGAGGGAAGGGGGCCTTCACGCGCTTCAGTGAACAGTGTCGAGCAGGCGCGAGGCCGACTTGAGCACGCCGTCCCGCAGCGAACCCACGTCGGAGACCGCCGCCCCGTTCGCCTGAAGTCCGATGTGGACCGAGTCGCGATAGGTCGCCACCGCGATCCCGATCGCCTGCCGCGGCGCCAGCGGCACGAACGGGTACACGCCGGAGACCTTCGCCCCGTCGAGGGTGAGCCGGTTGGGCGGCACCGGCACCGTGGTGATCACGAGGTCGAACAGCAGCGGCGCGGCCAGCCCGGCGGCCTTCGAGCCGAGCCGGTGCAGCATCGGCGGCATCCGGTCGGCGAGCAGCGGGAACGCGCCCGCGCCCCGGGCCGGGCCCGCCGCCTTGTTCCGGCCCATTTCGCGCTGGACGGCCAGGAGCCGCTCGACCGGATCGTCGAGGCCGACCGGCAGCTCGCAGAGATAACCGGACAGCTTGTTCCCGCCGAGCTGCTCGGCGGAGCGCCCGCGCACGCTGACCGGGATGAGCGCCCGCAGCGTCCGGTCGTCGGCACGCTGGCCGCGGTTGATCATCCAGTCGCGCAGCGCGCCGCTGAGGATCGCCAGCACGACGTCGTTGGCGGTCCCGCCGTGGGCCCGGCGGATCCGCCGGATCTCGGCGGTGTCCAGCCGGACGAGACCGAGCCGTCGTTCGGTCGACGGCGGCGCGCTGATCGGCGACAGCGGCGAACGGGTCGCGCGGACGACCGAAGAGGCGATGCCTGCCTGGGCCAGCGTCGAACCGACGGCTTCCTTGACGGCGTCCACAGGGGAGCGAGGCGCGGGCGGCCCGGTCCCGCTGTGCGGACGCCTCGGTGCACGGGGGAGTGCGTCGAGCAGGCCGACGGCGACGGCGTACGCGCCCGCCCCGTCGGTGAGGGCGTGGTGCAGTTTCAGCAGCAACGCGAACTCGCCGTCCGGCAGGCCGGTGACGAGATGCAAGTCCCACAAGGGTTTTCCGGTGTCGAGCGGCCGTCCCATCCAGTGCGAGGCGTAGGCGGAGAGCGGGTCCGGCTCGTACAGGGAGCTCAGGTGGTGATGTGAAATATGTTCACTGGCAAGGAAATCCGGGTCCTCGGCCCAGGTGGCGGCGCCGGGCGGGAACAGCGCGGTGCGAGGTCGCTGACGCAGCTTGGGGAGCCGGGCCGCCCGTTCGGCGAGCAGCGCGGTCAGCTCGCGCGCGTGCACCTGCCCGTGCGGGCGGAAGGTGACCACCGCCCCCATGTGCATGGGCGTCGTTTCGCTTTCCAGGCAAAGGAAAGCGACATCGAGTGCGCTCAGCTGCAGGCCTGACATCAGTGACCTTTCTCGGTACTCCGGCGATGGGCACAACTGCACCAGCCTGACATGACGGGCGGGTGGTCGTCATGTTTCCTCGGCGCTAACTACCGCTGGTTTCACTCGAACGATGGGATCGCGTTCGGACATGGACCACGGCTCTGCGACAGATGGTGGACAGTGCGTCCCGGGGTAACTCGTTAGCGGATCATCCGAGGAAACCGGCAGACTGCACCACCATGACCGACGAACCGAAGCGCCCCGAACCGCCGCTCACCGGCGACGAGCGCACACAGCTGAACGGCTTCCTCGACTTCCTCCGCGCCACTGTCGTGTGGAAGTGCTCCGGCCTCACCGACGAGCAGGCCAGGCGGCCGCTCGTCCCCAGCGAACTGACCACCGTCGCCGGTCTCCTCGGGCATCTGACCCTCGTCGAGCAGTACTGGTTCAACGTGGTGCTCAACGGGCAGGAGGACGTCTGGAAGGAGGCACTGGAAGCCGATCCGGACGCCGAATTCCGGGTCGCCATGCAGACCCCGATCGAGCAGTTGCTCGCCGCCTACGAGGCCGAGTGCGAGCGGAGCCGCAAGATCGTCGAGGCGATGGGGCTGGACGACGAGGTCCCCTTCCGCGGCGATCGCAAGGTCAACGTCCGGTTCGTGGTCGCGCACATGATCGAGGAGACCGGCAGGCACGCCGGCCACCTCGACCTGTTGCGCGAACTGACGGACGGTCTCACCGGGGAGTGACGCGGCGCGGGGGCAGCGGGAAGAACCCGCTGGTCCGCTCGACGTACGCCGCGTATCCCGGCCGTGAACGCCGCAAACCCTTCTCCAGCAAAGGTTTTCCGGTCCCCCTGGCCAGCGTGTACGTCATCGCGATCGGCGACAGGATCGTCGCCGCCCCCACCCAGCTCGAACACGCCAGCAGATACAGGCCCCACCACACGCACGCGTCGCCGAAGTAGTTCGGATGCCGGGTGTAGCGCCACAGCCCGCTGTCGAGCACCTTCCCCTTGTTGCCCGGGTCGGCCTTGAAGCGCCGCAGCTGCTCGTCGCCGATCGTTTCGAACCCGAAACCGACCAGCCACACCGCGACGCCGAGCCACGCCGTCACCCCGAAGGTGCCGCCGTACATCGCGAACTGGACCGGCAGGGAGACGAACCAGAGCACCACGGCCTGCACCAGGTACACGCGGACGAACAGCTTGAGCGCCGGATTCTCCCCGGCGTTCTCGGCCATCCGCACGTAGCGCGGGTCTTCGGGCAGCTTGTGATTGCGCAGGTGGAGGTGGACGCCGAGGCGCACGCCCCAGACCGCGGTCAGTAGCGCGGTGACCACGCGCAGCGCGACCGACCCGTCCCCGAGGGGCGCCGCGACCAGCGCGACGAGCGCGAAGCCCGGCCCCCACAGCGTGTCGACGGTGTCGTACCGCTTCCGCCACCGCGCGATGCCGAAGGTGACGACGAAGGCCAGCAGCGTCGCGCCCGCCGTGATCGCGAGAGTCCCACCGAGAGGCATCAGGACCACTCCCGGGTGGCGGGCATCGCGCTCAAGCCCTCGTCGGATGAACGGACCGCCAGGATCTGGTCGACGCCCATCCGGTTCTCCTCGAACGCGAGCGCCCCGCCGACCAGGTACAGCCGCCAGACCCGCGCACCGGATTCACCGATCAGTGCCACGACGTCGTCCCAATTGCCTTCGAGCGTCTTTTCCCATGCCCGGACCGTACGCACGTAGTGCTCGCGCAGCGCGTGGACGTCGCGGATCTCGAACCCGGCGGCCTCCAGATGCCCGAGTGTGCGGCTCAACGGCCGCATCGTCATGTCGGGGGCGATGTAGCGCTCGATGAACGCGCCGCCGCCGGGGGCCACCGCGCCACGGGACATCTGCTGCAGGACCAGCCGTCCGGTGGGCTTGAGCATCCGGTACAGCGTCCGCGTGTACTCGGGGTAGTTCTCCTCGCCGACGTGCTCACCCATCTCTATGGTGGCGACCGCGTCGAACGGCTCGTCGGCCAGCTCGCGGTAGTCCTGCCGCCGGACCTCGACCCGTTCCTCCAGATCGTGCTGGGCGAGCCGGCCGCGGACGTGTTGCCGTTGCTCCGCCGACAGCGTGATCCCGACGGCTTGGACGCCGTGGTGCTTCGCGGCGTGCACCAGCAGCGAGCCCCAGCCGCAGCCGACGTCGAGCAGCCGCATCCCTGGCCGCAGGCCGAGCTTCCGGCAGATCAGCTCGAGTTTGTCCCATTGGGCCTGCTCGACGCCGTAACCCTCCTCGTCGGAGGTCCAGTACCCGGTCGAGTAGGCCATCGATTCGTCGAGCAACAGCTGGTAGAAGGCGTTGCCGAGGTCGTAGTGGTGCGCGATGGCCGACTTGTCCCGGAGGAGGCTGTGCAGCTTCCCGGACAGCCGGGCTTCCTCGGCGGGTGGTCTGGGCGGCGGCCCGACGACGCCGAGGCCCACCGCGATCCGCAGCGCTTCGGCCCATTCGCGCGGGCCGAGCTTCGCGCCACGCGCGGCACCCGATCGGGTCAGTGCCCAGATCCGGCGGAATCCGTCGGCGAGGTCGCCTTCGACGTCGAGATCACCTGAGACGTACGCCCTGGCCAGACCCAATTCGCCGGGTGAGTAGAGGAGACGGCGGAGGGCACGGCGGTTGCGGAGAACCACGGTCGGGGCATCCGGCGGACCGGCGCGTACGCCATCCCAGGTACGCAGGCCGACCGGAAGGGAGCCGCCGAGGAGCCGCTCGGCGAACGGGACTAGGCGGGACGCGGGACTGTTCGGCATAGTCGTCATTCGCTCCCGGACCGGAAAGGGATGGGTCGGATGCCGCGCCGGTTCACGAGATCCAATCCTCGCCCGATCCGGCTCCGAATGCTTCACGTGCAAACCAAAGGTCGACGCATCGGGGTCATCGGCAGTGGCGTGGCCGGTCTCACGGCCGCGTACCTGCTGCAACGCCGCTACGAGGTACTGCTGTTCGAAGCCGACGACAGGCTGGGCGGGCACGCGCACACCCACGACGTCCCGAGCGCGCACGGCGGCACCGTCGGCGTCGACTCCGGGTTCATCGTGCACAACGAGCGTACCTATCCGAACCTGCTCCGCCTCTTCGCCGAACTGGGCGTCGCCACCCGCGACACCGAGATGTCGATGAGCATCCGCTGTGACGGCTGCGGTCTCCAGTACGCCGGCGCCAAGGGTCTGACGGGGCTGTTCGCGCAGCCGCGCAACGTCGCACGGGGCCGCTACCTGCGGATGCTCGCCGACGTCAAACGCTTCCACCGGCACGCGAAGCGCGTCCTCGAAGCGCCCGAGGCCGGAGACGTCACCCTCGGCGCCTTCCTCGCGATCGGCGGGTACACGAAGTACTTCGTCGACCACTTCATGCTCCCGGTCGTCTCGACCGTCTGGTCCGCCGACCGCACCGACACGCTGAGGTACCCCGCACGGTACCTGTTCGAGTTCCTGCGCAACCACGGGATGCTGTCGGTCGGCGGGTCACCGAGGTGGCGCACCGTCGTCGGCGGCTCGCGCGAGTACGTCCAACTGGCCGCCAAGCAGCTGACGGCCGTACACCTGTCGACGCCGGTCCGTTCGGTGAAGCGCACGGCCCGGGGCATCGAGGTCCGCGACGACGCCGACACGCGGCACCGGCTCGACAAGGTCGTCCTGGCCACGCACGCGGACCAGGCGCTGAAGCTGCTCTCCTCGCCGACCGAGGCCGAGCGCGAGGTCCTCGGCTCGTTCCGGTACTCCAGCAACGAGGCGTGGCTGCACACCGACACCGGCGTGCTCCCGACGGCGGATTCGGCGCGCGCGGGCTGGAACTACGCCACCCCGTTCTGCGGTGCCGGCCACGGCGCGGTCCAGGTGTCCTACGACATGAACCGCCTGATGCGGCTCGACGAACCGACCGGCTACGTCGTCACGCTCAACCCGGGCACCGTGCCCGAAGCCGGTTCGGTGCTGGCCAAGATGACCTACGAGCACCCCGTCTACACCCCGGAATCCGTGGCCGCCCAGCGTCGCCTGGCCGAGCTCGGCGACGACACGGTCGCCTTCGCCGGCGCGTATCACGGCTGGGGGTTCCACGAGGACGGCTGCGCGTCCGGCGTGCGCGCGGCCGAGAATTTCGGGGTGCGCTGGTGACCGTCATGGCCGTGCTCTACGACTCCACGGTGGCGCATGTCCGGCGCGACGACCCGCCGATGTCGTTCGCCCACCGGATCTACCTGTGGTTCGTCGACCTCGACGTGCCACCGAAGCTCCCGTGGTGGCTGCGCCCCTTCGCCCGCTTCGATTCGCGAGACCACTTCGCACCCGAGGACACCTCCAGCATCAGGTCCAAATTGGACCGCTGGCTCGCGGCGCGCGACGTCGACCTGCGCGGCGGCCGGGTGCTGATGCTGGCCGGGGCACGGATGCTCGGCCACAACTTCAACCCGATCACCCTGTACTGGTGCCACCGGCCCGACGGGGCGCTCGAATGCGTCGTCGCCGAGGTCCACAACACCTACGGCGGCAGGCACGCGTACCTCCTGCGACCCGACGCCGACGGGAACGCCTTCGCGGACAAGGAGTTCTACGTCTCGCCGTTCCAGCCGATGGACGGCGAGTACCGGATGGAGGTGCCGCGGCCGGAGTCGCTGCTCTCGGTCAAGATCGCCCTCCGTCGTGACGGGCGGACGCCGCTGACCGCGTCGCTGCGCGGTGTGCGGCGGCCCGCCACCGCCAAGTGGCTGACGCACATGCTCGTCACCCGTCCGCTCATGCCGCACCGGGTCTCCGCGCTGATCCGGCGGCATGGCGTCAAACTGTGGTTGAAGAAGGCTCCGATCACCCAGCGGACGCCGCAGACGGCCGGAGGCACGCTTGATGGATGAATCGGCACGCCCGCGCCGGATGGCGCCCGTACCCCATGAAGGCGAACCGGCCGGTCCGACGGCCGAGGATCTGCTCGTCCGGGTCGCGAAGGGCGACGAGCGCGCCTTCGACGCGTTGTACGACCAACTCGCCGGCCCGGTCCTCGGTCTCGTGCGCCGGATCCTCCGTGACGCCGCGCAGTCCGAAGAGGTCACGCAGGAGGTCATGGTGGAGCTGTGGCGGACGGCCACGCGCTACTCCCCGGAGCGGGGGAGCGCGCTGAACTGGGCCATGACGCTCGCGCACCGCCGTGCCGTCGACCGCGTCCGCTCGGCGCGCGCCAGTTCGGATCGCGAGGTCAAGGCGACCTTCGAGGCCGCCCGCGCCCGGCCCTTCGACGAGGTGGCCGAGGCGGTCGCCGCCCGATGGGAACAGTCGCAGGTACGCCGCTGTCTCACGAGCTTGACCGAGTTGCAACGGGAATCCGTGCTGCTCGCCTACTACCAGGGTTATACCTATCGCGAGGTCTCAGAGGTGCTGCAGACCCCGCACGGAACCATCAAGACCCGGCTCCGGGACGGCCTGATCAGGCTCCGGGACTGTTTGGGGGTGACGGCATGACCATGCCCGAGATGCACACGCTCACCGGCGCCTACGCCGTCGACGCGCTGTCCGATGTGGAGCGTGCCCAGTTCCAGCGGCACCTCGCCGAATGCGCGTCGTGCGCGCAAGAGGTCCTCGAACTGCAGATGACCGCGACCCGGCTCGGTGCCGCCCTGGCCGAGGACCCGCCGCCCGAACTCAAACGCCGCGTGCTCGCCGAGGCGATGGCGACCAGGCAGCAGCCGCCGATGACGCGGTTCGGCGGCGGGGAGCGCGTCAAGGACCGGCGTCGCGCCCCGCGCTGGGCGATCGCCGCGGTCGCGGCCGCGGTCGTCGGGCTGGCTGGCACCGCCGTGTTCGGCGGGATCGCCTACGACAACCACTCGCAGCTGACCGCCGCGCGGGAGCGGGCGGCGGAGTACGCGGACCGGTACGCCCCGGTCGCCGACGTCCTTTCGGCCGCCGACCTCCGGACCGGGCACGCCGAGACCTCGGCGGGCGGCGGCGGGACCGTGATGATGTCGCGCGCGAAGGACCGGCTGGTGTTCATGGCGACGCAACTGCCGAAGAACGAACCGGGCCGGACCTACCAGGCCTGGTTGATGTACCCGGGCACCGCGCCCAAACCCGCCGGGCTCATTCCCGGTGGTCAGGACGGTGCGCTGCTGGTCGCCGAAGGAATCGGCGGCGCCGAGAAGTTCGCGCTCAGCGTCGAACAGGCGGGCGGATCACCGACCGGGACGCCGTCGAAGGACGTCGTCATGGTCATGTCCATGCCGACCTGATCTTCGCCTTTACCAGGCCGCCGTTCGCCGCCGCGACCGGGTCTCGCTCTTGCGCCCGCGAACATGTTGTGGCAAAACACCTTTGCGACACACGGCGTGGCTACTGGATTCGAGCCAGCCTGGTGCATACCGTCCTGCTTCAACGTCGGCAGTTGACATAACTCTCAATCTGAACTTCAGCTCGAGGGTTCGGGACAGGCTCAGCGACCGGCGGGCAGCACGAGCACACACGATCAGGAAGGCGGCTCCGATGACGCCCCCGCACAACTACCTTGCGGTGATCAAGGTCGTCGGTATCGGCGGCGGCGGAGTGAACGCCGTGAACCGCATGATCGAGGTCGGCCTCAAGGGTGTCGAGTTCATCGCGGTGAACACCGACGCTCAGGCACTGCTCATGTCCGACGCCGACGTCAAGCTCGACATCGGCCGGGAACTGACCCGCGGCCTCGGTGCCGGCGCCGCCCCCGAGGTGGGGCAGAAGGCCGCCGAGGACCACCGCGAAGAGATCGAAGAGGTCATCAAGGGCGCCGACATGGTGTTCGTGACCGCGGGCGAGGGCGGTGGCACCGGCACCGGTGGCGCGCCGGTCGTCGCCCAGATCGCCCGCAAGCTCGGCGCGCTGACCATCGGCGTCGTCACCCGCCCGTTCACCTTCGAGGGCAAGCGCCGCAGCAAGCAGGCCGAAGAGGGCATCCAGCAGCTGCGCAACGAATGCGACACCCTCATCGTCATCCCGAACGACCGGCTGCTGCAGCTGGGCGACATCGGCGTCTCGCTGATGGACGCCTTCCGCTCGGCGGACGAGGTCCTGCTTTCGGGTGTCCAGGGCATCACCGACCTGATCACCACGCCGGGTCTGATCAACCTGGACTTCGCCGACGTCAAGAGCGTCATGTCCGGCGCGGGCTCCGCGCTGATGGGCATCGGCTCGGCGCGCGGCGAGGGCCGGGCGATCCAGGCGGCGGAGAAGGCGATCAACTCGCCGCTGCTGGAAGCGTCGATGGACGGGGCGCACGGCGCGCTGCTGTCGATCGCGGGCGGCTCGGACCTCGGCCTGTTCGAGATCAACGAGGCCGCTTCGCTGGTGCAGGAATCCGCGCACCCCGACGCCAACATCATCTTCGGGACGATCATCGACGACTCGCTCGGCGACGAGGTCCGGGTCACCGTGATCGCGGCCGGTTTCGACGCGGGCACCCCGACCCACAAGAAGCTCGACCCGCCGGCGTTCGGCTCCCGCTCGAACTCGACCGCGTCCGCGCAGGCCGGTCAGGTCAACGGCGGCGGGGCGACCCCGGTGCAGAGCCCGCCTTCGGGTGCCACGCCGGTGCCGTCGACCGGTTCGAACGGCTACCCGGTCGCGCCGCCGCGCACCCACACGCCGATGCCGTCCGCCCGTAACGAGGGCAACGGCTCGATGACCGGCGGGCTCCCGCAGCCCGGCGGCGGTTCGCGCGGCTACTCGCCGATCGGGTCGAACTCGAACCACGGCAGCCTGCCCGGCCGCGCCACCCCGGTGCACGACGACCCGTCGGACGACGAGGTCGACGTTCCCCCGTTCATGCGGCGGTAGTTCTCGCCAGTACGTTCCGTGAAGGCCTCCTTGACTACAGTCGAGGGGGCCTTCACTCAGGTCTAGGAGGAAACGCGTGCGCGTACGGCGGGTTGTCACGACAAGGGCGGGCGGGGCTTCCCGGCCGCCTTACGACACCTTCAACCTCGGTGATCACGTCGGTGACGACGCGGGCGACGTCTACGCCAACCGCAAGCGTCTCGCCACCGAACTCGGTCTCACCGAGGACAGGCTGGCGTGGATGGAGCAGGTCCACGGCCGGACGGCCACCGTCGTCGACGGTTCGGAGACCTCCGCCGCCGAAGCGACCGACGCGCTCGTGACCGCCGAGCCTGGCCTCGCGCTCGTGGTGCTCGTCGCCGACTGCGTACCGCTTCTGCTGGCCGACGCCGAAGCCGGTGTCGTCGCCGCCGTCCACGCTGGCCGCGTCGGCGCCAGGGTCGGTGTCGTCCCCGCCGCGGTCGAGGCGATGCGTTCGCTCGGCGCCGAACCCGCCCGCACCGAAGCGCTGCTCGGTCCCGCGATCTGCGGCGACTGCTACGAAGTGCCCGCCGACATGGCCGCCGACGTCGAAAAGCATGTGCCGGGCAGTGCCTGCAAAACCCGCAAGGGCACGCCGGGGCTCGACCTGCGCGCCGGGCTCTGGCGGCAGCTGGCCGACCTCGGCGTCGGCAAGATCGGCGTCGATCCGCGCTGTACCAACGAAGACAAGACCCTCTTCAGCTTCCGTCGCGACGGCACCACGGGCCGGATCGCGGGCATCACGTGGCTGGACGCGTCGTGAGTGACACCCGCAAGGGGGAACTCGCCGCCTCCCTCGCCGAAGTGGAAAAGCGGATGGCCGCCGCGTGCGAGGCCGCCGGCCGGGCTCGCGACGAGGTCAAACTGCTCGCGGTCACCAAGACCTTCCCGGCGCTCGACGCCGCGCTGCTCGCCGACCTCGGCGCACTCGACCTCGCCGAGAACCGCGATCAGGAGGCGGGCGCGAAGGCCGAAGAGGTCGCCGGTCTGCGCCCGGACGCCCGGATCCGCTGGCATATGGTCGGCAGTCTCCAGCGGAACAAGGCCAAATCCGTCGTGCGCTGGGCGGACGAGGTCCAGTCCGTCGACTCCGAGCGCCTCGCCGAAGCGCTCGCGAAGGCGACCAAGTCGGCGCTCGATTCCGGGCAACGCGAGCACCCGTTGGACGTCCTCATTCAAGTAAGTCTCGATGACGATCCGAAGCGCGGGGGCATTCGGTTGAGCGAAGTGAGCCATTTGGCGGAGCGGATAGCCCATGTGGGTGATATTCGCCTCCGAGGGCTTATGGCGGTGGCGCCGCTGGGTATTGATCCCGCGGAGGCGTTCGGGAAACTCGCTCGTGCGTCGGAGCGTCTACGGGAAGAACACCCAAATGCCCGTGAGATCTCCGCCGGAATGAGCAATGATCTCGAGCAGGCGATCACGCACGGCTCGACCTGTGTGCGTGTCGGAACCGCGTTGCTCGGTGGGCGCGGTTTAGCCTCGCCCTAGGGAATACCGTCTCGTCGTTACGGGGAGTGGCGGCGAGGGCGGGGGAGTACGGTGCGGGACGCGGCTAAGGCTAGGGAGAGGCATGAGCGCGCTGCAGAAGCTGAAGGCCTACTTCGGGATGGTGCCCGCGGACGAAGACGGCTACGACGTCGAGGACGACTACCGGCGAGGCTACGCCTCCAAGGACTATGCCGACGACGAGTACGACTACGACGACGAGCCACCGGCCCGGTCGCGGGGTGGACGCTACCGGGACGTCGATGACACGTATGACGAGCCTGCGCCCCGGCCTCGGTCACGCTCCGTGGCCAGCCCGGAGCCTGCCGTCCACGGAGCGCTGGCCATGGACCGCCAGCCGGAGCCGGTCGCGCGGCTGCGGCCGGTCACCGAGCCGGTGCGTCCGCCGGTGCGTGACCCGTTGAGCCGGATCACGACGCTGCACCCGACGAGCTACGCGGAAGCGCGGGCGATCGGGGAGCACTACCGGGAGGGTATCCCGGTGATCATGAACCTCACGGAGATGGAGAACGCGGACGCGAAGCGTCTCGTCGACTTCGCCGCGGGGCTCGCTTTCGCGTTGCGCGGATCGATGGACAAGGTCACCAACAAGGTGTTCCTTCTCTCACCGCCCGATGTGGATGTCACCGCGGAGGACCGCCGGCGGATCGCCGAAGGCGGATTGTTCCTGCGCGGCTGATCACCCGGTGACCGCTGAGCGCAGCCGGATGTGATTTTGTCGACTCATCGCCATCCGCGGCCCGTCAACTGCGTCTTTTGACGCGAGGCATGGCAGAGTGGTTACGTGAATGCTGTGTTGCTGGTCGTCTGGTACGTGCTGTTCGCCTTCTGGCTCCTGCTGACGGCACGGATCGTCGTCGAACTCGTGCGTGCTTTCGCTCGCGAGTGGCGTCCTGCCGGAGGGGTTGCGGTAACGCTCGAGACCATCTACACAGTGACCGACCCACCGGTTCGTCTGTTCAGACGAATCATCCCGACCGTACGAATCGGCGGCGTCGGACTGGACTTATCGATTATGGTGCTGCTGTTGGTTGTGTTCTTCGCGATGCAGCTGGCAACGCCAGGGTGATTTTCGGGGAAGCCCCGGTGGACCTGCAGGCCATGGAGTGCGTGAGGTGATCTGATGTCGTTGACCCCCGCTGACGTGCATAACGTCGCGTTCAGCAAGCCGCCCATTGGCAAAAGGGGCTACAACGAGGACGAGGTGGACGCGTTCCTCGACCTGGTGGAGACCGAGCTTGCCCGGTTGATCGAGGACAACAACGAGCTGCGGCAGCAGGTCGAGCAGCTCGACAACGAGCTCGAGACCACCCGTGGTGAGCTCGAGAACGCCAAGGCCGGCGCCGTCGGCCCGCCGCCGCAGGTACGCGACGAGCCGTCGCGCCGCCTGGCGCCGGTGCCGCCGCCGCAGTCGGCGATGGAGCAGACCCAGGCCCACTCGATGGTGCCGGACAACGGGGAGCCCAACGTCCAGGCCGCGAAGGTGCTCGGGCTGGCGCAGGAAATGGCCGACCGGCTCACCGCCGAGGCCAAGACCGAGTCGGACGGCATGCTCGCCGAAGCCCGGACCAAGTCCGAGCAGCTGCTGTCGGACGCGCGGTCCAAGTCGGACTCGATGGTGAACGAGGCGCGCACGCGCGCCGAGACGATGCTGAACGACGCGCGAACCCGTGCCGAGACCCTGGAGCGCCAGGCGCGCGACAAGGCGACGACCATGGAGCGCGAGGCTCAGCGCAAGTACACCGAGACCATGAACAACATGAACGCGGAGAAGGGCTCGCTGGGCAAGAAGATCGAAGAGCTGCGCACGATCGAGCGGGAGTACCGCACGAGGCTGCGCGGGTTCCTCGAGTCCCAGCTGCGTGAGCTCGACGACCGTGGTTCGGCCGCTCCCGCGTCGGCGTCCTCGTCGAGCTCGGGGCAGTCTTCGTCCTCCGGTGGCGGACAGGGCTACTCGTTCGGTCCCCGGGCCGAAGCGGGCTGATTCTTTCTACCCAGTGGAACGGCCTCGGCACTCTCCGGAGGGTCGGGGCCGTTTCGCTTGGCCCTCGTGTTGTAATTCACCGTGCTCTACATCGTCCTGGTACTGGTACTGGCGGCTCTGGGGCTGCTCGTCGCGGCGCTCATCACCGCGAACTCCCTGTGGGCTTGGATTTCCATCGGTGTCTCCGTCGTCGCGGGGTTGCTGCTCCTTTTCGACCTGCTGCGCCGCCGGAAGAAGCGTGCGGCCCCTGCTGAAGAAGCGCCCGAAGACACGTCCTCGTCCGACGAGTCCGAAGAGGACGAACCCGCTGAGGGTGCGGAAAAGAAACCCGAGGACGCCGAGCAGACCGTCCTGATGCCCGCGGCCGGTGAACTGGGCGACGCGGAGGACACGCCAGAGCCTCGAGCTGAAGGCGACCCCGGCGAGGAGAAGAGCGATCCCGAGGACGTGGCGGTCGTCTCCGAACTCGAGGTCGAAGTAGTCGTCGTCGACGAGTACCCGCGCTATCACGTGACCTCTTGCACGTGGCTCGAAACCCGGGACACGATCCCGCTCGGCATCGGTGAGGCGCGGCAGCTCGGGTTCACGCCGTGCGCGCTGTGCACGCCCGACGCCGTGGTCGCCGGACAGCACCGCGAGAAGGCTTAGAGCTTCTGGGCCGCTTCGCCGACCACCACGACGTCGGCGGCGATCATGTCGAGCACCAAGCGTTGTTCCTCGTCCGCGTCGCGCGGCACCGGGATCTCCGCTGTCTCATCGGTCCCGAGGGTGCGGGCCGCCTCGCCGACGGCGTCCGCGACTCCGGCCGAACCCGGCCGCAGCAATAGCGACGACGCCGTGACGGACAGACCCCGCAAGGCTTCGGCCGCGTTCTCCATCGCCTCCCGCTGGCCGGGGGCGGGTTCCTTGGTGCCCGGTTCCGCGGCGAGCAGACCCTGGTGCGCGACCGTGGCCGCGCGGAACTCGCGGCCGAGCGTCCGCGGGTCGACGTCCTCGCCGCGCAGTTTCCGCGCGACCGAGCCGAGTAGTGCGCGAGTGGCGGCGACGGCGCTCTCGAACCGTTGCGCCGGACCGGGTTTCGGCACGCCGGGGATCGCGGCGAAACCGAACAGCAGGGCGATGGCGGCGGCGAGGACCATCAGGAGCAGGTACTCGACGAGTACGTAACGCGGGTCGAGATGTCTGGTGGTCGCGTTCATGCCGACCGACATCAGGACCATGCAGCCGTTGAAGATCGCCGGACGCGTCCGCATGTCCGAGAATCCGCCGAGTAGCGCGACGAGCCCGATCGGCAGCAGAAACCCTTGTGGCAGAAGCCAAAGAACGAGAGTGAGCACGACGGCGCCGCCGAGCGAGCCACCGATCCGCTGCCAGGCCTTGCCGAGGCTGTCCCGCCATTCCGGTTGCATGATGGCGAAAGTGCCGAGCAGGAACGACACGGTGAGCGGGTCGCCTGGCCGGAAACTCGCGACCACCAGCGCCAGCCCGACCCCGAGCCCGCAGCGGAGCGCGTGCCGGAACTGCGCCGACCGCCACGAGAACGCGCCACTCAACTCGATCCGGCGCAGTTCTTTGCGGAGTCCTTTCGGAACGTCCACACGCGACTCGTCGCGTCCGGCCGCCGCGGCCCGGATGGTTTCGAGCGCCTCCCAGAGCGCGGTGACGAGCCTCGCCGTGGCGCCCGGTAATCCGGCGGGTTCCTTGCGTCGCACCGGTTCGACTTCTCCCGGTGCCGCCGGGCTCCGGACGGCGTCGGCGAGCCTGGCGGCTTCCTCTCTGGCGGCGTCGAGCGTTTCGCCGATTTCTTCGCTGCCGAGCCGTTTCCCGCGGATCTCCAGTAACCCGATGGCCGCGCGGTAGCGGAACATGCCACCGAGGACCCGGCCGGTCCAGCGACGAGGCCGGTCCGCGAGCCAAAGCCTCGCCGCGCGTTCCTGCGTTTCGGACGCGCCGGTCGCGAGCGCGTCGGCCAGCGCGTCACGGGTCGGCTTGGCCGGATCCTTCGCGCCCATCAACGCCCGCAACAGGATCACGACGCCCACCGCGAGCGCGGGCGCGCCCAGGATCTGCCCCGCCGACGCCGTCCCCGTCAGCTGGAAGCCGTACCCGAACAGCGACGCCATCCCGAGCCCCAGCCCGACCGTGACGAACCGGGCCCCGAGCACGGGCATCAGCCCGGCGACGACCACGATCGCCACCAGCAGCCCGATCGCCGCCCACTGCGACACCTCGCCCAGCAACCGCGGCACTCCGACCGCGAGGATCAGCGCGGGCGCGAACCACGCCAGCAACCGCAGATCCGCCCAAAGCGGCCCGCCGGCCGCCGCCATGAGACAGAAGAGCGCGGTGAGGGCCGCCAGGACGGCCGCGTTGCCCAGTCCCAGGAGGAATCCGAGCCCACTGACGCCGCCGAGGACGACCAGCAGGACGAGGAGGAGTCCGGGCCCTTTCATCGGGCCCCGCAGATCGGCATACCCGTCAACCTAGAGGCGGTGGCGGGGGCGGCAACTCGGGGCCTGGGTGGTGGGGTGGTGGCCGCGCGCGGAATTCGCGCTCTAAAGCTATCTAAGCGCTTATGGCTTCTTCGCAGCTTTAAAGTGCTTCGCCGCTTTAAGGTTGCTTCGCCGTTGCCGTTTTTCGGCAATTTTCCCCGTTGGGCCGTTCGAGCTAGCGCAGGTGTTCGATTCGGAGTAATGTCGGTGTCGTGGCCAGCAACGATGCACCTCAGGGGACGTCCACCGAGTGGTGGCGCGCCGACACCGCGACGTTGCATGCCCGCAAACAGGAACTGGAAGTCCTGAAGCGCCAAGCGGATGCGGAGCAGAATGCGATCCTCGCGGAAATCAATCGTCGCGGGGTGCGCGGGTGTTCGGGTCATTCGACGTTGGCGGGGCTGATTGTCGAGGACTTCCTGGTGTCGGACAAGGAAGCCGGCGTTCGTGCCGACCGGGTGCTGGCGCTGCATCCCGGCCCGGCTATCGGTGGGGATCCCGAGCCACCGTTGGCGCCGTTGACGGCTGAAGCCGCCGCGGAGGGCGCGATCGGCGGGTCGCAGATCGACGCGATCATCAAGACGCTCGCGCGGATCCCGTCCAGCGTGCCGGAGGAGGAGGTGCGGGCCGGGGAGAAGATCCTGGTCGCACTGGCTCGCCACGCCGGACCCCGCCAGATCATGCGCGCCGGGCGCCGCCTGCTGGACGAACTCGACCCCGACGGGAAAGAGCCGCGGAACGAGGACCCGAAAGACACCCGCCCGGAGTTGCGGTTCGTCAAGCACCGCGACGGCACCCTCGGCCTGAAAGCGCGCCTCGATTTGGAAACCTATGCGCGGTTGAAGTCTGATCTGGATCCGATGGCGAAACCGCACAAGGCGATCGACGGGGTGCGGGACTCCCGCAGCCAGGATGAGCGCTACGGGGATGCCTTCACCGACTATGTGCGGTTGAAGACCACCAGCCGCAACCTTCCCGGCCAAGCCGGCGAGGCCACCCACATTTTGGTCACCATGTCCTACGACGACCTGATCCGCGATATCGGTGAAGCCCACCTGGATCTGGTCGGGCCGATCAGCGCCACCGACGCCCGCATCCTCGCCTGCGACGCACGAGTCCGCCCCGGCGTCCTCGGCACCGCCGGAGAACCCCTCGACATCGGCCGATCGAAACGCACCGTGTCCCTAGCCCAGAAATACGCACTCACCCTTCGTGACGGCGGATGCGCCTTCCCCGGCTGTGACATGCCCGTGCCCCGCTGCACCGCCCATCACATTGTTTTCTGGCGCCACCACGGCGAAACCAAAATCGACAACCTCGTGCTGCTCTGCACCAAACACCACCGGTTGATCCACCACAGCGAATGGAAAGTCCAGATCGCCCAAGACGGACTTCCGGAATTCACCCCGCCCGCCTATCTCGACCCCACCGGGGCACCGAGGCGGAACACCATGCACCTCAGGACATAGGCCGACCTGCCGACCGTATAACGACCTACACGGCTGCGCTGAGGTGTGATGTGCCGCAACGGTATGGAACCTGCCGCCCTCTGCAAACTCCGCAACGTCGTCGAACGATGCTTCAACAGGCTCGAACAATTCCGAGGCCTGGCGACCACTACGCCGAACGAGCCGCCTGTCACCGCGCCAAAATCATCCTCCACCTCCGATGAAGAACCCTAGGCGCGCAAAAGATAGGCCCGATCCCGCAATGCCAGGGCCCGCGCTGTGGGAGTCAGCCGGACGGCCTCTTCGGCGGCGTCGGCGGCGTCTTCGAAACGGTTCATCGTCAGGAAGAGCTCCGCGAGATCGGCGCGGGTCCAGCCGAGCGCGTCGGGGTTCTCGGCGGACTCGAAGCTTTCGGCGGCCATGAGGAGCCGGAACACCGCCTCGTCGAGATCGCCGAACGCCTGCGAGAGCTTTCCGTGGGTGTACAGCACCTCGGCTTGCACCTCGGGGTTGCCGCCGGTGATGTCGCACTCGCCGATCAGGTCGAGGGCGGCCTTCGGCTCGCCTGTGAACGCCAGGATCCACACCGCCATCAGCCGGGCGCGAGCGGCGTTCACGTAGTCGAACTTCGGCAGGAAGAGGTCGATGGCCTCGCGCGCGAACGTCAGGGCTCGCAAGGGATCCTCTTCGAGGGACAGCGCGGCGCGGCGAAACGCACGCGCCGCGGGATCGGTCGGCGAGCCGGATCGGTCGCCGGCTCCGGCAAGTACACCGGAACCGGCGAGACGGCGCGCGAGCAGTTCACCTTCGGGATTCGGCAGGAGCTCGTCGAACCGTTCCCACATGATGGCCGCGAGCTCCGGATCGTCTTCGCCGCGTTCGGCCTGGGAAGCCAGTTCCTCCACGGTCGTCGGATAGATCACGAGCCGCGACCCGACCTGCCTGGTGCCGGGGAGCAACGCGGAACCCAGGTCCACTGAGACCGGCGCCGGAGCCGCGGCGAGCAACGCCCGGATCCGCTCGCTCTGCACGGAGTTCCCGTTGCGGGCGTCGAACCGGGCGGCGATCTCCAGCGCCAGGGACGCGTGGGATTCTGTCACCAAGGCCGCCGCGGCGTGGAACGCCATCGTCCCGGAGGGCGTCGATCGCCACCCGCCGTGCCGGTCGACCAATTTCCGGGCCGAAGCGTGATTTCCCGTGTATGCGCAGAACTCGACGTGCCGGGCCAGCGAGCCGAGCTCCGCGGACTCGGTCCAGAAGGCCGAATAGGATCTCCGGAACGCTTCCACCGCGTCGTCGAGCCGTCCGGCCCGGGCGAACGGGAGCATCAGTGCCGCGAGCATCGCATGCGGCTGCCGGGAGCAGTGGTCGTCGTCGGAGAAGAGTTCGACGGCGTCGTCGATGCGGCCGATCCGGAGCAGGTGGTCGATCCTCAAGCCGGTGTCGCACTGGCCGCACCGCGAGCTTTCCGCGGGGGCCTCGTACCGGACGTCCGCCTCGGTGCCGAGATGCGACGCGATGATCAGGCGGTTGTCGGGCATCGGGCCGAAGAGCCGTTCACCGTCGTCGAGCGCGGCGAGGGTGTCCGCGAGCGGAACGCGCGGGTCTTCGGCGAACGCCTCGACCAGGTAGTCGAACACCGGCCTGAGCTCGGGATCGCCGGAATCCAGACACAGGGAGAGGGGCTCGAACGCCTTCGCGGGCTCGCCGCCGAGCAGGTACGCGGTGGCGAGCCGGACGCGCGCCTCGTTCCGATGGGCGCTCAGCCCCAGCGCGTCCACGCGCCGCGTCACCTTCTCGAGCGCGGCGATCTGCCCCGGGCCCTCCCACATCCGGTCGGTGACGCGGATCTGGCGCCACAGCTGTTCTTCGGTGTCCATCACCCTCCCCCTCGGACGGGAGCCTAATCCCGGTGCCCGCCCGCCGCCTCCGGGTTTCCACCCACCCCGGACAACCCGGTTGCCCCCGCGCGCTACCCTTGACTGAACTGGCACCGATCCGGCCATCACCGGGGAGCCTCCGGAAGAACAGGGCACACGCCCTCAGTAGAACCGGACGGGTACGGCCCGTCACAGCCGTCGAATGAGCGGCCCAGCCGGAACACCACCGGCCGGGCAAGCGGGGTGGTACCGCGGAACGCGCCGGAAACGGCCGTCTCGTCCCCGTGTGGGCGCGAGCCCGTACGAGACGAACCGCGAGGAGCACCGAAGATGTATCCCAAGGCACAGGTGGACGGCGAGACCGGCGTCCCGTCTCAGCCTTCGTTCCCCGAGTCGGAAAAGCGCGTCCTCGCGTACTGGGAATCCGATCGGACCTTCCAGGCTTCGATCGACGCCCGTGACCCCGGCGTCAACGGGTCGAACGAGTACGTCTTCTACGACGGCCCGCCGTTCGCCAACGGTCTCCCGCACTACGGTCACCTGCTCACCGGGTACGTGAAGGACCTGGTGCCGCGTTACCAGACGATGAAGGGCAAGCGCGTCGAGCGCCGCTTCGGCTGGGACACCCACGGTCTGCCCGCCGAGCTCGAGGCCATGCGTCAGCTCGGGATCACCGAGAAGTCCGAGATCGACGCGATGGGCATCGACGTCTTCAACGAGGCGTGCCGCGAGTCCGTGCTGCGCTACACCGGTGAATGGCAGGACTACGTCACCCGCCAGGCCCGCTGGGTCGACTTCGACAACGACTACAAGACGCTCGACCCGTCCTACATGGAGTCGGTCATCTGGGCGTTCAAGCAGCTGTGGGACAAGGGCCTGGTCTACGAGGGCTACCGCGTCCTGCCCTACTGCTGGCGCGACGAGACCCCGCTGTCCAACCACGAGCTGCGCATGGACGACGACGTCTACGCCAGCCGTCAGGACCCGGCCGTCACGGTCGGTTTCCGCTTGGAGGGCAACGACAACGAGCTCGACGGCACCTACCTGCTGATCTGGACCACGACCCCGTGGACGCTGCCGTCCAACCTCGCGACCGCGGTGCACCCGGACGTGCGTTACGTCGTGGTGGAAAGCGACGGCAAGCGGTTCCTGCTCGCCGAAGCACGCGTCGCCGCGTACGCCCGTGAGCTCGGTGAGGAACCGACGGTCGTCGGGCACTACACCGGTACCGAGCTGCTCGGAACCCGTTACGCCCCACCGTTCCCGTACTTCGCCGGACACGAGAACGCGCACCGCGTGCTGTCCGCGGACTACGTCACCACCGAGGACGGCACCGGTGTCGTCCACATCGCGCCCGCCTACGGTGAAGAGGACAAGGTCGTCACCGACGCGGCCGGCATCGTCCCGGTCACCCCGGTGGACGCGCAGGGCAAGTTCGACGCGACCGTCTCGGACTACGAGGGCCAGCAGGTCTTCGACGCCAACCCGAACATCATCAAGGACCTCAAGAACGGCACCGGTTCCGCGGGCCGTCAGGGCGCGGTACTGCTGCGCCACGAGACCTACGAGCACCCGTACCCGCACTGCTGGCGCTGCCGCAACCCGCTGATCTACCGCGCCGTCTCGTCGTGGTTCGTCGCGGTGACCGAGTTCAAGGACCGGATGGTCGAGCTGAACCAGCAGATCACCTGGTACCCGGAGAACGTCAAGGACGGCCAGTTCGGCAAGTGGCTGGAGAACGCCCGCGACTGGTCGGTCTCCCGCAACCGGTACTTCGGCACGCCGATCCCGGTGTGGCAGTCCGACGACCCGGCGTACCCGCGCACGGACGTCTACGGCTCGCTCGACGAGATCGAGCGTGACTTCGGCGTGCGACTGGAGAACCTGCACCGGCCGTTCATCGACGAGCTGACCCGGCCCAACCCGGACGACCCGACCGGGAAGTCCACCATGCGCCGGATCGAGGACGTCCTGGACGTCTGGTTCGACTCGGGTTCGATGCCCTACGCGCAGGTGCACTATCCGTTCGAGAACACCGAGTGGTTCGAGCACCACTACCCGGGCGACTTCATCGTCGAGTACATCGGGCAGACCCGCGGGTGGTTCTACGTGCTGCACGTGCTGGCGACGGCGCTGTTCGACCGGCCGGCGTTCCGCACCTGCATCTCGCACGGGATCGTGCTCGGCTCGGACGGCCAGAAGATGTCCAAGTCGCTGCGCAACTACCCGGACGTCAACGAGGTCTTCGACCGCGACGGCTCCGACGCGATGCGCTGGTACCTGATGGCGAGCCCGATCCTGCGCGGCGGGAACCTGGTCGTCACCGACAAGGGCATCCGCGACGCCGTCCGCCAGGCCGTGCTGCCGCTGTGGAACTCGTACTACTTCCTCGCGCTCTACGCGAACGCCGAGGGCGTGGAAGGCCAGTGGCGCACGGATTCGAAGCACATCCTCGACCGGTACGTGCTGGCGAAGACGCACGAACTGGTGACCGACGTCGAGCACGCGCTCGACACCTACGACGTCGCCGGCGCGTGCGCGACCGTCCGTGACTTCCTCGAGGTGCTGACGAACTGGTACGTGCGCCGGTCGCGCGACCGGTTCTGGGCGGGCGAGCAGGACGCGATCGACACCCTGCACACCGTGCTGGAGGTGACGTCGCGGGTGGTGGCGCCGCTGCTGCCGCTGACCACCGAGGTGGTCTGGCGTGGGCTGACCGGCGGCCGTTCGGTGCACCTGACCGACTGGCCGAACGCGCTCGACCTGCCCGCCGACGCGGCGCTGGTGACGGCGATGGACCGGGTGCGCCAGGTGGCGTCCTCGGCGCTCTCGCTGCGGAAGTCGAACAAGCTGCGGGTGCGGCTGCCGCTGGCCAAGCTGGTCGTCGCCGCGCACGAGGCGGACTCGCTGCGCGACTTCACCGACATCCTGCGCGACGAGGTCAACGTCAAATCCGTCGAGCTGACCACGGACGTCGCCGCGCACGGCGGTTTCGAGGTCGCGGTGAACGCCCGTGCGGCCGGGCCGCGGCTGGGCAAGGACGTCCAGACGGTGATCAAGGCCGTCAAGGCCGGTGAGTGGACGACGTCGGAGAGCGGTGCCGTCGTGGCGGCCGGGATCGAGCTCGTCGAAGGCGAGTACGACCGGCGTCTGGTCGCCAAGGGCGGCGGCGCGGCGGCGGAACTGCCCGGCGGCGCAGGGCTGGTGCTGCTCGACACCGAGGTGACCGACGAGCTGGCGGCCGAGGGCCTCGCCCGTGACCTGGTCCGGGTCGTGCAGCAGGCCCGCCGCGACGCCGGGCTCGACGTCGCCGACCGCATCGCGCTGACGGTCGACGCGCCGGAAGACGTGGTCACGGCCGCGAAGACGCACGAGGAGTTCATCGCTTCGGAGACGTTGGCGACTTCGGTGGCCTACGGCAACGTCGCCGACGGCTCGGCCGGAACGGTCGGTGAGGGCACCAAGGTGACTGTGGCGGTCACCAAGGCCTGACTCCGCAAGTGACATGAATGGCCCCTTGATCGCGAAATTCGCGATCAAGGGGCCATTCATCGCAGTCGTGAGGTCCCGATCACCGGGATCACGAAACGGATTCGGTATAGCCGCTTTCCCGTCCGAAACGCGCCTTGCGCGGGGGAAATCGGCAGGCTGGCGCCCGGGGCGCGCGAGGGGCGCGCCGTATGGGGGAGAGCGAATCCATGAGTCCTGCCCGGAAAAGAGGCATCCTGATCGGTGCCGCACTGACCGTCGTCGCCATCGTGGTGGCCGCGGTGGTGCTGCTGGTCAAGGAGGACCGGGCGCCCGCGGCCTCCGGGGGCGGGCCGGGGGAGTCCACCGCGAACGCGCAGGACAGCCCCGCCCAGGTCGCCGGCCGGTTTCTGCGGTTGTTCGACATGGGAGACCTCACCACCGCCCCGGTCGACGATCCGGCGGCGGCCACGAGCGCACTCACCGGGACGCGAAACGCCCTCGACGGGGCCTCGGTCAAGACGTCCCTCGGCGAGGTCCCGACGACGCCGGGTGACGCGCCTTCGACGTCGGCCACCTTCCACGCCGCGTGGACTTTCGGCGGCGGCAGCGTCTGGAAATACGAAGGCAAGCTGGACCTGGTGCGCAACGCCGGGAAATGGGTCGTCCGCTGGGCGATGTCGGTGATCCATCCGAAGCTCGAAGCCGGGCAGCGGCTTTCCGTCGCCCCCGTTTCGGCCAAACCGGTCGTGGCCGACCGCGACGGCAAGGCACTGGTCGGCGGTGACGCGACGGGTGTCGCGCCGATCCTGCAGGGAGCGTTGTCCAAGGTGGCCTCCGGCGAGAACAGCGGGACCGGGGCGACCGTCACCGTGTCGCGCGTCGACGTCTCCGGCAAACCGGTCGAGACGCTTTTCGGACAGGCCGCCGACACCGGCAAACCGCTGGTTTCGACCCTGAGCGTGGCGTCCCAGAACGCCGCTCAGAAGGCTGTCGACGGATTCGGGGGGCCGGCGATCATCGTCGCGATGAAGACCTCGGGCGAACTCCTGGCGGTCGCGCAGAACGGCGCCGCCGGGAGCAGGCCGGACGCGCTCAACGGCCTGTACTCGCCGGGTTCGGCCTTCAAGATCGCCACGGCGACCGCGGCGCTGCAGCAGGGCGGGGTCTCCGCCGACTCCCCGGTGGCCTGCCCGGGCAGTGAGCAGATCGGGACACGCACGCTCAAGAACGACAACGGGTTCGACCTGGGCACCGTCTCGCTGAAAACGGCGTTCGCCGCGTCGTGCAACACGACCTTCGGGCGGCTCGCCGGGCAACTGCCCGCGGACGGCCTCGCGAAGGCCGCGAGCCAGCTCGGCCTCAACGCCGATTTCGAGATCCCGGGACTGACGACGGAGGCCGGGAAGGTGGAGCCGTCGAGCAGCGGTGACGAACAGGTCGAGGCCGGGATCGGCCAGGGCAGGGTGCAGGTCAGCCCGCTGGGCGCGGCGCTCATGGCCGCGACGGTCGCGACGGGGAAGCCGGTGGTGCCGAAGCTGTGGCAGGGGCTGGAGACCAAGGTCAACGCCGGATACCAGGCTCCGCCGGCGGCGGTGCTGAACCAGGTCCGCGCGATGATGCGCGAGGTCTGCACGACCGGGACCGCGAAGGCGCTGAAGGGCAGCGGAGCCGTCTTCGGCAAGACAGGGACGGCGCAGTTCGGCTCGGGTGCGGACGCCAACGGCTGGTTCGTCGGCTATCGCGGGGACGTGGCTTTCGCCGTCATGCTCGAAGGTTCCAACGACTCCAAACCCGCGGTGCAGCTGGCGGCGAAGTTCCTGGCAGGCTGACGGTTCGGCGGTCGCCGAACCGTGGGTCTTCTACGGTGGACGCATGGAGACGATCGCCCTGGCCGAGGTCGCGGCCGTGCTCGCCGATCCGAGCCGCGCGTCGATGTGCCTCGCGCTGCTCGACGGGCGCGCCTGGACGGTGACCGAGCTGGCGGGCGCGGCCGAGGTGGCCGCGTCGACGGCGAGCGAGCACGTCACGAAGCTGGCCGACGCGGGGTTCGTCGTGCGGGTCAAACAGGGGAGGCACAGTTACGTCCGGATAGCCGACCCCCGGGTGGCGGAGCTGATCGAGCATCTGGCGCAACACGCCGAACATCGGCCGGTGAAGGGGCTGCGGTCGTCGGTGCGGGTGAAGCGGCTCGAGTTCGCCAGGACCTGCTACGACCACCTCGCCGGGACGGTCGGCGTCGCGCTGCGAGACGGGATGCTCGCCACCGGGCTGATCGCCGAGGCAGACGGCCTGACGTTGACCGGTCGCGGGCGCGAGGTGCTCGGCGCGCTCGGGGTGGAGGTCGACGGCGGCCGCCGCCCGATGCTGCGCGACTGTCTGGATTGGACGGTCCGGCGTGATCATTTGGCGGGCCGCGTTCCTGCGGCGTTACTGTCTCACGGAGTGAGCGCCGGCTGGTTGTCCTGTGAAGGCAACCGCGCGGTGAAGGTCCTGCCCGCGGCGGAAAAGCCGTTCGCGGAACTCGGCGTCGACCTGGTAGCCCTGCGGAGTCCCTAATGGACAGTCTGTAACACAGGTTGTCCGGGTGCTTTCCGACCGGTACACGAACGTGTGACGATCACCGCCTCACTATTCTGGAGCCCTCACGGCGACCGGAACGGGAGGCGACATGGAGCAACTCCCGCTCATCCTCGGCACCGGTGGCGCCGTGCTGCTCGTCGCCGTGATCGCCGTCCGGGTGTCGATCCGGGTCGGCCTCCCTTCGCTGCTGCTGTACCTGGGGATAGGGGTCCTGCTCGGCGAAACCGGGTTCGGCATCCAGTACGACAACCCCGAGCTCACCCAGTCGCTCGGCCTCGCCGCGCTGGTGATGATCCTGTCCGAAGGTGGCCTCACCACCCGCTGGGCGGCCGTGAAACCGTCGCTGGGCATCGGAATCGCACTGTCCACAGTGGCCGTGGTGGTGAGCATCGCGGTCACCGGTGCCGCCCTGCACTGGTTACTGGGCCTGGACTGGCGGATGGCGTTGCTGTGGGGCGCGGTACTGGCCACGACCGACGCCGCCGCGGTCTTCTCGGTGCTGAGATCCGCGGGAATCGGCAAGCGGCTCGTCGGCGCGCTGGAGATCGAGTCGGGCATCAACGACGCCCCGGCCTACATCGCCGTCGTCGTCCTCGCCGAGGGCACGACCATCGACTGGTCGCTGCCGCTGCTGGTGGTCTACGAACTCGCCGCCGGGCTGGTGATCGGGCTGGCCTTCGGCTGGGGCGGCGCGTTCGCGCTGCGCCGGGCGGCGCTTCCCGCCACCGGTCTGTACCCGCTGGCCACGGTCGCGGTCTGCGTCGTGGCGTATTCGAGCGGGCAGCTCGCCCACGCGTCGGGCCTGCTCGCCACCTACGTCGCGGCCCTGGTGCTGGGGAACTCGAAGCTGCCGCACCGGTCGGACACGCTGTCGTTCGCCGAGGGGCTCGGGTGGCTCGCGCAGATCGGCCTGTTCGTGCTGCTCGGCCTGTTCGCCTCGCCGAGCAGGATCTTCGAAAGCCTGGTCCAGGGCCTGGTGGCGGGTGCGGTCGTGCTGCTGCTCGCCCGCCCGCTGTCGGTGCTGCTGTCGGCGCTGCCGTTCAAGATCCCCTGGCGAGAACAGGTGTTCCTGTCCTGGGCCGGGCTGCGCGGAGCGGTCCCGATCGTGCTCGCGCTCATCCCGCTGTCGTCCGGGGTGCCGGGCGCTCAGAAGCTGGTCGACGCGGTGTTCGTGCTGGTCATCGTGCTGACGCTGCTCCAAGGAGCGACGCTGACCCCGCTCGCGAGAGTGCTCGGGCTCGCCCAGCACGCCGAGGCGCACGAGATCGACGTCGACTCCGCGCCGCTCGACGAGATGGGCGCGGAACTCCTGCAGGTCCGCATCCACGCGGGATCGAAGATGCACGGCGTGTACCTGGCCGAACTGCGGCTGCCGGTGGGGGCGACGATCAGTCTTCTCGTCCGTGACGGCGCCGGCTTCACGCCGAACAAGAACACCAGGCTTCAGGAGCGCGACCAGTTACTCGTCGTGACCACCGCCGAAGCCCGTGACGCGGCCGAACGACGCCTGCGGGCGGTCGACCGCGCGGGCCGCCTTGCCAGGTGGAAGGGCGAATCCGGCCAGTAGGTCACGAACCGGCACCAGCTGTTCGTCGGTTGATCTCAGAAAATTCTTCCCATCCGTACTCCTTTTGGATTACTTTCCCCGCAATCGACTCCATCGAATGGGTGAGTGTCACGGGGTAAGGAGTACGCAAGGTGACGAAACTTCCTGTGCGGTTCGCTGGCCTGGGGGCCACTGTGGCACTCGTCGGAGTGGTTCTCGCCGCCCCGACGGCGACCGCCGCGCCCTCGGCCGGTGCTTTCCCCACGTTCGGACTCCCGTTCGAGACGGGCCAATCGGTGTACTCGGCGGGGATCCACTCGGACAACGGCACGTCCGGGGTGAAGAACGCCATCGACTTCAGCCCGGGTGACAAGACCGTCCGCGCCCCGCTTGCGGGCACGGTGCGGATCCAGCACTGCTCCGGCGGCGACTGGGTGACCGTCGACCACGACGGCGGCTGGCGGACCGGGTACTACCACCTGGAGAACATTTCGGTCACCGACGGCCAGAAGGTCGCCCCTGGCGACGCACTCGGCCGGACCGGCAACGCGCTGCCCTGTGGTGGCAGCAGCACCGGCGCCCACGTGCACTTCACCCTGTGGACCCTGCCCACGGCCGCCGCGCAGGGCGGCGACTCGCGCGACTTCGGCGTCGGCGCGGGCAACTGGAACGGCCTGTCCTACGACGACGTCTCGACCAAGGTCGCCGAGGCCTACGGCGAAGCCGTCGACGGCAAGACCTTCGGCGGCTGGCAGTTCACCGCGGGCACCGATCAGTACTCCGGCACCGCGACCGAGGTCTCCTCCCGCGCGACCGTCCCGCTGCCCGGCCGTTTCCGGGTCTGACCTGCCGTTGCCCGGCGCGGCGCGGCGCCGGGCAGCGGTTCTTCCCGCTTGCGGAGCACGTGAGCGGCGTCTCAAGATGCGGACGAGGGCTGGCTCGATCGGCCGCTCATCCGCTAACTTCGTCCGTAGGTCACGAGTGTCAGCGTCAAGCCCCGGCTAGCTGACCGGCAACCCTCCTTCCGCGGTGGGGTGCCCCGGGTGAGGACCTGGCTCGTCGCGTGGTGCGACGGGCAAGCGCGGGATCCTCGCCGGGTCCCCTGGCCCGGAGGATGACGATGACTCTCGCTCTCGAACGCACGAACACCCCCGCTGAAACCGTTGTCACGTACGAAATCCCGGCGGTCGCGTGCGCCGATCTGCGGGTTCCGCTGGTCACCGGCGGCGACATCGGCTACGCCAATCTCGATCACGCGGCGAGCGCCCCCTGTCTGGACAAGGTGCGTGCCGCGGTCGACGAATTCCTGCCCTGGTACGCCAGCGTGCACCGCGGCGCCGGGTTCGCGTCGCAGGTCTCGACCAAGCTTTACGAGCGCACGCGCGGAATCCTGCGTGACTTCGTCGACGCGCGGTCGACCGACACCGTCGTGTTCACCCGCAACACCACCGATTCCTTCAACCTTCTCGCGCGCAGCCTGCCGAAGCACACGGCTGTCGTCGTGTTCGACACCGAGCACCACGCCGCGCTGCTGCCGTGGAAGGGGCCGAACGTCCGCCGGATCGAAACCCCTCGGACCCGGCTCGCCGCGGTGTCCGCTGTGGACGAAGCGCTCGCGGACTGCCCGCAGGGACCGCGGCTGGTGGTGCTCACCGGTGCGTCCAACGTGACCGGGGAACTGTTGCCGGTCAAGGAGATCGCGGCCGTCGCGCGGCGGCACGGCGCCCGGATCGCGCTGGACGCGGCGCAGCTCGCGCCGCACCGGAAGATCTCGATTCGCGAACTGGACGTCGACTACGTGGCGATCTCGGGACACAAGCTGTACGCCCCTTTCGGGGCCGGCGCGCTGATCGGCCGCGCCGACTGGCTGCGCGCGGCTCAGCCGTACCTCGCCGGTGGCGGCGCGACGAAGCTCGTCAACCGTGACTCCGAGAACCTCGGCGTGGTCTGGAATTCCGGTCCCGAGCGGCACGAAGCCGGGTCGCCCAACACCGTCGGCGTCCACGCGCTCGGTGTCGCCTGCGAGACCCTGGCCGCGAACTGGGACGGCATCGTCGCCCACGAGGAGGAACTGCTGACGCGCCTGCGTCGCGGTCTCGCCGCCATCCCCGGATTCGCCGAACTGCGGCTGTTCGACGCGCCGGTCGACCGGGTCGGCACGCTCAGCTTCGTCGTCGACGGTTTCGACCCGGGCTGGCTCGCCGCGGTGTTGTCCGCGGAGTACGGAATCGGCGTGCGGGACGGCGCGTTCTGCGCGCATGTGGCGACGAAGCGGCTGATCGCCGTGGCCGGTTCCACGGGGCAGCAGGCCGTGCGGGTCAGCCTCGGCCTCGGCAGCACCACCGAGCACGTGGACCGGATCGTCCTGGCGTTGCGCCAGATCGTCGCCCGCGGCGCGCGCTGGCAGTACGAGAAGCCGGAGGGCCGCTGGGTGCCGGAGAACGACCCGCGGGAGCTTCCCCCGTTCTGCTCCTGACCCACTACCCTCACCCGGCATGGGGAACGAACGACCGCGTTACTGGTTTCCGCTGGCGTTGCTGGGTTTCGCTCAGCTGATCGTGGTGGCCTTCGGCGGGATGTGGTCCGGGGGCTGGTTCGCCTACGCGCCCGCCGGTGCCCAGCAGTTCCTGACCCAGGATCTGTATGGCGTCGGTGATGGCAAATACGCGGGCTTGTACGGGGTCGAAATGAGCCGCGCGAACGTGGCCGCACTGGACGCGTCGTTCGACATCGCCGGCCGGAACGACGGCTGGCTGTTCGCCGTCCTGGCGGTCTACCTCGGCACGGTGCTGTTCTATGCCATCCGGACGAAGGCCATGCGCTGGTGGAAGGTCGCCGCGATCGCGCTCGGCGGACTGGTCGCCATCGTGCTGGCGGATCTGGTCGGCTACTGGGAATTCGCTCTCGACGGCGACACCCGGAGCGCGATCCTGCTGACGCTCGGCCTGGCGGGGCTCGCGTGGCTGGAGCGCAGTGTGCTGGTGCTCGTCGTGGCCGCGGCGTTCGCGCTCTGCGCGGTCGTGCTCGCGCGAGGACAGCTCGCGCTGGTGCTTTCGTCGCTGGTCGTGCTCGCCGGGGCGTTCGCGGCGCTGCTGAGCAGGCCGAAGACGGCCGCCGAGGAGTCCTGAACACGCTCAGTGGACAATGGGGGAGTGAGTACAGAGCCCGAAACGGCGCCACCGTCGCCACCGCTGCCCAAGAAGCGCGTCGCCGTGGTGTTCGCCGTCGCCGCGGTGCTGTGGGGGATCGACCTCCTCACGAAGCAGATCGCCGTGTCCACGCTGGAGGGCAAGCAACCGGTCGAGTTCCTCGGCGGGCTCGTGTACTTCCAGCTGGTGCGCAACCCCGGTGCCGCCTTCTCGATGGCGACCGGGCTGACCTGGGTGCTCGCGCTGGTCGCGATCGCCGTCGTGATCGCCATCGTCTGGCTGTCCCGGCGGCTGCGCTCGGTCGGCTGGGCGATCGGCCTCGGCCTGGTGCTGGCCGGCGCGCTCGGCAACCTGACCGACCGGATCTTCCGTGCGCCCGGGCCGCTGCAGGGACACGTGGTCGACATGATCTCCGCGTTCGCGCCGAACGGGCAGGGCTGGGCGATCTTCAACGTCGCCGACTCCGCGATCTGCGTCGGCGGCGTGCTCATCGTGATCCTTTCCTTGCTGGGCAAGGACTACGACGGAACATCCACCAAGGACAAGAAGAAAGCGGCGAGCGAATGAGCGCGCGGATGTTGCCCGTTCCCGACGGGCTCGACGGCATGCGCGTCGACGCGGGGCTGGCGAAACTGCTGGGTCTTTCCCGCACTGTCGTGGCGGAACTGGCCGAATCCGGCGAGATCCTCCTCGACGGCAGGCCCGCCGGGAAGTCGGACCGGCTGACCGCCGGCGGACTGCTCGAAGTGACGCTGCCCGATCCGGCCTCGGCCATCGAGGTCGTCGCGGAACCCGTCGAAGGCATGAAGATCCTGCACGACGACGACGACATCGTGGTGATCTCGAAGCCGGTCGGCGTCGCCGTGCACCCGAGCCCCGGCTGGACCGGGCCGACCGTCGTCGGCGGGCTCGCCGCCGCCGGGCTGCGCATCGCGACCTCGGGCGCCGCCGAGCGTCAGGGCGTCGTGCACCGGCTGGACGCCGGCACCACCGGCGTGATGGTCGTGGCGAAGAGCGAGCACGCGTACACCGTGCTGAAGCGGGCGTTCAAGGAACGCACCGTCGACAAGGGCTACCACGCCATCGTGCAGGGCCACCCGGACCCGACGCGCGGCACCATCGACGCGCCGATCGACCGGCATCCCCGGCACGATTACAAGTTCGCCGTCGTCCAGGGCGGGCGGCCCAGCGTCACGCACTACGAGGTCGTCGAGGCCTTCCGCGCCGCGTCGCTGGCCCAGATCAAACTGGAGACCGGGCGCACGCACCAGATCCGCGTGCACTTCTCGGCGCTCAAGCATCCGTGCGTCGGTGACCTGACCTACGGTGCCGACCCGGTGCTGGCGCGCAAGCTCGGGCTCTCCCGGCAGTGGCTGCACGCGAAGACGCTCGGCTTCGCCCACCCGTCCGACGGGCGCTGGGTCGAGTTCGAGTCGGAGTACCCGGACGACCTGGCGAACGCGCTCCGGATCCTGCAGGACGAGAACTAGGCACGTGCCGCGTTTAGTCCTCTGAATGCGGCACGGGCGCGTCAGTCCTCGATCGACCAGGTCAGCGTGCGCTCGTCCGGCTCGGGCCGGGGAGACCAGCGCACGGCGACCACGCGGGTGGCGTCCGGCAGCACGTAGACGGTGTGCCCGCCCAGGGTCTCCCCTGGCCGGACGCCGATCTTGTGCGGCGGCCGCGAGGTCAGCGAGACCGGCGCCTTCGTGATCGGCTTGCCGTCCGCGGTGAGCAGTTCGAGGTAGTTGTCCGGGAGCGACACGAACGGGATGTTCCCGCGGTTGGTGATCTCGGTGTGCACCACGACCGACCGTTCCCCGGCTTCCAGCGAGTAGCCCGCGGCGCTGAACAGGTAGTCCGCCGGGTCCTGGACCTCGAGCAGCTGGACGGTGAGCTGCTCGCCCTCCAGGCCCTGGGTCTCCATCACGTCACCGGTCCGGCCCTTCTTGCCCTCCGGGGCGGCCTGCGGGGTGACCTGCTGTTCGTCGCCGCGCGCCCAGGACGCGGTCTGCGGGACGCCCCAGGTGCTCATCACGGGGTCGGCGGGCGCCATCGGGGGCGGCGCGAACTGCTGCGGCGGCGGGGCAGGGGGCCGCGGAGGCGGCGCCATCGGCTGACGCACCGGGGCCGACGGCGGTCCGGGGTAGCGGCCCGACGGCGTGCCGTGCACGTTGTACGCGCCCGACGGCGTCCCCTGGACGTTGTACGGCCCGGAGGGGGTGCCCTGGACGTTGTGCGGTCCCGAATGCCCAGGCGGACGCTGAGGCTGCGGAGGCTGCTGGGGCTGCTGAGGTTGCTGAGCCCACGAAGGCGGCGCGCCCGCGATGGCGGTCCGAAGCCCGTTCGGGTCGCTTTCCACGCCCACGAGCAGCGGCAATCCGCTGCCGGACAGGGCGACCAGGCGGTACGCGACCTCGCGCGGGTCCATCCCGACCTTGGCCGCGAGTTCGTGTACGGCCGCCTTGCCCAGGTCCGCGAGGGCGGCGAGCAGGCGGATGTCCACGGGATCGGTCACGGCCACGTCCGGGAACGCTACCGTCTCGCTCCCGGCGCCGCGGGGAGAGGCCGCCCGAGCGCGGCAAAACCCGGCTTCGGTAGTACCCGGTCTCCATTAGGGTCGGGTTACCGCCTCCATCGACCTCTGGGGAAAGAAAACATGAGCGAAGTCTCCGCCCTCGCCGACGAGTTCGTCGAAGCCCTCTTCGACGCCGAGCCGGTCATGCCCGCCTTGCAGGGCTTCCGTCCGGAATCGACCGGGCTCGGCGATCTCAGCGAGGCCGCGGGGGACGCCTTCCGCGCGCGGCTGGCCAGGCTCGCCGAGCGGGCCGAGGCGCTCGCCACCGACGATTTGAGCGCCGAGGAGAAGACCACCCGTGACGTCCTGATCGCGATGGCGCGGGCGAGGATCGCCCTGCTGGACTCGCGGTTCGTCGAGTTCACCGTCAGTGACCTGTTCATCTCGCCCGCCGCCGAGGTGCTCACCGTGCTGCCGATGATGTCGGTCGGGACGGGCGCGCAGGCCGAGGCGCACCTCGGGCGGATCGCCGCGATCCCGGAGTACCTGCGGCAGGCCGCGCAGCGGCACCGTGACGGCGTCGCCCGCGGCCTGGTCCCGGTCGCGTACCTCGTCGACGCCGCTGTCGCCTACCTCGACCGGCACCTCGCCGACCCGTCGGCCGATCCGCTGCTGCGCCAGCCCGCGCCCGACGAGGACTTCGAGACCCGCCGCGCCGAGCTGCTGCGTGATGTCGTCCGGCCCGCGATCGCCGAATACCGCGAGGTGCTAGCGAAGGAGATCGCGCCGCACGGCCGCCCCGAGGACAAGCCCGGCGTCTGCTGGCTGCCCGACGGCGAGCGCATCTACGCCCTCCTCGCCGAGATGCACACGACGACCGACCGCACCCCGCGCGAGCTGCACCAGACCGGGCTCGACGTGATCGCGGGGCTGGCCGCCGAGTACCGCGAGTACGGCTCCCGGGTCTTCGGCACCAGCGACCTCCAGGAGATCTTCACCAAGCTCCGCTCCGACCCGGCCCTGCGCTGGTCGGGTGCCGACGAGATGCTCGACTCCGCCCGCGCGGCCATCACCAGGGCCGAGGCCGAGGCGCCGAACTGGTTCGGCCGGATCCCGCCGCAGCCGTGGACGGTCGAGCCGGTTCCCGCCGAATCCGCGCCCGGCGCGCCCGCCGCGTACTACATGTGGCCCGCGGTCGACGGCTCCCGGCCGGGGATCTACTTCGCCAACACCCACAAGGCGGAGGAGCGGTTCCGGCACGCGGCGGAGGCGACGGCGTTCCACGAGGCCATTCCCGGCCACCACTTCCAGCTGAGCCTCGCGCAGGGCCTCACCGAACTCCCGCTGCTGCGGCGCATCGGCGACTTCACCGCCTACGCCGAGGGCTGGGGCCTGTACACCGAGCGCCTCGCCGACGAGATGGGCCTGTACTCCGACGACGTCGCGAAGCTCGGCATGCTGACCATGGATTCGATGCGCGCCGGACGGCTGGTCGTCGACACCGGGCTGCACGCGCTGGGCTGGAGCCGCCGCCAGGCCATCGACTTCCTCACCGAGAACACGCCCATGGCGCTCGTGGAGATCGAGTCCGAAGTGGACCGGTACATCGCCTTCCCCGGCCAGGCGCTGTCGTACATGGTGGGGCGGCTGGAGATCCAGCGCATCCGCGCCGCGGCCGAGCTGACACTGGGCAGCCGGTTCGACATCAAGGCCTTCCACGACGTCGTGCTCGGCGGCGGTTCGCTGCCGTTGTCGGTGCTGGACGGCGTGGTCCGCGACTGGGTCGCCGGCCACGGCGACACCCCGAACGGTCTCGCCGACGAACTGATGGAGCTCAAGTTCGAGGAGCTTCCGCTGTGGCGCTCCCTGCTCGGCCTCCCCGGCGACGAAGGCGCGCTGCCCGACCCGAGCGCGGAGGCCGCGGCCGCGCAGCGCGCGTCGGCGCTCGCCATCGCCGAGCGCGCCGAAGCCCTTGCCACCGAAGGGCTTTCCCCGGCCGAGATGGTCACCCGCGAGGTCGTGGTCCAGCAGGCGAAGGCGATGATCGACGTCATCGATTCGCGGGCGTCGGAGTTCTCGGTCAGCGACGGGCTCGCCTCGCCCGCGCTGTTCATGCTCAACGAACTTTCGGTGCTGTCGCTGAACGACGAGGAAAAGGTCCGCGGTTACCTGAAGCGGCTGGAAGGCATGGGTGCCTACCTGGACGCCCTGATCGTGCGCCAGCGCGCGGCCGCGGCCGACGGGCTGGTCCCGCCCGGCTTCCTCGTCGAAGGCGGGATCGCCTACGTGGAGCGTTATCTCGGTGACGAGGCGGGGGATCCGCTGGCGCTCACCGCGTCCGTTTCCGTGGAGGGCTACGAGACCGAACGGGACCGGCTGCTGGCCGAGGTCGTCCGGCCCGCTTACACGCGGTATCGCGACTTCCTCGCCGGCGAGCTGCGTCCCGTGGCGAAGCCCGAAACCGAGCCGGGTCTCTGCGCGCTCCCTGGCGGGCAGGAGAAGTACGCCGCGCTGATCCGCGCGCACACCTCCACCGAGCGCACCGCGCAGGATCTGCACGACACCGGTCTCGACATGATCGCGAAACTGGCGGACCAGTACCGCGAGCTCGGCGAGAAGATCTTCGGCACCAAGGATCTCGAGGAGATCTTCGAGCGGCTGCGCACCGACCCGGCCCTGCGCTGGCGGGACGGCGACGAACTGCTCGACGCCGCGCGTGACGCCATCACCCGCGCCGAAGCCGTCGCCCCGCAGTGGTTCTCGACCGTGCCCGAGGAGCGGTGCCAGGTCGAGCCGGTCCCGCCCGCGGAGGCGCCCGGCGGCACGCTGGCGTACTACATCGAGGCGTCGCTCGACGGCTCGCGGCCGGGCACCTACTACGCGAACACCCACGAGGCCGAGCAGCGCCCCAAGCACACGAGCGAGGCGATCGCATTCCACGAAGCGGTGCCGGGGCACCACTTCCAGATCTGCATCGCGCACAAGCTCAAGGGCCTGCCGATGTTGCGCGGGCACGCCGACGTCAACGCCTATGTCGAAGGCTGGGGTCTCTACTCGGAGCGGCTCGCCGACGAGATGGGCCTGTACTCCAGCGACCTGACCAGGTTCGGCATGCTCACCCAGGATTCGATGCGCGCCGGGCGGCTCGTCGTCGACACCGGGATGCACGCGCTCGGCTGGAGCCGTCAGCAGGCCGTCGACTATCTGGCCGAGAACACGCCGATGGCCAGGGTCGAGATCGAGGCCGAGATCGACCGCTACGCCGCCGTTCCGGGGCAGGCGCTGTCGTACATGGTGGGACGGCTGGAGATCGAGCGGATCCGGGCCGAGGCCGAAGCCGCGCTCGGCGACCGGTTCGACATCAAGGGTTTCCACGAGGTCGTGTTGAGCAACGGGATCCTGCCGCTGCGCGTGCTGGACGACGTGGTGAAGGCCTGGGTGGCCGCGCAGTGAGCCGGGCCACAGGCGAAAGGCGGCGTCCCGGCGCATACTGTCGCTAAGCAACCGCTCAGTAACCTGCTAGGAGATGCCGATGAGGATCGGGACCGCGATCAGCTACGCCGGTGGTTTCGCCGACAGCGTGGCGGACATCGTCGAGCTGGAGAAGGCCGGGCTGGACATCGTCTTCGTCCCCGAGGCCTATTCGTTCGACGCGGTCAGCCAGCTCGGCTACGTCGCGGCGAAGACCGAACGGGTCCAGATCGCGTCGGGCATCTTCCAGATCTACACGCGGACGCCGACGCTGACCGCGATGACCGCCGCCGGGCTCGACTTCGTCTCCGACGGCCGGTTCACGCTCGGCATCGGCGCGTCGGGTCCGCAGGTCATCGAGGGTTTCCATGGCGTGAAGTACGACGCGCCGCTCGGCAGGACCCGCGAGATCATCGACATCTGCCGTCAGGTGTGGCGGCGGGAGAAGGTGGTGCACTCCGGCACGCACTACTCGATCCCGCTGCCACCCGAGCAGGGCACGGGCCTCGGCAAACCGCTGAAGCTGATCAACCACCCGGTGCGCGCGCGGATCCCGATCCTGCTGGCCTCGATCGGCCCGAAGAACGTCGCGCTCACCGCCGAACTCGCCGAGGGCTGGGAGCCGATCTTCTTCCACCCCGAGAAGGCCGCCGAGGTCTGGGGCGCGTCGCTGGCCGAGGGCAAGGCGAAGCGCGACCCGTCGCTGGGCGAGCTGGACACCTTCGTCGGCACCGCGCTGGCGATCGGTGACGACGTCGAAGGGATGCTGGACCACCTGCGCGGCATGCTGGCGCTCTACATCGGCGGCATGGGCGCGCGCGGCAAGAACTTCTACAACAGTCTCGCTCAGCGGTACGGCTACGAGGCCGAAGCGAAGCTCATCCAGGACCTCTACCTGGACGGCAAGAAGGACGAGGCCGCCGCCGCGGTGCCGAAGGAGCTGATCAGGGCGATCTCGCTGATCGGGCCGGAGGGCTACATCAAGGAGCGCCTCGCCGCCTTCCGCGAGGCCGGTGCGACCACGCTGGTGGTCAACCCGCTCCTGCCCGGTCGTGAAGCTCGCGTGGCTCAGGTTTCGAAGCTTCGCGAACTCGTCGATTAGGCACGCAGGGGAGGCGAACCTCTCACCTGTATCGATAAGGTATGCTTGACCTGCGCCGGTGTACCCCCTTCGTGGTCAAAAAACGCCATCCCGGTGGAAAGAGCACGTAAACCACGCCTGAACGGACGGAAAATCCGCCATTATCAGGAGTGAAAGCGAGACCTCGGGGGAATCCGTTCGCGACGAAGGTGAGGTGCCTCGCGTGCGCAAGCAGATCGGCGAGCCGTCCGCCGCGGTCCTCGACGTCGGGTCGTTCAGTGCGCGGCTGGTGGTTCTGGCCAAGGGTGGTTCGCCGCTCGACCCCGCGCTGAGCCACCAGACGCGGCTGCGGTTGGACCGGGAACTCGACGATGACGGGAACCTGACCCGGCGTGGTATCGACGCGGTCGCTTCCGCGGTCGAGGCGGGGATGACGATGGCCGCCAAGCACGGCGTCGAAGGCGTGTACCCGCTCGCCACCTCGTCCATCCGCGACGCGAGCAACGTCAAGCAGGTCGTCCGCGACGTCGCGAAGGCCACCGGGGTCAAGCTGCGGTTCCTCACCGGCCGCCGCGAGGCCGAACTGGCCTACGTCGGCGCGCGCCGATGGTACGGCGCTTCCGCCGGCGGGCTGCTGGTGCTCGACATCGGCGGCGGGACCGTCGAGCTCGCCGCGGGGGACGCCGAGGAGGCCGGGTTCGCGCATTCCCTGCCGCTCGGCGCGCGGTCCCTGACCCGCGACTGGTTCGCCACCGAATGCCCGTCGCCCAAGGTCGTGCGGGCGGTGCGGGAACACGTGCTCGACGAGGTCCGCGACGCGATGCAGGACGTCCTCCCGCATATTCGCGACCATCGCGCCGTCGGCTGCTCCAAGGTGCTGCGGCAGCTCGCCCGGCTCGCCGGGGACCGGCCGTCCCGCGCCAGGGAACTGCACCTCGACGACCTCCGCGCGTGGATCCCGCGGCTGGCGAAGCTGCCCGCGAAACGCCGCGCCGAGCTGCCGGGTATCTCGCGGCAACGCTCCCACCAGGCGCTCGCGGGGGCGATCGTCGCCGAGGCGCTGCTGACGCTGGCCGGCGGCCAGGTCGCCATCTGCCCGTGGTCCACCAGGGACGGGCTGCTGCTCGGCATGCTCGACGGGCTGGTCACACCGGAGGGTGAACCGGCGAAAGCCGCCTGAAGACTGGCGCATCCGGCCGCGAGCGGGTACCCCGGACACATGAGGGAAAGCAAGAAGAGCTTCGGGCAGGACGAAGAAGAAGACCTCGACGACCTTCGCGGGATCCAGCCGAAGACCGACGTGCCCAGCGCGCCCAACCCCGACATCGGCCCGCACGGCACAAAGGAGGTCGACGGCGTGCCGGGCAGCGGCGAGGTGCCGGTCGAGCCGCCGGACTGAGCGATCACCCGTCCTTCGGCTGCCTCCGCGCCGGCGCGCGGCCCGCGGGCTGCACCGGCGCCGGACCCGGATCGATCGCCGGGATCGGCAGCCGCACCGGCTCGGCGGTCACCGTGAACGTCTCGCCGTGGTGCGCCAGTTCCAGCGGTTCCCCGGTGATCACGTGGTACGTCGCGCCCTCGCCGTCGATCTCGACCTGGAACCTGGTGCCGCGGAAGGTCAGCCGGAACGCGATCCGCCGGAGCTGCGGCGGCAGCCTCGGCGCGAAGGTCAGCCTGCCGCCGTAGTCGCGCAGGCCGCCGAAACCGGCGACGGTGCCCTGCCACGCGCCCGCCAGCGAGGCCAGGTGCAGGCCGTTGCGGACGTTGTTGTGCACGTCGTGCATGTCGGTGAGCGCCGCCTCGGCGAGGTAGTCGTAGGCCAGTTCGAGATGCCCGACCTCGGCCGCCACCACCGCCTGCGTTCCCGCCGACAGCGAGGAATCCCGCACGGTCCGCGCCTCGTAGTACGCGAAGTCACGCGCCTTTTCCTCGGGGGTGAAGGAATCCCCGCACAGATGCAGCGCGAGCACGAGATCGGCCTGCTTGACCACCTGCTTGCGGTACAGGTCGAAGTACGGATAGTTGAGCAGCAGCGGGTAGAAATCGAGATCCGTCGCCTCGAAATCCCACTCGTCGTGCTCCAGGAACCCTTCGGACTGCGGATGTACGCCGAGATCCTCGTCGTAGGGCACCAGCATCGCGTCGGCGGCTTTGCGCCACAACGCGACCTCGTCCGCGCCGACCTCGAACCGCCGGGCGACGTCGTCGTGCTGGCCGACGATTTCGGCGGCGTAGAACAGGTTCCGGCGGGCCATCAGGTTCGTGTAGACGTTGTTGTCCGCCACCGCGGAGTATTCGTCCGGTCCGGTGACGCCGTCGATCCGGAACCGGCCCCGCCGGTCGAAATGCCCGAGTGACAACCACAACCGCGCGGTTTCGAGGAGCAGTTCCGCGCCGCAGGTCCGCATGAACTCGTCGTCGCCGGTGGCGTTGAGGTACCGCACGACGGCGTCGGAGATGTCCGCGCTGACGTGGAACGCCGCCGTGCCCGCCGGCCAGTAGGCGGAGCACTCCGCGCCATTGATGGACCGCCAGGGGAACGCCGCGCCGTGCAAACCCAGCTGTGCCGCCCTTTCCCGTGCTTTGTCCAAAGTGGAGTGACGCCAGCGCAGCGCGTCGCGGGCGGCGTCCGGGATGCTGTAGGTGAGCACGGGCAGGACGAAGGTCTCGGTGTCCCAGAACGCGTGCCCGTCGTAACCCGGGCCGGTCAGCCCCTTGCCCGCCAGCGCCCTCGTTTCGCCGCGGGCCCCGGCCTGCAGGAGGTGGAAGAGCGCGAACCGCACGGCCTGCTGCAGTTCCGGGTCGCCGTCGATCTCGATGTCCGAGGTCTCCCAGAAGTCGTCGAGGAACTCCTTCTGCTCGGCGAGCAGCCCCTTCCAGCCGGTCTGGCGGGCCCCGGCCAGCGCGGCCTCGACCTGAGCGCGCACAGCGGGCACCGAACGCTGCGCGGACCAGCCGTAGGCGAGGAACTTGGTGATCCGCAGCCGCCCGCCCTTGGGCACGTCGACGGCGATGGTGAGCCGCGCGAGATCTTCCTCGGCCTCGATATGCGTGCGCACGCCGTCGGAGACGTCGATCTTGTGGTCCATCGCGGCGGCCATCCGCAACCCGGACCGCCGGGTCTGGTGCACCAGTACCGCGTGATACGCCTCCGCGTGGTGGTATTCCCCGACCAGCGGCGACTCCAGTGCCGCCGCGACCCGCGGGTCGCGCGTGTCGGACTCGATCGGTTCGTTCGCCAGGAGATCCGACTGCACCACCAGCTGGAGTTCGTCGTCGAGCGGTTCGACCTCGTACCTGATCGCGGCGACGGCCCGCTGGGTGAAGGAGACCAGACGTTCGGTCTTCACCCGGACGCGGCGGCCGGTCGGTGAGGACCAGACGGTGTCGCGTGCGAGTGTGCCCTTCCGGAAGTCGAGGACCCGGTCGTGTTCGGTCGCCTGGCCGTACCGCATGTCGAGTGGTTCGTCCTCGACCAGCAGCCGGATGACCTTGCCGTCGGTCACGTTCACCACGGTCTGCCCCTCTTCGGGGTAGCCGTAACCGGTTTCCGCGTAAGGAAGATCGTGCTGTTCGTAGAAACCGTTGAGGTAGGTGCCGGGCAGCCCGCGCGGCTCCGCCTCCTCCAGCGTGCCGCGCAGGCCGATGTGCCCGTTGGACACCGCGAACGCCGATTCGGTGCGCTGCAGCGCGTCGACGTCCATTCCGTGCCAGCGCAGCTCCCAGGGCGCGACCTCGTAGCCGCGGAGAAGCGATTCGGTCACTTGCGGTCCTCCAGGAGTTCGGCGAGGTCCTCCACCACGACGTCGGCGCCGTGCGCGAGCAGCTCGCCCGCGTGGTGCGCACGGTTGACCCCGATCACGTAACCGAAACCGCCGTCCTTGCCCGCCTGCACGCCCGCGAGGGCGTCCTCGAAGACGGCCGCGTTCGCCGGTGCGACACCGAACGCTTCGGCGCCGGCGAGGAACGAATCGGGGGCGGGTTTGCCGCGCAGGTTCCTCTCGGCGATCACGATCCCGTCGATCCGCGTTTCGACGAACTTGGTCAGGCCGGCGGCGTCGAGCACCTTCGCGCCGTTGGCCGACGAGGTGACGACGCCGATGCGCAGTCCGGCCGCTTTCGCCGCCTCCAGATATCGCACGGAACCCGGATACGGGGTCACGCCCTCGTCCTCGATGATCTTCAGCACCAGCTGGTTCTTCCGGTTCCCGATCCCGTTGACGGTGGCGGCGTCGATTCCGTCGTCCGGGCTTCCCTCGGGCAGTTCGATCCCGCGAGAGGTGAGGAACGTGCGGACGCCGTCGGCCCTCGGCCGTCCGTCGACGTAGGCCGCGTAGTCGGTGTCGGTGAACGGCGAGAACGCGTCGCCGTCGCGGGCGCGCAGGAATTCGTCGAACGTGCGCTTCCACGCCGCGCGATGCTGGGCCGCGGTTCCGGTCAGCACGCCGTCGAGGTCGAAGAGACAGGCCGTGATGGTGTCGGGCAGACCGATCATGCTTGGCAACGCTACCCGCGCTCGCCGGTGCCCGCTCGGCTTCGCCAGGCGGCGCGGATCACGAGCCCTAGAACATTCGCGCGCCGGGCGGCACCGGCTGCTTGACGTCCCAGTGCTCCACGATGAGCCCGTCCGCCACGCGCACGATGTCGACGACGGCCGCACCGGATTCCTCACCCGGCCGGACGACGTGCAGGTGCACGACGACATGCTCGTCGTCGGCGATGACGCGTTTCACTTCGACGTCCGCGTCCGCCATCGGTGAATTCCGCATGGCTTCGACGAAAGCGTCGCGGCCGGACGGGAATCCCGGGCTGTGCGTGACGAAATCCGGGTGCACGTTCTTGCCCGCGGCGGCGAAGTCCTTGCGTACGAACAGGTTCTCGAAGCAGTCGAGGACGATCTTCTTGGCTGTGGTCATGAGAACATCGTGCCCCCGCTGTCGATTACCGCGGAGGTAATGCCTTAGAGCCTGTCTTTGATGCCGGTTGTGGGTATGGGTCGGGCCTCTGCTAGTGATCTTGACACCACATCACGATCATTCCCAGCAGAGGCCCGGTCT